>NZ_JBTVYO010000002.1:0-699350 GCF_054788345.1 Celeribacter sp. ULVN23_4 | reverse complement strand
GACCCGGGCCGTGCGGCGGGCCATCCGGCAAGAGGCCCGCCGCTTTCAATTTCCAAACACCCGTCCGATGAGGGCGGGTGTTTTGGTTTTGTCGATCCCCAGATCAAGCGTCCTTAAAAGGTGCATTTGCGATAGATCAAAGAGAGTGCCGCCATATTCGTATTCACTAGGGTGAATTTATGTCGCGCCCGAGGTGACGCGCGCGAAGGGGAGGATCATATGCACGCCAAACGCACCACAACTGCGTTCGCCAGCCTTGCGTTCGGCCTGACCGCGAGCATCGCATTCGCGCAGGATGCGATCAGCCCAGAGGTGCCGGGAGAGGGCTCGACAGCGGATCACTCGAAATTCGAAATCCTGCAACAGGAGTTCAAATCCGGCCCGGAAGTGACGGCTGCTTGTCTGACCTGTCATACCGAGGCTGATGATCAGGTCATGCACTCGATCCACTATCAGTGGGACTACAGCAATCCGGTCACAGGGCAGGAGCTTGGCAAGTCCAACGTGATCAACGCGTTTTGCGGCAATGTGGTGGGCAATGAGCCGCGCTGCACTTCGTGTCACGCGGGCTATGGCTGGGATGATATGCAGTCCGAACCGCCGCAGCAAGCCAACGTGGTCGATTGTCTGGTCTGTCACGATCAGTCGGGCCAATACACGAAGCTGGCGACCGGGGCAGGGCATCCGCCTCTCGGCGACGTTCCTGAGAGCGCCAAAACGATCACCGGGGCGAAAGCCTGGGCGGTGGATCTGATGAAATCGGCGCAGTCTGTCGGCATGCCGACGCGGGACAATTGCGGCTCTTGCCACTTCTACGGCGGGGGCGGCGACAACGTGAAACACGGCGACCTGTCCTCCGCGCTCTATGATCCTGACGTCCACACGGACGTGCATATGTCGAAGGACGGGGCCAATATGGTCTGTTCCGATTGCCATACGGAGGAAAGTCACAACTGGGCCGGGTCGCGCTATCTTCTCGATGCGAAGGACACGATCGGCACAGGCGAGCCGGGAGAGCATCGTTTCTCCGCAACCTGTGAAAGTTGCCACGATACTGAGCCGCACCCGATCAACCTTAAAGGCATCAAGCTGAACGACCACACGGATAAAGTGGCCTGCCAGACCTGCCACATCCCGGAATTCGCGCGCGGCGGCGTTGCTACGAAAACCCTTTGGGACTGGTCCACGGCAGGACGGCTGAACGAGGTCGGACAACCGATTGCCGAGCACCATTTCACCCAGAGCGATGGTCAGGAGCTGCACACCTATCTCTCCACGAAAGGCGATTTCGACTGGGGCGAAAATGTCGAACCTTACTACGCATGGTTCAACGGCGCTGTGGAATATACGCTGCCGGAGGAAACCATCGACCCGATGCAGGTCGTTGAGATCAACAAGGTGCTGGGCACGCCCGATGGCGAGGACAGTCGCATTTGGCCGTTCAAACGGATGGTCGGGCGGCAATCCTATGACGCGGGCAACAACAAGCTGGCCTATAGCCATGTTTGGGGGCCGACCACAGACACAGCGTTTTGGACCAATTTCGATTGGGGCAAAGCCATTGAGGCGGGAATGAAAGCCGCAGGGTCTGAGTATTCCGGCGAATACGGCTTTATCGATACCTATATGTACTGGCCGATCACCCACATGGTCGCACCGGCGAATGAGGCGATGGATTGCGCTGAATGTCATGCTGAGGACGGGCGTCTCGTTGGGCTCGCGGGCGTTGTCATGCCGGGCACCAATCCGAATTCGATCATCGGGCGCCTTGGTCAGCTTCTCGTGCTGCTCTCCGCCTTCGGTGTCGTGGGGCACGGCCTTTTGCGTCTGATCTCGCGCGGCAAACACGGAGGAACTCACTGATGTCGAAGCGTTTCGTCAAGGTCTACCCCCGCTTTGAACGGCTCTGGCACTGGGCGCAGGCTCTGTTGATCTTTGTGCTGATGTTCACAGGGCTGCGTGTCAGCGGGGTGCATCAGTTGATCCCCTTCGGTCCAGCCGTGATTTTCCACACGCTTGCGGCGCTGGCGCTTCTGGTGATCTGGATTTTCGCCACATTCTGGCTGTTCACAACCGGCACATGGCGGCAGTTTTTGCCCAAAGTCGAAGGCATGCTCGCCACCGCGCGGTATTATGCCTATGGTATCTTCAAGGGCGAGGAGCCGCCCTATCAGAAGGTCATGCTGCGCAAACACAATCCGCTTCAGGCGGCCACGTATTTCGGGCTGAAATGGTTTGTCTTCCCGGCGATTTGGGTCACGGGGATCATCTACCTGACCTATAATTTCTGGGACAGCGGTTCTGACAGCACCTTCGTGCTCGAAGTGGTGCGCAACATTCACCTTCTGGCGGCTTACGTGATTTTCGCCTTCGTGATTGTCCACGTCTACCTGTTGACCACGGGGCATGGTTTCCGTGAGCATGTGAAGCCGATGGTGACCGGATATGACTGTATCGAGCTGACCCCGGAGCAGGAGGCTTATCTGGAGGCCAATGAGCCGGGACGTTTGAAAACGGTCAGCCCTGCGGAATAGCCACGGGCACCGTTTTCTTTTAGGGAAGCACAGACATGAAAAAAGCCGCCCAGTGGGCGGCTTTATCGCTGTTCGGGATCAGCTTGATCTTAACCGTTCCAGGTGCGGACCACGCCGCAATCCATGTGCACGAAGTTGGAGCCGCGATAGGTGCCCACACCGCCGGCGGAGCAGGATTTCGCAGCAGAAGCCATTTGCGTCACCGAACGGGACTTGAGACGCAGGTCGGCGGCTTGTGCTTGCATGTGAAGGGAGTTTTTCGCAACGCCTCTGGAGCGGGAGCGCAACATGGCGTTGGTTTCCGGGGAGCGGTAGCCCGAGAGCAGCATGTAAGGCTCATCGGTTTCCATCAGACGGTGCGCGGCGGTCATGATGTCGACGGTGCGCGGGTCAACGGCCTTGATTTTGTGGTTGCGCCAGTCGCGGAAGAAGTAGGTGATTTCTTTCAGCGCTTCGGGGATGTATTCGCCTTCGACCCAGTAAATCGTGTCGATGCTCTCACCCGTGCGCCCCGAGTACATGTTGATGCGGCGGATGTCGCCGGAGCCCCGCAGGAAACCTGCTGCGTTGGCATATACTGGAGCTGCGCTGAGGGCTGTTGCTGCAAATCCGCGTAGAAGTCCGCGGCGTGTGATTACGCCTGCTGCGTTATTGGTCATTCTCAAAAGCGTCCCGTCGCTTACCTGTTCCCGCCTCATGCGGTCTTGATGTCTTGTGCCGATTGCCTCGACACTTTTGCCGTTTGTTGCGGCCTTTTAAACGATGATCACGTCAGATTTGTGTCTCTGCCGAGCGATCTCGAACCACAGTCGGAATTTCTTTTCGGCCCTTGTTGTCACGCCGAACTGATCTTCCGTGAGCGGGTCGTGATCATCAAACGTGTCATGATCACCAGTTGAGTAACGGCGTGTTCACCGTTCTGGCAGTTTTATTACATATTGTGATTCTTCGGCCAAGCGTCGGTTTGGTCGCAGGTGCCGGGAATGCGTGCAATCGGCAGTTTTTTGCGCAAAGAAGGGCTAACCTCTTGTCTGTTGCCGGAAAAACACGCGTTTCTTAAGGAGATGATAATCATCTTTTAGGCAGAAGTCCGAATGGAATGCTCGCAAAGGTTGAATTTATTGTTATTGAAATATCCTAAAGCGTGTGTCTTCTTTCGCTGCCTCAAGCCCCCTTTAAGGGGAAAAACGGCGACTCGCTCCCTTTCGTCGGGTGGTGTTGTGCTTTTGGCACATGAGGGCTGGGGCGAATTCTTCCCCCTCACTATGGTTTCGGATTTCCTGTAGGCTCAATCAAATGACTGCTGAATTTCGTTCGAGGATCGACATGCTGTTTTTTCCGGTATCCCGCTTGGCCTGCGTTTTCCCGGCCTTCTCCCGCCGCACGCTGAGCGCCGCGCTGATCGGTGCGACTGTCTCCTTCGCGGCACTGCCGCTTGCCCCGTTGCCCGCTCAGGCGCAGCAGGTCAGCGCGCTGATGCAATCCATCGCAGAAGCGGCGTCCTCGTCGAAAGATCTGTCAGAGTTCTACCGCGCCAATGGCTACAAGCCGGTGTTTGCGGAGAACAGCGCCCGTGCCAAAGCCCGTCGTCAGGCTTTGCTTCGCGCGGTTCAGACCGCGCCGGAAAAAGGTTTGGCACCTTATGACATCACGCTCCTTGAGGCCAATCTGCGGGCGATCAAATCCGACCGCGATCTGGGGCGGGCCGAAGTGGCGATGGCGAAACTCTTTCTGGAATATGCCCGTGACGTTCAGACCGGTCAGCTGATCCCCTCGCGGATCGACTCTGGTCTTGTGCGGCAGGTGCCATATCGCGACGGCGTGCAGGTTTTGACGAATTTCGTCAAATCCAACCCGCAAGCCTATCTGCGCAAGCTTGAACCCAGCTCTCCGGAATATGCCCGTCTTTTGAAAGAAAAGGCGAAGATGGAGCAGGTTCTCGGCAAAGGCGGTTGGGGCCAGACTGTTCCGGGCTCGAAATACGAACCGGGTGCGACGGGCAATGGCGTGATTATCCTGCGCAACCGCTTGATGGCGATGGGCTACCTGCCGCGGTCTGCGGCCACATCTTATGATGCGGCGATGCAAAAAGCGGTGCAGCTTTTTCAGATGCAGCACGGCCTGACGCCCGATGGTGTCGCCGGGCAGGGTACGCTCGCAGAGATCAACGTCAGCCCGGAGGAGCGCCTTGCCTCGATCCTCGTTGCTTTGGAGCGTGAACGCTGGATCAACATGCCGCTCGGCAAACGCCACATCTGGGTGAACCTGACCGACTTCTCGGCGAAGATTGTCGATAATGGCCGGGTGACGTTTGAGACGCGTTCTGTTGTCGGCCAGAATTCCCATGACCGCCGCAGCCCCGAGTTCTCCGACGAGATGGAGCATATGGTCATCAACCCAACATGGAACGTACCGCGCTCCATCGCCGTGAAAGAATACCTGCCGATGATGCAGAAAAATCCGAACGCGGCGGGGCATCTGCGCCTTGTCGATAGTCGCGGGCGGACGGTCAGCCGGGAAAATGTGGACTTCACCCAATACACGACGTCGAGCTTCCCGTTTAATCTCAAACAGCCGCCCTCGAACCGCAATGCGCTTGGGCTGGTGAAATTCATGTTCCCGAACAAGTACAACATTTACCTGCACGACACGCCGTCGAAGAGCTTGTTCGGGCGTGAAGTGCGCGCGTTCTCGCATGGGTGTATTCGTCTGCAACAACCGTTCGATTTTGCCTATGCGCTGCTGGCGAAACAAAGCTCTGACCCGGTCGGGCTGTTCCAGTCGCATCTGAAAACCGGTCAGGAAAGCGCGATCGAGCTGCAAGAGCATGTTCCGGTGCATCTGGTCTATCGCACGGCGGTGACGTTGCCGAAGGGCGGGATGGAATATCGCCGGGACGTCTATGGCCGAGATGCGAAAATCTGGGCGGCGCTTCAGGCCAAGGGCGTGCAGCTGCGCTCCGTCGGTGGCTGAGTGCGCGGATATGCGCTCTGCTGAGATCACGCGGGCGTAACAGTTGGAAACATCAGGGGGGCTTTGCGGCCCCCTTTGCTTTTCAAAGCCCGGTAAAGGGCTTATGTCTTCGGCAATTCTGACGGAGACGAGACCATGCCCATCACCATTGCCGATCTAGCCGCTTCGCTCAATGCGCCGTTCGAGGGCGATGGTGCGCTTTGTGTCGAGGCCGCGCGCGAGCCGCAGGACGCGGGTGCCAAGGATCTCGCGCTGGCGATGGATCCGCGTTTCGCAGGCAATATCGCGAAGGGGCAGGCGAAGGCCGCCGTGCTTTGGGACGGCGCGGATTGGAAGGGCCTTGGTCTTGAAGCCGCCATTCTGGTGAAACGCGCGCGTCTTGCTATGGCGGGCGTCACAGCGACCTTCGATCACGGGCTGGGGCTTGAGCCGGGCATTCACCCGACGGCTGTCGTTCATGAGACCGCTGAGATCGGAGAAAATGCTGCGATCGGGCCGCTCGTCGTGATCGGTAAAGGCGCGAAGATCGGCAAGAACGCCAAAATCGCGCAACATGTCTCCATTGGCGCAGGGGTGACCATCGGCGATGATGCCTTGATCCATCCCGGCGTGAAAATCGGTGCGCATGCCACCATCGGGGATCGCCTGATCGCCCAGCCGGGCGGCGTGATCGGTGCGGATGGATTTTCCTTTGTGACGCAGGAAAAATCGGCGGTCGAAGAAGCCCGCGAAAGTCTTGGCGAAACCGTTGAAGCAGCGGGGCAGGCTTGGATGCGGATTGCCTCCATCGGTTCCGTGATGATCGGCGATGATGTCGAGCTGGGGGCCAATGTCACCATCGATCAGGGCACGATCCGCGCGACCCGGATCGGCAACGGGACGAAACTCGATAATCAGGTTCACATCGGGCATAACGTCGTCGTCGGCAATCACTGCCTTCTCTGCGGTCAGGTCGGGATCGCGGGATCGACGGTGATCGGCGATTTCTGTGTGATGGGCGGTCAGGCCGGTGCGGCCGACAATCTCACCATCGGGCAGGGCGCGATCATTGGCGCGGGCACCGGGGTGCTGTCGAACGTGCCCAAAGGCAAGGCCATGATGGGCTATCCGGCGGTCGCGATGCAGACCCATATCGAAATGTACAAAGCGCTCAGACGTCTGCCGCGTGCGCTTTCAAAGCTGCGCGATAAGGGCTGAAGGACGCGCCGCTGCGTCATTTGATGTGATGTGAGCGCAAAAACCTGTTTCCTAACCGGGCAATTCATTCTAAATCAGGCCACAAGTTTCGGATCGGAGGGGCGCAAATGTCGCAGGATGTGAAAGAGAAGATCATCGAGATCATCGCGGAACAGGCAGTTCTGGACCCGGCGGATGTCTCCCTCGATCAGTCTCTCGAAGACCTGGGGATCGACAGCCTCGGGCTCGTCGAAAGCATTTTCGCCATTGAAGAGACCTTTGATATCTCCGTGCCGTTCAATGCCAACGAGCCGGAACAGTCGGATTTCGACATTTCCTCTGTGGCCGCCATTGTGAAGGCGGTTGACGCTTTGATCGCAGATCAGAAAGCATGAAGCGCGTTGTCATCACCGGTGCCGGGACGGTCAATGCGCTTGGCGTTGACGTTCCTTCAACCTTGTCGGCCATGGCCGAGGGCAAGAACGGCATCTCCGAGCTGAATTTCCGCGACGTCGACCGGTTGGCAATCAAGATCGGTGGACAGGTCCACGACTGGGACGCCGAAGGGCGGTTCAACCGTCAGCAAATGGCGCTCTACGACCGTTTCACTCAGTTCACTCTGGTGGCGGCACAGCAAGCGATCGGCCAGTCCGGGCTTGAGTTCGTCGGTGATCTGGCGCTGCGGTCCGGCGTCGTGCTCGGCACCTCTGGCGGCGGTCTGACCACGCAGGACGACAATTACCGTATGGTCTATGAAGAGGGGAAGAACCGCGTTCACCCCTTTGTTGTCCCGAAGCTGATGAACAACGCGGCGACCAGCCATGTTTCGATGGAATATAACCTCAAGGGGCCGTGTTTCACCGTGGCGACCGCCTGTGCGTCCTCGAACCACGCGATGGGGCAAGCGTTCAACATGATCCGTTCGGGCATGGCCACGGCCATGGTGACCGGCGGTTCGGAATCCATGCTCTGCTTTGGCGGCGTGAAAGCGTGGGAAGGGCTGCGCGTCATGTCGAAAGATGCCTGTCGTCCGTTCTCTATGAACCGCAACGGCATGGTGCAGGGCGAGGGCGCGGCCGTGTTCGTATTTGAAGACTTTGATCACGCCAAGGCGCGCGGCGCTGAAATTCTTGCCGAGGTGATCGGTTTCGCCATGACCTCCGACGCCTCCGACATTGTCATGCCGTCGAAACAGGGCGCAGCCCGTGCGATCTCCGGCGCGATGGCCGACGCGCGCGTCAATGCTTCCGAGATCGGCTATATCAACGCGCATGGCACCGGCACGGCCGCGAATGACAAAACCGAATGCGCGGCGGTGGCCGACGCTTTGGGCGCTCATGCCGACAACATCATGATCTCGTCGACGAAATCGATGCACGGTCACCTGATCGGCGGCACGGGCGCGGTCGAACTTCTGGCCTGTATCATGGCGCTCAAGGACGGCATCATCGCGCCGACCATCAATTATGAAGAGCCCGACCCGGAATGTGCGCTCGATGTGGTGCCGAACGAGGCCCGCGATGCCTCTGTGGATGTGGTCCTGTCGAACGCTTTCGCCTTTGGTGGTCTCAACGCGGTTATGGCCCTGCGCAAGGCACCCTGAGTTTCGTTCCGAAAACGGATAAAAACGCCGCCCGGATCTCTCCGAGCGGCGTTTTCTTTTCTTAAAGCGTTTCGACTTTAACTTGATCTATCACATAAAGTCGAAACGCCCGCTTCGCTTGGACGTTGCTCCGCGTTTCTGCTCAAACCCTGATTCAGGTTTAAGTAGAAACGCTTTAGGAGCTGAGAGCGAATTATTCAGCCGGTGCAGCGTCCGGAGCGGAGGGGCCTTCGCCATTTTTTGCGGCTTCGTTCAGCTCGGTCACTTTGGCGTATCCTGCGGTGAAACCAGACAAGGACATTGTCAGTGTGACCGGGTTGTCAGTGCGCCCAACCGGTACGATCCCGACCATGCCTTCACTGCCTTTTTTCAGAAGATCGATATCTTCGGACGTCAGGCCCGCACGCACGAAACACCCAACCTTGTTACAGAATTGGAACGGGTATTTACGGCCATTCTCGCCGTCAACGAACAGCGCGAGCTGGCCCGTCAGAAGGGTTTCCAGAGGTGTGGTAAAAGTTGCTGCTGCCTCGATGTTGCCTTGGCCAACGTGAAAGATGGTGACCTCAGCGACTTCTGTGCCGTTCTCGTCTTTCAGAAGCTGGTAGAGCGAGCATGGATCTGGCTGGCCTTCAGGTGCCTTGATGCAGCGGATTTCCCAATCCCCCTGAGTTTCCAGCGTATAGGGGCGCCCCACGTTGTCGGTGGAGATCGGCGTACCGGCAGACAGTTCAGAATCTTGTGCGGCCAGCGGTTGCGCCAAGCTGAGTGCGCAAGCGGCGGCAGTGGCAAGAGCGGTAAGTTTGCGGGTAATGGTGGTCATCATCTGTCCATTGCTTGTTATAAGATGTTGCGCTTGATCTAACATGTGCAAGGCTGACTGTCAGGGGGACAGCATGAATATTTTCGTGAGGATATGTGGCGTTTCCGGGTCAGGGAGTTTTGGTTTGGCGATACGCTTGAAAAACACAAAAGCCTCGGTTTCCCGAGGCCCTTGCAAATCCATCCATGATCCGTGGGTTCCCACATATCTAAATGGTTTATGACTTTCTCCCCGTCGGACTTGGCCGACTTATTGGAGAAAACGTATGACAGGAATGTGATGCCGTCAACGGTAAAATTTCAGCGACAAATTGCGGTAAAATTACCCAAAACGCGTGGGTTGCGAATGATCTCTCATGCGAAATGAAAAAGGCCGTGATTGTACCGTGTGGGTAAAGAAAAAAGGCCGCACCAAAAACGGCGCGGCCAGTCTGACAGGGAGGAAGTTCATCCGAACCAAAGAGGAATGGTTCAGAGTGAGACTTACTCTGGCAGAAAATGGTTAAGGATGTATTGTAGGTGCATACGGAACTGAATTCCTTGAGGATTTCCGTGAAACGCCGTGGCTTGGGGGCAATCGAATGACGGAGAGTGCTATGGACAGAATTTTCGTTGGGGGCGGTGGCGAGGGCTATGGCGCGCCGCAGCATCTGTTGTTGAAATACGGCAACCGCCACGGTTTGATCGCTGGCGCGACAGGTACGGGCAAAACGGTCACGCTGCAAATTCTGGCCGAGAGTTTCTCGAAAGCGGGCGTTCCGGTTTTTCTGTCCGACGTGAAAGGCGATCTGTCCGGGCTGGCGAAAGCCGGTGATGCGACGGCGAAAACCCATGAGGCGTTCACATCGCGCGCCGAAAGCATCGGGTTCACGGAGTATGCCTATGAAGCTTTCCCGACGACCTTTTGGGATCTCTACGGCGAACAAGGTCACCCGATCCGCACGACGGTTTCTGAGATGGGGCCGCTGCTCCTGAGCCAGTTGCTGCAACTGACCGAAGCGCAGGAAGGGGTTCTGAACATCGCATTCCGGGTCTCGGATGAGCAGGGCTTGCCACTTCTCGATCTTAAAGACCTGCAATCTCTCTTGGTCTGGGTCGGTGAGAACGCGGATACGCTCTCGCTGCGCTACGGCAACGTCTCGACCGCCTCCGTGGGCGCGATCCAGCGTGCGCTTTTGGTGCTGGAGAACCAAGGTGGCGACCGGCTGTTCGGCGAACCGGCTTTGGAACTGTCCGACATCATGCGCACCGATCCGGATGGGCGTGGCCGCGTGTCGATCCTTGCCTCTGACAAGCTCATGGCCTCGCCGAAACTCTATGCGACCTTCCTGCTGTGGCTCCTGTCTGAATTGTTCGAAGACTTGCCGGAGGTTGGCAACCCGGACAAACCCAAGCTCGTGTTCTTCTTCGATGAGGCGCACCTGTTATTTGACGATGCCCCGAAAGCGCTTGTCGATAAGGTGGAGCAGGTCGCGCGTCTCATTCGCTCCAAGGGCGTCGGCGTCTATTTCGTGACGCAGAACCCTGATGACGTGCCGGAAGACATTCTCGGCCAGCTCGGCAACCGCGTCCAACACGCGCTGCGCGCCTTCACGGCACGGGACCAGAAAGCGTTGCGCCTTGCCGCGGAGACCTACCGGATCAATCCGCGCTTCGACATCGAGACGGCGATCAAGGAAGTGGGGACGGGGGAGGCGGTTTCTTCTTTCCTTGAGGCCAAAGGCGTGCCGAGCATGGCGGAACGCACCTTGATCCGCCCGCCTTCGTCACAGCTTGGGCCGATCACGGCGGCGGAACGTGCCGAGGTCGTGAAGACCTCACCAATCGCCGGGAAATACGAGACGGTTCTGGACCGCGAAAGCGCTTTCGAGATCTTGACGAAACGCGCGGAGGCGGCGGCGAAAGAGGCTGAGGCGGCAGAAGCCAAAGAGGCGCAAGACGCCGAAGAGGTGAAAGGTCGCGAGCAGCTTGAGCGCGAGTTTTCAAAAGCGCGGCGTTATGACGGCAAAAGCTACGAGCGCAAAACCACAAGCGCGCGCAGCACCTCTTCGCGCAAGTCTTCGGAGAAGAGCTTTGGCGAGCAGATGACCAAAATGGTGGTCAAGGAACTGACCGGAACCACAGGTCGCAGGATCGTGCGGGGCATTCTTGGGGGGCTGTTCAAGGCGCGTTGAAATGTCTCTGGCGACTCCTCGCGGGATTCGGATATCGGTGCGCTCTCTGACCTAGGAAACGAGAGCAAAAATGATCGTTCGTGAGCGCCCCAACGCTGTGAAGCTGTTCTTTATTTTGAAGGGGGCGGTGGTCCAGAGGGTCTGGCCCCAGCTTCTGGCCGTGGGCATTCTGTCCGGCCTTATCGTGACGGCGCACCGTCTTGAGCCGACCTTTGTGCCGGGGGTCAACCCGGCGGCCTTTGCGCTGATCGGGATTTCGATCTCGATCTTTCTGAGCTTTCGCAACAGTGCGAGCTATGATCGCTGGTGGGAAGCGCGCCAGCAATGGGGGCAAATCATCCAATCTGCGCGCGACATTGCACGCCAGACGGCCACACTGGATGGCGATGCGCCGGTGGCGACACCCGCGCGTCGCGCACTTCTAGAAGCTGTGATCGCCTATGCCAAAGCCTGTGTCGCGCAGTTGCATCAGGAGGAGCCGAAGCGCTCAACCCCGCCGACGCCTCTGGAGACCATCAGCGTACCGGATGCCATTTTGACGGGAATGGCGAAACAGATCAGCCAGCTTTTGCACGAAGGACGTCTCGCCGCCATTGAGGCTCATGTGCTCAACGAAAGCCTGACGCGAATGTCGCATTCCTTCGTGGCCTGCGAGCGTCTGGCGAACACGCCTTTGCCCTTTGCCTATACGCTTCTGCTGCACCGGACGGCGTACATCTTCTGCCTTTTGCTGCCGTTCGGGCTGGCCGACAGTATGGGCTGGTTCACGCCTTTGGCCGTGATGCTGGTGGCCTATACGTTCTTCGGATTGGACGCTTTGGCGGATGAGCTGGAACAGCCTTTTGGTGATATGCCGAACGACCTGCCG
Source organism: Celeribacter sp. ULVN23_4 (assembly GCF_054788345.1). Lineage (NCBI taxonomy): Bacteria > Pseudomonadati > Pseudomonadota > Alphaproteobacteria > Rhodobacterales > Roseobacteraceae > Celeribacter > Celeribacter sp. ULVN23_4. The sequence goes on along the minus strand of NZ_JBTVYO010000002.1, from coordinate 687,200 downwards.
CTTTTGGCCTATGCCATCACCATTGAACGCGCCATGCTCGCGGCGATGGGGGAAACCGATCTGCCACCAGCGGCGCAACCTGTCGATTATATTCTGGTCTGATCAGGGTTTCAGGCGGGCGAACAGCCCGCTCAACCGCTTACATTCCGCTTCTAGTCCCCAAGGGGCATTCACGAAAATCATGCCGGAGCCGATCATGCCATGCCCCTCGCGGGCGGGCGGGAAACGGACCTCATGTTTGAGATAGCCCGGCAGTTCAGCAGCATCGAGTGCGCGTGTCATGGTGACATGCGCGCCCGTGGTCAGGATCGGATACCAAAGCGCAATGACCCCGACGTTCCATTTGCGGTGCAGTTTTTCGATGAAGCTGGGGATGGTCGCGTAGTCGGATTTGATCTCATAGGGCGGGTCGATCAGGATCATGCCGCGCCGGGGTGTGGGTGGACACAGGCTTTGCGCAAGCTGAAACCCGTCTTCCTTCACCAGATGCGCGCCGGTACCGCGCATGACGGTTTTCAGATGGTCGAACTCGCCGGGATGCAATTCGGCCAGATGCAGCGCGTCCATGTCTCGCAACAGCGCGGCGGCGATGGCTGGGGAGCCGGGATAGATCGTTTCGCCATGGCGCTCTGACACGCTCTGGCGCGCGCGGGAGTAGGGGTGATCGGGCGCGAACCACTCCGCGACCTTGAGAATGCCCTCTGCCGCTTCACCCGTTTTCTGCGCCTGATCGCCCGTGAGATCATAAAGCCCGCGCCCGGCGTGGGTTTCGATATAGGACAGGGGTTTGTCCTTGCGCGTCAGATAATCTAGGGCACTCGCCAAAAGACCATGCTTTTGCACATCGGCGAGATTGCCCGCGTGAAATCCGTGTTGATAAGACAGCATCAGGCGTCCGCCAATGGTCGGATTTTGAGTTTTGTGATGCGATTTTCTTTCCGCTCGACGACTTCGAACCGGTAGCCGTGGAAGGAGAACACCTGTCCGGGGTTCGGAATGGTTTGCGCCTCGTGGATCACCAGACCGGCCATGGTGTTGGCCTCGTCATCGGGCAGGGAGCAGTCGGTCCAGCGGTTGAAATCGCGGATCGTCATCCCTGCATCGATCTCCCAATCGCCCGTCTCCCCCGATTGTTTCGGCGCATCTTCCGAGCGGTCGAATTCATCGGTGATCTCGCCGACGATCTCTTCGAGAATGTCTTCAAGCGTGATCAAACCGCGCAGCGCGCCGTATTCATCGACCACCAGCGCGAAATGCGTGTGGCGTTTTAGAAACTGCCGCATCTGGTCGTCGAGTGTTGTGGTTTCCGGCACGAAATAGGGTTTCATCGCAACGCTCATCACGTCGAAATCGGAGAAATCCACCAACATGGATGGGTTCTCGGTTTCATGGGCGACGCGGTCCGCATGCATCCCCCGTAGGAGGTCTTTCGAGTGCAGCACGCCGACGATGTTTTCAGGGTCGTCGCGGTAGAGCGGAATGCGGGTGTGCGGGCTTTTCAGCGAGCGTTCGAGGATTTCGCGGGCGGGAAGGTCCACGTCCAGCATCTCGATCTGCGAGCGATGAAGCATGATTTCTTCCACCGCACGATCGCTCAAATCCAGCGCGCCGAGCAAACGGTCGCGGTCTTCCTTTTCCACCGTGCCTTCCGACATGCCGAGGGTGATCGCGCCGACGATCTCTTCTTTCACCGCCAAAACACCCGCATTCGGGTCGGTTTTGACCCCGAAAAGCCGCAGAAGGCCGCGCACCAAAAGCCGGACGAACGCAACGATTGGGGCAAAGACTTTGACCACCATCGCGATGGGGCTGGCGACGCGCGCGGCGGCGGTTTCGGGATTGGTGATCGCGTAGGTCTTGGGAAGCACCTCGGAGAAGATCAGCACCAGAAGCGTCATGACCAAAGTGGCAAAGGCCACGCCGTTCTGACCGAACACCTTTGTGAAAAGTGCCGTCGTCAGAGAGGTCGCCAGAATGTTCACAAGGTTGTTGCCCAAAAGGACGGAGCCGATCAGCCGTTCGCTGTCTTCGGTCACGGCAAGTGCCTTCTCGGCCCCCTTGTCGCCTTTGTCGGCCTGTGCGCGCAATTTCCCGCGCGAAGCGGCGGTCAAAGCGGTCTCGGACCCTGAGAAAAAGGCGGACAACACCAAAAGCCCCGCGATGGCGGCGGCGGTGATCCAAAATGCGGCGTCTAGAAGGGCGGAAGTCTCTGTCATGGCATGGTTATGGGGTTGGAGCGGCGTCTTCGCAAGAGGGCAACGCAATTCGAGCGGGTCAACCCTTCGCCAAAGGATGTTTGGTCAGAACAAGCTCGCGCAAACGCTCATCGAGCACATGGGTGTAAATCTCGGTCGTCGAGAGATCGGCATGGCCCAAAAGCGTCTGGATCGCCCGCAAATCGGCACCATGCGCCAGAAGGTGCGTCGCAAAAGCATGGCGCAACGTGTGCGGTGTGACCTTGGCGGGAGACACCCCGGCCTGTACCGCGATCTCTTTGATCAGCTTGTAAAACCCGTCACGGGTGACATGGCCGTCCTTGCTGCGGGACGGGAAGAGAAAGGGCGAGGCTTTCGTGCCGAATTCTTTCTTGGCCAACTCCTCAGCCGCATCGCGCAGGAGGAGCCAGTCTTTCAACGCGGCGCGCGCTGGGTCCGACAGGGGCGCCATACGTTCCTTGCCGCCCTTGCCCATGATGAGAAGCAGCCGCGGATCGCCGCGCGTGGCGGAGACGGGCAGGGAGACCAATTCCGAAACTCGCATGCCGGTGGCATAGAGGATTTCCATCAGGCAGGTGTTGCGCAGACGGTCGGCCTCCGTGCGGCCCATCTCCCGCGATGCGTCCAGCAAACGTGCGACTTCGTCTTCGCTCAGCGTCTTCGGCAGGCGTTTCGTGCGGCCCGGCCCTTTGATCTGGATCGCCGGGTTGTCCTCGCGCCAGCCTTCTTCAAACGCGAAGCGGTAGAGCTGTTTGATCGAGGACAGGCGCCGCGCGCGGGTCGATTGCGCCAGCCCTTCGGCCTCGCAGGCCACCAGATAGGATTCAACGTGATCGCGTGTGGCGCTCTCAAATGTCTGGCCGCGCCGGGCCAGCCATTCGGAAAAGCCGATGAGGTCGCGACCATAGGACAGGCGTGTGTTCTCGGCTGCGCCAAGTTCGGCCATCTGCGCCTCGGAAAAGCTGGAAATCCAGCGCGCGTCCTCCGGCGACAGGCTCATCCCCGCCGCTCCAGCAGAAGCAGTTCAAGCGCGGCCCGTCGCGCGGTGGCTTCAAGCCCGATGGCGCGGAAGAATTGAATTGCGTCGGACAGTTCGTCGAGATCCCCAGCCGCGCCGCCTTCCAAAAGCTCGATCCCGCGCAGGATGGCTTCGCCGAGCCGTTGTTCGCTGATCAAGGTGTTCAGGCGCACCGGAATGCCTGAGGCGCGGAAGCCGGCGGCGATTGCCCGTGCTTGCGGGGCCGATGCGCGTTGCGTGGGCAGATCACCGATGGCGATGCCGTGCAGGAACACCTGATCACGGGTCAGGGCCGGGGCCCATTTCAAGGCGATGCGCTCATAATCGGGTGACAGGAGCGCGACTTCGAATGCAATTTCTGACGCTTCGCCGGTGAGGGGCAGGTCGAAGAGGGCCTGTGCGAACAGCTCGGCAAAGACGGGCTGCAATCCGGCGGCGCGCATCGCGTCCCAAACCTCGGGAAGCGTTTTGCTGACCGCGTCCACGTCTTTCTGCCCCAAGGCGGTCTCAAAATCCTGTAGCGCGTCGATCCGGTCCCAAATGCCGCCGGAGGCGGCGGGCAGATGTTCAGACCAGATGCCAAGCCAGCGGTTGGGCGAAAGCGCACCGACACGCGCGAGCCGTTCGGCGGCCGTGGCACGGGCTTTCCAGCCGGAGGTGGTGCGCAGATCAGACTGTGCGAAGGCCAAAGGCAGCGAAGAGGTCGGCAGCGGTTCCCCGATGGCTTCCATGAGGCGGAAGGTCAAAGGCGTCGGATGATCCGGCGCGGGCAGGGGCGCTTCGCCTTCGAAAATTTCGGGGTCGAGGAACCGGGCGAGCAACTCGCCTTGGTCCTCGCGAATGAGCCCGAGCGCTTCTCCGGTTTCAAGCGTCAGCGCCGCAGCGCTCCAATCCCCGCCGCGTGCGAGACAGAAAATCCGCGCCTGAAGCGCAGGCGACAGGCCGGGCGTGGTGTTGAGTCGCTGACAGGCGGCATCTTCGGTGCCGAGCAAAAGCTTCGTGTCAAAGGCGCGGCGGAAAATTTCGGGAGTGGTCAGCCCCGCCAGCTCCATGAGAGCGTCGGCCTCGTCCAACAACCCCTGCGCCAAAAGCGCATCGATACGGGCGAGAAACAACCGGGCGTCACGGTCGGATTGGATCGGCGGATCAAGCTCGGCGAGAATCAAGGTGTTCAGAAGCCGCCGGGAGGCCGGGAGCAAATCGGGCCGCGCCGAGATCGTGGCGATCCGACGCGCAATATCGCTGGCCGCCGAAGCCCCCCAAAGCGCGCGCGGCAGGCCCGTCGTCGAGGCCGGAAGCAAGCCCGCCGCGTCTGGGTCGGGCGCGTCAAGCGGGAGGACGGTGACTTCCTCGGGCAGTGCATTCTCTGAAATATCACTGGCCGCAGGCGGTGCCAGAGAGCGCGGGGTTTCCAAGGTCTCGGACAGCCAGTCAATCGCGGACAGGGGTTTCTCGTCCTGCGCCAATGCGGGCAGGCCAGACAGCATCAGGCACAGCGAGAGAGCCGTTGCAATGCGGAAAGATGTGCGATGAGAGGCGGAAAGCCCCAAAGAGATGATCGTGGAGCACTTCAGGGCAGAGGCGCGCACCGGGAACCGCCCTTACTGAAGCTCAAGCGTCGTCGGGACGCGTTGTTCGCTGCGCTCCGGCGAAAGATCGCCGACATAGGCAAAGCCGATAAAGCCGATCAGGCCCAGAAGAATGAGTACGGCGAGGAGCCGAAAAAGGAATTTGCGCAAAGTTCACTGCCTCCATTTGCTCCGGGACCGGTGGATCGAACTGTTCTCGTCCGTGATTTTCCGCCGCTCCGGGGTTTTCTTGGTTTTATATATGGCATTTTTCGCAAGATCACGCCATTGAGGGGGCTAAATTTTCATAGGCGGGAAATTGCCGCGTGTGAAGGCGGATGCGAGGGGAGAAACTGTGAGCGGGTTGAGAAAGACCGTAGTCCTTGTAGGCATGATGGGCGCGGGCAAAACGGCGGTGGGCAAAGCCCTTGCTGCACGTCTCGACGTGCCCTTTCTCGATTCGGATCAGGAAATCGAAAAAGCGGCGGACCGATCCATTGCCGAGATTTTCACGCGGGACGGAGAGGCGTTTTTCCGGGCGCGCGAGACGGAGGTGATTGGCCGTCTTCTGGAAACGCAGCGCGGGATTCTGTCCACGGGCGGCGGCGCTTTCCTGTCAGAGGTGAACCGAAAGATCATCGCGGAAAAAGGGATCGCGGTCTGGCTCAAGGCCGATCTCGATCTGCTTTGGAGCCGTGTGAAACACAAGACGACGCGCCCGCTTCTGCGCACGGACAATCCCTATGAGACCCTGAAATCCCTTCTTGAGGCGCGCACGCCCTCCTATGCGGAGGCTGGGATCGTGGTCGAGTCCGAACATGGGCTGTCGATTGAGGATATGGCGGAAAAAGTGATTGATGCGCTTGCCGCTCAAGGCGGAATACTGGAGGAAGATCAATGAGCTATCAGACCGTACATGTGCCTTTGGGAGACCGCGCCTATGACGTGCGGATTGGCGAAGGTCTGGTCGCAGAGGCTGGCGCACATATCGCGCCGCTTCTGGGTAAGAAGAAAAAAGTCTTCGTCCTGACCGATGAGACGGTGGGCGGCTTGCATCTTGCGACGCTTGAAACGGGGCTTGCGGCAGCGGGCATCGAGATGACGGCGCTGGCGCTGCCTGCTGGTGAGAGCACGAAAGCTTGGCCGCAATTCACGCGCGCGGTCGAATGGCTGCTCGAAGAGAAATGCGAGCGCAAGGATATCGTGGTTGCCTTCGGCGGCGGTGTGATCGGCGATCTGGCGGGGTTTGCGGCCTCCGTGTTGCGCCGGGGTGTGCGTTTTGTGCAAATTCCGACCTCGCTTCTGGCGCAGGTCGACAGTTCCGTCGGGGGCAAAACCGGCATCAACGCGCCGCAGGGCAAGAATCTGATCGGCGCGTTTCACCAGCCCTCTCTGGTGCTCGCCGATATCTCCATACTCGGCACGCTGACGCCGCGCGATTTCCTTGCGGGCTATGGCGAAGTTCAGAAATACGGGCTTTTGGGAGACGAGGCGTTTTTCGAATGGCTTGAAGACAATGGCCCGGCTTTGGCGGCGGGCGACATGGGGTTGCGCGCGGAGGCCGTGCGGCGCTCCGTGCAGATGAAGGCCGATATCGTTGAGCGCGACGAGACAGAGCAGGGGGATCGTGCACTTCTCAATCTCGGGCATACGTTCTGCCACGCGCTTGAGGCGGCGACGGGCTATTCGGATCGGCTTTTGCACGGTGAAGGCGTGGCCATCGGCTGCGCTCTGGCGTTCGAGCTGTCCTCGCGTCTGGGCCTGTGTTCCCAAGAAGCGCCGAGCCGGGTGCGTGCCCATCTCAAGGCGATGGGGATGAAATGCGATCTCAAGGATATTGAGGGCGATCTTCCCTCCGCCGAGGCGCTTGTGGACTTGATGGCACAGGACAAAAAAGTCGTTGATGGCCAGCTGCGCTTTATCCTCGCGCGTGGGATCGGCTCGGCTTTCGTGACGGCAGACGTCCCGCGCGAGGCGGTGCTCAAGGTCATCGCCGACGGTTTGGACGCGCGTTAAGCCGCGCGTGCACGGTTTTATGGCGTCGTGTGACGTCTAACAGCGGACGACGAGCAGATCGCAATTCGGTTCGCGGATTTGCTCTTCTGTAAAATGTCCGAGCAACGTGGGTGCAAAGGGCATCCTGCCATGTGCGCCTAATGCGAACAAATCCGCCCCCGACTGGGCCAGATTGGCCGCAAAGGCATCATGCACGCTATCGGCGATGATTTCCGGCTTGGGAAGCCCTTGCGGAATTGAACTGCTGTTCCACCAGGTTTCAAATCGGTCGCGGGCATCTTTCACAAATGGCGCGAGTTGTTTCTCGCTGGCCTCGCGGGCGATCATGCCGCGATAGGGGACATGCACCGCATGGAAGGTTGTGATCTGCGCCTCCGGAGAGATGTCATGCGCGGTTTCTCCCGCTGCGAGGCAGGAGGGCGAAAGATCGATCCCGCAGAGCACCGACTGATACGGGCCTGTAACGGGATCGCGGACCAGAAGGACTGGACGGTGCAATGCACGAACAAGCCGTTCCATCGTCGTGCCCGCAAACATGTCCCAGAAAGGACGGGGCCTATGCACACCAAGGACGACCAAATCGGCTTCAAGAGCCTCAGCCATCTCCGAAATCGTAGCGACCGGCTCGCCGGTTTTTATCGTGATGTCCACGGCCTCTGACGAGTCTTTGGACTTAAGAAGGGCCTTCAGAGTCTCTTGCGCCGCTTCGCGCATCTGAGTGACCAGATTTGCGGGCAGATCATCGTCAATGACATGCATGAGGATGACCTTCGCTCCGTGTTGCTCGGACAGTTGCAACGCACGTTCGATGGCGCGATCGGAACGTGAGGACAGGTCGCTCGCGACCAGAATTCGTTTCAGCATATTTTTCCTCCCCTATGATGACAGAGCCTGCCTCCTCCGCAGGCTCTGATCTCGATATATATATATAAGGGATTTGGCGGGAATTTTCATCCGCGCGGTGCTGGCTGATGCAGGTGGCCTAAGGCCAAAACGAAAAACACCCCGCAATGGCGGGGTGTTTTGTGATCGTTTGTCGTGATCCTTAGAACGGGATTTCGTCGTCGTCGAGGGACGGGCGGGAGCTGCCGCCCCCTTGGGAGCCGCCGCCGTAGCCGCCGCCCGAGGAAGAGCCGCCGCCATAGCCCGGATCGTCGTAGCCGCCGGACGGGCCTTGGTCATAGCCGCCGCCGTAACCGCCAGCGCCACCACCTTGGCCACCGCCGGAACGACCGTCGAGCATCACCATGGTCGAGGTGTAGGGGCGCAGAACGACCTCGGTCGAATAGCGGTCCTGACCGTTCTGATCCTGCCATTTGCGGGTTTCCAGCTGGCCTTCGATATAGACCTTGGACCCTTTGCGCAGATATTGCTCTGCCGTGCGGGCCAGAGGCTCCGAAAAGATGGCGACCGTGTGCCACTGGGTGCGCTCGCGGCGCTCACCCGTGTTGCGATCTTTCCAGTTTTCCGACGTGGCGATCCGCAGGTTGCAGACCTTGCCACCATTCTGGAAGGTGCGCACTTCCGGGTCTGCGCCCAGATTGCCCACGAGGATGACTTTGTTCACCGAACCGGCCATGCGATGCTTCTCCCTGAGATTCTAGAGTTGGCCCTCGTTACACCATCCCTGAGGGGCGGACCACAAGCTAAAACCCGCCTGCGCGATCTCGTCTCTTTGAAATAAGTTCAATTGCCTCTATATTGCACCCGTTAAAGAACGGTGAACGGATTTCGCAAGATGGTGGTGACGCGGGGACGAGGCGCTCTCGGGCAGGGATTTGCACGGGCGCTGACAATCGGAATATGCGCTTTTCCCGGCCTTGGTTTTGCCGGCGACACTTTGTCCACCAGCAATCGTATGGCGATCTTTTCCTCTCAGCTCGATGTGCTCGACGGGCGCGCGGCTGAGCAATATTCCAACTCCTTCACCTACCAGCCGGAACGCTTCGGCGCGGATGGTCTGACCCAGCGCTACACTGGCGCTTATAAGGGCCAGTACCTGCCGATTGCCGAACAGGTGGCGCGCAAGCACGGTGTGCCGACTGATCTCTTCCTGCGCCTCGTGCAGCAAGAAAGCGGCTGGAACCCGACGGCGCGCAGCCCCAAGGGGGCAACCGGACTGGCGCAACTCATGCCCGAAACCGCGCGGCGGCTCGGCGTGAACATCAACGATCCGCAGCAAAACCTCGAAGGCGGGGCGCGCTATCTTCGCATGATGTTCAACCGCTTCGGCAACTGGCGTCTGGCGCTCGCGGCCTATAACGCGGGGCCTGAAGCGGTCGACAAATACGATGGTGTGCCGCCCTATAAAGAAACGATGAATTACGTCCGGATCATCTACGGATCGTAAGCCCGCTTGCGGACATCCGGAACCTTTCTGCGCATCAGGCGTTCTTCCCTCAATGCAACACGGTGCTTTTGGCATCGCCGTTTGAAAGGAAAGAACCATGAAACGCACAGTTTTGTTCGCCCTGCTCACCTCGGCTTCTCTCGCCGCGACGCCGATTCTCGCAGAGCCGCTCGATATCTCCGGCGTGGGGGTGAAAGCCGATTTGGAAGCCGTCGATTCCAACGCGCTCGACCGTTGGCCGGATATCGCAGAAGATCTGACCCTCGCGATCACCGCCGGTCTGTCGGATCAATTCAAAGAGAATGGCGATTACGAGGTCCGTGTGGATGTCAAAGACATCTCAAATCTCGGCTCCGCTTATCTCGGTGATGACGGCAAGTTCAATCGCCTCGAAGGCTGGGTCTATATCGATGGGCCGGGCAGCGATGTGCCGCTGAAGAAATATCATATCGCGCTCAAGGCCGAGGAGCTTGAAGGCTTCAAGCCGGTCAATGTCGCCATCGTGCCGCCGGATCGTGCGGAATTCTATGATGCGCTTGTCATGGCCTTCGCCGATCAGGTTGTGACCGATGTGTCTGAGCTTCAGACCGAATGGTTGACGCCGGATCAAGAGGATAGCAAATCCTGACGCAGACATGCGACATCGAGATGAAGAAAGGCGGGGTTTTGCCCCGCCTTTTTCTATGAAACGTCAGCTAATCCACGCAGCGGATCACCGAGACTGGCGGAACGCGCGGGGAGAGCGGCCAGTGTGTTTGTGAAATGCCCGACTGAAATAGGCCGGGGACTGAAACCCGAGCTTTTCCGCGATGGCTTTCACCGGCAGATCGGTTTCCCGAAGAAGTCTGCGCGCTTCGAAATGGATGCGGTCGGCGAGGATTGCGGAGGCGGAGCGTCCGCAGGCGATGTTGCAGGCGCGGGTCAAATGGGTCGGAGTCACGCCGAGCGCCGCAGCGTAATGGCCGACCGAATGCCCGTCGCGCAGCTCGTTCTCGACCAGTGCGGTGAAGGCGGCGGCGAGACGGCGGGAGGCATCGGGCGCCATATCGTAATCCGGCATGACCGACATTTGCCGCTCCAGCCAGACCGCGATCATCCCGGCCTGTAACGCCATCGCGCGCTCGCGCCCCGGTTGATCACCTTCGATCTCACGCCGCAACGCTTCGATCATGCCGGTGATTTCATTTTGCTGAATCACTTCGCGGAACCGCATGTGCAGCGGTTCTTCGGGCAGGGCGAGGGCCGGATCATCGGGCAGGTGGACACGGTACCCCATCACCTGACCGACAGGCTCGAATCCGTACATGGTGCGGGTCGGGAGATACAAAAGGTTGTGGGGGCCGAACCCGCGCGTCACGCCGGACACCGTGATCCGCCCCTGGCCGCGCGTGAACCACAAGAGTGTCGGGCTGCGATGGCTGCGCATCGCCTGCATGCGCCATTTTTCGGATTGCGATAGAGTGTTCGATCCACGTCCCAGCGGCAGAACGCGATAGGCGGGTTGTTCCGGGATTTCCACAATCGAAGGCTTGCGCATCTGGCGCTTTTTCGGTGCGCCCACGGAGGATTGCTCCGCCGTTTTGGATTTGGCGAGCGTCCCCAAAGGCGGGGTTTGGAAAATCTTTCTCGGGAAGGTCTCAGACATGGCGGCAGTTCGTGTTCGTTTTGTGCAACTTGCGCGAGCCTAACCCTGTCGAGAGTTCTGTCAAAGAAAATCTTTAATTTTCAATGGGATATGTTTTTGAGGGCTGTGATCCGCAAAGATTGCTTAAGGCAGCGATATCTTGTGGTAGGCCTTCATGCGCGCTCTAAACCATGTGCGCTGACGCTTGGCATATTGCCGTGTCGCGATGGTTGCCGCCTCTTTGGCCTCTAAGAGCGTCATCTCGCCGCGCAAATAGGCGATGAGCTCGGGCGCGCCGATGGCTTTGGCGGAAGGTAAGGCCGGGTCCCATGTCGGCAAATTGGCGCGGGTCTCTTCCAAAGCCCCCTGATCCAGCATGATCTCGAATCGCCGGGCGATGCGCGCGTTAAGCCAGTCGCGGTCAGCGTCCATCACGATGGGGAAACAGTCGGATAAGGGCAGGGCGGGCGGCGGTGTCTCTGCCTGCCACGAGGCCAAACCCCGCCCGGTGGCGCGAAGCACTTCCCAGGCCCGCTGCACCCGCATCGGATTAAGCCGGTCGATCTTTTGCGCAGTCTTCGGGTCTTCTGCATCGAGTTTCGCGAGAAGACCGGCATGACCGCCCTCGGCCTCGCGCCGCTGATCGGCCTCAGCGCGAATATGGGGCGGGGTCTCCGGGATTTCGACCAGCCCCTCTGTCAGAGCGGCGAAATATAGCCCGGTGCCGCCGACGATGATCGGGCGCTCGGGGCCGGAAAGATAGGGTATCGCATCACGGAGCCAATGTCCGACGGAATACTGCGCATCGACGGGCACATGGCCGTAGAGCACATGAGGCGCGCGGGTCTCGTCTTCCACGGAGGGGCGAGCCGTCAAAACGCGCCAGTTTTCAAAGACCTGTAGCGCATCGGCATTGACAATGACACCGCCCTGCGTCTCGGCGATTTCGAGCGCGAGCGCAGATTTTCCTGAGGCTGTCGGCCCCGCAATCAGGACGGGCTGCTCCGGTGATATATCGAACGGCAGTGTCATGTTTTCGCGGGTGGCATTACGGGGGGATTTTGTCCAGAGGCAAAAGGGGAAAAATATATCGAAGCGCGCATTGATCCTCCCGTGGTTTTCGACCATTTTGGCGGCCATCAAAGACATCGAAAATCGGGGACATCTGATGAGCGAGCCGAAGCTGGAGCCGGGCCAAGTGGTCAACGGTGGCCACCCTGCCACGAAATACAAACGTGTGCTGTTGAAAATCTCGGGCGAGGCGCTCATGGGAGATCAGGGATTCGGCCTGCATCCGCCGACCGTCGAACGCATCGCGAAAGAAGTGAAGTCGGTGCACGACCTCGGTGTTGAGATTTGCATGGTGATCGGTGGCGGTAATATCTTCCGCGGCCTTCAGGGCTCCGCGCAGGGGATGGAACGCACCACGGCCGATTACATGGGCATGCTCGCGACGGTGATGAACGCGCTTGGCATGCAGGCGGCGCTCGAAGCGCTCGGCATCCACACCCGTGTGATCTCCGCGATCACCATGAACGAGGTGGCCGAACCCTATATTCGCCGCCGCGCCGTGCGTCACCTTGAGAAAAAGCGGATCTGTATTTTTGCGGCGGGGACAGGTAACCCATATTTCACCACCGACACGGCGGCGACGCTGCGCGCCAACGAGATGGCCTGTGAGGCGATCTTCATGGGCAAGAACGGTGTGGACGGGGTCTATGACAAAGACCCGAAAACCAATCCCGATGCCAAACGCTATGATCACGTCAGCTATGACGAGGTGCTCAGCAAGAACCTGAAGGTCATGGATGCCTCGGCGATCGCTCTGGCCCGCGACAACAAACTGCCGCTGATCGTCTTCCCGCTCGACGCGCCGGGCGGCTTCTGCTCGATCCTCGCGGGCGAAGGCACCTATACATTGGTGAACTGATCCGGCTATAAGCACCGGCGACGCGTCCCTTTTTCGGGACAAGAGAAAGATAAGAAGGGGGAACCCATGTCTGAAGAGTTCGAACTCGACACCGCCGATCTGGCGAAACGGATGGACGGCGCAATTTCCAACCTGCGCACGGAATTCGCGTCGCTGCGCACCGGACGGGCCTCCGGCTCCATGCTGGAGCCGATCATGGTCGAAGCCTATGGCCAGATGACCCCGATCAACCAAGTGGGGACGGTCAACGTGCCGGAGCCGCGCATGGTGACGATCAACGTCTGGGACAAGGGCATGGTGAACAAGGTCGAGAAAGCGATCCGCGAGTCCGGTCTTGGCATCAACCCGCAGCTCAACGGCACGATCATCATGCTGCCGATCCCGGAGCTGAACGAAGAGCGCCGCAAGGAACTCACCAAGGTCGCCGGTCAATATGCCGAACACGCCCGCGTCGCAGTGCGCAACGTGCGTCAGGACGGCATGCAGCAGGTCAAAAAGCACAAGGACGGCATGTCCGACGATGACCAGAAATTCTGGGAAGGCGAAGTGCAAGACCTGACCGACAAGCACATCAAGCTGATCGACGAAACGCTTGCGCATAAGCAAGAAGAGATCATGCAAGTGTGATCCCCGAGGGAAGGGCCTCCCGGCCTTTTCTCTGGTTTGTAGCTGTGAACGATTGCGAAGCGCCCCTGACGGGCGCTTCATGTGTCAGATGAAATGTGAGGCGTGATGAGCGAGCAATCGCCGCAAGAGGCCGGAAATGACATGAGGAGCGGTGAAAGCGGCCCCAAACATGTCGCCGTCATCATGGATGGCAACGGTCGCTGGGCTCAGTCACGCGGCAAGCCCCGTCTGTTTGGTCACCACGCAGGGGCCAAACGCGTCAAGGAAATCGTCCGGGCCTGTCCCGATCTCGGCGTTGAATATCTGACGATCTTCGCCTTCTCGACGGAAAACTGGAAACGCACGCAGACCGAGGTTTCGGGGCTGATGTCGCTGTTTCGCCGGTATATCCAGAACGAGATGAAGGGTCTTGTGGCCGAAGGCGTGCGCGTTCGGTTCATCGGCGACCGTTTGCGCCTAGATAAGAAACTTCAGGCCCTGATGGACGATCTCGAAGAGGTCACCAAGGACAACAGCAAGGTTCATCTCACCATCGCGATCAACTACGGTGGACGCGACGAGGTGGCCCGTGCGGTCAAGGCGCTGGCCTGCGATGTCTCCGAGGGCAAGCTTGACCCGGAAACCGTGGATGAAACCACGCTGACTCAGTATCTGGATACGCGGGTTTTGCCGGACCCGGACCTTGTGATCCGAACCTCGGGAGAGGCGCGGGTTTCCAACTTCCTGCTTTGGCAATCGGCTTATTCGGAATATGAATTCATCGACACGCTCTGGCCCGATTTCACGGCAGATGTCTTCGGGCAATGCGTCTCGCGCTATGCTGGTCGGGATCGCCGCTTTGGCGGGGTGAAACCATGAGCGGTGGGCATTCTTCCGGCAAGTGGCGCGATCTGGCGCCGCGGCTGATCTCTGCCGTGGTGATGGTGGCCGTTGGGCTGGGCGCTGTCTGGGTGGGCCATCTGGCTTTTACACTTCTCGTCGTTGCGGTCGGTCTGGTCGGCCTATGGGAGCTCGCGCGCATGGCGCGTCTCAAGCAGGCTGCGGGCGGCTTTGCGCCCGGCGATCAATCCATGCTGGCGCTCTATCTCGCGATCCTGCTCCTCGGCTGTTTCGGGCTTCTTGTCCTCTCGGCAGAAGGCGGGCGCGCGCTTTTGCTCTATGCGATCGGGCTTGTGGTGGTCACGGACAGCCTCGGCTATCTGGTCGGTAAAACGCTGGGCGGACCGAAATTCTGGGCTCGGATCAGCCCGAACAAAACTTGGTCGGGTATTCTCGGCGGTTGGGCCGGGGCGGCGATCTTTGCCTATTACGTCCATCCGTTCATGCCCGAAGGTTTCGTCCGGCTCTGGTTCTTTGTGTCCTCGGCCATCGTTCTGTCCTTTGCATCCCAGCTGGGCGACATGCTGGAAAGCGCGCTCAAGCGCCGCATGGGAGTCAAAGACAGTTCCAATATCATCCCCGGACATGGTGGGGTTCTGGACCGGTTCGATGCGCTTTTGGCCGTGGGCGCGATCTATCTTATTCTCGCGACGATATTCGGCTGAGGCTTTCGCATGCGACGCATTTCCATCTTCGGGGCAACAGGGTCCATCGGGCAATCGACCATCGATCTGATCCGGCGCGATAAGGTGGCCTATGATGTCGTGGCGCTCACGGGGGGCGGCAATATCGCCCGTCTGGCGCAGGATGCGATTGAACTGAATGCCGATGTGGCCGTGACGGCCTATGAAGATCGACTGCCAGATTTGCGCGCGGCATTGGCCGGGACGGGCATCGAGGCTGCGGCTGGCGAAGCGGCGCTGATCGAGGCGGCGGATCGGGAGGCGGACTGGATTATGTCGGCCATCGTCGGCTCTGCCGGTTTGGCTCCGGGGCTGCATGCCTTGCGTCATGGCACCACTTTGGCGCTGGCCAATAAGGAAAGCCTTGTCACTGCCGGACCTCTGCTCATGAGGTCTGCGCAAAGCTATGGCGCGCGGGTTCTGCCGGTCGATAGCGAACATTCGGCTGTTTTTCAGGGCCTTGTCGGCGAAGATCAAAGCGAGGTGGAACGCGTGATCATCACCGCCTCTGGCGGACCGTTCCGGGATTGGTCGCTCGCGCAGCTCGAAGGCGCCACTTTGGAACAGGCCTGCAAACACCCGTCTTGGGATATGGGGCAGCGGATCACCATCGACAGTGCGTCCATGTTCAACAAGGCGCTGGAGATTATTGAGACCAAAGAATATTTTGGGTTTTCGCCGGAGCAGATTGAAGTTCTGGTGCATCCCGGTTCTTACGTCCACGCGCTGGTCGGATTTCGCGACGGGGCGCTGATGGCGCATCTTGGCGCACCGGACATGCGCCACGCCATCGGCTATGCGCTGCATTGGCCGGAGCGTCGTGACCTGCCGGTCGAGCGGCTGGATCTCGCCAAGGTTGGTCAACTGCGGTTCGAGGCGCCCGATGAGGTCCGTTTCCCGGCGCTGCGTCTTGCGCGTGAGGTGATGGAGATCGGCGGCTTGGCCGGGGCTTCGTTCAATGCCGCCAAGGAAGCCGCGCTGGACCTGTTCATTGCAAAGAAAATCGGTTTTCTTGATATGGCGCGGGTTGTGGAACGGGTTCTCAACGAGATGTCAGCGGATGTGAGCCTGGGCGTCAACGCGCTGAGCTTGGACAATGTCCTCGCGGCAGATAAAGAGGCTAGGGCGCGGGTCTTCGCGCGCGAAGCGGCCTGAGAACTGGCCAGAAAAGCAGCCTGAGGAATTAAGGGGTTAGGGATTTGAGCACTCTTTTGAGCGATCTGGGCGGCGGTGCTTTCACGCTGATCTTCTTCATCGTCGCGCTGTCGATCATCGTCACGGTGCATGAATACGGCCATTATATCGTCGGGCGCTGGTCCGGGATCAAGGCAGACGTATTCTCACTGGGCTTTGGCAAACCGCTCTGGCAACGCACGGACAAACGCGGCACGGTCTGGCAAATCGCGGCTCTGCCTTTTGGTGGCTATGTCAAATTCGCAGGGGATGCGAACGCGGCATCTGCGCCCGATGCGCATGCCGTCGAGGGGCTGAACCCGGAGGAGGCTCGGCACACGATGCCCGGCGCGCCGCTTTGGGCGCGCACGGCCACGGTTGCGGCTGGCCCGATGTTCAACTTCGTGTTCTCTTTCCTCGTTTTCACGGTTTTCATTCTGATGTCCGGCAAAGCCGCTGATCGGTTGGTTGTCGATGAAATCCGCCCGGTTCCTTATGAAGTCGGGCTGATGAGCGGAGATGAAATTCTCGCCATTGATGGGGACGATGTCACTGAGACCACGGATCTTGGCGAGATCGTCGAGAACCTTCCTCGCGATGCGCGCGTCACCTACACGGTGCGCCGCGACGGGCAGGAGATTCAGGTCGAAGGGCCTTATCCCTATCCGGTGATTGTCGCCGGGATTTCCCCGAAATCCGCCGCCCGCGATGCGGGGCTTAAGACCGGGGATGTGATCACTGAGCTTGATGGCGAAGCGGTCAATACGTTCTGGGATTTGCAGGATTATGTCACGGGCCATGAAGGTGCGGCGATGACTTTGACGATCTGGCGGCCTGATGACGCTGGCGGCGAGACTTTTGAGACGACACTTGAACCGCGCCGCCGTGATCTTCCGTCCGAAGGGGGCGGGTTTGAAACGCGCTGGCTGATCGGTATCTCGGGCGGCTTGCTCTTCACCGTCGGTACTGAGCCTGTCGGTTTGGGCGAAGCCATGTCGGCAGGTATCAGCGCTGTTTGGCAGATCATCACCATGTCCCTGTCAGGGCTGGGGCATATGATCACCGGCGCGATTTCCGCCTGCAATATCTCCGGCCCTGTCGGCATTGCCGAGGTGGTGTCGACCTCCGCCTCTGACGGGGCGAGCAGTTTCCTTTGGACTGTCGCTATGCTCTCAACCGCGATTGGCCTTATGAACCTGTTCCCGATCCCGGTGCTCGATGGCGGGCATTTGGTGTTCTACGCCTATGAAGCCGTGCGCGGCAAACCTCTGCCGGATCGTGCTGTTGGGGTGATGATGACCTTCGGCATGATCGTGATCATGGGCTTCATGGTTTTGGGGCTTAGCTCGGATTTGTTCTGCAAATAAGGCGGCACGGGCGGATTTCCGCCTGCGCTTCCGAGCGCCGATGTCTGGCCTAAAATTTGGCCCCAAACTGAATTGATCCGGTGGCAAGATTATTGTGCCACGTCCAATTCTCGCCACATTCCATTCGTAAACTATAGCCAAACGGGACGCTTGTGTCCCTTTTCGGTGTGGCGTGAGCCGCACTGCTTTGAGAGTTTCAAGCTGACGCCAATATCCGATGTGGAGGGCCCTTAAATGACTGCAATTCATGCGAGCTACCGCAGCCTTACACAACTGGCCGATCTCAATTGGGACCGTCTGCTCTATGCTGTGACCTTGGTTGTCGCTTTGGCCGCCGGAGCATTTTTCGGTCAAATGTTCCTCTGAACTGATAGAGACCTGCCAAGTTCGGCGGGCGCTATCTTTGGACGTCTCTACATTGCACTCTTCCGCGCCGTTCAGGCGGTTCGATGTCACGGATTTTTGTGCCGTGTGATCCCTCGTGATGCGTCAAGCCCTTTTCGTAGCCCTTTCATCAATATGAAGGGTTTTCGCAGGGAGAGAACGCCACTATGGTGTGTGCAAAAGGGTGACCGTTCCGTTTTGACAAGGGGCGGCATTCCCGTTACTCAACGAGGGACTTGTGGGGAATTTCGAGAAAGCCACCATGTTTGCAATCAATGATCGTTCGACCCGTGGGGCATCGCATGTCGCGGCCCGCGCATTTGCCCTTTCTTTTGCGGCTTTCGCTGTCACGACCGTGTCCTACACGGCGTTTCCCGCTAAAGCTGTGGCGCAATCCTATAGCTTCAGTAACGTAAGCGTCGAAGGGGCGACCCGGGTGTCGGCCAATACGATCCTGTCTTACGCGGGAATCTCGCAAGGGCAGACCGTCTCTGCTGCCGAGCTGAATGACGCCTATCAAAAGGTGCTTGCCTCGGGCCTCTTCGAGACCGTCGAATTCACGCCGCGCGGCAATACGCTTGTGATCAAGGTCGTCGAATTCCCGGTGGTGTCTCGCATTTCCATCGAGGGCAACAAAAAGGTTTCGGACGACAATTTGATGTCGCTTCTCGCGACCAAGGTGCGCCGTGTGTATTCTCCGGCCACCGTCGAGGCTGATGCGGCTGCGATCACCCAAGCCTATGAGGTGAAAGGTCAGCTTGTCGCCACCGTGACCCCGAAAATCATCCGTCGCCCGGACAACCGCGTCGATGTGGTGTTTGAAGTGACCGAGGGCAAAGGGGTCGAGGTTGAGCGTCTCAGTTTTGTCGGCAACCGCAACTATTCGGACAGCCGCCTGCGTCGTGTGCTTCAGACCAAACAAGCGGGCCTGCTGCGTTTCATCATCGGCAAAGACACCTATGCCGAGGATCGCGTCGAGTTCGACAAACGCGTGCTGACCGATTTCTACACCTCGCGTGGCTATGTTGATTTCCAGGTGCTGAACGTCGCTGCGCAATTCTCGCGCGAGCGCAACGCTTACTTCATGACTTTCAACGTGCGTGAAGGCCAAAAATACGAGTTTGGTAACATCACGGTTTCTTCCGAGATCGCGGAGGCCGATTCGGATGAGTTCCTCAAGGTGAACAAAATCCGTGCGGGTCAGACCTATTCGCCGCTCGCTGTCGACAATGCCGTTGAGCGCATGGAGACCTTGGCGACCAAAAAAGGCATCGACTTCCTGCGCGTCGACCCCCGCGTGACCCGCAACGAGCGCACCCAGACGCTGGATATCGAATTCGCTCTGGTGCGTGGTCCGCGCGTCTTCGTTGAGCGGATCGACATTGAAGGCAACGCCACCACTCTGGACCGCGTTGTCCGTCAGAAATTCAAGACGGTCGAGGGCGACCCGTTCAACCCGCGCGAAATTCGCGCAGCGGCAGAACGTATCCGCGCGCTTGGCTTCTTCTCCAACGCCGATGTGAACACCCGTCAAGGCTCGTCCTCCGATCAGATGATCGTGGATGTGAACGTGACGGAAAAACCGACGGGCTCTTTCACCTTCGGCGGCAACTACTCCGTGTCCGAAGGGGCCAACCTGATCGCATCCTTCAGCGAAGCAAACTTCCTTGGCCGCGGCCAGAAGCTTTCCTTCAACCTGACCACGGATGTGTCTGAAGGCAGCCTGTCTTTCAACTTCGTTGAACCGGCGTTCCTCGGGCGCGATGTGGCCTTTGGCCTGTCGGCTGGGATTGGTTCCTCGCAGCCGTCCTACGCAGAATACATCACCCGCAGCTTCTACGTGTCGCCGCGTCTGACCTTCCCGGTATCTGAAAACGGTGCGCTGACGGTCAACTATCGAGGCGCATTGGGTGAAGTTGTTGAGGACGAAGATTACACGGATGACGGCTACACCTATCCGGTTCAAATCCAAGACGATATTGA
This sequence comes from Celeribacter sp. ULVN23_4, assembly GCF_054788345.1. Lineage (NCBI taxonomy): Bacteria > Pseudomonadati > Pseudomonadota > Alphaproteobacteria > Rhodobacterales > Roseobacteraceae > Celeribacter > Celeribacter sp. ULVN23_4. The sequence goes on along the minus strand of NZ_JBTVYO010000002.1, from coordinate 667,382 downwards.
TACCGGTCGGTTGACCACCCACAGCCTAGGATATTCCTATAGCTATGATACGCGCCGTTCGGGCTTGAACCCGAATGCGGGCATGCTGTTCAAATTCGGACAGGACTATGCGGGCCTGATCGGGGGGGACTCGAATTACATCAAGACCTCTGCGGAACTGACCGGTGAGATGAAGGTCTGGAACGAAGAAGTGACCCTGCGGGCGACCATTGAGGGGGGCATACTTGACGCGGATGGCGATAGCCGGATCACCGATCGCTATTTCAACAGCTCTTCCATCATCCGTGGTTTCGAACCCGGTGGGATTGGGCCGCGCTCTTCGACGAATGATCTCGCGCTTGGCGGCAACTACTACGCCGTGGCACGTCTGGAAGCGAACTTCCCCTTTGGGCTTCCCGAAGAATACGGCCTCTCCGGTGGTGTCTTCTTTGACTATGGTTCGGTCTGGGGACTGGATGATACGACGGATATCATCGATGGGTCTGACGAGTTGAACTGGCGCTCCGTGATCGGCGCGTCGATCTTCTGGACGACGCCGATGGGGCCGCTGCGTTTCAACTTCACCCATGCGCTCGACAAAGAAGAGTACGATGAAGAGCAAACCTTCGATCTGACCCTGTCCAAGAGCTTCTGATGAGCGCGCTCTGATGCGTAGACTTGTTGCGGTTCTGCTGTGTATCCTGAGCTTAGGCGTATCTAGCGCCCAAGCGCAGGAGGCAAACACGCCGACGCCACCGCGCTCGCAAAGTCAGAAGATTGTCTTTCCGGTGCTGGTGTTTGATCGGGCGCGTGTTGTTGAGCAAAGCGAGACCGGGAAAGCGCTGGAAGAGCGTATCGAAGCAGCACGTGCGGCGCTTCTTGATGAAAACAACCGTCTCTATGACGAGCTTGAGGCCGAAGAGCAGAACCTCGCGGATATTCGCGACAGCTTGAGTGCGGCTGATTTTCGCGCCCGGGCGAAAGCTTTCGATGACAAGGTGACGAATTTCCGTTCCGAACAAGACCGTAAGGCACAGGACATTCAGTCACAGTATGATGAAGGTCTGACCGAGCTTGAGAAGGGCATGAACGCCGTCCTGACCGGTATTGCGCGGGATTATGGCGCGGTCTTGGTGTTCGAACGCGGCCAAGTCTATCTCATGAGTGGCGCCATTGACGTGTCCAGCCTTTTGATCGAGCGGCTTGATGCGCAAGAAGGTGTGGACGATGTGCCGGCCAGTGACGCGGTCGCCGGGGATCAGACTGCCCCTGATCAGACCGAAAACGGGGCGGGGGAAGCCGCTGAGAGCAGCTCTGCGACACCGGGACAGGACTGAGGGCGCTTGTCAGCCCGTGCCACGATTGTTACAGGATTGTGAGAAAACGACCCGCCCGCTTCAGGGCCGCGCGCGGGATTGGGCTTGTGCCCGGATATGTCTGAGTTGGCCCGACAAAATATAAAGAAGGCCCCGGGGATTAAGACCATGACCGAGAGCACAGAAACCAAGACCGCCGATATCGATCTGATCCAGCGCATCCTGCCGCATCGTTACCCGTTTTTGCTGGTGGACCGCGTGGTGGAGATTGACGCGCCCAACAGCTGTGTCGGCATCAAGAACGTGACCTTTAACGAGCCGCATTTCCAAGGCCACTTTCCCGGTGAGCCGGTGATGCCGGGTGTGACCATCGTCGAAGCGATGGCACAGACCGCGGCCGTGATGGTGGGGGTTCACATGGATCTCGCCGACAAAGAGTTCAACGTCTATTTCATGAACATCGACGGCGTGAAATTCCGCCGTAAGGTGGTACCGGGCGATCAACTCAAGATGCATGTCACAGTGAAACGTGGCGGCGGCAAGGTCTGGAAATTCGAAGGCCGTGCCGAGGTTGATGGCGAACTGGCCTGTCAGGCGGAATTCACCGCTATGATGGACCTGACCCCGAAATCCTGAGCCTGACCGCCGGAAGGATCCCCCTATGAGCACGATTGACCCGAGCGCGAAAGTTCACCCTTCGGCGGTGATCGAAGACGGGGCCGTGATTGGTGCCGATTGCAAGATCGGCCCGTTTTGCCTTGTTGGCCCGAACGTACGTCTGCACGAGCGGGTCACGCTGAAATCCCATGTCGTCGTCACCGGCGACACGGAGATTGGTGCGGACACCACAGTGTTCCAATTCGCCTCCATCGGGGAGATTCCGCAGGATCTCAAGTTCAAGGGCGAAGAGACCAAGCTGATCATCGGGGAGCGCAACCGCATCCGCGAGTATGTCACGATGAACACTGGCACAGAGGGCGGCGGCGGTGTCACCCGCGTCGGCAATGACGGCCTGTTCATGTCGTCTTGCCATGTGGCCCACGACGCGCAGATCGGCGATCGGGTGATCCTTGTGAACTCCGTGGCGGTGGCGGGCCATTGCCACATCGAGGATGACGTGATCATCGGCGGACTTTCGGGCATTCACCAATGGGTTCGGATCGGGCAGGGCGCCATCGTGGGCGCTTTGTCCATGGTCACCTCCGATGTGCTGCCCCATGCGCTGGTGCAGGGGCCGCGCGCCGAGCTTGATGGCTTGAACCTTGTCGGGCTCAAGCGCAAGGGCGTGCCGCGTGACGACATCAATCAGCTGCGCGCCGCGTTCCAGATGCTCAAACAGGGCGAAGGTTCGTTCAAGGACCGTGCACAACGCCTGTCGGAGGATTTCGACAGCGACTATGTTGCACGGATGGTGGCTTTCGTCATGGGCGACAGCGACCGTGGTTTCCTGACCCCAAATTGATCCGCAGATGACAAGAACAGCGATCATAGCCGGTTCCGGCGCCTTGCCCAAGCTTTTGGCCGAGGCCCTGAACAATCCGGTCTATGTCACGCTCGACGACACGCAAGCGCCCAGAGGCATCGAACATGTCTCGGCGCGGATCGAGAAACTGGGCAAGCTCTTCAAAGCTCTGAAATCTCACGATGTGGGCGCTGTGGTCTTCGCGGGCGCGATGGCGCGCCCCAAGGTTAACCCCGTGCTTCTCGACCGCCATGCGCTCCGTCTCGCCATGTCCTTGGGCAAGGGCGACGACGCGTTGCTGCGTGAAGTGCTGGCGCTCTTCGGCGATCAGGGGTTTCTGATCCGTGGCGCTACGGAAATCCGTCCCGACCTTCTGCTCGAACCGGACACGCTCTGGGGCCGCAAACCGAGCCGGGAAGAGTTGAGCGATGCCGAACGGGCGCAAGATGTGCTCAAGGCGCTCTCGCCGCTGGACGTTGGACAAGGTGCGGTCTGCGCCGGGGGCCAGATGCTTGGGATTGAAACGGTGCAGGGCACCGACGCCATGCTGTCCTTCGTTGGGGCCACCCCGGAGCGGTTGCGCCGCGCCAAGGGCGTTTTCGTGAAAGCACCGAAACAAGGGCAGGACATGCGCATCGACATGCCGACCATCGGGATTGAGACCGTGGAGAAAGTGATCTCCGCCGGGCTTGGTGGCATCGTCGTCCCGGCTGGCGGCGTGATCGTGCTGGAACGCGACAAGGTCGAAGCCCGCATCAAGGAGGCAGGTCTGTTCCTGAAAGCGCAATGAGCCTCAAGGTCTTCGTTATTGCCGGAGAGGCCTCGGGCGACAAACTGGGCGCGGCGGTTATGGCCGGGTTGAAAAGCCTGTCCGATGTCGAATTTCGCGGCGTGGGTGGGAAACTCATGGGCGAAGAGGGGCTTGAGAGCCAGTTTCCGATGTCGGAACTCTCTCTCATGGGCATTGCGGAAATCCTGCCGAAATATTTCCACCTGAAACGCCGCATTCGCGAGGTGGCTGACGCCATTCTCGACTGGCGTCCCGATGTGGTGCTGACCATCGACAGTCCCGATTTCTGTTTGCGCGTCGCCGATCTGGTGAAGGCGCAAAGCGACATTCGGGTTTGTCATTACGTTGCGCCGACGGTCTGGGCCTGGCGTCCCGAGCGGGCCGCGAAGATGGCGAAGCGGGTCGATCAGGTCTTGGCGCTCTTTCCGTTTGAACCGCCCTATTTCGAGAAAGAAGGGCTGCGCTGTGATTTTGTCGGGCATCCGGTTGTCGCCGAAGGCATCGCCGATTTCGATGAGGTGAAGGCCTTCCGCGAGGGGCATGCCATTGGCGACGCGCCCCTCGTCTTGGTTCTGCCGGGCTCGCGCCGGGGCGAGGTCAGCCGTCTGGCCCCGATCTTCGGCGAAACCCTCGGGCTCTTCGCGAAGACGCATCCGGAGGCGCGCTATGTCCTGCCCATGGCGCATGGCGTCGAGGACCATGTGCGTGCCGCGGTCGAGGACTGGCCGGTCAAACCGATCCTGATCTCTTCCAAGGCGGAGAAACAGGCGGCGTTTCGTGCCGCCAACGTGGCGCTTGCGGCATCAGGGACGGTGTCCTTGGAGCTTGCCGCCAATGAGACGCCGATGGTCGTGGCCTACCGGATGAACTGGCTGACCGAGCAGATCGTCAAGCGCAAGCTGTTGATCGACACGGTGACCTTGGTGAACCTTGTCAGCGAGACCCGCGTCGTGCCGGAATACCTCGGCCCGGAGTGTATCCCGCAGAAAATCTCCTCCGCACTGGCCCATGCGCTGAATTCCGATGAGCAGCGCGCGGCTTTGACCCTCACGATGGAGCGTTTGGGGCGGGGCGAAGAGGCTCCGGGGCTTCGTGCCGCGCGTGCGGTGCTCGACGGTATCGCGCAGGTAGCGGGCAAGTCCTGATCCACTAAAGCGACATCGTCAAGACATGTCGCGCCATCGCTCCAAATGTGGAATGTTGCGGGTCATGAACCACGCGACAGGGGCCCAAATGCCATGCACGCGCAGCTTTTCGGAGCAAAGCGCCTGCATGTCATGCGCGGTCATGTTCGGATCAACGAAATCGCCGTCGAGATAGCAGAACGAACAGAAGTGATCAGAGCGTGTGCCGTCAATATTGCGACCGCCGCCCAGCGGGTCTTGGGACAATGGCATGCCGCAGCTTTGGCAGAACTTCACATTGGACGTCATGGCGCAGCCCTCCATTGCAACCATGTGGCTGACGGTAATCCGACTCGGAAAACCCGTTCTTTGCGCTCGGTCAAATCCGGGCATAACGTGAAGGGCGGAGGTCCGAGATGCTGCGTGGCGTTTTTTGTATCGGGGTGGCGTTTTGTGCGCCAGGCGCACATGCCGGCGAGCTTGCCGTTGGGGAAGTTTTCGGAGACCCGGCGCGCGGCGCCGAAATTTACGCGGAGCGCTGTGCGCGATGTCATGGCGTTGCGATAGAAATGATCCTCGCGCCAGAGGACGCGCCCCGAGTCGCTGCTTTTATCGCCTCGCATAAGACGCGTTTGGATCAGGATCGAACGGATCAGGACAATGCCGATCTCGCGGCCTATTTGGTGAGCCTGTCGCCCACTCAGCGCAATTGATCGTTCAGTTCTTTCGTCCGCGCGCGGGTCAGCTCCACGCGGCAAGAGGTGATCGCAATTCCCGTGCCGGAGCCGCCACCAAAGCCTGCGCCAACAAAATCGCATTGCGTGTCGCGATAGGCTTCCCAAGCGGTTTGTGAGGCCTCAAGCGCGGGCAGGGCGACGGCGCGCCCTGTGATCCCATCGAGTTCCTCGGCAGAGCCCTTGGCGAAACCGAGCGTGAGTTCCATCGCGCGGGTGGCATTGGCCTCGGCCTCGGCAACGCAATTGCCGATTTCGACCTGAGAGCTGAAATGCGCGCATTCCAAAGACGGATCGGCGATGGCTGCCACCGGAAGAGCCGCAACAAAGGCGGTGGGGAGAAAAGCCAAAAGCGCGATCCGTTTCATCTCAACGTCCTTTCCAGATCCAGCCGCCACCATAAATGCGCGGGCTCTCCGGATCATAGAACACACAGGCCTGACCGGGCGAGACACCTTCTTCGGCGATCGCCAGCTCGACCTCGGCCTCGGTTTCCGAAATCGGGCGCACGATGGCCTCGCGCGGCGGACGGGTGGAGCGGACTTTGACGTCCAGAACCCATTCCTTGCGCGACATGAAGGGTTCATCTCCGAGCCAGTTGATCTCCCGTACCGGAATGGTCCGGGTGGCAAGCATCTCTTTCGGCCCGACGATCACGCGCCGGTTGTCTACGTCGAGTTTGACCACATAGAGCGGCTCAGTGAGACCGCCGATGCCAAGCCCGCGCCGTTGCCCGATGGTGTAGTGAATGACCCCGTTGTGAGTGCCGCGCACATTGCCCTCGTGATCGACAATCTCTCCGGGCTCCGCCGCACCCGGGCGCAGCTTTTCAATCACCTGCGCATAATTGCCGTTGGGCACGAAACAGATGTCCTGACTGTCGGGTTTGTCCGCGACAGAGAGGCCGTATTTCGCCGCCAAGGCGCGGGTCGCGTCTTTCGACGGCAGATGACCCAGCGGGAATCGCAGGTATTCAAGCTGCTCCGGTGTCGTCGAAAACAGGAAATAGCTCTGATCGCGGTTCGCATCAGCCGCCGAATGCAGCTCCGGCCCGTTCGGCCCCATCACGCGTTGAATATAGTGTCCGGTCGCCATGCAATCGGCATCCAGATCTTTCGCCGTGTTGAGCAGATCTTTGAATTTCACCCGCTCGTTGCAACGAATACAGGGCACAGGGGTCGCCCCCGCCAGATAGCTGTCGGCAAATTCGTCGATCACCGCGTCCTGAAAGATGTTCTCGTAATCAAGCACATAATGCGGGAAGCCCATCTCTTCGGCCACGCGGCGCGCGTCATGAATGTCGCGCCCGGCACAACAGGCCCCCTTCTTGGCCAAGGCCGCGCCATGGTCATAAAGCTGGAGCGTCACGCCGACGACATCATATCCCTCTTCGGCCAGCTTCGCGGCCACAACAGAGGAATCGACACCGCCCGACATGGCCACAACCACGCGGGTGTCCTTGGGGGCTTTCGCAAAGCCTAAAGAGTTCAGCGGGTGTGCGCCGTCATCAAACATGAACAAATCCTTTCGGGAACAGACCCGCTATATAGGAAAATTCGAACTACTCTCAAGAGCCAGCTTCACCCCCCATTAAGAGGATTGCTGCAAAACGGGGTGACGATTCACGAAGAGGGTGAGACCAATGTACCTCAAAAAAGTCGACGGCCCGCGTGCCGTGACATTGCCCGACGGTTCGATCATGACCCGAGCCGACCTGCCGCCAAAGGACACGCGCCGCTGGGTTGCTTCGCGCAAGGCCGCTGTGGTGAAGGGCGTTGTGTTCGGGCTGATCACCACCTCTGAGGCGCTTCAGATGTATGGATTGTCCGAGGAAGAATTCAATTCTTGGAAGACCGCTATCGCTGAGCATGGCGAAGCGGCATTAAAGGCGACATCTGTGCAGAAATACCGACAACCTTGAGTGGAAAATCAAAAAAGGGTAGCTCTGGTAACGTGTAGTTAACCATTTGTGCCCATCTTCCAAAGGAACGAACGCAACGAGAACGAATTTGGAAGAGAATAACGGAGTTCCTAGGTTATGCGTATTTTGCTGGTCGAAGACGATCCTACCACCTCGAAAAGCATCGAGTTAATGCTGTCTCATGCCAATCTTAACGTCTACACGACGGACCTTGGCGAAGAGGGGATCGATCTCGCGAAACTTTACGATTACGATCTGATCCTTCTCGATTTGGGGCTTCCAGATATGAACGGTCACGAAGTGCTGCGCCAGTTGCGGCTGGCTCGTGTCGATACGCCCATTCTCATTCTCTCCGGTGCCGATGATACGGAAAACAAGATCAAAGGGTTCGGTTTTGGCGCCGATGATTACCTGACCAAACCGTTCCATCGCGAAGAGTTGGTGGCCCGCATCCACGCGATCATTCGGCGCTCCAAAGGCCATTCCCAATCCGTCATCCGCACCGGCAAGGTCGAGGTCAATCTCGATGCGAAAACCGTGTCCGTGGTTGGCAAACCGGTGCATCTGACGGGCAAGGAATATCAGATGCTGGAACTGCTTTCCCTGCGCAAGGGGACGACTTTGACCAAGGAAATGTTCCTCAACCATCTCTACGGCGGCATGGATGAACCCGAATTGAAGATCATTGATGTCTTCATCTGCAAGCTGCGCAAGAAGCTCGCCAATGCCACCGACGGGGCGAATTACATCGAAACCGTCTGGGGCCGGGGCTATGTCTTGCGCGATCCCGAGCCGGGAAACGATCATGGTGATGAACAGATTGCCATCGGTGCCTGACCGGAACGATACGCGAGTTGTCGTGCCCCGGCGGTCTTACGCCGTAGGTTTTAGGCCAGTCCGGAGCGTTTTCTTCCTTCCGTGAATTCTGACTGGACCTCCTCCTGTCCCTCTCCTAAATCAGAGAGAAGACATCCGCGGGGAGTATTTCATGGCTGAACATCTGGACGAGACGAAACCCGTCGAGGCGCTGAGCGCGGATGAAGCGCGCGCAGAGCTTGCGCGGCTTGCGGAGCGTCTTGCCGGAGCCAATACCGCCTATCACACCGACGATGCGCCGGTGATGTCGGATGCAGATTACGACGCGCTCAAGCTTCGAAATGCGGCGATTGAGGCGCGGTTTCCCGAGCTGCAGCGCTCCGACAGCCCGACGGAACAGGTCGGCGCCGCTCCCTCCGAAGGCTTCGGCAAGATCACCCATGCCGTTCGCATGATGTCTTTGGCCAATGCGTTTGACGACGAAGATGTGCAGGAATTCGACCGCTCCGTGCGCAAATATCTCGGCGCTCCGGGGGAGATTGCCTATACGGCGGAACCGAAAATTGACGGGCTGTCCCTGTCGCTCCGCTACGAACAGGGCAAGCTTGTCTCCGCCGCGACCCGCGGCGATGGCGAGGTGGGCGAAAACGTCACTGCCAACGCCCGCACCATTGAAGATATCCCCCAAGAATTGACCGGTGCGCCCGATGTGCTTGAGGTGCGCGGCGAGGTCTACATGTCCCATGCCGATTTCGAGGCATTGAACGCGCGCCATGCTGAGCGTGGCGGCAAGACCTTCGCCAACCCGCGCAATGCGGCGGCGGGGTCATTGCGGCAACTCGATGCGGAGATCACCCGCGCGCGCCCTCTTAAATTCTTTGCCTATGCCTGGGGCGAACATTCTGAGCCGCTCTCCGATACCCAAACGGGCGCGATCAAGCGGCTTGCGGCCCTCGGGTTTCAAACCAACCCGTTGACCAAACGCTTTACCGACATCAGCGATATGATCGCCCATTACCACGAGATCGAGGCACAGCGCGCGACGCTGGGCTATGACATCGACGGGGTGGTCTACAAGGTCGATCGGCTCGATCTGCAACATCGCCTCGGTTTTCGCTCGACCACGCCGCGTTGGGCCATCGCGCATAAATTCCCGGCGGAACTTGCCTGGACCCAACTTGAATCCATCGACATTCAGGTTGGCCGTACCGGCGCGCTTTCCCCGGTGGCGCGGCTCACGCCCGTGACGGTCGGCGGCGTCGTTGTGTCCAACGCGACCTTGCACAACGAGGATTACATCAAAGGCCTCGACAGCAAGGGCGAAGACATTCGTGGCGGCAAGGACATTCGCGTCGGCGATTGGGTGCAGGTCTACCGCGCCGGCGACGTGATCCCGAAGGTCGCCGATGTCGATCTTGCCCGACGCAAGCCCGACGCAGAGCCATACGTGTTTCCGACAACCTGTCCGGAGTGCGGATCGGACGCCATTCGCGAAGAGGGCGACGCGGTGCGCCGCTGTACCGGTGGGATGATCTGCCCGGCGCAAGCGGTGGAAAAACTAAAACATCTCGTCTCGCGCGGGGCTTTTGATATCGAGGGGCTCGGTGCGAAACAGGTGGAGCAGTTCTATAAAGATGGCTGGGTCAAAGAGCCCGCAGATATCTTTGAACTCAAAGCAAAATTCGGCCCCGGAAATCTGTCGCAATTGAAGAACCGGGAAGGCTGGGGCGAGAAATCCGCCCTCAACCTGTTCGATGCCATCGATGCCCGCCGGGAGATTCCGTTGGCCAAACTGATCTTCGGCCTCGGTATTCGCCATGTCGGCGACAGCTCCGCCAACCTTCTTGCCACGCATTACGGCACATGGGGCGCGTTTGAAAAGGCGATGAAATCAGCCACGGTCGGAAGCGGTCCGGAGTGGGAAGATTTGCTCTCCATCGACGGTGTCGGCGATGTCATGGCGACCTCCGTGATCACGACGTTTCACCAAGAGGCCGAACGCGCCTCGATCGACCGTCTGGTCGCGCATTTGAACCCCATCGAGGCCGAAAAGCCCAAGAATGACAGCCCGGTCAGCGGGAAAACTGTCGTCTTCACTGGCACATTGGAAAAGATGACCCGCTCGGAGGCCAAAGCCCGCGCCGAGGCGCTTGGCGCGAAAGTGTCGGGCTCGGTCTCGGCAAAAACCGATTTGGTCGTCGCGGGTCCGGGAGCCGGCTCGAAAGAGAAGAAAGCCCGCGATCTTGGGATTGAGCTTTTGGACGAAGACGGCTGGCTTGCCTTGATCGGGGACGCATGAGCGGGGGGCGGCCGGATATCCTTTTTCCGCTGTTTGCGGGGCTTGAGACGCTTGCGGGCATCGGGCCGAAAACAGCAAAGCTTATGCCTGCGCTCGGGGTGGAGCGGCCACGCGATCTGTTGTTCACCTTGCCCAATGCCGTGGTGGATCGGCGGCGGCGCGACAGTTTGCGCGAGGTGGTGCCGGGGTCCATCGCGACCGTCGAAGTCACCGTTCTGCGCCATCAACCGCCGAGCCGCAAAGGCCTTCCGTATCGGGTGATTGTTGAAGATCGCGAGCTGGCGTTTCAGGTCGTGTTTTTCCGTGGCGCGCCGTCTTGGATCGCGTCGCAGCTTCCGGTCGGGGAGCGACGGCTGATTTCCGGTAAGGTTGAAATGTACGACGGCCAGTTTCAGATGCCGCATCCCGATCACATCCTGTCGCCGGAAGAGGCGGATGGCCTGCCGGGGTACGAGCCGGTGTATCCGTTGACGGCGGGGGTGACGCAAAAGACCATGAGCAAGGCCAGCGCTGCGGCTTTGGAGCTTGTTCCGGAGTTGGAGGAATGGGTCGATCCGGCGTTGAAGGCGCGGGAAGGTTGGCCGGATTTCGAGGCCGCTTTGGCGCAGGCCCATCGCCCGTTGTCTCAAAACGAGATCTCTCCGACAAGCGCGGCGCGGCAGCGTTTGGCCTATGACGAATTGTTCGCGCATCAGGTGACGCTGGCTTTGGCGAGGGCGCAGGTCCGACGCGGCAAAGGGCGGGAAAATGTCGGGAACGGTGCGCTGCGCGGCAAGGTGCTGGCGGCTTTGCCCTATCGACCGACAGGGGCGCAGGCCCGCGCGATGGAGGAAATTGCCGCAGATATGGCCGCAGCACAACGGATGAACCGGTTGCTGATGGGGGATGTCGGCTCTGGTAAGACGCTCGTTGCGCTGATGGCTTTGCTGGTCGCGGTCGAAGCGGGCGGGCAGGGCGTCATGATGGCCCCGACGGAAATCCTTGCACGTCAACACCTTGAGGGGCTGCGCCCGATGGCGGAAGCTGCGGGTGTGGTGCTTGAACTTTTGACCGGGCGGGACAAGGGGCGCGCGCGCGCAGAGAAACTTGCGGCGCTCAAACGTGGTGACATTCATATTCTGGTCGGGACTCATGCGGTGTTCCAAGACGATGTCACGTTTCATGATTTGCGCCTGTCTATCATCGATGAGCAGCACCGCTTTGGTGTGACGCAGCGCCTTGCACTGTCCCAAAAAGGCACGGCGGTCGATGTGCTCGTGATGACCGCGACACCGATCCCGCGGTCTCTGTCCTTGGCGCAATATGGGGATATGGATGTCTCCATTCTGGATGAAAAACCACCCGGACGGACGCCGGTGAAAACCGCGTTGAGTGCGATTGATCGGATGGATGAGGTGGTGGCCCATCTCAAAACCGCGATTGCGCAGGGGCGGCAGGCCTATTGGGTCTGTCCGCTGGTCGAAGAGAGCGAACTCGTCGACATGATGGCCGCCGAAGAGCGGTTCAAAGCGCTCCGCGCGGTGTTGGGGGAAGGGCATGTCGGGCTTGTCCACGGCCAGATGGCGCCGGAAGACAAGGACCGGACCATGGCGGATTTTGCCGCCGGGCGGATTGCGGTTCTTGTGGCGACGACGGTGATCGAGGTCGGGGTGAACGTGCCTAACGCGTCGATCATGGTGATTGAGCGGGCCGAGCATTTCGGCTTGGCGCAGCTCCACCAGCTGCGCGGCCGGGTCGGGCGCGGGGATGTCGCCTCGACCTGTCTGTTGATGTACAAACCACCTCTTACCGAGACCGGGCGGCGGCGGTTGGAGATTTTGCGCGAGACCGAAGACGGCTTCCGTATCGCAGAAGAAGACTTGGCAATGCGCGGGGCGGGGGATGTTTTGGGTACGGCGCAATCGGGCCTGCCGAGGTTTCGGGTGGCCGATCTTGAGCGGCAATCCGCGCTGATGGCTCTGGCGCAATCGGATGCGCGCAAACTCCTTCATGATGATCCGACACTCAAAACAGAACGCGGCGCGGCCGTGCGTGTTCTTTTGTGGCTGATGGGTAAGGATGAAGCGATCCGTTTGATTTCAGTGGGTTAGGTGAATTCCTCCTGGGGGAATTACATTTTGTTCGCAAATGTTCCCAAAAAGTTCTTTACAGGACTCAGTTAAAATGAGAACAAACTAGCAACAAGTCATTAACCACGTTGCTGAGGATGCCATGATCCAAGATCTCAAATCTGTCGTTTCCCGCTCTCAAGCCACCTTGTTCGAAGACATGCTTGGCGCCATCGCACTGTTGGTCATTCTTGTTGGGGGGCTATCCCTGCCGGCGCTGTTCTGACGTCAAACCCTCCCAGTCTGCCTGTGATCTGACCCCGTCCCACGCGTGCTGACCCTCACCTGTTCCTGTCAGCGGTGGATGTATCCCCCCCCACCTGACAGCGTGGATATCAGATCAGACTGCCGCCGCCTTCTTTGGAAGTGCGGCGGTTTCTTTTTGGATCGCACGATCAGAACGTGTAGGCGAGGCGCAGGCCGCCCCAATGTTCCCCGTTCACAAGGATGGGGGCCGAGACGTCCTTCATCATTACGAATTTCCCGCCCCCCATATCGCGGCGATAGACTTGCAACAGGAAGGGCGCGGTGTTGCGTCCGGCTTTCAGACCGACGCGATCATCGAAGATACGTCGATTGCGTGCATGGGCAGCATTCCACTCGGGGTCTTTGCCCTGCGGCTGAGAAAACGCTTTGTTATGTGTCGGCAGGTAACCGTTCGGATCAATCGCGGCGCAGAACACCACTTTCGGATCAAGGGACAGCATTCGTTCCTGAATGGAGGGAAGCACCTCGTCGGTGAACTGGGTGAACCGCGCCATGTGTTGTGTCGGGCTGGTGCTCGCGAGGGGCGTGTAGGTGCGATCAAACAAATCGGCGCGGGAGATGCGTCCCGATACAATCGCGGTTTCGAAGAGGTCCGAAATCTCCGCCGCAGCTTGCCGGGTTTTCTCAATAAACTGCATATCGTCGCTTGCCCCGCCGAGCGCGACGGCGGTCTGAAAGATCGTCTCAGATGTGTCCACAAGCTTCTCGACGCGGGTATTCGTGGTGTGGATGCCTTCTGCGATTTGACGGGCCGCGGCCCCGATCGTGTCGAAGGCGGGTTGAAACCTTTCGACGGCGTGATGCACGTTTTCGGTTTCTTGCGACATGGAGCGCGTGGCGTCATGGGTTTGCCGAACCCGGTCCGCGATGTCGGCGAGGGCATGATCGGCGTCAGACGCGGTGGAGATTACATGGCTGGCCTCAGAGGAAACCGTTCCGGCCTCCTCGCGCAGCCGTCCGATCCAGTCGGAGAGCGTCGAAATGTTGTCCTCAATCCCTTCCGCCGCGCGGGCGGTTTTCTGTGACAACTCGTTGATGGCTTCTGCCACGACGCCGAAGCCACGACCGCTGTCTCCCGCGCGCGCGGCTTCGATTTTGGCATTGATGGCGAGAATGTTTACTTGTCGTGCGATGTCGGAGATATGCGCATTGTTGGCTTCGACCGCCTCCAAAGAGGTTGCGACACGTTCCATGCGTTCGGCGAGATCCTGAACCCAGCTGGCAACGGTTTGCGATTTCTGGCCGCTCTCTCGGACGAAAGCGACGGAGCCTTCTACCTTTTCAAGGGTCTGGTCCATGATCCCCGTTACGGTTTCAAGTGCACTGCGGACAGAACCGTTCGCGGTCATGACGGCGGAGGCGGCACTTTGTGCTTCGCCAAGTGTCTTGATCTGGTTTTGCGATTGCTGATCGACCGTCTCGAGAAAGCCCGCAATATCGACCACCTCGAACCCGAGACGACCGGCATATTCGGCAAGCTGGGTCAGGCGCGTGTCTGTGGGCACGGCGCGATCGAACTCTGGATTTGGAATCATGAAAACCTCCGGACTGCACCGGATCATGATCTAAGTGTCTTACAGATCGGTTAAGTCAGGCTTGATTTCGCAGGATTTCGAACCCGCGACAGGCGGCAGTGACCGCCAAGAGGATCGAGCCATGACGGTTTTTGAACTCGCGTGCGGGGAGAAGCGCCTCGAACCCCTCGAACGGGGCGGACGGCACAGGGCCGCCTTCTTTGAGAAATGCAGTCAGCTCATCACGGGCGCGGGTCAGCTCGTCCTCCGTGCGGCCCAAAACATGACGGCCGAGCACAGAGGCTGAGGCCTGTCCCAAAGCACAGGCTTTCACGTCCTGAGCGAACCGGCTGACGCGGCCGTCCGCAATATCCATATCGACGGTGACAGTGGAGCCGCAGAGCGGGGCGCGTTCCTTCACGGAAACCATCGGCGCATCCAGCCGCCCCGTATGCGGGGTGTCTGCCGCCAGCGCGAGCAGCGTGCCGGAATAGAGTTGAGCGAGCTCTGTGGTGGATTGCGCGGACATGGTTTGCCTTTCAGGATCGGAGCCCATAGATAGGGCATGCGCCCCCGGTTGGAAAGGACAGCCCATGTGTTCCGAGGAGAGTTTCGGCAAATTCGATGCCGCTCAGTTGAAATATGACGACAAGGGGCTGATCCCGGCGATCGCGCAGGACCATGAGAGCGGCGAGATTCTCATGATGGCCTGGATGAATGAAGAGGCCGTGCGCAAGACGCTTGAGACCGGCAAGGTGACCTACTGGTCGCGCTCGCGCCAGTCATTTTGGGTGAAGGGCGAGACCTCGGGGCACTTGCAGAAACTGGTCGATTTCCGTTTCGACTGTGATAGCGATTGCATCGTGGTGCTGGTTGAGCAAACCGGCGCGGCCTGTCACACCAACCGTCGCTCCTGCTTTTACCGCGCCGTGCGGGACGGGGAAGCGGTCGAGCTGATGGAACCCATGGCCTGAGTATTTTTGGCAGCAAAGGAGACGGATGCAGTTTCCTTTGCTGTTTTAAATACTCACAAGCCGATCATCGCCTTTACATCCTCCGGGCTGAGACCTTCTTCCCGGAATTTCGAGATTGCCTTGGCATCGGTGCGTTTTGCCAAGCGTTTGCCGTCCTCATCACGGATCAATCGATGGTGGTGATAGGCGATCTCCGGCAGGTTCAGAAGCGCTTGCAGCAGCCTGTGGATCTGTGTCGCTTCCATCAGGTCCACGCCGCGCACGGCTTCCGTGACACCTTGGGCTGCGTCGTCGATAACCACAGAGAGGTGATAGGCGGCGGTGCCAAGGTCTTTGCGGGCGAGGACGATGTCGCCGACGCCATCGATCAGTTGCGCTGCGTCAAGGTGGTGTGTGTCGGTTTCAAAGGGGCCGGTTTCCTGCCATGAAAAACGCGACACATCTCCTAGATATTCCACAGCTTTTCGCATGTTGAGGCGGATGGCTTCACCGGGTTGGAAACTGTCCATAGAGCGCCCGCGACAGGTGCCGGGATAGATGATCCCGTCCGGCCCCATAGGCGCACCTTCCTGCGGCGCGGAGAGCGCATTGATCACGTCGCGGCGGGTGCAGGAACAGGGGTAGATCAGCCCGAGGTCGTTGAGATGGTGCAAGGCGTTTGCATAGATGTCTTCGCGCGCCGTGACATGCAGGACAGGCTCGGACCATGAGAGGCCCAGCCACCGAAGATCGGCGTAGATCAAAGCCTCCCATTCCGGGCGGCAGCGCGACGTGTCGCCGTCTTCTATACGCAGGAGGAAGGTGCCGTTCCGCTCCTGGGCGCGCTGGTAGGCGGTGAGAGCGGAAAAGGCGTGACCCAGATGCAATGGCCCCGTGGGGCTGGGAGCGAACCGGGTCACAAGGGGCATTAGGATTGCCCTTCAAGCCATTGATTGAATTCTTCTTTGGCGCGGTCTGTGTAGCCTTTGTAGCGCTCTTTTCGGCCCTTGCGTCCGCCACGAATACCATCGAGCGGAGGGAAGAGACCGAAGTTCACGTTCATCGGCTGGAAGGTCTTTGCGTCTGCACCGCCGGTGATATGGTTGATCAGCGCGCCCATGGCCGTGGTGAAAGGCGGCGGCGGAAGATCGCGGCCTGTGAGTTCAGCTGCGGCCATACGTCCGGCCAGAAGCCCCATCGCGGCGCTTTCCACATAGCCTTCAACGCCCGTCACCTGACCGGCGAAGCGGATGTTCGGGCGCGATTTCAGACGCATCTGATCATCGAGCAAGGTGGGCGAATTCAGGAAGGTGTTGCGGTGGATGCCACCCAGTCGGGCAAAGGAGGCATTCTCCAGGCCGGGGATCATTTTGAACACTTCGGTCTGTGCGCCGTATTTCATTTTAGTCTGAAATCCGACGATGTTATAAAGCGTTCCTAAAGCATTATCACGGCGCAGCTGTACCACCGCATAGGCCTTTTCTTCGGGCTTATGTGTGTTGGTCAGGCCGATGGGTTTCATCGGACCATGGCGCAGGGTTTCACGACCGCGTTCGGCCATGACCTCGATCGGCAGGCAGCCGTCGAAATATTTCGCGGTTTCGCCCTCGTGGAACTCGGTTTTGTCTGCGGCAAGAAGCGCATCGATGAAAGCCTCGTACTGATCCTTGGTCATCGGGCAGTTGAGATAGGCTTTCTGCTCTTCCTCGGTCTCGCCCTTGTCATAGCGCGACTGCAGCCACGCCACATCCATATTCACGCTTTCCGCATAGACGATGGGGGCGATGGCATCGAAGAATGCCAGACGGTCCGCGCCGGTCTCCTTCGCGATGGCCTCGCCAAGCGCGGGGGATGTCAGGGGGCCAGTGGCGAAGATCCATGCGCCCTCAGAAGGCAGTTCGGTGATCTCGCCGTATTCGACGGAGATGTTCGGATGCGCCATGAGCGTCTCAGTCACATGTTCCGCGAAGGCCTCGCGGTCCACGGCCAAAGCGCCACCGGCCGGCAGTTTGAACTTGTCCGCCGTCGCCATGATCAGCCCGTTGGCGGCGCGCATTTCCCAATGCAAAAGCCCAACGGCGTTCTGTTCGTCATCGTCCGAGCGGAAAGAGTTGGAGCAAACCATCTCGCCGAATTTGCCGCTCTGGTGGGCAAAAGTTTCAACTTCGGGCCGCATTTCATGCAGCACGACTTTGATGCCGAGATTGGCGGCTTGCCAAGCGGCCTCGGAGCCAGCCATGCCGCCACCGACGATGTGAAGAGTGTTCTGTGTCATGATGCGGGATGTAGCTTTTGTCGGATTGGGAGGAAAGAGAAAAGTCGCGCTTGTGGGAGGTCGTGGCGGTGTTGGGGGATGTTGAGATGGGCAGGCAAATAAAAAACGACCCCGCATATTGCGGGGCCGTCTCACTCTTAAGCCTGATATTTAAGAGGGATTTTTGCGATCAGTAGTCGAGCAGGTCGTAGAGCGGCGTGGTGTCGGATGCGAGGTAATCGATCTGATCCATCACGCGCAGACGACGGGAGCCGGTTTCGAATTTGAGAGCCAGACCGAAGCCATCGGAGTTGTCGTCATAACCGAAGCTGGTGACGTAGTTGGCTTCGAGAGACACTGTGTCGGTGAAGTTGTAAGTGCCGCCGAAGGTTGCGAGGCCGTAGTCACCGAAATCTTCGTTGTAGGACAGCAGGGAAACACCGAGGGTGATCGTGCCGTTGATGTCGTAGGACGAAGCGATGGCGGTCAGGCCATTGTCGAAATCGTCGGCCCAGATGCTGCCGAGATCGAAGTCCCAGTTGCTGGCTTCGTAGGTGTAGCCGAGCATATAGCCTTCTGCATCGTCGGCGTCAGTGTAGGCTGCGTAGACGGTAGATGCGCCGAAGCCGTAGTAACCGCCAAGGGTCACAACATCTGTGTCAGCTTCGTCGAAATACATGTAGTCAAGGGCAACGCCATAGTTGGCAGTCTGATATTCTACGCCCAGGCCGTATGCTGTTTCGTCAGAAGCGTTGTCTTGGTCGGCGTATGCAAGCGAACCGTAAACGGTCAGGCCGGGCATGATGGCGTAGCCTGCGGTCACATCGATGACGTAAGCGTCGTCGGTGTCGCCGGTCACGTAGCCTGCGCCGCCGGTGAAGGAGAGTTTGCCGGAAACGTAGTCAAATTCACCGGACAGCGTTTGGAAGTCGCTGTCATCAACATCAAAATAGGTGGCCAGCGGAGCCGTAAGTCAGTTCGCCTGCATATGCAGCGCCAGATGCGGCACAGACCAGAGCGGTCGTGATCATAAGGTGTTTCATAATTCTTTCCTCGTATCGTCCTGTAGGACGATCTCTTTTCTGGGTTTTTCTCACGGAGATAGCGGCGTTTATGACGCTGCTGTCTCCGTGCGGCGGACATAGTCCTCAGCCAGATGAGGTGCGATAGAATTGCGCGGAAAAGATGAAAAAACATGCAAATAAAAGATCGCGTGTAATCTTTTCGCAACGCTTTTTCCTGTTTCTGTGCATTTTTACAGATACCTCTGAGCATACAAATGGAGTTGCGGAGTTGAGGTCCTCGGGTTGTGCAGAGAGCAATTACGACTGTGCTGAAATTTGGAAATTAAGTGTTATGGGTTTCCTAAATATAATTTAATACAATGGGTTAACTTAATTGTTTTAGGGGGTAATCTTACGCCATCCTAGATGGCAGGCATTATGTAGATATTTTTGGAATGTATGATTGACACACATTTGAGCTTGGATTGGGAAGGGAGTGTTGGGCTGTGTGATCTGTTTTTGGCGATTCTGTGCGTATATGCGCGAAAATCCGCCTATTTTTTATACAGTTTGAGCGGCCTCAATGCCGAGGCTCTCTGCGATGGAAAGCATGCAGAGATCAGAGCGTGGAAAAACATATTTGAAAAGAAAAAGGCCCGCGCTTGGCGGGCCTTTGTGACTTAGCTTTCGCTGGTCTCGCTCTCGTCATCCTCATCGCTTTCCGCGATCCAGGCGACGGAGACGACTTCTTCGCCTTTGCCGGTGTTGAAGACCTTGACGCCGCCAGCTCCGCGCGAGCGGAAGGAGATGCCATCCACCGGGCAGCGGATCGATTGGCCTTTCGAGGTCGCGAGCATGATCTGGTCTTCAAGTCCAACAGGGAAGGATGCGAGCAGAGCCCCGGTTTTGGTCGAAAGTTTGAACGCCCCAACGCCCTGACCGCCGCGGCCACGGACCGGGTAATCATGCGAGGAGGTGAGCTTGCCGAGACCTGATTTGGTGATGGTCACCAAGAGTTCCTCGGCGGCTTTCATCTCTTCGAACCGCTCCATGGAGATGGAGCCTTCGGCAACTTCTTCATCCTCGTCCGAGGCCTCGGAATCGTCGGCCCCGGCCATTTGGCGGCGCATCTTGAGATAGGCGGCGCGCTCAGACGGATCGGCCTCGAAATGGCGGATGACCGACATGGAGACGACCTCGTCGCCCTCGTTCACCAGCTTGATGCCGCGCACGCCGGTCGAGGAGCGCGAGTTGAACACGCGCACGTCCGGAACCGGGAAGCGGATGGCGCGACCGCCGGACGTGACCAGCATCACGTCGTCATTTTCGTCGCAAATCCGGGCGTTGATCAGGCGGGTGCCTTCGTCATCGCCTTCGAATTTCATCGCGATCTTGCCGTTCGACTTCACATTGGTGAAATCCGACAGGCGGTTGCGGCGCACAGAGCCTTTCGAGGTGGCGAAGACGATCTGAAGGTCATCCCAGTCTTTCTCGTCGCGGTCAATCGGAAGGATCGCGGCAATCGAGACACCCTGAGGGATCGGCAGAATCTGCAACAGCGGCTTGCCTTTCGCCGTCCGGCCACCTTGCGGCAGGCGCCAGGTTTTGAGCTTGTAGGCCATCCCGTCGTCGGTGAAGACCAAAAGCGGCGTGTGGGTGTTGGCGACGAAGAGCGTGGTGATCACGTCCTCATCTTTGGTGGCCATGCCCGACAGACCTTTGCCGCCGCGTTTTTGTGCGCGGTAATCGGCAAGCGGCGTGCGTTTTGCCCAGCCAGAAGAGGTCACGGTCACAACCATGTCCTCTTTCTCGATCAGGTCCTCGTCTTCCATGTCGCCGGACCAGTCGGCAATCTCGGTGCGACGCGGCACGGCGAACAGCTCTTTGACCTCAGTGAGTTCGTTCGAGATGATCTCCATGATCCGCTCGCGCGAGGCGAGGATGGCCAGATAGTCTTTGATCTTCGCGGCCAGTTCGACCAACTCGTCGGTGACTTCCTTGACGCCGATCTGGGTCAGGCGTTGCAGGCGCAGATCGAGAATGGCGCGGGCCTGAACCTCGGAGAGATTATAGGTGCCGTCGTCGTTCATCTTGTGCAGCGGATCGTCGATCAGCCGGATGTAATCGGCAATCTCATGCGCCGGCCAGCGGCGGGTCATGAGTTTTTCGCGCGCCTCCGCTGCGTCTGCGGAGGAGCGGATGGTCGCGACCACCTCGTCCACGTTCGACACAGCCACGGCCAGACCACAGAGGATATGAGCGCGGTCACGGGCTTTGCGCAGTTCAAAGGCAGTGCGGCGCGCCACCACTTCCTCGCGGAAGGTGATGAAGTGCTCAAGGAAGGCGCGGAGCGTCAGTTGTTCCGGTCGACCGCCATTCAGCGCCAGCATGTTGCAGCCGAAAGAGGTCTGCATCGGCGTGAAGCGGAAGAGCTGGTTCAGAACAACCTCGGCGGTTGCGTCACGTTTCAGCTCGACCACGACGCGCACACCGTTGCGGTCGGATTCATCCTGAACGTGGGCGATGCCTTCGATCCGCTTGTCGCGCACACATTCGGCGATCTTCTCGATCATCGAGGCTTTGTTCACCTGATAGGGAATCTCGTCCACGACAATGGCGTAACGGTCCTTGCGGATTTCCTCGACGCGGGTCTTGGAGCGGATCACGACAGAGCCACGGCCTTCGAGATAGGCTTTGCGCGCGCCGGACCGGCCAAGGATCATGCCGCCCGTCGGGAAATCCGGGGCAGGGACGATCTCCATCAGACGCTCGGTCGAAATGTCCGGGTTCTCGATGAGAGCCAGCGTCGCATCGACGACTTCGCCAAGGTTGTGCGGCGGGATGTTCGTCGCCATACCAACCGCGATCCCGCCTGCGCCGTTCACCAGCATGTTCGGGAAGCGCGCCGGAAGCACCGTCGGCTCTTTGTCTTTGCCGTCGTAGTTCAATTCGAAATCGACAGTATCCTTGTCGATATCGGCCAGAAGATAGGCGGCAGGTTTGTCCATGCGGACTTCGGTGTAACGCATGGCCGCAGCCTGATCGCCGTCCATAGAGCCGAAGTTGCCCTGACCATCAAGCAGCGGCAAGGACATGGAGAAGGGCTGCGCCATCCGCACGAGGGCGTCATAGATCGCCGAGTCGCCGTGCGGGTGATATTTACCCATCGTGTCACCCACGGCGCGCGCGGATTTCCGATAGGGCTTGTCATGGGTGTTGCCCGCCTCGTTCATCGCAAACAGGATGCGCCGGTGCACCGGCTTGAGCCCGTCGCGCAGATCGGGGATCGCGCGGGACACGATCACGCTCATCGCGTAATCGAGGTAGGAGGTTTTCATCTCATGTGTGATGGAAACCTTCGGTCCGGCCCAAGCCATCGGCTCGCGTGCTGTTTCATCACCGTTTTCGGGTGTGTTTTCAGGGGTTTCGGGTGTATCGCTCACGTTGTCCGCCTGTTGTCTTTGTGTTGCGGGAGCCTGTCCCGTATCTCGTTGTATGACACTTTACCCCATACCTCATATGGGGTGCAATGGCGGATGCGTCTGCCTGAAAGCGGATCAGCGGCAGCCAGCGCGGTCGAGTGATAACACATTGTTTTAGAATGGTTTTCATTGACAGATTTGGAAAATTGGGCAGGATTTTTTTAGGGAGGCACAAAACAGGTCGAAAATGGCCGCACCAACAGGAGATCACGCATATGTCTCAGGAGATGAGCGACACGGAAATGATGCTGTCGGGTTACGGGCTGACGCTCGCGGAATTCACCTATCGGATGCCGGATTATGAAAGCGTGCTGAACACGTTTTCATGGCAGCTTCTCGATCTTGCGCCGGATTATCCAAAGCTCTTCAAATTCATCGAGTTTTGGCAGGAGAATATCGAGGGGCCGCTGCACCATGTGAAGTTCACCCATCGCAAGCTCATTGCGCCGGGCGAGTGGCGCAATTGCGTCGGGGAATTCACAGTCCATTGACGGTGGACCTATAAGAAAGGGTGCAGTTCAGAAGCGTTTCAAAAGCCGTTTGAGCGGGGTGGTGGCATCGCCGGTCTGCGAGGCTTTCGAGACCTTGTGGAACCGCGCCTTGAGGGCTTCCGCTCGCGCATCGGCCAAAGCACCGCCAACCCGTTTGCGCCCACGCCGGGCGGCGGGAAAGGGGATGACGGTTTTGCTCGATCTTGCTTTGCTCATACTCACAAGATGGGGTGTCTTTGCGAAAAGCTCAAGCCTTCTTCCATGCGACAAACCAAAGTGCCGCGAAAATCAGCGAGAACAGAAAATTCCACCCGGCCATGGTGATGCCGAGGCCCCAAGTGTCCCAGACAATCTCATCGCAAAGCACAAGCGTTGCATCGCCCGCAGACGGCAGAAGATCCATGCCGGAGAGGCCGGACAAGGCATCGCCCGAACCGGTGCAGGACGTCGGGCCGGGCCACCATTTCTGCTCCACACCGGCGTGATAGAGGCCGAGGCCGGCGGAAACCAGCATTGCCAGCATGCCGAGAAGCGTCAGGCCACGGGCTTTCGTCATCACAAAGAGGATGCCAATGGCGATGGCAACCGCATGCGGCCAGCGTTGCCACAGGCACATTTCACAGGGGGCATACCCCAGGGACTGAAAGATGAAAGCCCCGCCGAGGATGGCAAGTGAGCCGAGTGTGGCGGCGAGGGCAGGTTGCTGCGGGGCGAAAGGAGAGGCTGGCTTGGTCATAGGTATTTCACGGCATAGAAGCCGCCCAGAAAGAGCAGGACAAGAAGGGTGAAGACCAGACCGAGGCGGCGCTCGATGAAGTCGCGGATCGGATCGCCGAATTTCCACAGCAGCGCTGCGACGATAAAGAAGCGGATCGCGCGGGCGGTGATCGAGGAGATGATAAAGACGGGCAGGGACAGATGGGTCACGCCGGACAGGATGGTGATGACCTTATAGGGGAAGGGCGTCACCCCGGCGATCAGGACGGCCCAAGCGCCATAGTCATTATACTTGGCGGCGAAATCGTCGAAATAAGCGTCCTTGCCATAGAATTCGAGCACCGGCTTGCCGATGGTCTCAAAGGCACCATGGCCGATCCAGTAACCGAGCATGCCGCCCAGTACGGAGGCCACTGTCGCGATCCCGGCGATTTTAAACGCCTCGCGCGGGCGGGCGACGATGAGCGGAATCATCAGAATGTCGGGCGGAATCGGGAAGACGGAGCTTTCGATGAAGGCGACAAAGGCCAGTGCCCAAAGCGCATGCGGGCTCTCCGCAAGCGACATGGTCCATGTGTAAAGCCGTCTGATCATCTGCCCACTCTGTTTTTGTTTGTCTCTTTAGGCCTCATTCCCTGAGCCGGGTCAAGCGTGAGGTCTTGTTCGGCGCTGGCCTGACGGTATTGTGAGCGCATCAAAGAGTGAAAGGGTGAGCGATGAAATGGCAGGGGCGGCGCGGCTCGCGCAATATCGAAGACCGGCGGCGGATGAACTCCGGCAAAGCCGTGAGCGGGGCCGGGGGCATTGGTCTTCTGGCCATCGTGGTGATCGGGTATATGCTCGGGATCGACGTGACCCCATTGCTGGAGGGCACGCAGGACATTTCAAGCAACAGTGCGAGCGTCGAGATCACCGAATCCGACGAGCGTGCCGCGCAATTCGTGTCCGTCACTTTGGCCGACACGGAAGAGATTTGGACCGAGGTGTTCTCTGATCAACTGGGCGGCGAATATATCCCGCCAATCCTCGTCCTCTATAAAGGTGTGACGCAAAGCCCGTGCGGTTCCGCCTCCGGGGCGACCGGGCCGTTCTATTGTCCGTCCGACCAGAAAGTCTATCTCGACACGGATTTCTTCACCATGATGGAGCGCAAGCTTGGCGCAGGCGGAGATTTTGCGCAGGCCTATGTCGTGGCGCATGAGGTGGCGCACCATGTGCAGAACGAACTTGGCATCTTGGGGCAAGCCAATGCCTACCGCGCCAAAGCCCCGGAAACGGAAAGCAATGCGGTGTCTGTCATGATCGAACTGCAGGCCGATTGTTATTCCGGGATTTGGGCGAAAATGGCGGATGAGAAATTTGGCTCCATCGAGCATGGCGACATTCGTGAAGCACTGAATGCGGCCAAGCAGATTGGCGATGACACGCTTCAGAAAAACGCCGGGCGCGTGCCGCAGCCGCATACGTTCACCCATGGCACTTCTGATCAGCGCCAGCGCTGGTTCGCGACGGGCTACAAAAACGGATCGCTTTCGGCTTGCGACACGTTCTCGGCGAGCAAGCTCTGAGATATGCGCTGCAAAGCGGACCGGGTCCGGAAAATTTCTTGTCGTTCGGCGCTTATCCCTCTGGACCTCGCCGAACGCCTCGGCTAAACGCCTTTTACTGCGCTGGATAACGGCGCTCTGCCCGTGTGGTGGAATTGGTAGACACAGGGGATTCAAAATCCCCCGCTGTAACAGGCTTGCCGGTTCGAGTCCGGCCACGGGTACCAATTGATTTTAAAAGAAAAAATGCCGCTCCGACCGGGGCGGCGTTTTCTGTTTTGGGTGACTGTGTAAGCACTATGTAAGCACCATAAACCAAACCCGTGCTGAAAATTATTTCTGCCACTCTTGTGCTGCACCCACTCTGATTCCACTGATTAGGGGTGTGCATACCCCCTGCATCCCCCTTACATACCCGTTACATCCCCCCCCTTAAAAAACGTGCATCCCCCTTACATCCCCCTTACATCCCCCCTGCACACACATCCCCCTTATACCCCCTATGGGATGCGCGGGCGCTAGAGCGCCCCGCGCTCCCCAAAAGAACCTCGATTAGCGTCAGTCATACCCCCACTGATATACTGCACAGAGACGGCAATGCGGGTGATGGAATGAAGTGGCAGAACAGTAACTTGGGGAAGTTTGGCGCAACAAAGGCGCTCAACAACCTGCACAAACTGCCGCTCAAGAACTTGGCGGCCACCTCGCTGGACAAGCTGGAGGACTACCGTGCACGGCGTATCTACGACGACATGACGGCCTTTGTGGGGGTGCGCTACCCCGAGACCCGTAACGTGGTTCTGGCGCGCTCTCTACTCACCCTAGGCGCCCTGTACGCCAAGCGGGCGGGTGTGGATGGGGAAGAGATCGCGCTGTTTATTTCAGAGGAGCAATCAAAGCATGTGGTCTAAACTATCTAATGACATTGCCAAGGCGCTGGGTGGCCCGGACCTTGGGCTGGTGATTGCGTTGCGTAAGACCACGACCAGCGGGCCAGCATACGACCCTGTGACGTCCTATGAGTATCATCGTCTTACGGGTATGCAGTCGGCGATCAAACAGGTGGATGCGGGCGGCACATTCATCGGTGTTACTGGCAAGCGGTTGTTGGTGGCGGTGGAGGGTGTGACGCCGACTAAGAGTGACCAAGTCATGATTGACGGGGCGGAGGCGTTCTTGGATGCGCCAAGCGATGCGGCGTGGGATGGTGTGCCGGTGACGTCCGTCGAGGCCGTGGCACCTGCCGGACAAGCTGTGCTTTATAAATTGTTCGTCAATGGGTGATGCATTGCAAGATTATTGCGTCTACAATGGTCCCAATGGTAATTTTGTTGCGTGGGTGGGGTGTCGCGGGGCGGGGTCTTCCTTTCTCTCTCCCAAAAAATCGGGGGAAATTTGATGGCAAGACCAACGAAACAAGCGGCGGCGGCCATTAAATTCCTCGAAAACCTGACGATCCCAGAGGGGAAAATGGCAGGAAAGCCCGTCAAATTAGCGTCATACCAAAAGAAATTCATAAACGGTGCGCTCAAGTCTGGCGTGATGGTTGGGGTGCTGTCAATCGGTCGCGGTAACGGCAAGACGGCGCTGTCTGCGGGTCTGGCTCTGGCTGACGTCATGGGGGAACTCACGGACCAGCCAAAGCGCGAGGTTATCCTTGCCGCCCGAAATCGAGACCAAGCGAAAATCGCTTTCAACTTTATTGTTGGATACGTCGAGGGACTGCCGGAATCCGAGCAAGAGTTGTTCACAATCCGGCGCGGGTCCAAACTTGAGATTGAATATAGCGGCAACGGTGGCGGTCTGGCACGCTGTATTGCGGCGGATGGGAAATCCATTCTGGGCGGCGCGCCGACGCTCTGTATTTTGGATGAACGGGCGGCATGGGAACCGGAAAAGGGGGACAACCTCGAAAACGCCATTCTGTCCGGTCTGGGCAAGCGAGATGGCCGTGCGCTCATTATCTCGACCTCTGCCCCGGATGATGCAAACACGTTCTCACAGTGGTTGGACGAACCGCCGTCTGGCACCTATGTGCAGGAACATCGCCCCGCGTTTGGCCTGCCCGCTGACGATCTAGAATCGCTCCTGATCGCGAACCCCGGCGCTAAGGAAGGTATCGGTTCAACGCCTGACTGGTTGGTCTCGCAAGCTGAACGTGCGATTGCGCGTGGCGGGTCTGCGCTGTCTTCTTTCCGTAACCTCAACAGAAACGAACGTGTAAGCACTGAGGATAGATCGGTGCTGGTCACGGTTGATGAATGGCTAGCGGCTGAGGTTGCGCCCGATGAACTTCCCGCAAGAGAGGGACCGTGCGTCCTTGGCGTCGATCTGGGCGGGTCGCGGTCTATGTCTGCGGCAGCGCTTTACTGGCCTGAGACGGGGCGTCTTGAGGCTGTGGGGACATTCCCGTGCAAACCGTCTCTGGCGGATCGTGGGTCGGCGGATGGCGTCAAAGGGCGTTATCTGGAAATGAACGAACGGGGCGAACTCACGACGATGGGGGACACGACCGTGCCTGTGGGGCGGTGGTTGGCTGACGTTGTGAAGATGACGGACGGACAGGGCATTGCGTGTATCGTTGGCGACCGCTTCCGGCACGCTGAATTTCAAGAGGCTATGCGCGGCGCGGGTCTGGATCGTGTGCCTTTCATCTGGCGCGGGTTCGGATGGAAGGACGGGGCCGAGGACATTGAGCGGTTCCGGCGGGCGTTGTTCGAAGGTCAGGTGCGCACGGTGCCGTCGCTGCTGTTGCGCTCTGCATTCGCTGACGCGATCACGTTGGTGGACCCTGCGGGAAACCATAAGCTGGCAAAGGCCCGCTCTCTGGGCCGCATTGACGCGGCGGCTGCAACCGTGGTGGCCGTGGCTGAAGGGGCTAGGATGGTGAACCGTCCGAAGCGTGAGGCAAGGGCTGCGGCATGGGTGTAAGTCGATGGCAACGGCACGGTTCCAGTATCTACAAAACCGAGCAATGGAAAGCCGTGCGGAAGCAAGCCAAGGACCGCGACGGGTGGAAGTGCGTGCAGTGCGGATCACGGCGGCGTCTTGAGGTGGATCACATCCGGCCTATCCGCCACGCGCCGGAACTGGCGTTTACACTTTCCAATTTGCAAACTCTCTGCGGCTCCTGCCACGCGAAGAAAACCCGCATTGAGATTGGCCTCGGAAAACCTGACCCTGAGCGTGAAAAGTGGTCCTCTTTGCTCAAGAATACCCCCGCGCGGTAAACTTTCCTCGGTTATAACTGCGAGGAATTTTCTATGCTGCAAAGCGTTAAACTGCAAAAACGTCAGTCTGAAATTCGCCAAAATCTGGCGGAACTTTCTGGCAAAACGAATCCTGACGAAAACGAAATTCGGTCGATGGAACAACTCGACGCTGAGTATTCCAAGAATGAAGTTCAATATCGTGCCGCGCTGATCGCCGAGGACACGGAACGCCGCGATGCTGGCGCGGAACTTGAAACCCGTTCGGATCGTGAATGGGGCGAACTGGTTGATAAGTTTGAACTGCGCCAGATCGCGTTTGCGCTTGATGAAGGCCGCGCGCTGGACGGTGCGACGCGAGAAGTTGTCGAGGAAATGCGGTCTCTTGGAGGCTATCAAGGCATCCCAATTCCGTATGCTGCACTCGAAACCCGTGCGGGTGAAACGGTCTCTGGTTCTGATCTGCCGAACCCGAAACAAATTCGTCCGATCATTGACCGGCTGTTCCCGGCGTCTGTCGCGTCCCGTTTGGGCGTTCAGTCTATTCAGATCGCGCAAGGTGAGGTCGGGTTTCCGGTCGCAACGGCTGGCGCGGTGTTTGGTTGGCAAACTGACGAACTCGCGGCTGTGGGTGCGGCATCGGCGTATCAGACGACTGAGCGTAGTCTTTCCCCGGATCAAACGGGCGGTGCGCAGATGGTCATTTCCCGCAAGGCGCTCAAACAATCTGGCGCTGGTCTCGAAGCGGCGATTAAGCGTGACCTAAATGCCGTGATCGGCGCAGAGATCGACCGCGTGGTGGTCAACGGCTCTGGTGCATCGGGCGAACCGCTTGGCGTCATTCCGGGCGCTGCGACCTATGGGATTAATGATACCGATATGGCTGCGGCTGCGGTGACGTGGGCGGCTTTCCGTGCTGAGGTGGTGGCATTCATGGAAGCCAACGCGATCTCTTCGGCTGACGCTGTGAATTTGGGTATCACCCCGGCCATGTGGTCTGACCTCGATGACACGCTTGTATCTGGGACTGCCGTTTCGGAGTGGGACCGCCTGACCAAACACGTTGGCGCTCCGGCGATTTCAAATGTCGTTCCGTCTGGCACCGCTATCATGACGGCAACGGTTCAAGGCGTCGCTCCGGGGTATCTTGGTCTCTATGGCGGGGTCGATTTGATCCGCGATCCATACACGAAAGCGGGCAGCGGCGCGTTGGTTCTGACCGGGCTTGTGACGGCGGACTTCACTGTCCCGCGTGGGATGCAAACCCGTATCCTGAGCAACTTCGGGTGATTAAATGCTGACCAGCTTTTCTGATAATGCTGGGCTTGAACTTCGAGCCGCTGGGGACGGAACCCGGCGGCTCCATGGCCGTTTTCCCTACGGCAAACGTGCTGTTCTGTCCGACGGTGGCCGCACTGGTCGCCCTCGCAAGGAAGTCATTCAACCCCGCGCTTTCGCCTATCGGGTCGAGCAACCGAAAGAAGAGATTCACCTTCTTATTGGGCATAGTTATGACAAGCCTCTGGCGTCGAAAAACGCTGGGACGTTGATCCTAAATGACGCTGACGACGCACTGACGTTTGAGGCCATTATCACGCCAGAGGTTCAACGTACGACGTGGTGGCAAGATTGGTTGGCGTCCTTTGAGGCGGGCTTGATTATGGGCATCTCGCCGGGGTTCCGTATTCCCCCAAAGCGCACTGTGCCGGATGCGGAAACGGTGGAGGAGGAAGACCCTGCCGAAGGGCTGGCGCTCATTCGGAACATTTGGGCGGCGCTTCTCTACGAACTGAGTTTCGTGACCCGCCCGGCCTATGACGAAACCGAAGTGGAAGCCCGCTCTTGGGAGAAGTCCGAGGGCGGCGTCATCACTCCAAAACGGGGGGCATATCGTTGGCGGTGACACTCAAACAAACCGAAGACCTGCCCGCGTCCTATCCGACCGTGACGGGTCTCTCTGATGCTGCTGACGCTCTCGACAAGGATGCGCTGTGGCAACGCATAGAGGGCCACTGTGCGCACCGCTGGACGCCGCGTCAGGTGGTTTGGATTGCCGAGGGCTGTGGGGAGTGGAAAGCCCCTCTCACGCCCGCTGTGGTGGCTTCTGTGGACGTCTGGAACGGCGAGACTTATGAAACGGTTACGGCGGACTCTTCACCTTATGGTGGAATTGTGTTTGACCACACCGGCCCGCACCGGATCACGGCAACTGTGGGCGATGGTGTGACCTGTCCGGCTGGGGTTCTGGAAGCGTTCCGACGTCTTGCGGAGTATAGCGCCGAGATCACGGATAACGGACTTTTCGGTGGTCATACGTCCCATACGCGGCATTCAATCAACGTGGGTGGCGATATTGTCGCGGGGTTCTCGCGTTCCGAAAACTGGGCCGCAAATGCTCTAATCAATTCCGGGGCGGCTGACCTGCTCCGCCCATATCGGAGGGCTTAATATGTTTGGTTTTTTTAAGCGCAAGGAAGAAACCCGCTCCGCAGGTGGTGGATACACTCATGATCTTATGATGCACCGCGCGGCATACGTTGCGGGCCGAACCGGCGAAGGTGACCTGACTGCCACGGTTCAAACCTGTGTGGCGTTGTGGGAGGGCGGTCTGGGCATTGCCGATGTGGACGGCACCGACTTGATTGACGCACGTTCTCTAACGCTCGCTGGGCGCGCTCTGGCGTTGCGGGGTGAAGCTGTGTTCTTGATCCGAGAAACGGGGCTTGTGCCGGTGTCTGACTGGACGCTTTCCACCAAAGACGGCAAGCCCCGCGCGTACCGCGTCACAATCGCGGAAGCTGGCGGGTCTCGCACGGAAACGGTGCTGGCGGGCGAGGTTCTGCACTTCCGTATTGGCTCAGATGCGGCGGCACCGTGGCAGGGGACGTCACCGCTGCGTCGTGCCAGCTTGACGGCTGGAATGCTGCACAGTGTAGAAACCACGTTGGCCGAGGTGTATGAAAACGCGCCGATTGGTTCTCAAATCGTGCCATTCCCAGAAACGGCAGGGACAGACCTCGAAACTCTGGGGGCGGGCTTCCGGGGAAAACGTGGCCGCGTCCTTATGCGTGAATCTGTTCAGGTACAAGCGGCGGGTGGTCCAGCACCTGCGCAAGATTGGAAGCCACAATCGACCACGCCCGATCTGTCTGGCGTTGCTCCTGTGTCTTCTCTTGAGGCTGCACGGGCTTCGATCTGCGGTGTGTATGGTGTTTTGCCGTCCTTGATGGATACTGGCACCACGGGGCCGCTTGTGCGTGAGGCTCAACGCCACCTCGCTCAGTGGGGCCTTGCTCCTGTGGCTCAACTGATGGCGCAAGAGGCTACTGACAAACTTGGGACCCCTGTCACCATCGACGTTATGCGACCTCTCCAAGCGTTTGACGCTGGTGGCCGTGCTAGGGCAATGGGCCAGATCGTGGAAGCGATGGCGATGGCGAAAGAGGCTGGCGTTGATCTCGATAAAGCGGCGCAGATCGTTAATTTTGCGCCAGAGGGTGGCAGCATGTAAATTAAGGATGTGGCGGCGGGTTTTTGGTTTACACGGCCTGTTGTTTTACCGCCGCCACACTCTTTGTCAAATAGCGCACTCCGACCCCTCGCTGTCATGGCGGGGGGTTATTTTATTTGGGAAGGGGGGCTAGAAAAATCCAAAGGATGTTGGCTTTTCGCCCTTCGCAATCGCTTGTTCGTCAGAGATGGCCGCTTTAAGTGCCTCAATACGCCTTTGATGTGCAGCCAAGTCCTCAATCGTGGCAATCGTGTCTGAACTCTCACGCCATTCTGACGCGACTACGCGTCTCTCTGCGATTTGTGAGTTTAGAATTTTAGTAAGTGTCTGGATGTATTCGTTTTCGTCACTCATAATCATTTCTCCATAATTTTTGTGGAACGAGACGTTTCCACGTTGTGAATCTTACCCGCCGAGAACAGGTTTTCCATTGCTTTTTTGAACATTGCTTTTTTGATCCCTTCGCTGTTGGGGTGCTGGCTGAAAACGAGGGGAGCATAGGTCGAACCGCCGTTGGAGTTAACGTTGCGGCCCTGCTCTGTGAGTTGACGCAAGAGCGCCATGAAGACACGCTCCGCCTTTGCGGTGGCGGCTTGCCGGTCGAGTTGGCTCTCGCCTTGCTGGACCGCGAAAAAACCGTCAGTAAACCGGACGTCGAAACGACGCCCCGACTTTCCGTAATTGTTTTTCATGACCGTCAGGCGGCGGGCGTCGTAGTCCTCGATGTATCCGTCATCATTGGCAACAAACTCGAAATACAAACGCGACCGCACAGACCCGTTCCAAGCTGTCGAGCCACTGTCGCCACGGCCTGACGCCATGCCTGACTTGGAAGGGTGGGCCAGCATGACGATTGCGCAATCGTATGTAATGGCAAGCCGTTTCAGCATGTTAACAAACTGCCGCACCTTCGGGCGGTCGATCTCACTCGCCGGGTACATATCGGCGAGCGTGTCCAAAATTACGCACTTCGGCTTGTGCTGCTTTAGTGTCTCTTCTACGCGGTGATACAAAGGCGAGAAGTCAAGCGGCGCATGTGGGGATTTTTCAACCGCCATGAGGGCGTCTTCGCCCGCCAGTGAGCAAATCCGCAGGTTTGGCACATCGTCAAAGGTGGCGTTATTAGCGACAAGAATATCCGAAAGGCGAATGTGCATTTCGTCTAATTCGTCTTCGGCCCCTATATAGACCGCTCCGCCCCCGACGATGGGAACGCCAAGCCATGATTGCAACTCGCGCCCTTCGCGCAACGCCACGGCAACCGAAAGTTGCATAGCCAAAAGGCTTTTACCTGTCCCGCCGTCACCGTAGAGCAAGGTCACTTGGCGATCAGGTATCACGTCAGACACTACCCAATGGCGCTCCGGGATTGCCTTGCCCGCAAGATCGGCGGCGCTCATGGTCAGGGCAGGTGCGTCCTGCGCCTGACCCTTCGTTCCATAGATGAAATCCGAGGCGAACGCGTCGATTGCCGTTTGGGTGGCGGCGGGGCCAAAGTTAATAACTCTCATCGCCACGTTGCCTCGCACGTCAGGTCGAGGACGTGTGGGACGTAGTTCGCATGGCTGATCTGCCGCCATACATCCCACTCCATCTCGTCTTCCGGCTCGCGGTCGTAATCAAGCAACTCAGCCAGGTATGTCCGTAGCCGGTAATTTTCGCGCCACTTGGACGGGCGACCTTGCGGATTTTGACGCCATTGCGCTAGCGCTTCGTCGCGGTCTCGGATGTGATCCGCAGCGGTCCCGCCGAGGCAATATTGATGCTCCCCGTCGTGGAAAAAGGAACGCAGAATTGCAAGCGCTTCGTCCTCATACGCGCCGTCCCACGATGCGCGCCGGTCGATCAGCACATCGCACAGTTGCTCGAAAGCAGGGTGGAGTTTGTACACCTCACGCGGCGGCAAGGAGCCGGTGCGACTGATGAATTTGCGCAAGGTGTCCGCTCACGCGATCCGATGGTCAGCGAGGTTCATTCGCGTTTTTTGTAATGTCATGTGATCAGGCTCCGATCACCGCCGCGATGTCTGTCGCGCGATAGCGGACGGATCGCCCGACTTTGATGAACGGGAGGCCCTGTTTGAGCCAGCGGTCGCGTTCGAGTGTTTTGGGCGAGATGCGGAGATAGTCCGCTACCTCATCCTGCGTTAGGAGGGCAGGGAGGGTGACTGGCGTATTTGAAAAAGAATTGGACATATAATTCCGTTTCCTCTAATATGTCCTCAACGCGAATTTCCACATTCGTTGAGGCCGGTTTGAATTTGGGTGCGTCAACACCCGGTTCGACGGCCTTTTTATTTGCCGTGGTTCTATCTTACACTAGCGACTATGGTCGGCGCAAAGAGACTAGAAGTCCTTCAAATCCCATAAAACAAGGGGTTTGCGAATATGTGCGCTTTTGAAATCGACTTGTGCGATTTTGATAAATCGCGTTTTTCGCTGTTTTGTGTTCATGAAATCCGAATCAGCGCGAATCGTTCGATTGCTTCCATGGCGCGGCGCATTTCCGCGTGGCCGATCTGGATATAACCTTCTGTGACGTCACCAGTGGCTGCGTGGTTTGCGAGGCGCTTCGCCATCGTCAGGGAGAACCCGCACCCCTCCGTCGCCATTGTGATAAATGTGCGGCGCAAGTCATGCGCTGAAATTTGAAACCCGGTTGCCTCCGTCATGCGGGCAAGGGCCGATCTCATATCTTCCTGCAATTTGCCGTCCTTGTCGCTAAACACCGCGTCACCACTGAATGCCGCTTGCGACTTGAGAATTTTCACCAGTTTAGGCCCGATGGGGAGTATGTGATCCGTGCCGTTCTTCGTGTTGCGGAACGTCACTGTGCCAGTGTGTAAATCCACGTCAGACCATAGCAAAGGCGCATAACCGTCCTTTTCATTGCCCATAGCCTCGGCGTGACGGCATCCCGTCAATAGCATGAACAGGAGCGCAGTGCGGTGCTGACGCTCCCATTTCAGGCCGATCAGGGCGGTGCTGAGTGTCTCGACCCATTCGGGGACGTCTGCGGGCGCTATGTGGTTCTTGCGGCGTTTTGGCGCTTGCCACTTTGCCGCGCGTGAGAGGCGATCCACGGGGTTGCGCGCCAGAATGGGGTCGTCGTCGTCATGGTCCGTGTTGATGTGGTTTAAGGCGGCGCGGAGATAGCGCATTGCCAGTGCGGCTTGTGCGGGGGAGGTGGCGGCAATTTCGTCGTATTTCTTCACCACCATATCGCCCGTGATCGAGGTGACGGGTTTGTTCATCCATTTGGCAAACCGTTTCTCGGCCTTCTCAATGTCTCGGATCGTCTGGGGCTTCTTTGGTTCGCCACGCCCGTTGCCGCCGCGTTTGGGGGCCTTCTTATACGCAGTGAAAGCGTCAGACAGGGACATGCCACGGGCGTTGGCTTTCTGCTTCTCCGCGACCGGATCAACACCAGCCGCGAATGAGGCCACCATACCAAGAGCCATTTTCCGGGCGGCATCTGGTGCCACATCCTCTGCGCGGCAGATCGTGACTCGCCGCTCTTTGGTTCCCGCGCGTCTCTGCAATATATAAGACTTGGCACCCCCAGCGCTGATCCTCACCCCGAACCCACGCAACTCGGTGTCCCACACAATCACCTGTTTGCCGCTTATGGGCTGCAAGTTGGCGATTGCCGCTTTCGTCAGTTTGAGTTTTTCGGCCATTTCAGTGTTCCGTGTAAGCGCTGTGTAAGCAATGTAAGCAGAAACCCATAGAACCAACGGGGGATTAACTGCCGTGTAAGTCATTATATAGGCTGAATATTGTGTGCTTACAAGAAGACCTTAGAACCCCCTAAAAGCCGCATGATGGGGATTCAAAATCCCCCGGCTTTGCGGCCTTGCCGGTTCGAGTCCGGCCACGGGTACCATTTCCCAAAATTTTGAAAAACGCCCAGTCGCGTTGTGTCGTTCGGACA
Organism: Celeribacter sp. ULVN23_4; assembly: GCF_054788345.1. Taxonomy (NCBI): domain Bacteria; kingdom Pseudomonadati; phylum Pseudomonadota; class Alphaproteobacteria; order Rhodobacterales; family Roseobacteraceae; genus Celeribacter; species Celeribacter sp. ULVN23_4. Next base: position 631,951 of record NZ_JBTVYO010000002.1, on the reverse strand, counting down.
CCTGATCTGGGGGCTGTCCTCTGGTGTTCGATTCGTGATCGGATGACTCAATTGTTGACGTGTCCGGGTAAATAGTGCCGATAATGGCCTATTGGTTCCTTGCAGTGGAGATGGTCAATAAAATGCCACATTCTGACCGTCTTTTGGGCGCTCAATTCGGCATGTTTTTATCTTCAAGGTTAACCTGTCTAGGGTTGGTCGAATTGTGTTTTTTAATGACATTAAGTATCAGTAAATAAATATATAAATACACATTTAGAAGGGTTTCGTTGAGCGATGTATCCCTCTCGAAAACGGGTTTCGAAAATGTGTTCAACTTTCGGTGCGCCATATTTGAGCACATTTTTGCCATTTTCCCTGTTTCCACGGCGCTCTTTTGGAATATCCAGAAGGGGCCCGGTTGGGACGCAGGAAGGCCATGGGGGTGGCCGCGCGCGTGGTATTCGTATCGAGAATATCGATCAGTGTGACTGATGTGGAAAATGGGTTGGGGTGAACCAATCTGCTGCTTGAGGTGATGCAACGTCGATCACCGTGACGGATCGTCATGGTGAAGGCTGTTTCTGGTCGTGTCTTTTCCATGACGATGTACGCGCGCTGACGCGTGGAGTGGGTTGGCCCCGGTCTGTTCCGGGCGCAACCATTGTGTGACGAGGAAACTGCTCCGGCGGAGCAGGCTGGAGAGAAGAGAGAGACAATGAGGGATAGAACTTCGGGCAAGCATTGCGAACCAACCAATCCGACCAGAGATGGTATTGTCGAGGGCACAACTGGCAACGATTACATCGACGTTGATTACACCGGTGATCCGGATGGCGATATGGTCGACAGCGCCGACGGTCTGAACGACATCATCAAAGCGGGCGGCGGCGATGATACGGTTCTTGCGGGCGAAGGAAATGACACCGTCTATGGCGAGGCGGGGGACGATACGCTGCAAGGCGATGCTGGCACGAACTATCTGTCGGGCGGCACGGGCGATGACACTTTCATCGGCGGTGCGGGCGCGGATACGTTCAACGGCGGCGCGGGTCAGGACAATATCGACTATTCCAATTCTGCCGCTGCGGTGAGCGTCAATCTCGCGACCGGGGTTCTCTCCGGCGGTGATGCTGACAATGACACGATCGAGGGCGGCATCGACGGTGTGATTGGCTCCGAATATGACGATACATTGGTTGGTTTCGACGGTCAGGGCACGGATGCCTCCGACACATATACCAACGAGTTTTGGGGGATGGGCGGCGATGACACCATCCTTGGCGCTGGCGGCGCAGATTATCTCGATGGCGGCGATGGTCAGGATTATATCGAAGGCGGCGACGGCGATGACATTATCATCGGCGGCGAAGACGGCACGCCGGATCGCGGCTATGGCCCGTATCTCGCGGATGACGCAGACCCCGACAATGACAAGGACACGCTCTACGGCGGCGCTGGCGATGACATCATCTATGGCGGCGACGATGACGACTATATCGATGGCGGCGCGGATGACGATTACATCGATGGTGGCTATGACGACGATACGATCCTTGGGGGCGACGGTGATGACACGATCATCGGCGGCGAAGGCTCTGACACGATCGACGGCGGCGACGGAGATGACACCATCTATGGCGGTCTCAACCCGGCTTACCCGGACAGCCTCAACATCCCCGACGACGAGAACGACTACGAGGTCGAAAACGGCCAAGACGTCATCGACGGCGGCGCTGGCAATGACACGATTTACGGTCAGGACGATGACGATCTGATCTATGGCGGCGACGGCAACGATTATATCGACGGCGGTATCGATGACGATACAATCTACGCGGGCGCGGGGACCGATACGGTCTATGGCGGTGAAGATGACGACACCATCTACGGCGGAGGAGACAATGACGTCCTGAATGGTGGCGACGATCAGGACACGATCTATGTGACCTTCACGGATGTGACCTCCGGCGTCTACAACACCACCGTTCAAGGTGGCGATGGCGGGGTCGATTGGGACACGCTCGATCTGTCCGAGCTGATGGCGGACGGCTGGGTCATCACCAACCATGTTCAGAACCCGGACAGCGACGGCAATGGCTACGATGGTCAGATCCAGCTCTACAATGCCGGGACCGATGAATATGCCAATATCAACTACAGCAACATCGAGGAAATCGTTCCCTGCTTCACGCCCGGTACGCTGATCGCGACGCCGCGTGGGGAGATGTTGGTGGAAGAACTTAAGGTTGGCGATCGAGTCATCACCCGTGACAACGGCATTCAGCAAATTCGCTGGATCGGGCGCAAGACCTTGTCTGCCGCTGATCTTAAGGCGCGACCTGAGCTGAACCCGGTGCTTATTCGCCAAGGGGCGCTTGGTGCGGGACTGCCGGAGCGGGACATGCTTGTGTCGCCGAACCACCGGATGTTGATCGTGAACGAGAGAACCTCGCTCCTGTTCGAAGAGCATGAGGTTCTGGCGGCTGCGAAACACCTGACCAAGATGGATGGGGTGGACAAGGTCGAAGCCTCTCGTCTGACCTATATCCACATCATGTTTGATCGGCATGAAGTCGTTCTGTCGGACGGGACTTGGTCGGAAAGCTTCCAGCCCGGAGATTACACCCTTGCGGGCATTGGCGACGAAGCGCGTGCGGAACTCTTTGCACTCTTCCCGGAGTTGGAAGAGGTGTCGAGCCGTGGGGCTTTTGGCGCGGCGCGCAGGATTCTCCGCAAGCATGAAGCGGAGATTCTCGTGTCCTGATTTTTGGGGCGCGATGCGATTGTCCGGGACCCCGCGAGTCGGGGTTCCTGTTCTCAAACGGAAACAAACTATCAAAGATTTATTAAAAGTTTCCGCGAGCGAAACTAAGATCGCTGAGAGCGTAAAATTTAAGCAGTTTTTTTGTGCGCGGCTCTCGGGATGATTCTTCGCCAATGACGTGTAATTCTTCGCAAGATGCAAATAGATTTAGGTTTTATTGGCGTTTTTATTAACAAAAGCGCCAATAGGCAGTCATTGGCTCCTGAAAGAAGTCTAAAAATGGGGCCGATGAAAGAGGCGCTGATTTCTGTCGTCAGGGTGTCGAAAATGGGGCAAAAATGTGTCTATGCAGATAGCCACCGCTCGTTTACTCTAAGTCAAGCACTTCAAAGTGCAGAAAAAACAGGATCCTAGGGTGGGCAGTTCCGAAGGGATCGTTTTCCAAAATCAACGATTAGGCTCTTTCCGCCAACGGCAGGGGCAAGGTAACGCATAGGGACTGCTATGACGGGTTCACGCCACCATCATCATCCGAGACCTCCGAAGCATGACGATCATTGTATCTGCTTCACGCCGGGCTCCTTGATCGCGACTGTACGCGGCGAAGTTGCCGTCGAAAGCCTGCAGGAAGGGGATCAGATCTTCACCCGCGACAACGGTTCGCAATCGATTGTCTGGACTGGTCGCAAAGAGCTTACGGTCGAACAGGTTGAACGCAAAACCGACCTGATCCCGGTGATGATCGCGAAAGGTGCGCTTGGCAATGGTTTGCCGGAACGTGACCTGATGGTGTCGCCGCAGCACCGGGTTCTTCTGACCTCTGATCGTGCCGCACTCTATTTCGAAGACCGCGAAGTTCTGACCGCCGCGAAACATCTGGTTGGTCTGCCGGGCATCACACGTCCCGCGCTGTCTGCCGTCACCTATATTCACTTCATGTGCGAGAATCATGAGGTTGTCCTGTCGAACGGCGCTTGGACGGAGACGTTCCAGCCGGGCAATTCATCGCTTGGTGCGTTGGAAGCCGGACAGCGGACAGAGATTTTCACGCTTTTCCCTGAGCTGGAAACGCAGAGCGGGCTGAAAGCCTATACGTCCGCGCGCAAGACACTGAAAAAACACGAGGCGCAGCTTTTGCTCGCCGACTAAATATTGCTGGAAGTGGGGGGTAAAGAGGCGGACTGAGTGCCGCCTTTTTACATTTGCCGCCAGTCTTCGGGCGTATTCACATGCCAACACGGGGCGTCCGACGCTATCTGCACCCGCTTCTCGCCATGGCGTTCGAGCAAGCTTTGAATGCCTTGCTCCCCGGTCAAAGTTTCGAAATCGGGCAAGACCGCTGCCGGGAAGATGACCGGATAGCCCATCCGCCCGTTCTGACATTGCGCGCGCACAATTCGGGAGCCGTCGAAGGTTTCGAACAGGATCACCAAAGTTTCGAGATGCGTGGCTGTGATGAACGGCATATCGGCCATGAGAATGGCGAGCCCGTCATAATGCGCCTCAATGGCATGCCGGGCCAGTGCCTTCAGTGTCGTGGCCACGCCTTCGGCGGCATTTTTAACAATGAGGACCGGATCATGTGGTCGCAGAAGCTCGCGGCGCGCGCGGTGGTAGGGGTGAGTTTCCGGCGGAAGTGCGACGATGAAATCCGTGCCACGGGCCGCAGAGACGGCGCGGCTCAGTAACGTATCGGGAGAATGCAGAGAGGGGGCGGTCGACAGTTTGTCGAAGCCCATGCGTTCAGACTGTCCTGCGGCACAGATGCCAGTGAGCAATTTCACGTAGAGGCCTCGCTTGAAATCGATTTACGGGCGAAACGGGCCCATCACTTCTTACGACATGCCGAGAGGATAGGGGCTGAGAGGCGCTTTGCGGAGATATTTTTCAGCAAAGCCCCATCTCGCGATTGCGCGCAGGCAGGCGCTGTTTTTTTAAGCAAGCCCCAGCCGATTATCGTCTCGGTTGGGGCTTGCAGGATTTGGGTTCTGAAAAGGTCAGAGCGTTATTTCTCAGGCAGAAGCCCGCGCGGTGAGAACCGCAGAACGACCAGAAGGATGATGCCCATGGTCAGATAACGCATATAGGCGACACGTTCGATCAACCCGGCCTTGAGCGCAGAGCCATCTTCCATCCCGGAGGTTAGAAGTCCCACGATCCAGCCGCCGATGGGTTCGACCTCGACCCAAAGGAACCAGATCAGCATGCCGCCGAGCACGGCACCCCAGTTGTTGCCCGAACCGCCGACGATCACCATGACCCAGACAAGGAAGGTGTAGCGCAGCGGTTGATAGGTTGTGGGGGTGAGCTGGCCATCGAGCGTCGTCATCATGGCACCGGCAAAGCCGATAATCGCGGCACCGAGGACGAAGATTTGCAGGTGACGCCCGGTGACATTCTTGCCCATGGCTTCGGCTGCGGTTTCATTGTCGCGAATGGCGCGCATCATCCGGCCCCAGGGGCTTTTGAGCGCAAGCTCCATCGCCAGAACGATCACCACGATGACGGCGAGGAAGAACCCGGCGTAGAGCAGTTTGACGAAGACGGAGGAACCCGTGACCGGGTCCATACCGATCTTGTCCATCAGATTTAGGAACCAGTCTGCCTGTTGCAGGTCGATCTCATAGGGCACCGGACGGGGCAGGCCGTTGACGTTTTTCACGCCGCGGGACAGCCAGTCCTCGTTTTTCATGATGGCGACGATGATCTCTGCAATCCCGAGGGTCGCGATGGCGAGATAGTCGGAGCGAAGACCGAGCGCGGTTTTGGCCACCAGCCAAGCCGCCCCGGCCGCGAGCAATGCGCCGACAGGCCAAGCCAGAATGACCGGAAGACCGAGGCCGCCGAGATAACCGGAGACCGCCGGGTTGACCGCCTCAATAGCGGCAACGGCCGGATCGAACAGAGAGCGGAAAGCCCAGAGGCCAACGATCAGGATCGCTGCGATGACAAGACCACGGATGCGTCCTTTGGGCAGGCGTGGGAAAGCGAGCGCCGCGATCACGATGGTGGCTGCTCCCACGGCAAGCGCGAGAAACACACGGCCACCACCGGCGGCCCATGCGGCGGGGACAGGGGCCATGGAGGTCAGCACGACAGCGAGACCGCCAAGCGCGACAAAGCCCATGACGCCGGTGTTGAACAACCCGGCATAGCCCCATTGCAGGTTCACGCCGAGCGCCATGATCGCAGAGATCAGACCCATGTTGAGAATGGACAGGGCCGAGTTCCACGACTGAAGAAAACCAACGCCCAGAATGAGCAGGGCCATGGCGGCGAAATAAAGAGGAGCGCGGTGCCGGGTCATATGTTTTGCCCCTTGAACAGGCCGGTCGGTTTGAAGATCAGCACGATGATGAGGATCGAGAAGGACACGGCGTATTTGTAATCGGTGGACAGCAGTTGCACCAATCCGTCAGGCGCCCAGCTATCTGGCCCGAGATAGGTCACGACTTTCTTGAACGCGTAGGTCAGCGTCACTTCGGAGAAGGCGATGACAAACCCGCCCGCAATGGCGCCCAGCGGATTGCCAATGCCGCCAACAATGGCTGCGGCGAAGACCGGCAGCAGGAGTTGCTGGAAGATGAAGGGTTTGAACGACTTGTCGAGGCCGTAGAGCGCCCCGGCGATGGTGGCGAGCGCCCCGACCAAAATCCAGGTGATCGTAACCACGCGTTCGGGGTTGATGCCGGACAGGAGCGCCAAATCTTCGTTGTCCGAATAGGCGCGCATCGATTTGCCGGTGCGGGTCTTGTTCAGGAACCAAAAGAGCGCCGCCACGGTGATCATTGCGACGACCACGGTGATGACCTGCGTCGTTTTGATCGCGAGACCTTCGGAGAGGCCCGTCATGGTTTTGAAATCCCGCGCGGAGATGACGAAACGCGCACCATCTGAGAACCGCCGATCCTCCGTGCCAACGATCATCCGAACCAGCCCGTTCATCGTGAACATGACGCCGGTGGAGACGATTACGAGCATGACCGGGGCGGCTTTGACCTTGCGGTAGAACTTATAGACCACCTTGTCCGTCGCCAGAAGCAAAAGCGCCGTGGCGATGATGCCGAAGGGCAGGGCGAGCAGTGCTGTTGGCAGGACGCCGAGCGAGATGCCCCAGCTTTTAAACAGGCCTGTGACCAAAACGACGACCATCGCCCCAAAGGACATGGTCTCGCCATGGGCAAAGTTGGAAAAGCGCAGGACGCCGTAGATCAGGGTGACGCCAAGCGCCCCGAGCGCAAGCTGTGCGCCATAGGCTGTGGCCGGCACCACGACGAAATTGGTAAACGCAACCAGTGCGTTGAGAAGATCCATCAGATAACCTCCTGACAGACGCCGCCAAAGGGGAGCATTTCGATCCCCGGCGTTGGGTCTTGGGTCATTACATCGATATAGCCGGTCATCACACCGTCATCGCGCAAATCCCAGTACGCCTTGCTGTCGCTGTGCTGATAGCGGTGGGTGTTGGTCGTCTCCGCCGTCGTTTCGAACAGGCAGGTGCTGTCATGAGCACCTTCTTCGCGCAGATACCGCGCGCAGCTGACGCCGTCGCCTTGTTCGAGATCGAACCGCCACGGCGCGCCGCCGCCCTGCACGATGACCGAACAGGTCTCCACGGCGAGGACCGGGGCAGGCAGAACAGCGATCAGAAGTGCGGCGAGGGTCTTTTTCGGAAAGGACAGTCGCATATCAGCCCCCCAAGAACGTGCGGCGGACTTCGGGATCAGCCAGAAGATTGGCCCCCGTGTCGGTATAGGCATTCGCGCCTTGGACAAGCACATAGCCCTTATCCGCGATCTCAAGCGCCTGACGGGCGTTCTGTTCCACCATGAGAATGGAAATGCCAGTCTTGGCAACCTCGATGATCCGGTCGAACAGCTCGTCCATAACGATGGGCGACACGCCTGCGGTCGGCTCATCAAGCATCAAAAGCTTCGGCTGGGTCATCAGAGCGCGGCCGACGGCAACCTGCTGGCGCTGACCGCCGGACAATTCGCCCGCGTTCTGATCGCGCTTCTCATAGACTGCCGGGAAGAGCTCATAGACCTGTTCGATGGTCTGCTCATAATCGTCTTCACGGATGAAAGCGCCCATCTCAAGATTCTCGCGGACCGTCATGGTCGGGAAAATATTGTGGGTCTGGGGCACGAATCCCATGCCCTTGCGGACACGTTCTTGCGGGCTGAGCCCGGTGATGTCTTCGCCGTCGAGATGCACATGCCCATCGCGCAGGTTCAGCATCCCGAAGACGGCCTTCATCGCGGTCGATTTGCCCGCGCCGTTGGGGCCGACGATCACAGCGATCTCGCCCTTTTGCACCGTCAGCGTACAGCCGTGCAGGATGTCCGCACCATTGCCGTAGCCGCCGCGCATTTCGTTTGCGTGGAGGAAAGTCATTCGGCCTCCTCCGTTTTCTTGTTCTTCACGCCGGTGCCGAGATAGGCCTCGATCACCGCCTCGTTCTGCATGATCTCATCGGCGGAGCCGGTCGCCATGACCTGACCCTGCGCCATGACGATCACCGGGTCGCAAAGCTGTTTGATGAAGTCCATGTCGTGCTCGATCATACAGAAAGTATAGCCGCGCTCGACGTTGAGACGTTTGATCGCGTCGCCGATCGTATAGAGCAGCGTGCGGTTTACGCCCGCGCCGACCTCATCGAGGAACACGATTTTCGCGTCCACCATCATGGTGCGGCCCAGCTCCAGTAGCTTTTTCTGGCCACCGGAAACCTCGCCCGCTTTCAGATCCGCGATATGAGAAATCGTCAGGAACTCCAAGACCTCGTCGGCCTTCGCGCGCAGCGCGCGTTCCTCGTCGGCAATCCGTTTGCGTCCGAACCATGTGTTCCAAAGCGTCTCGCCCGACTGACCCGCGGGCACCATCATCAGGTTCTCGCGGCAGGTCATCGAGCCGAATTCATGCGCGATCTGGAAGGTGCGCAGAATGCCTTTGTGGAACAGCTCGTGCGGCTTGAGGCCCGTGATGTCCTCGCCGTTGAACAAGACCTGTCCAGAGGTCGGGGTCAGAACCCCGGCAATGCAGTTGAAGAGCGACGTTTTCCCCGCGCCGTTGGGGCCGATCAGCCCCGTGATGGACCCTTGCTCAAGCGTGAGCGAAGCGCCGTCCACCGCGCGAAAACCGCCGAAATGCATGTGCAGATCACGCACTTCGATCATGTATGTATGTCCCGTGTCTGTTCCGACGTCTTGGCAAGCGGGCCGGATAATAAATGTAGCCCGGGACGTCAAACGCCCCGGGCCGGTGTCGTCTGTGACGCCGCCTCTTAGCGGATGTCAACGGTCTCGAAAGCGCCGTCGGTCACGGTGTAGTAGCGGTAGGAGCCAGCAGCTTCGCCCGGTCCGATCAGCTCGACATTGGTTGCGCCGACGTAGTCGATGTCGCCACCTTCCGCGAGGATTTTCAGAGCTTTGTCCAACTCGCCCGGCAGGATCGGCTCGCCCGGAGCGTTGGCAACGTCGAGGACGTTGGCCGCGACGGCTTCTTTCGTGGCTTCGCCACCCTTGGCCATTGCGAGCGCGATCAGAGCGCCAGCATCATAGGATTCACGCGTGTAAGCGGATTGCACGTTGATGCCGGCAGATTCGCCCAGCGCGTTGAACGCGTCGGTGCCTTCGCCTTCGGCCCAGGGCACGATGCCCATGGAACCTTCGACCAGATCACCGAGATCGGCGATCAGGCTGTCACCATACATGCCATCGCCCATCAGGTAGGTGTCGAATGCGCCGGTGTCTGCAGAGGCTTGGATGATGCCTTTGCCGCCTTGATCGACATAGCCCAGAACGACCAGAACTTCGCCGCCAGCGGAGGCCAGAGCGGCGATCTCTGCGGAGTAGTCGGCTTTGCCGTCTTCGTGCGAGGCGTTGATGGTGATTTCACCGTCGAAGGACGCGGCGAAGGCGTCAGAGAGGCCTTTGCCGTAGTCGGAGTTGGTGTAGGTCACTGCAACAGATTTGATACCTTTTTCTTCAAGCACATCTGCGAGGATTTCACCCTGACGGGCATCCGACGGCGAGGTGCGGAAGAACAGGCCGTTGTCTTCGACGGTGGAGAGGCCCGGGGAGGTTGCAGACGGCGAGATCATCACGACACCGTTTGGCACGGCCACGTTCGACAGAACCGCGCCGGTGACGCCGGAACAGTCAGCGCCCATGATCGCGACGACACCGTCAGCGGTGATCAGACGCTCGGCAGCCGCAGAGGCCGCGGCGGCGTCGATACAGGTGCTGTCTGCCCGCATCGGGGTGATGGTGCTGCCACCGAGGAAAGTACCGCTTTCGGAAACTTCCTTGAAGGCGAGTTCCGCGCTTGCCGCCATGTCGGGGGTCAGCGATTCAATCGGGCCGGTGAAGCCGAGGATGACGCCCACTTTGACGTCTTCGGCAAATGCGGCGCCAGACAAAAGAGTGGCGGCGGTGGAAGCCAGAAGCAGCTTTTTCATACGAGAATTCTCCCTGTTTTGTATCTTGTTCTGTGGCCGGAGCGTAGACGGGCTTTGACTGGATGGAAAGATATGCCGTTCCGTTCTTTGTACGTCTTTGGTGCATTTGCTCAAAATCTGACAATCCCGCGCGATTTGATGGCGTGATCCTCCCGTCTCGCCTGTGCATTTCCGCCGACATGTGAGGCGACTCAGTTTCGGCGTTGATCGTTGAGGGCTACGCCTTACCTTTTGTATGTCTTGTTCTTACGCCGGGGGTGCCATGTTTCGTATCGTTTTCTGTCTTCTGCTTTTCGCTCTGCCGATGCCGGGAGGGGCAAAGGAACGTATGGCTGGCACACGAAGCGTTGAGGTGTCGCCCGTCGTCACCGGGCTCTCTGCACCTTGGGCGATTGAATTTCTCCCGGATGGGGGCGTTCTTATCACCGAAGTCGATGGGCGGCTTCTCTTGTTGAAAGATGGGGAACTGAAGACTGTGTCCGGCGTGCCAAAGGTCTGGGACAACGGGCAGGGCGGTTTGCTTGACGTCATGGTCCCCCGCGATTTTGCCACAAGTCGCGAGATTTTCCTGAGCTATTCCAAACCGATGCGGGGCGGGGCCGGAACGGCGCTCGGGGTTGGGCGGCTGATCGAGGGGCGGCTCGAAGGTTTTCACGATCTTTTCGCGATGAAATCCGGCAGCCGGAAAGGGCAGCATTTTGGCGCGCGGATTGTGGAGGCCCCTGACGGAACGCTGTTCCTCACGGTTGGCGAGCGCGGGGAGCGATCCGCCGCACAGGATCTGAGCCGGGCGAACGGCTCCGTGCTTCGCCTCAATCGGGACGGGACCGTGCCGAGCGACAATGCTTTCATTGGGCGGGACGGCGTGCTCCTGATGATTTGGTCCTATGGGCACCGCAATCCACAAGGCGCGGCGTTGGATGCGGAGGGTCGGCTTTGGGTCAATGAACATGGGCCGCAGGGCGGAGATGAGATCAACCGCGTGATAAAGGGCGGCAATTTTGGTTGGCCGCTCACCACCTATGGCGAGAATTACGGCGGCGGACGTTTCGCACCGACCGCTCTTGAGGGCACCGAGCCGCCCGCTCATCAATGGACCCCATCCATCGCGCCCTCCGGCTATGCGATCTATTCCGGGGCGTTGTTTCCGGATCTGAAAGGGGCGCACCTGATTGGCTCTCTCAAGTTCGACTATATTTCTGTCATGACACCTGATTTGAACCGGGAAACCCTATGGCAATGGCCCGAAACCGGACGGGTTCGCGATGTGGTCGAAGCGCCTGATGGCGCGATCTGGTTCCTTTCTGTCATTGATGGTGCGGCTTACCGCATTGCGCCAATACCGTGATCCGCGCATGAAATGGGCATTTGCTCTCGATTTGCGCGACATTTTCCAACTGTTTTGGGTTTTCTCAGAGCGCTCAGCCCACTATAACTCCGCAGACCACCCATGTTTGCTAACGCTAACGGCCGCATGGGAGGGAGGAGAATATTAACCGTTTTGGAGTAGAGACGATGACGGATTGGGTGAAAACCGCATGGCGCAACAAACCGCGTGTGCAGATGCCCGACTATACGGACGAGGCCGCGCTGAATGCCGTTGAGGCACAGCTTGCCAAATATCCGCCGCTCGTCTTTGCGGGCGAGGTGCGTAAGCTCAAGCGTGATCTGGCGAAAGCCTCGCGCGGCGAAGCCTTCCTTCTGCAAGGTGGCGACTGCGCCGAAAGCTTTGCCGAATTCGGGGCGGACCAAATCCGCGACACGTTTAAGGTCATGCTGCAAATGGCGATGGTCCTGACGTTCGGCGCGAAAGTGCCGGTGGTGAAGGTCGGCCGTATGGCCGGTCAGTTCGCGAAACCGCGTTCGGCCCCGACCGAAACCGTGAACGGTGTGGAACTGCCGTCCTACCGTGGTGACATCATCAACGGCTTCGATTTCGACGAATCTTCTCGCGTACCCGATCCGCACCGCATGCTGCAGGCCTATACACAGGCTGCTGCGTCCCTCAACCTTCTGCGCGCCTTCTCCAAAGGCGGTTTTGCTGACATTCACCGGGTTCACGCCTGGACGCTCGGCTTCACGGAATCGGATGAGGCGGAGAAATACCGCGACATGGCGAACCGCATTCAAGATGCGCTCGATTTCATGAAAGCGGCGGGGATGACCTCCGAGAACAACCACGATCTGCACACGGTGGATTTCTACACCTCGCATGAGGCGCTTTTGCTGGAATACGAAGAGGCGCTCTGCCGCGTTGACAGCACCACCGGCGCTACGATTGCGGGGTCCGGCCATATGATCTGGATCGGCGACCGGACCCGTCAGCCTGATGGTGCGCATGTGGAATTCTGCCGTGGCGTGCAGAACCCGATCGGCCTGAAATGCGGCCCGACCACCACCGCCGAAGATCTCAAGGTTCTGATGGAAAAGCTGAACCCGGAGAACGAAGCCGGTCGTCTGACGCTCATCGCACGTTTTGGTGCAGGCAAGGTGGCGGATCACCTGCCGCGTCTCATCGAGACGGTGAAATCAGAAGGTGCCAATGTGGTTTGGTCCTGCGATGCCATGCATGGCAACACGATCAAATCCGAGAGCGGCTACAAGACGCGCCCGTTCGAACAGGTGCTCTCCGAGGTGCAGGAATTCTTCGCCGTGCACCGCGATCAGGGCACCATCCCGGGCGGCGTGCATTTCGAGATGACCGGTCAGGACGTGACCGAATGCACCGGCGGTCTGCGTGCCGTGTCGGACGAAAATCTGGCCGATCGTTACCACACCGCTTGCGATCCGCGTCTCAACGCGTCGCAATCGCTGGAGCTTGCCTTCCTCGTGGCCGAAGAGCTGCAAAAAGGTCAGACCCCGGAAACGATTGCCGCAACCGCGTAATCTGGTTGAAAATCAAATGATTGAAAGCCGGGCTTGAGGTCCGGCTTTTTCATGTCCCGCGATGGAAGATGAAGCAGTTTCCGGAAGGTTCATAGCCAGCCGCCGCATAGAATGACATGGCTCCGGGCGCTGACAGGAGCAGATGTGTTCTCACTTCAGGTGCGGCTTTGACCGTTTCGCGCAGGAGCGCTTTTCCGATGCCGCGCCCCTGAAACTTTTGATCGACTGCGAGATCGGAGCAATAGAGGCAATAGGCGAAATCGGTGACGGAGCGCGCCACCCCGGCGAGATGACCCGCGGAATCCCGTGCCGTCACAATCAGATCGGAGCCCGCAAGCATCTTGGCGATCCGCTGCGGCTGATCCATCGGACGACGCTCTGCGAGCGTGGAGGCTGCGAGCAGAGCAAGAAATTCATTGGCGGAAAGATCGGGTTCGATGGCGTAGGTGATCATGCGATGCTCTTGTGTTGAGGGCAGAGGAGCATGTGAGGCTTGGCTTTGAAAGCGAAAAGAGGGGATTCGCGAGGGACGGTGCGCGGCTGTGAGCGATCCGTCAGTCGTCGCTGCGCACCAAGCGCAGCATCGGTTTGCCACGCTTCGGTTCACCTGCGTCTAACGTCGGTTTCGCGCGCGGCGCTTCGACCTTATGCGTTGTGTCGGATTTCTTTTTCCCGAAATCGTGTTTGCTGTCGGCGAAACCAGCCGCGTCGGATGCGGGTTTTCCGCGTGTCGCGAAGGTCTGTTCCGTGGGGTTGCCGACAAGCGGACGGTAGTGAACTTCTGATACCTCAAAGCGTCGCGGTTGCCGGCCAATCTCGCCGCGCGACTGCAAGCAGCCGAGAATCCGATTCACATCGCCCAAATCCGATTTCAACGGGCAGAGCAAAATCTGCGCATCCATTGCACCGCGCCCGATCCCGCATTCTGCTTTCAAGGTGAGCGTGGTGATCTGGGGCGTCGCAAAAACCGCCTCAAGCGCTTCGGACAGTTCTGCGCGACTTTCAGGGACGAACATCGCGGTGAGCGGCATGCCCCGCACTTCCATCCCCATCAGATCGGTCAGATGCATGCCTGCCAGACGAAAACGGGCAACGCCGGGTGCGATGCGTTCAAGGATGAAGGCGTATTCAAGCGCAGATTGCATCCCGCGCGGATCAATGTCTGAACGGGCAGGCACCGGGCGGCCATTGCGGAGCCCATCCCAATAGGCTTCGACCGTTTTCAGGGCCGGGAAGTGAGCGTTGCCCAAGCGGTTCATCAGGGAAACCACATTCGAGCCTTTGGCATGTTCCGTTGTCATCTCATCACCTATCTCTTTGACCGGTGTGTCAGGCCGGACCCTGAATGGGACCCTTACGAAGGGTGCATTTGGTGGCGGGAGGTCATTCTGAACACTGTTCCGACGCCTGTGATGGCCTCGGATGTTCCCGCAGTTGCATTTGATTTTTGGTCTGACCAGAAGGCTGGTCGCCTTGTTGACCCGAATATGCCACGAACTTGCCTGATTTGGTGGAAAATCCTAACGAATGGTTAACATGAAACAAAATGATGGCGTATTGGAAATTCCCATAATGACGTAAGGGTAATCTTCTGTTCTGTGCAAAAAATGGAAAGCAAAAGTAAAACAAGACGTTGTTTTTCTTGCACGATGGGCTCGCGAGGCCATTCCCGAGGTTTCACAACTGAGGTTGTGGCATTTTCATCTCTTTTGCTCCGTCCGCTTTGAGGTGTTGCGAAGCGTTTTCGCTGTGTAGGTTGTAACGATACCGCTGAGTCTTTTTTGTTGAAGTGCCGCATTTAGGCCTTAATTGAGGTCGCCTTTTTCATGCGGTGTCTCATTGGTTGCCTGCTTTCCAAGCCGCATAGGGGCTGCTAAGGACGGATCAAGCATTGGCACAGGGGAGATCTTGCACATGACTGCCGACCGGCGTGGCCTTTTGATTATTCTGTCCTCGCCCTCGGGCGCAGGGAAATCCACGCTCGCGCGTCGCCTGATGCAATGGGACGAGAGCCTGAATTTCTCCGTATCTGCGACGACCCGTTCCCCCCGCGAGGGGGAGGAGAATGGCGTCCACTATCACTTCGTTGATGAGCCGGAGTTCAAAAAGATGGTCGATGAAGGCGAGATGCTGGAGCACGCCAATGTGTTCGGCAATTACTATGGTTCCCCGGCCGGTCCTGTCCGTGAGGCGATCGAAGAGGGGCGCGATGTTCTGTTCGACGTCGATTGGCAGGGGGCGCAACAAATCTCCAATTCCGTGCTGCGCGATCACGTGCTGTCGGTGTTCATCCTGCCGCCCTCGATCACCGAGCTGCGTCGTCGTCTCGAAGGGCGGGGTGTGGACGCGCCCGAGGTAATCGCCAAGCGGATGAAGCAAAGCTGGGACGAGATCAGCCATTGGGATGGCTATCACTATGTTCTGGTGAATGACGATCTCGACGTGACTTTCGAACGCTTGAAGACCATCGTATCGGCGGAGCGGCTGAAACGTGCGCAACAACCGGGCCTCATGGGCTTCGTGCGCAAACTTCAGGCGGAATTCGAGGAGGTCGAGGGATGACGCTGTATACTTTGGACGATCACGCGCCGGTTCTGCCGGAGAATGGCGACTATTGGGTCGCGCCGGATGCGAATGTGATCGGTAAGGTTGTGCTGGAAGAGGCCACGAGCATTTGGTTTGGCGCAACGCTGCGCGGTGACAATGAGATGATCTTCGTGGGCGAGGGGACGAATATCCAGGAAAGCACGGTCTGCCATACGGATATGGGCTATCCTTTGAGCATCGGCGCGGGCTGTACCATTGGGCATAAAGCGATGCTGCATGGCTGCACGATCGGGGAGAACACCCTGATCGGAATGGGCGCGACGGTTCTCAATGGCGCGAAGATTGGCAAGAACTGTCTGATCGGGGCCTGTGCGCTGATCACGGAAGGCAAGGAAATTCCCGATGGCTCTTTGGTGATGGGAAGCCCGGGCAAGATTGTCCGCGAGCTGACCGAGGCACAGATCGCCGGGCTGAAGGCCTCTGCCTTGCATTACCAACAGAATGCGCGACGGTATCGCGACGGTCTAAAAGCGATCTGATCTTGGGGGGGCCTGCGGGGCCCCTTATTTCTGGCTCAGTGCACAATAGCCGGGGCGATATCATCTTCCGGGCGCAGCACGTCCAGATCAAGGTTCGGATACAAGGTGCGAAGCTCTCTCTTGATCATGTCCGGACGCGGCATGCCGCGCGCAATGATATGAAGCATGCCCTTATATCCGGACATGGTGAGAAAATCCGCCAGATTCAGGCAATCGAAAGTGTCGGTGAGAACCGGTGCAACAACACTCATCGGGCCAATGCTGCTCAAAAGCTCCGGGGTGAGCTCAGAAAATTCGATAAAAAAGTCGCCGGTACGGTGGGGGAAATAGGTATTGAGGGTGTGCGGGGACTGAGGCGCGCCCACCATAAGAACCAGACCTTCCTCGTCGGCCTGTGATCCGAGCGTTCCGGTCGCGAGCTGCGCAAATGCTTTTTGTCTAATGCTGCCCATGTGCCCGATGTCCTATTTTATTTGTTTCGTTTTCTGCGACAAAACGAGCAAAAGTACAGATAATGCAACAATATTTTTCTCAAAATGGGAAATAGTTGCATGTTGCAAGGGTTGTGATCTTGGGCAGAGCAAACATCTGTATGTGCCGCGCAGGGTTTGGCAACACAACAGAGCCGGTCGGGTTTGATCTATTCGACCTGTCATGAAAGGGTTACATGCCCGCTATAGGCAGCCTGCAATCAGGATTTTTCGATGCAATACACTGTGACAACTCGGTCTCACGACAGCGACATGGTCGGCGCCCTCGCGGATGCCATGCCATTCCCTGTCGTCGCCATTGGGCGTGATGAGCGGATCATGGCGGCCAATGCGCCCGCGCGTGCGCTGTTCAATGAGCAGATGGTCGGGCGGCATTACATCACTGTTCTGCGGCAACCGATGCTTTTGGATGCGATTGAGAACGTGTTGCGCCTGTCCGAACCGGCCGAGGCGGTGTATCGGATCACGGAGAGCCAGCGCGAACTGGTCTATGATGTGGTGCTGCGCCCGGTGATCGCCGGGGATTTCGCCTGTGTCACCGTCGCCTTCGAAGATAAGACCGAACTCTACGAGGCCGGGCAGATGCGCCGCGACTTCGTGGCGAATGTGAGCCATGAGTTGCGGACGCCTTTGACGGCGGTGCTTGGGTTCATTGAGACGCTCTTGGGGCCGGCGGCAGAAGATTCCAAGGCCCGCGAGCGCTTCCTCGGAATTATGGACCGTGAAGCCAAGCGGATGAATCGGATCGTTGGTGATTTGCTGTCGCTGAGCCGTGTGGAATCGGAGCGCCGGGTGCGCCCGACCGATCAGGTCGATGTGGCCGCGCTTCTGCGGTCGGTCGTGTTGAGTTTGCAGCCCGTGGCCGCCGCGCAAAACGTGACGCTTATTGTCGAAGGTGCCGAGGGCAGCGAAGAGGTGCCGGGAGATCACGATCAGCTGACACAGGTGTTCACCAACCTGATCGAGAACGCGATCAAATACGGCGGGCGCGACCGCGAAGTGCGCGTGTGTCTGACCTCTCATACCGATGAGCCGACCATGCGCTCTCAGGCCGTGCGCGTCGATGTGTCCGATCAGGGCGAGGGAATCGCGTCTCAGCATATCCCGCGCCTCACAGAACGGTTCTACCGCGTCGATTCGCACCGCTCTCGAGAAATGGGTGGAACCGGGCTTGGCCTTGCGATTGTGAAGCATATTCTGAACCGTCACCGTGGACGGCTCAGGATTGAAAGCCATGCGGGGCAGGGCAGCTGCTTCTCTGTGATCCTGCCGTATGAATAAACTGTCATAAAAGGCAGATTCTTCAGGTCCCAATGCGGGAATTGATCGGCTTGAAAGGTTAATTCACTGTCACAATCATGAACGACATGACGGTCTGTAGCGGGCTTTTTGCCTGAATTTCTTCGTTTTTTCTGGGCTAATTTGAAAGATGTCTAGGATTTCTATGCGCTTTGTCATGAAGCTGTTACATTACTTTCACAAAAGCATTGCACCACGATCCTAAACCGCCTTCCGAGAGAGCAATACCGCTCTCGGACATACAGCAAATCAGGAGCATACGATGTCCTTTGTGAAACTGACCGCTTCCGCGATCGCGATCGCCGCAGTCTCCGCCTCCGCCGCAGCGGCCCGTGACAATGTGCAGGTTGCCGGTTCCTCCACCGTTCTGCCCTACGCTTCCATCGTGGCCGAAGCCTTCGGTGAAAACTTCGACTTCCCGACCCCGGTCGTTGAATCCGGTGGTTCCTCCGCTGGTCTCAAGCGCTTCTGTGAAGGTGTTGGCGAAAACACCATCGACGTTGCCAACGCGTCCCGCAAAATCAAAGACAAAGAAATCGCTGCCTGTGCCGAAGCTGGTGTCACCGACATCATCGAAGTGCGCATCGGTTACGATGGCATCGTGTTTGCCTCCCAGATCGACGGTCCGGCCTTCACCGCTTTCGAGCCGGCTGACATCTACAACGCTCTGGCTGCCAAAGTCCTGAAAGACGGCGAGCTGGTCGACAACACCTACGCTCAATGGTCCGAGTTCAACGCCGAGCTTCCGGCGGCTGACATCATGGCCTTCATCCCGGGCACCAAGCACGGCACCCGTGAAGTTTTCGAAGAAAAAGTCCTCGTGGCTGGCTGTGAAGCCACCGGCGCTATGGAAGCCATGGTTGCTTCCGGCATGTCCGAAGACGACGCTGAAGGCGCTTGTATGTCTGTCCGCACCGACGGCAAATCCGTGGACATCGACGGCGACTACACCGAAACCCTCGCTTCCATCGACGCCAACCCGAACGGCATCGGCGTGTTCGGTCTCGCCTTCTACGAGAACAACACCGACAAGCTGAAAACCGCGACCATGTCCGGCGTTGAAGCCACCACCGACAGCATCGCTTCCGGCGACTACCCGGTGTCCCGTCCGCTGTACTTCTACATCAAGAAAGCGCACATCGGCGTTATCCCGGGCCTGAAAGAATACGCTGAATTCTTCGTCTCCGACGACATGGCTGGCCCGGATGGCCCGCTCGCCGAGTACGGCCTCGTCTCCGACCCGGAACTGGCTGCCACTCAGGCTGCTGTTTCCGACGAAACGATCATGCAGTAATTCGCGCATAAGCTTCGACCTCTAGGTCAACAGGCGCGGCGCGGGTTTCACTCGCGCCGCGTCTCATCCGGAACACCGGTTTAAACTTATCTTGCAATGGACACATGCGGTTGCCACGGATCGCGTCCAGCACAAGGAGCGGCACATGCCCGTATTGTGGCTTATCATCCTTATTTCGGCTCTTAGCCTTGTTGGTTTCATTTCCGGGCGCAAACGTGCCCTGAACAATGCGGGCGGGGATGTCCGACTGCTTCATTCTTTGCCGAGCTACTATGGCTCCAATGTTTTTCTGGCGACCCTGATCCCCGGTGTCGCTGTCCTGCTGCTCTGGCTGATCTTTCAACCGATGGTCATCCATGGTCAGGTGTCCTCGCTGATCCCCGAAACGGCTTACACCGATAAGGGCTCGCTGAATCTCGTCATGTCGGATGTGAACCGTGTGGCTGACGGTCTTGACACCGCGGTGCGCGAAGGCGCGATGACCGCTGCGCAAGCCAGTGACATCCGCGCCGAATTCACCGACATTCGCGGTCGTCTCGGCGCTGTCGGCGTCGCGCTTGGCTCCAATGTTGAGCCTTATGTTTTGAAGGCCGCGCAAGAATATCGTGCGATGAACATGG
This sequence comes from Celeribacter sp. ULVN23_4, assembly GCF_054788345.1. NCBI lineage: Bacteria > Pseudomonadati > Pseudomonadota > Alphaproteobacteria > Rhodobacterales > Roseobacteraceae > Celeribacter > Celeribacter sp. ULVN23_4. The sequence continues at coordinate 612,067 of NZ_JBTVYO010000002.1, read as the reverse complement.
TCGGTCACTGGATGATGACCGTGGTTGCTCTGGCCGTAGCGCTAGGGGGCTTCGCCTACGCGTTTCTGCGGACGAACAAGGAATACCGCGCCCGCAATCATGTGGAAAAAGTCATTCTCGGACTTCTGATTGCCGCCGCCTCCATCGCCATTCTGACCACCTTGGGGATCGTCCTGTCGCTGATCTTCAATACGCTGGAATTCTTTAAACTCTATCCGGCGAAGGATTTCTTCTTCGGCACCACTTGGGCTCCATCTTTCGGTGGCGGTTCCGAGCTTGGCATCCTGCCGCTGTTCTGGGGTACGTTCTACGTGTCCTTCATCGCGCTGGTCGTCGCTGTGCCAATTGGCCTTTTCGCTGCCGTGTACCTGTCTGAGTATGCAGGCCCGAAGGTGCGCGCGATTGCCAAGCCGGCCTTGGAGGTTCTCGCGGGGATCCCGACCATCGTTTACGGTCTCTTCGCGCTTCTGACCGTCGGTCCGCTTCTTATGTCGGTCTTCGGCGATGACGGGCTGGGCTGGATGCAGGGCGGGCGCTCGGTGATGACCGCAGGCCTCGTGATGGGCGTGATGCTCATCCCCTTCGTGTCCTCGCTCTCTGATGACATCATCAACGCCGTGCCGCAGTCGATGCGCGATGGCTCCCTCGGCCTTGGTGCGACCAAATCCGAAACCGTGAAACAGGTCGTCCTTCCGGCCGCTCTGCCGGGGATCGTCGGTGCCATCCTTCTGGCCGCCTCGCGCGCCATCGGTGAGACCATGATCGTGGTGATGGGGGCAGGGGCTGCGGCCAAGCTGAACCTGAACCCGTTCGAGGCCATGACCACCGTGACGACGCGGATCGTGTCGCAGCTCACGGGGGATGCCGACTTTGCCTCTGCCGAAGCCCTGGTCGCTTTCGCCCTCGGTATGACGCTGTTCGTCATGACCCTCGCGCTTAACATCTTCGCGCTCTTCATCGTGCGCAAATACCGGGAGCAGTATGACTGATGTCCGACTTCACCGCTGATAACGGCCCCGCCAAATCGTCTCTGTTCACGGAGACCGCCCGCACGAAACGCCGCAATGCTGCCGAAACCCGGTTCAAAGCCTATGGTATCGGCGCCATCGCACTCGGCCTGTTCTTTCTGGTCGCACTGTTGTTCTCGATCATCGGGAACGGTGTCGGGGCGTTCAAACAGACCTTCGTCACCATTCCGGTGGAACTCACGGAAGCCAAGCTCGACAAGACGGGCAACCGCAACCCTGAGGAAATGGCGAAAGTGTCGACCTTCGGCTACAAGCCGATTGTGACCGCGTCCTTGGTCAAGGCTCTGAAAGATGCCGGGATCGAGATCCCCTTCGCCAAGGAAAAGGATGTCGAAGACATTCTGTCCGCCTCCGTTCCGGCGCAGGTGCGTGACACTGTGCTCGCCAACCCCGATCTGGTCGGTCAAACCGTCGAATTCCGGATGCTGGCGTCCTCGCGTGTCGATGGCTATTTCAAAGGCCGTGTGACCCGCGAAAGCCTTGCGCGTGACAAGAACCTTGATGCCGAGCACCTCGATATCGCCGATCAGATGGTGAAAGCGGGGATGATGAAAACATCGTTCAACCTCGCCTTTATCACCGGTGCGGACGCCTCTGAAAGCCGTCCAGAACAGGCCGGGATGGGCGTCTCGATGGTGGGCTCTCTGTTCATGATGCTGGTGGTGCTGGTTCTGGCCCTGCCGATCGGTGTCGCCGCCTCGATCTATCTTGAGGAATTCGCGCCGCAGAACAAATGGACCGACCTCATCGAGGTGAATATTTCGAACCTCGCCGCCGTGCCGTCGATCGTCTTCGGTATTCTCGGTCTTGCGGTGTTCATCCAATTCGGCGGACTGCCGCAATCCGCGCCGCTGGTGGGGGGGCTGGTACTGACGCTCATGACGCTTCCGACGATCATCATCTCGACGCGCGCGTCACTCAAAGCCGTGCCGCCGTCGATCCGCGACGCGGCTCTGGGTGTGGGCGCGTCCAAGATGCAGTCGGTGTTCCACCATGTGCTGCCGCTGGCAATGCCCGGCATTCTGACCGGGACCATCATCGGTCTGGCGCAGGCGCTTGGGGAATCTGCACCGCTCCTGTTGATCGGGATGATCGGCTACATCGCTTCGAACATGCCGGACGGGATCACCGCTGGCCTGCTGTCGCCGAACTCCGCTATGCCCGCTCAGATTTACGAATGGGCCAAACGTGCCGACCCGGCGTATTATGAACGCGCCTGGGGCGGGATCATCATCCTTCTCGTGTTCCTGATGACGATGAATATCATTGCCGTCATCTTGCGCCGTCGCTTCGAGCGCCGTTGGTAACGAGGTCAGTTGAGGTTAAACCAATGAACGATATGCGAATTGTGAGAAAAGACGTGGACATGAACGACACCAAAATCTCGGCCAAAGGCGTACAGGTTTTCTACGGCGACACCCACGCGATCAAAGACGTGGACGTGGAGATCAAAGACAAGACCGTGACTGCCTTCATCGGCCCGTCCGGGTGTGGCAAGTCCACCTTCCTGCGGTGTCTGAACCGCATGAATGACACGATCGACGTCTGCCGCGTGGAAGGCGAGATCAAGCTCGATGGCGAAAACATCTACGACAAGCGCGTCGACCCGGTGCAGCTGCGCGCCAAGGTCGGCATGGTGTTCCAGCGTCCGAACCCGTTCCCGAAGTCGATCTATGACAACATCGCCTATGGTCCCCGTATCCACGGTCTGGCCAAGAACAAGGCCGAGCTTGATGAGATCGTCGAAAAGGCGCTGCGCCGCGGGGCGATCTGGGATGAGGTCAAAGACCGTCTTGATGCGCCGGGCACTGGCCTCTCTGGTGGTCAGCAACAGCGTCTGTGTATTGCCCGCGCCGTGGCGACCGAGCCGGAAGTTCTGCTGATGGACGAGCCGTGCTCCGCGCTCGACCCGATTGCAACGCTTCAGGTCGAGGAGCTGATCGACGAGCTGCGCGAGAACTTCTCCGTTGTCATCGTGACCCACTCGATGCAACAGGCCGCCCGTGTGAGCCAGAAAACCGCCTTCTTCCACCTCGGCAACCTCGTGGAATACGGCGATACCGAACAAATCTTCACCAACCCGAAAGATGAGCGGACTGAAAGCTACATCACGGGCCGGATCGGCTAAGGGAGAGAGACGAGATGCATAACGATACCAAACACATCGCTTCGGCGTTCGATCGCGATCTCGAAGCCATTCAGGCCATGATCATGAAAATGGGCGGGCTTGTTGAAGCTGCCATCAAGGATGCCGCGCAGGCGCTCGAAGAGCGTGACGTGGAGCTGGCCGAAAAGGTCCGCCAGTCTGACAAAGCCATCGACCTGCTCGAGGAAGACGTGAACGAGGAGGCCGCGCGCCTCATCGCGCTGCGCTCTCCCACGGCGTCTGACCTGCGCACGGTTCTGACGGTGATGAAAATCTCCACCAACCTTGAGCGCTGCGGCGACTATGCCAAGAACCTCGCGAAACGCACCGGCGTTCTGGTCAACATGCACCCGATTGAGGGGGCGGCTCCGTCGATCCGCCGCATGGCGCGCGAAGTCGAAGAGATGCTGAAACTGGCGCTCGACGCTTATATCCAGCGCGATGTCTCTATGGCCAACGAAGTCCGTCACCGCGATCTCGATGTTGATCAGATGTACAATGGCCTGTTCCGCGAATTCCTCACCTACATGATGGAAGACCCGCGCAACATCACCGCCTGTATGCACTTGCATTTCATTGCCAAGAACATCGAGCGCATGGGCGATCATGCCACCTCGATTGCCGAGCAGGTGATCTATCTGACGACCGGCGAAATGCCGGAAGACCCGCGCCCGAAAGGTGATTTGACCTCGCAGGCCGTGGATGCGGAGGATCTCTGATGTCCGCTGACCAACCCCGCGTCCTTGTTGTCGAGGACGAACCTGCGCAGCGGGAAGTGCTCGCCTACAATCTTGAGGCCGAAGGCTTTGCCGTTTCCAAGGCCGAGAACGGCGATGACGCGCTTTTGTATGTCGATGAAGACAACCCCGATATCATCGTCCTTGACTGGATGCTGCCGGGTGTGTCGGGCATCGAGATTTGCCGTCGTCTGAAGACCCGTCCCGATACGCGCGACATTCCGATCATCATGCTTTCGGCTCGTTCCGAAGAGGTGGATCGGGTGCGCGGTCTCGAAACCGGTGCCGACGACTATGTCGTAAAGCCCTATTCGGTGATCGAGTTGATGGCGCGCGTGCGCACCCAGTTGCGCCGCGTGCGACCGGCGGCCACGGGACAGGTCCTTGAATACGAAGACATCCGTCTCGACAGCGAGACCCACCGGGTGACGCGCGGGGAGGACTCTTTGAAGCTTGGTCCGACGGAATTCCGTCTTTTGTCCACATTCATGGAGAAGCCGGGCCGAGTTTGGTCGCGTGAACAGCTTCTCGACCGTGTTTGGGGCCGTGACATCTATGTCGACACCCGGACGGTCGATGTTCATATCGGGCGGCTCCGCAAAGCGCTTTGCCAGCATGGCGGGCAAGATCCGGTCCGCACGGTGCGCGGTGCAGGCTACGCTCTCGGCTGAGACCGGTTGAGATTGTAAAATTTAAGCGCCAGCCCCGAAAGCGGCTGGCGCTTTTCTTGTCTGATCCGTTGGGGCCCGTGCATGCCTTGCTGTCCGAGGTAAAATTTGCTCAGATGTCTGGAGCAAAATTTAAACCGGTGGGCCCAAGCTGAACATGACGGATCTTACACTCAAAGAGCCCGCACATTTGCGGACCTATCGCGGCATTCGCGAGCTGATCCTGTCCGGCGATTTGGTGCCCGGCGAACCGGTGACGATTCAGGGGCTGACCGACCGTTTGGGGGCGGGGATGACACCCGTGCGCGAAGCGATCCGGCGGCTGACGTCCGAGGGGGCGCTGATCTTTCACGGCAACCGCCGTGTGACGGTGCCGACGCTGACCTTATCGGAAGTGGATGATCTGATCTTTGCGCGTCTGGCTCTTGAGCCGGAACTGGCGCGGCGCGGCGCGGAAAAAATGACGGAGCAGGGCATCGCCACCTTGATTGAGGTTGATCGCGAAATTGACGCGGCGATGAGCGTCGGGGACATGCGCTGCTATATGGTCCATAACCATCGCTTCCACATGGAGCTCTATGCGCCCGGACGCAGCGAGGTGATCACTCCGATCATCGACACGCTCTGGCTGCGTTCCGGTCCTGAGCTTCGCGTAATGTGTACCCGTTTTGGCAATCAGAATCTGCCGGACATGCACCGGGTCGCCATTCAAGCGCTCCGTGACAAAGACCCGGAAGGTGTCGCAGAAGCGATCCGGCGCGATATTCTCCAAGGCATGGAGAATATTCGCGCCATCGTTGCCGAGCGGGACGGTCTGCCCTAAGTCTATACCTTAACTCAGGCGGTTATCACCTTGATTTCGCAGAAATCCTCGATGCCGTAGATGCCACCTTCACGTCCGTTCCCCGAGAGTTTATAGCCCCCAAAGGGAGAGCCGGTTGAGAGGTCCGAGCCGTTCAAACGCACCATCCCGGCGCGGATGTCACGCGCCATAGCCATGCCGCGCGCTTTGCTTTCCTCAGAAGCACCGGTCTGGATATAGGCGGCAAGCCCGTAGGGGGTGTCGTTTGCGATCCGAACCGCGTCCTCGTCATCTTCGTAGGAGATCATCGCCAGAACCGGACCGAAAATCTCTTCCTGTGCAATGCGCATGTCGTTGGTCACGTCACCGAACACGGTCGGGCGCACGAAATAGCCACGGTTGAATCCTTCGGGACGGCCAAGGCCACCAGCGACCAGCCGTGCACCGTCTTCGATCCCGGCCTGAATAAGGCTTTGCACGCGGTCGTATTGCATCTGCGAGACAAGCGGGCCGATGTGATTGCCGGGCTGTGACGGAAGGCCGACGGTGGTCGCTTCTGCGACCTCTTTGGCAATCTCCATCGCGGTCTCATAGTGGCTCTGCGGGATCAGCATACGGGTCGGTGCGTTGCAGGACTGGCCGGTGTTCTGGAAACAGTGTTTCACACCGCGTTTGACCGCATCTTCAAAGTCGCAATCATCAAGCAGGACATTCGGGCTTTTGCCGCCCAGTTCCAGCGTGACGCGTTTCACGGTCGGTGCGGCGGCTTTGGAAATTTCCACGCCTGCGCGGGTGGAGCCGGTGAAGGACATCATGGCCACGTCAGGATGCGTGGAAAGGGCCGCGCCCACCGTTGGGCCGTCGCCGTTGACGAGGTTGAACACGCCCTTCGGGACACCGGCTTCATGCAGGATTTCGGCATAGAGCAGCGCGTTCATCGGGGTCAGTTCGGACGGTTTGAGAACCATGGTGCAGCCCGCTGCCAAGGCCGGAATGACCTTCAGCGCGATCTGGTTGATCGGCCAGTTCCACGGGGTGATGAAACCGCAGACGCCGATGCCTTCATGCACGATCAGATCGCCCGGCGCGTTGCGATGTTCAAACTCGAACTCTTCCAAGGCTTTCACAACGCCGTCCAGATGCCCGATGCCGACGGCGGCTTGCGCCCGATCCGAGAGCGAAATCGGCGCGCCCATTTCCTCGCTGATGGCGGCGGACATTTCGTCGTAGCGCGCCTGATAGGCTTCACGGATCGCAGCCAAAAGCTCAAGCCGCTCGGCTTTCGTGGTGCGCGAAAAGGACGGGAAGGCGGCTTTCGCGGCGGCGACAGCGGCATCCACATCGGCGGCACTGCCCATTGCGACCTCGGCGAAAATCTCTTCGGTCGCCGGGTTGATCACATCCATCGTGGTTCCGCCCAGAGGCGCGATCCATTCGCCGTTAATATAGAAACGGTTGGTTTTCAGCTCTGACATATTCGCCTCTTATCCTGTTGAAACTTATATCTTGTCGCTCAGATTTTATCGCGCAAAGCATACCACGTCATCGCGGCAGCTAGAAGCGGGGTCCGAAGCGCTGGCCCGCCCGGAAAGCGGGGGCTGGGTAGTGATTGCATGAGATCGAAACGCGCCGCCTGACCCTCGACGGCTTCCGCAGCGATTTGCCCTGCGAGGGTGGCCAGCGCGACGCCCTGACCGGAGAAACCGGCTATCGACATGGCGCTCGGGCCAAGCCGCGCGAAATGTGGCAGGCGCGACATCGTGATCCCCAAAGTCCCGCCCCAAGCGTAGTCAAGTTTGGCGTCCTTCAGTTCCGGGAACACGCCCAGCATCGGCCCGCGTACCTTGGCGCGCAGGTCGGACGGGAACTTGTAGCCATAGCTCTCGCCGCCGCCGAAAATCATCCGGTTGTCGGGCGACATGCGGTAGTAATTGATCACGAACCGACTGTCCGCAACCGCATGACGGTTCGGGAGCAGTTTGGCGGCGAGATCATCGGGCAGGGGTTCCGTCACCGCGATGAAATTGTTGATCGGCATCACATGGTGGGCGATATCGCTGTCGAGATTGTTGTGATAGCCATTGAGCGCCATGATCAGATGATCGGCCTCGACGACGGCTGTGTCGGTGTGGATGCGTGGCTTGCCCTTGGTCTCAATGCGCGTGACGCGCGACATCTCATGAATGCGCGCACCTGCGGCTTCCGCCAGACGGGCGATGGCGAAGGCGTAGCGCAGCGGGTGCAGGTGGCCCGAGCCCATATCCAGAGTGCCGGAATGATAGTCGTCGGAGCCAGTTTCGCGCCGCACCTCATCGCGGTCGAGATAACGGATTTTGTCGTAACCGTAGACCTTTTGCATGTGTTCGACATGCTTTTGCGACTGGTGCGAAAAGCGCGCGCGGTGGTTGGCATGGATGACCCCATCACGCCAATCACAGTCATCGCCGCTTTCTTTGAGGATCGCTTTAACCAGATCGACCGCCTCGGCACCCATGTTCCAGAGCATCCGGGCGTCGTCCATGCTGACATGGGTCTCAAGCTCGTCTTGCTCAAGACGCTGACCCATCGAGACCTGACCACCATTGCGCCCCGACGCCCCGGAGCCAACGCGGGAGGCCTCCAAAAGCACCACGTCGAGACCCCGCTGCGCCATATGGAGCGCAGCGGACAGGCCCGCGTAACCGCCACCGACGACGCAGACATCGGCTTTCACCGTGCCGGTTGCTGCCGGATAGGGGCCGGGGGCTTCTGCCGTCGCTGCGTACCACGATTGCGGATGCTCGCCGGGGCGGTCGTTGATGGTCAGGATATCCATGCTCTGGTCCTTGCGGTCAGGTCTGAGATCAGACGTTCAGCCCTTCCGCATTGATCCGCTCAAGGGTCTCGTCCAGCGATTTGCGCGCGCGTTCGATCAGCAGATCAACTTCGGCTTTCGTGATGGTCAGCGGCGGCGAGATCACCATACGGTCACCGACATGGCGCATCACCAGATTGTTGGCGAAACAGCGCTCGCGGCAGATGTAGCCAACAGTGCCGCCCGGCGCTTTGAACTTCGCGCGGGTTGCTTTGTTCGGGGTCATCGCGATGGAGGCCATCAGACCGACAATCTTGGCTTCGCCCACAAGCGGATGCTCGGCAAGCGCTTCCCATTTTTCTTTGAGATAGGGCGCGATTTCCTTGCCAGCGCGCTCAACGATGCCTTCTTCTTCAAGCAGGCGGATGTTTTCGAGCGCAACCGCACAGGCGACCGGGTGGCCCGCGTAGGTGTAGCCGTGAGCGAACTCGTCACCTTCGTCGATCACTTTCGCCACTTTGTCGGACACGATGGAGACGCCGAGCGGGACATAACCGGAGGTGATGCCCTTGGCGCAGGTCATGATGTCCGGGGTGATCCCCAGCGTCTGCGAGCCGAACCAGTTACCCGTGCGGCCAAAGCCGGTGATAACCTCGTCCACGATCAACAGGATGTCGTATTTCTTCACGATCCGCTGGATTTCCGGCCAGTAGGTGTCCGGCGCAACGATCACACCGCCAGCGCCCTGCACGGGTTCCGCGATAAAGGCCGCAATGGTTTCCGGGCCGAGTTCGAGGATTTTCTCTTCAAGCAATTGCGCGCGCTGGAGGCCGAACTCTTCGGGCGTCATGTCGCCGCCCTCGGACCACCAGTCAGGCTGGTCGATGTGGTGAATGCCGGGGATCGGCAAGCCGCCTTGGGCGTGAATACCCTTCATTCCGCCAAGCGAGCCGCCGCCCATGGTGGAGCCGTGATAGCCGTTCCAGCGCGAGATTACGTTGAACTTCTCGGGCTGACCTTTGATCTCCCAGTAATGGCGCACCATCCGCAGGTTGGTGTCGTTGCTGTCTGAGCCGGACCCATTGTAGAACACATGGTTCAGATCGCCCGGCGCGAGTTCAGCGAGTTTCTTCGCGAGCATGATCGCCGGGACGTGGGAGGTCTGGAAGAAGGTGTTGTAATAGGGCAGTTGCTTCATCTGGCGTGCGGCGACGTCGGCCAGCTCTTCGCGACCATAGCCCACGTTCACGCACCAAAGACCAGCCATACCGTCGAGAATTTCTTCGCCTTCGCTGTCGGTCAGCCAGACGCCCTTGGCCTTGGTGATGATGCGCGCGCCTTTCTTGGCCAGTTCAGCCCCGAAGGTGAACGGGTGCATGTGATGCGCGGCGTCGAGTGCTTGCAGCTCGGCGGTGGGCAGATGGTTGTCTTGCATCGCTTTGATCCTTTGTCTTCCTCCCGTGACAGCGACAGCTTTGCGTCGTCACCTGTCCGGGGTGGGGCGTTTGAACCTGTTTTTCTCGTCTATTCGTAGAAAGATTTAGGCAGGTCGGGCGCGGTCTGTGTGCTTGGTTGAGAAATATGATCAAATTATTTGCCGGTCAAGCCACGCCAGCTGTGCGCAACCACTCAGGGGCATGTGTGCCTTAAGATTACGCAGATGATTGCCAAAGCGCAGACTTTCGCTGGGGAAAGCGCGGTCTCCCGCCTCGGAAGGCGACATGATGCGTGGCTTTTCTCCAGGTCGAAAGCAGTCCCGCCTCCTGTGTTTGCTTCGTTTAGCCGTTCCAACTCCGCACCGGCCCAGTGTCGACATGAACGAATCCATGGCGCGGATAGTAGCCGACACCACCAGCGCCGAGCGACAGGGCGATGTTGCGCAATTCTCGGGTGGAGAGATCGGCCCGGAAAATGTCGAGCGCTTGCCCCTTAAGATGGTAGGAATGCTTTGAAGCGTTGCGAATATGGCTGTTAGTCTCCGGCGTGCGGTAGCCCGAGAGCAGGCGGAAGGGCTGATCGGATCCGGCTTTTTCGCAGATCGCCGAGAGAAGAGACAGGAGACGCAGGTCCATGTCGTGTTCTGCGTTCACATGATAGTCGCGCGTCACGGAGCGAAACTGCTCCACCTCGGCCTTATTGACACGGCCCGTGAACGGGAGGGCGAAACTTTCGCCCGTATGTACGTTTTGAACTTGAAGATTGGGAACGCTGAGCGCGAGAGCAGGCGTGGCGAGGGTGGCACCCGCCGCGAAGGCGGATGAGATGAATGCGCGTCGTGTGAGAGTCATGAAGTGTCCTTCGTTGTGCGGGGCGTGTCGTCCGGGCGTGTCGTGTGGGGTGTCCCGTCACGGCCTTCTTTCGCCGGGCATCGCCTAGAAGGGAAATCACACTCAAGGAACGGCGCTGTGATCGGTAAACTTCCGCCGATCAATGGAGCTTTCCGGGAGTTCAAGCGTTAGAGTGTGGATCGTTTTGTGAACTGTGCCCCAAACGACAAAAAGCGATCCTATCGGATCGCTTTTTTGCTTATTTCCAAACCCTTGGAGGGGATTTGGCTCCGGCGGTAGGGATCGAACCTACGACCAATTGATTAACAGTCAACTGCTCTACCGCTGAGCTACGCCGGAACATGTGGGGGTGTATAGCTATGGGATTTGGGGCGTGCAAGAGGGTTTTGTGACAAAAAATGAAAATTTCATCATTTTTCTATCAAGGCACTGAAAACAATGCATTTATGTCGATTTCAGGTTCCGCGATCAGTCGCTTTTGTTGGTGCAGGTCGATCAAATGCGCCAGCGTATTGCGTGCTGCGGCAGGCAGGTGGGTTTCGGGCAAATCGGTATAGACCATGCGGGTCAGGCTCATGAGGTCCGTCGGTGTTTGACTAAGCGCAGCAAGGATTTGTGCCTCCCGATCCGCACGATGCCGCAGGAGAAAAGCGATCCGGTCGGTCGGCGCATCGACGGGGGCTCCGTGGCCGGGAAAGAGTCGTTCGGGCGCATGTTTCAAAACCATGGTGCAACTTGCGCGAAACGCTGCGGCATCGCCATCGGGGGGCGAAATAAGTGAAGAGGACCAGCCCATGATCAGATCGCCGGAAAACACTGTGTCTTGCCAGGCGAAACAGAGGTGATTGCCCATATGGCCGGGGGTATGGAGCGCTTCTATGTCGCCCGCCGGTGTGTCGATGACCGTTCGATGAGGCAAGGTCACATCAGGTTTGAAAGACTTATCGACACCTTCACCTCCACCGATGTTATCCGACAGTTGTGCCATGTGGGCGCTGCGCCCAGCCAAAGCGTCACCAAAGGCCAAGATGGGCGCTCCGGTCTCTTTAGAGAGTTTCGTGGCGCCTCCGGAATGATCCAGATGAGCGTGGGTGATAAGGATGTGGCTGATCTCGACGCCAGCGGGCAGGGCGGCCAGAATGGCGTCTCGATGCGCGGGCAGGTCGGGGCCGGGGTCGATCAGCACACGGTGCTGATCTTCGCCCAATATAAATGTGTTCGTCCCCCAATAGGTCATCGGAGACGGATTCGGCGCGAGAATGCGTGTGAGGCCGGGGGCCAGTTGGGTGATCGTGTCCGGGCGGTTCTGCACGCGATTTCTCTTTTCATCTGGGGCTTTGCAAGGCTACCAATAGCCCATGTTTTTCAATTGGCTCAAAAGATATCTGCCGCGCGGGCTTTATGCGCGGGCCGCACTGATCCTTCTGGTCCCTGTTGTGGTGATCCAGCTGGTCGTGATGATCGCGTTTTCCCAACGGTATTTTCAAGATGTCACGCGCCAGTTGACGCAGGGCGTGGTGGGAGAGATTAGGCTTTATATCGGGTCCATCGAGAACATGACGGAGCCACAGCTTTCCGTTGTTGTCAGTGAGTTGGATCACCGTCTAGGCTTTGAGACCGAGCGTGGGGCTGCGGATCCGGTGAAGGACAGTCGTCTCTGGTATGATGTCTCCGCACGGGTGATCAACAATGACCTGCGGGCCAGTATTCCCGGCCTCGAAGGTGTGGATTTCGCCACTGATACCCGTCAGGTGTTCTTGTCTGTCATGACCGATCAAGGGCGCTTGTCTATTGAGCTGCCGCGCCGCCGGGCGTCCGCCTCGAATCCGCACCAGTTGCTCGTCTTGACGGCGTTGACCGGCATCTTGATGACGGTGATCGCCTTTATCTTCCTGCGCAATCAGTTGCGTCCGATCCGCCATCTGGCGCGCGTTGCCGAGGCTTTCGGGCGCGGCGAGAACAAGTCATACCGCCCGGCGGGGGCTTTGGAAGTGCGCTCGGCGGGCACTGCGTTCCTTAATATGAGGGCGCGGATCGAGCGGCAGATCGAGCAGCGCACGCTCATGCTCTCGGGGGTGTCGCATGATCTGCGCACGCCTCTGACCCGTATCCGCTTGGGCCTGTCCATGTTGGACGTTCCGAAAAGCGACGCCGGGGAAATTACGGCAATGCAGGCGGATCTCGATGAAATGGAAAAACTCATCGACACTTTCCTCGATTTTGCACGCTCTGACGCCACCGAGGAACCTCGCCCTGTCGATCTCAAGACCTTGATGCGCGAGGCCGTCGCGCGCTCGGAACGGGCAGGGGCGCAGGTCGAGATTGCCGATATGCCCTCAGAAACCGTCGAACTCATGGCGCGGCCTGCGGCCCTGTCGCGGGCGCTCGACAATTTGCTGTCGAATGCCAAGCGCTACGGCACGCGGACGCGGATCAGCGTGCATCTCTTTGAACGTGCGGCCGTGATTTCCGTCGAAGACGATGGTCCGGGGATTTCACCCGAGGCGCGGGATCGGGCTTTGCAGCCTTTTGTGCGTCTTGATGCCTCTCGCAACCAGAATCGCGGCTCGGGTGTCGGGCTGGGCTTGGCGATTGCCCATGACGTTGCGCGACGCCACGGCGGGACGCTGCGCCTCGGCGAAAGTGATGCTTTGGGTGGGCTGAAAGCCGATCTGGTTCTGGCGCGATAAGGTCCGATTGCGCCAACAGACACAGTCTTTGGAGCTATGCGGCGGAAATACTTGGATTTTGGTAGGCCCGGCAGGACTTGAACCCGCAACCAAAGCGTTATGAGCGCTCTGCTCTAACCAATTGAGCTACAGGCCCGCCTGACGCTCTGATTATTGTGACACCGCAGCGGGGTCAAGTGGTACACGCGGGCCTTTTCAAGTTGGAATAAACCGCGTAAACGGGCCGCAACGTCAGTTTCGCGGGGAGCCTTTGCCATGACGCAGGGAAAAAACGGTCTTACTTACGCCGATGCGGGTGTCGATATCGATGCGGGCAATGAGCTGGTTGAACGGATCAAACCGGCAGCCAAAAAGACCACACGTCCGGGTGTGATGGCCGGCTTGGGCGGTTTCGGTGCGCTTTTCGATCTTAAAGCGGCGGGCTATGAGGATCCGATCCTCGTCGCCGCAACCGATGGTGTGGGCACCAAGCTGCGCATCGCCATTGATACGGACAACGTCAAAACCGTCGGCATCGATCTCGTCGCCATGTGCGTCAACGATCTCGTGTGCCAAGGTGCGGAGCCGTTGTTCTTCCTCGATTATTTCGCCACGGGCAAGCTCAAGCTCGACAACGCCGCAGCTGTGATCGAAGGCATCGCTCAGGGCTGTGCCGATTCCGGTTGCGCACTGATTGGCGGTGAGACGGCTGAAATGCCGGGCATGTATGAAGACGGCGATTTCGACCTCGCGGGCTTTGCTGTCGGCGCGATGGAGCGTGGCTCGGATTTGCCGGATGGCGTGCAGGATGGTGACGTGCTTTTGGGCCTCGCCTCCAACGGTGTGCATTCCAATGGTTATTCTCTGGTCCGTAAAACGGTTGAGATTTCGAGCTATAAATGGACCGATATCGCGCCGTTCTCCGACAACACCTTCGGCGAAGAACTTCTGCAGCCGACGCGGCTCTATGTGAAACAGGTGCTCAAAGCGATCCGCGCTGGCGGCGTGCATGCGTTGGCGCATATCACGGGCGGTGGTCTGACGGAGAACCTTCCGCGTGTTCTGCCGAACGGGATGGGCGCAGATATCGATCTGACCGCATGGACCTTGCCGCCGGTGTTCCGTTGGCTGGTTGATACGGCAGGTCTGAGCCAGCATGAGCTGTTGAAAACCTACAACGCCGGGATCGGCATGGTCGTTGTCTGTGCCGCAGATCAGGCGGACGCGCTCACCACGCTTTTGCAGGGCGAGGGCGAAACGGTTTACCGCATCGGTCAAGTGACCACGGGCAATGGCGTGACCTATGAGGGTGAGCTCAAGTGAGCACATCCGCGCATACCGAGCACAAGAAGGTCGCAATTCTGATTTCCGGCGGCGGCTCCAATATGGTGTCGCTGGCGAAATCCATGACCGGCGATCATCCGGGGCGCCCCTGTCTTGTGCTGTCGAATGTGCCTTCTGCGGGCGGTCTTAAGAAGGCCGCCGACATGGGCATCCCGACCGCTGTGGTGGATCACCGTAACTTTAAAGGCGACCGTGAAGCCTTTGAAGCTGAATTGATTTCCGTGATCGACGCCTATGCGCCGGATGCCTTGGCGATGGCCGGATTTATGCGCATCCTGACGCCGAAATTCATCACGCATTACGCGGGCAAGATGCTCAACATCCACCCGTCTTTGCTGCCGAAATACAAAGGTCTTCACACCCATCAGCGCGCCATTGAGGCGGGCGATGCGGAGGCCGGATGTTCCGTTCACGAGGTCACCGCAGAACTCGACGGCGGCCCGATCCTTGGACAGGCGCGCGTGCCTGTTTTGCCGGGGGATACGGAAGACGATTTGGCCGCGCGGGTTCTGGTGCAGGAGCATGCGCTCTATCCGGCCGTTTTGAAACGGTTTCTTGAAGGTGAAAAATCGCTTTTGACGCTCTGAGCGACGCCTGACTGGCGCAGTCAGGGCCTCGGCCAACGGTCAGGGGACGGTGTTAAAGAACTGTGTTAAAATCACACCGGCTCCGAATGCGCTCACATGATCATTGAAACGAACGGCGTTTTGCCGACCTTCTGAGCCGTCACTGATGTTGCGTGACTGGGGCGGGGCGCGCCATGCCCCTTTGTTCTTTTCTTTCGTGAAAAACCTGCGTATCAAAGCCTAATCGACGGGATGACCCCGCGCCTCAGGTAAGAAAAACATATGATCACAATCACGACGACCGAAGGCCTTCAGGCCTTTTGTGACCGCGCCAAAGACCGTCCCTATGTGACCGTCGATACCGAATTCCTTCGGGAACGCACCTATTACTCGAAGCTTTGCCTCGTTCAATTGGCGCTTCCCGGCGACGCTGAGGAAGACGCTGTTCTTCTCGATCCGCTCTCCAAAGGGATCGACCTCGCGCCGCTCTACGAATTGTTCCGCGACGAGAGCATTGTCAAAGTCTTCCACGCCGCGCGCCAAGACCTCGAAATCTTCTACATTCAGGGCAATGTGATCCCGGCACCGCTGTTCGACACGCAGGTTGCTGCCATGGTCTGCGGCTTTGGTGAGCAGGTCGGCTACGAGACGCTGGTGCGCAAGATCGCCAAGCAAAGCCTCGACAAAACCTCGCGCTTTACGGATTGGTCGCGTCGCCCGCTGACCCCGGCGCAAGAGAATTACGCTTTGGCGGATGTGACCCACCTTCGCGTGATCTATGAATACCTCTCGACGGAGATTGCGCGGACCGGACGGGTGAAATGGGTCGAGGAAGAGCTTGAGATTCTGACCTCGCCCGCGACTTATGTGATCGAACCGGATGAGGCCTGGCGCCGTGTGAAAACGCGTACCAGCTCGGGGAAATTCCTCGCTGCCGTGAAGGAGCTTGCAGCCTTCCGCGAATTTTATGCTCAAAGCCGTGATATCCCGCGCAACCGTGTGTTCAAGGACGACGCGCTGTTAGAGTTGGCCTCGACCAAACCCAAAACGCCGCAAGACCTGTCGCGCTCCCGGCTGTTGCTGAGAGAGGCGCGCAAAGGTGAGATCGCTGACGGTATTTTGCAGGCGATTGAGAAAGCCTCTAATTACGCCGCCGCAGAGATGCCGAAGCTGGATCTGTCGCGCGACAAGTTGCAGGTGAACCCGGCTCTGGCCGATATGCTTCGCGTGCTTCTCAAGGCCAAATCGGATCGTTTCAACGTGGCGTCGAAAATGATCGCCTCCGCTGCGGACCTCGATCTGATTGCTGCGGGGGAGCGCGGGCTGCCGATGTTCAAAGGCTGGCGCGCTGAAGTCTTCGGCAACGATGCGCTTCGGCTTTGCAAGGGCGAGATCGGGCTGGCGGTGAAAGGCCAGAGGGTCGACGTGATCACCCTCTGACCGTCTCTGTCACGACAGTTGCATGGCAAAGCGCTCGCTGCTGTACGGCGCGGGCGTGAAGCCGCAGGCGAGGTAGGTGTTCTGGGCGCGCGTGTTGTGCGACTGCGTGGACACAGTCAGGCGGACACAACCGAGTGTTTTGGCCAAATCTTTGCTCGCCGCAATCAACTGACGCGCAACACCCGTGCCGCGGGCGGCTTCTTCGACATAGAGATGATGCAGCTCCATGATTTTCTTGCCGTGCTGGAGCTGCACGCCCGGCACGAGGGCGGCGTAGCCCAGAAGGCGACCGTTTGCGCCTTCCGCGACGAGCATCCGAATCCAAGGCAAATCCGCATTCAGAAGATCGATCAGGGCGGATAAATCCAGCTCCGGAGCGTCTCCATGATGCGCGGCAAGCGCATGGATCATCTGTAAAAGCGCATCCTTATCGCCCCAACGGGCCTGTCGGATCGTGAGGGCCTCAGAGCCCACCGTAATGTTTTGCATGAGGGTCATTTTTCTCTCCTGTGTCGCGCCACAGGGGAGTTCAACCATTAAAAAAACCGCCCTGCGGCGGCCTTTCAATGTTCCATGACTGTCGGACCGCGCTCTATGTCAGCTCGGACCAATAAAAGACAGTCATGATGATCGTGTGTTTCATGCCGACACCCTGCGCCAGCGAGAGATGGCTGTCAACGGCAATTTTTAGGGGGAACCTAAAGATCACACAGGAATGACGTAATGCGTTTTGTTTGAGGCCGGTTTCTCAAACCCCAAAGCGCGGTAAGCCGCTTTCGCGCCATCCGTCGTGCGAGCAACGGCGACAGACAGGGTCTCGCATCCCAGCGCCCGCGCCGTGGCCATTGCCGAACTCGACAGAGCGCGCCCGACGCCTTGGCGCCGGTGGTCCGGCTCAACATAGATGTGATGCATTTCCATGGTGCGTTCGGCCGGATTGATCTGAAGCCCGCCAACCAGCGCGACATAGCCGATCACGATGCCATTCACTTCCGCGACGAGAAGGCGAATCCACGGGTTCGGCGCATGGAGAACATCGATCAGACCAAGCTCATCCAGGTTGAGCCGGTCTTCGGTCAAAGGTTCAACCACGCGGATCATGTCCATCAGACATGCGAAATCGCGCCCTTCTGCGAGGCGGATGGTCAGTGCGGTTGTAGAGCTCTGCAAGGCGAGCGGTGTCTGAATGGACATGGAGCTGTCAGTGTATGTGTGGTGCGCTGTATTTGTGGACATCCCGGCGCGAAGAAAGCCCATAATCCTTAAAGGCCGCTTATCGCCGGGATAAAATTTTCATGACCTGATGGCCATAAGTTGCGGCTCATATGGGGGGAGGAACAATTTCTGTCAATCGCTCTGATTTGAATGTTTGGTAAAATTGTCGCGCGAAACCTGCACAAGCGGGAATTTGCGCAAAAACTTCGTGTTTTGGGGCGTTTTGGGCCGCATTTGGTGCGAAAATGCGATGGTGGCCCTGCGAGCCGACTGGGTAGGCTGAGTTGCTCCTTGTCGCCTCATCCTGTCAAAATGCCCGACCAAAGAATTGGCCGGGCATTGGATGCCGTATTGGTCGTTTTTTGGAACTGCCGCCCAGATCAGCCGTCGTAATCGACTTCTTCCGTGAGGCGCAGGGCTTCGCCGCGCTGGTTGGCGATTTCCATCAGGCTGAGATTGTCCGGCGTAAAGCTGCCCCAGCTTGCGACAAGCTCCGACGCCTCTGCGCCCGGTGCGACCGGATACTCAGAATTGGCTTCCGCGTAAATCTTCTGCGCTTCGTCAGAGGACAGGAACTCAATGAATTGAATGGCTTCCTCTTTGTTCTTCGCGGCTTTCGTGAGGGCGACGCCGGAGATGTTCACATGGGTGCCGCCGCCGGGGACATCGAAGACCGGGAAGTCCAGGCGAACGGAACCGGCCCAGACGCGCTGTTCCTCATCGGCGAGCATTTCACCCATGTAATAGGTGTTGCCCAGAGAAATGTCGCATTCTCCGGCCCAGATCGCTTTCACCTGCGCGCGGTCATCGCCTTGCGGACGGCGGGCGAGATTGTCTTTGAGGCCTTGCAGCCAGACCTTCGCCTCCTCCGGGCCATGGTGGGCGATATAGGCGGAGGTCAGGGCGATCATATAGGTGTGCATGCCGGAGCGGGTGCAAATGCGGCCTTTCCATTTCGGATCGGCGAGGTCTTCGTAGGTGGTCACTTCCCCCGGCGCCACGCGATCTTTGGAGGCGTAAACGATCCGCGCCCGCGTGGTCATGCCCCACCATTGCCCGTCCGGCGCGTGGAAGGCGGCGGGGATGTTGTGCTCCAGCGTTTCGGTCATCAGCGGTTGAGTCACACCGGCTTCCACCGCTTCGGTCAGGCGCGCGATATCGACGGTCAGGATCACGTCAGCGGGGGAGCGATCGCCCTCGGCCTTGAGCCGTTCGACCATGCCTTTTTCAAGAAACGCCACATTGACGTTGATGCCCGTCTCCTCGGTGAAGGCGTCGACCAGCGGTTCGATCAACTCGGGCTGACGGTAGGAGTAGACATTCACATCGGCCAGCGCCGGGGCGGCGGCGAGGAGGAGAGGCAGGGCGAAGCTGAGGCGCTTTTGCATAAGGAGGCTCCGTAGACGTTCCTGAAAATCTGTCGCGCCCGTTAAATCCGAGCAAAACGCTCGGGTCAATGCGCGATTGTGGCCCTAAGCGCTTTGTGATCGCGCAACTGTCTTTCTCAGTCCGGCCCCGGGGATTTCGCGGCTTTCTCCTCAGCCTTGATCGCATCCCAAAGCGCGTCCATCTCCGCGAGGTCGCTGTCGTGCGGCGTTTTCCCGTTGGCGTGAAGGCGATCTTCAATGCCATTGAAACGACGCGTAAATTTGGCATTGCAGGCGCGCAGGGCCTCTTCGGCATCGACGCCGAGATGACGCCCCAGATTGACCACGACGAAAAGCAGGTCGCCAAACTCTTCGAAGACCTCGTCCTGCGTGAGCGTGTCGCGCGCCTCTTCAAGCTCCGCGGCTTCTTCGCGAATTTTGTCGAGGACATGCGAGGTGTCCGGCCAATCAAACCCGACACGGGCCGCGCGTTTCTGGAGCTTCTGCGCCCGCATCAGGGCGGGCAGCCCCATCGCTACACCGTCGAGCACCCGGTGCTCGCCGCGCCGCGCGCGTTCCTTGGCTTTCTCGACCTCCCAATCCTTCGTCTGCTGCTCCGGCGACTTCTGGTTGCTCTCGTCGCCAAAGACATGCGGGTGGCGGGAAATCATTTTGGAAGCAATCGCTTGCGCGATGTCGTGAAAGTCAAACAGGCCCTTGTCAGAGGCAATTTGCGCCTGAAACACCGACTGGAACAACAGATCGCCCAGCTCGGATTTCAAATCCTCCATATCACCGCGCGCAATCGCGTCATCGACCTCATAGGCCTCTTCGATCGTGTAGGGCGAGATCGTCGCGAAATCCTGTTCGATGTCCCAAGGGCAACCGCCCTCGGGATCGCGCAACCGGCGCATGATTTCGAGGAGCTGTTCAATGCCTGCGGGCACGTCGTGAATGGGATCCTGTGTCATAGCGACAACCTGACCCTCGAAAGAGGGCTTTGCAAGCGCGAAAACCGGTCCTATAAGACACCCATGACCAATCGTGCCGCTACCATTATTTGCTGCTGCATTATCCGCTGACATCGTCGCGCGGGTCCGGTCTCTTTTCACCTGAAATGGAAGCTGATAAGCCCGCGGGGGACACCCTGAGGGACAGGCTTATGACCATCAAGCTCACCAATTCGAAGACGCGCAAAAAAGAGATTTTCGAACCGATCGACCCCAATAATGTACGGATGTATGTCTGTGGACCGACGGTTTATGACCGCGCCCATATCGGCAACGCGCGGCCCGTCATCGTGTTCGATGTGCTCTATCGTTTGCTGCGTCATGTCTATGGCGCGGAACATGTGACCTACGTGCGAAACTTCACGGATGTCGATGATAAGATTAACAAAAAGGCGCAGGACACCGGGCGGACGATCAAAGAGATCACCGATGAGACCACCCAGTGGTATCTCGACGATATGCGCGCTGTCGGCGCGATGGACCCCGACCAAATGCCGCGCGCGACCGAGTTTATCGGCGCCATGATTTCGATGATCGAGGGGCTGATCGCGCAGGGCCATGCCTATGAGGCGGAAGGCCATGTGTTGTTCTCGGTCGAGAGCTATAAGGATTACGGCAAGCTCTCCGGCCGCTCCATTGACGATATGATCGCCGGGGCCCGCGTCGAAATCGCGCCGTATAAGCGCAATCCGATGGATTTTGTGCTCTGGAAACCGTCCTCCGACGATCTGCCCGGTTGGGACAGTCCTTGGGGCCGGGGGCGTCCGGGCTGGCACATCGAATGCTCGGCCATGTCCTATGAGCTTTTGGGCGAGACGTTTGATATTCACGGTGGCGGCAACGATCTGATGTTCCCGCACCATGAAAACGAGATCGCCCAAAGCTGCTGCGCCCATCCGCAAGGCGGCTTCGCGCGCTATTGGCTGCATAACGAGATGTTGCAGGTCGAGGGCAAGAAAATGTCCAAATCTCTGGGCAATTTCTTCACCGTGCGGGATTTGCTCGATGGCCACGACGGGATGCCGGGGGTGCCGGGTGAGGTGATCCGGTTCGTGTTCCTCTCCACGCATTACCGCAAGCCGATGGACTGGACCGCAGAGAAGGCGGAGCAGGCGAAGGCGACGTTGAAGAAATGGCGCAAGATGACAGAAGGTGTTGAAGCAGGAGAGCCTGCGTCTGAAGTTGTCGCGGCAGTGGCTGACGATCTCAATACGGCTGGGGCGATTTCGGTTCTTCATGGGATCGAAGATCCGGCTGTGCTTCTCGCTTCCGCCAATCTTCTCGGTCTACTGACGCCAGAGCTTGGCGGTTGGAATGTTGATCAAGATTTGGCGGATAATGTCAGAGACCAGATAGAGCGCCTTGCAAGGAAATGGATTGAAGCACGACGGGCAAAAGACTGGGGAACCGCTGATCGCATCCGCGACAGTTTGGGAGAGTTGGGCGTAAATCTCAAAGTTGAAAAGACAGATGCTTCTGAATGGTCCTATGAAAATCCTAATTGGTCCGGGGATAGAAAAAATGAACAAAGGCTTTCAGAACTCGTGAAGCTGGAGGGTCTCCTCTAATGCGCAGTTCTGTAAACAGAGGGCGGAGCCTGCCTTGGCGGGCGCATGTGCGCCTGCCGGTGGGAAGGCAGGCGCAGCCCGTG
The DNA here is from genome assembly GCF_054788345.1 of Celeribacter sp. ULVN23_4. NCBI lineage: Bacteria > Pseudomonadati > Pseudomonadota > Alphaproteobacteria > Rhodobacterales > Roseobacteraceae > Celeribacter > Celeribacter sp. ULVN23_4. The sequence continues at coordinate 590,342 of NZ_JBTVYO010000002.1, read as the reverse complement.
GTGCCCACGGGCAAAAAGGGGAGCGAGCAATGACCACAGCAAGCGAAAAAGACAGGCTTTATCTCTATGACACCACACTGCGCGACGGGCAGCAAACCCAGGGCGTGCAATTCTCCACCGAGGAAAAGCACCTGATCGCCGACGCGCTCGACCATCTCGGCGTCGATTACATCGAGGGGGGCTGGCCGGGGGCGAACCCGACCGACAGCGAATTCTTCGCCGAGGCGCCGCAGACCAAAGCCAAGTTCACCGCCTTTGGCATGACCAAACGTGCGGGCCGCTCGGCCGAAAATGACGAAGTGCTCGCGGGCGTACTCAACGCCGGAACCGACTCCGTTTGCCTCGTTGGCAAAACCCATGATTTCCATGTGACCACCGCGCTCGGAATCACGCTTGAGGAAAACGTCGAGAACATCGAGAAATCCATCTCCCACACGGTCGCGATCGGCCGCGAGGCGCTGTTCGATGCCGAGCATTTCTTCGACGGTTACAAAGCCAACCCGGACTACGCCATTGCCTGCTGCAAGGCTGCTTATGAGGCGGGCGCGCGCTGGATCGTTCTCTGCGACACCAATGGCGGCGCGTTGCCCGGCGAGGTCTACGAGATCACCGGGAAAGTCATCGCAGCGGGCATTCCGGGCAGCCATATCGGCATTCACACCCATGACGATACCGGCAACGCCGTCGCCAACTCGCTCGCCGCCGTCAACGCCGGTGCGCGGCAGGTGCAGGGGACGCTCAATGGTCTCGGCGAGCGCTGCGGCAATGCCAACCTGACGACGTTGATCCCGACATTTCTGTTGAAAGAACCGTACAAATCGACGCTTGATACCGGCGTGACGGAAGAGGCGCTGCAAAGCCTCGTCAAAACCTCCCGCATGTTGGACGACATCCTCAACCGTGTACCGCTGCGTTCTGCGCCTTACGTCGGTGCGTCTGCCTTCGCGCACAAGGCCGGGCTCCACGCCTCTGCGATCCTCAAAGACCCGACCACATACGAGCATATCCCGCCTGAAACTGTCGGCAATGCCCGGATCGTGCCGATGTCCAATCAGGCCGGGCAGTCGAACCTGCGTAAGCGGCTGGCGGATATGGGGCTTGAGGTGTCGGAGAAAGCCGATCTGGGGCGTATTCTCGAACGCATCAAACAGCGTGAAAGCGAGGGCTATTCCTACGACACCGCGCAGGCCTCCTTCGAGCTGGAAGCGCGCCGCGAATTGGGCCTCATGCCCGCGTTCTTCGAGGTGGAGCGGTACCGCGCCACGGTCGAGCGACGCCGCGATGCCAAGGGCCGCGAAATTCACCTCTCCGAGGTCACGGTCGTGGTCAATGTCGGCGGCGAGCGGCACCTGTCTGTGTCCGAGGGTATCATGGCCGACGGCAATGACGGTGGCCCGGTCAATGCGCTCTCAAAAGCGCTGGTGAAAGATCTCGGGCCGTATTCCGACATGATCTCCGACATGGAACTCGTTGATTTTAAAGTCCGTATCACCAATGGCGGGACCGAGGCGCGCACGCGTGTCATCATCGATCACGAGGACAGTCTTGGGCGTCGTTGGTCCACGGTCGGCGTGTCGTCGAACATCATTGACGCCTCTTTTGAAGCGCTGCTCGACGCGGTGCTTTGGAAGCTTCTGCGTGACGGCGCGCAGGCGCTCGGCGCGGAATAAGAGAGGCAAATCATGTCGGTTCAGGCCTGCGCAGAACTGGTTCAAAAAGGCGACGAGGATCGCTTTCGCGCCACCATGGCCGCGCCGGTGGAGGCGCGCGAGGTGCTGTTTCCGATCCATGCGTTTTGCCTTGAGGTCGCGAAAGCGCCTTGGGTGACGAAAGAGGCGATGATTGCCGAGATGCGGTTGCAGTTCTGGCGCGATGTTCTGACTGAACGCGCCCAAGGCAAACCGCCGCGTGCCCATGAGGTTGCGGCACCGTTGCACGCCGTGCTGGATGAAGCCTCAGCTCTGGCGATGGATGAGGCCGTCACCGTGCGGCAATGGGACATCTACCGCGATCCGCATGAGGATGAGGCAGCGCTTCACAGCTATTTGCACCGCTCCTATGTCATCCCGCTCCATATCGCCGCCCGCCGCCTTGGCGCGCCGGAGGAAGCTGTGAAAGCGCTCAATCGTCTCGGATTTGCGGGGGCTTTGGCGCGCTACCTGATGGCCATTCCGGACCTTGAGGCGCAGGGGCGTGTGCCTTTGGTCGATGGCCGCCCGGAAGAGGTGTCCCGAATGGCAAAAGAAGCCTATGAGCAGGGACGTTGGGGCGCGCAGCAAATGTCCAAGCTCACCAAAACCGCGCGCGCGCCGATGATCGATGCAGTGGTCCATTTGCCGGTGCTCAAACAAGCCTCGCGCGATCCGCAAGCGGTGAGTGAAGGTCGTTTGCAGCAGGGTGCCCTGCGCAAATCTCTGCGCCTCGCAGCCGCCTCTCAGTCGCCGACTTGGGCTTTTTTCTGATAGTATTCTAAGACATAGACCCGGATCGCTGAGGCCAACCCGCTTTCAACGCCGCGCATTTCATCGATCTCCGCCGCCAACACGTTGATCGGAATGACGCGCTCTTTCGCGATGGCGCGGAAGGCGCGCCAAAAGGGCTCTTCGAGGGAAACAGAGGTGCGGTGGCCGTGCAATGTCAGCGACCGTTTGACCGGGCGGTCCGTCATTGCGGGTCTTTCTTATGCGCATCCAACTCCGCGCGGGCCTTGTCGCGCTCAGCGTCTTCCAGCGCCTTTTGCGCCTTGGTTCGACCGAATTTCACAGCGTTCTCATCCCCTTGCACACGTTTGTCAGCACGGGCTTTTTGTTTGCGGAACTGGTTGAGATTTGTGACCTTTCTCATGGGGTAGGATATTACCCTGTTTCCTTTGCTGCGCAAATACTCAAAACGCCCCGGTGGGCCGGGGCGCTTGAGAAACGCATTGGATCAGTTTTGCTTCGGCGGCTCAGGGCGATGCTCTTTCATGACGCTCTCAACTTTCTCAGCCGTGAGAGAGGCATTGGCCTTTTGCAAGCAGCTCAGCATTTCCGGCGGCATGCCTTGACCCTCTGACGGGCGTTGCCCCGCATCCCCGGAGGCAGGTTTCGCGGGCGGGGCTTTGCTTTCTCCGGGCTCCGGGCGGTTGGCCTCAAAGCAGCTGTTGAGCTGCGCCTCGGTCACGCCAAGATCGCTGGCAATCTCAGCAGTCGGCATTTTGGGACCGCCTTGGGCAAAGGCCACGCCAGATGAAAGGGCGATCAGGGGCAGGGCAAAGAGCAGGTGTTTCATATATCTCTCCTCAAAAACTCGATGAGAGTAGAACGAAACAGTCACCGCTTTCTGTCGCGCAAAAGAAAAGGCGACCCGTAGGCCGCCTTCACGTTTTTGTCAGGTCGAGAGAGATTTAGTCTTTCGGACCGATCATTTTTTCCGGACGCACCACTTCGTCGAAGGTCTTCTCATCGACGAAACCAAGCGCGATGGCCTCTTCTTTGAGGGTCGTGCCGTTCTTATGCGCGGTTTTCGCAACTTTGGTGGCGTTGTCGTAGCCGATGGTCGGGGCCAGAGCGGTCACCAGCATCAGCGATTCATGCAGGAGCTTTTCGATGCGCGGCTCGTTGGCTTCGATGCCGACGACCATGTTGTCGGTGAAGGCCGACGCGCTGTCGCCCAGAAGCTGCATGGATTGCAGCACGTTGTAGGACATCATCGGGTTGTAGACGTTCAGCTCGAAGTGACCTTGGGACCCTGCGAAACCGATGGCGGCGTCGTTGCCCATGACGTGTGCGCAGACCATGGTCAGCGCTTCGGCTTGGGTCGGGTTCACTTTACCCGGCATGATCGAGGAACCCGGCTCGTTTTCCGGCAGGATCAGTTCGCCAAGGCCGCAACGCGGGCCGGAGCCCAGAAGGCGGATGTCGTTGGCGATCTTGAACAGGGACGCTGCCACGGTTTTCAGAGCGCCGGAGAACATCACCATCGCGTCGTGGGCGGCGAGGGCTTCGAACTTGTTCGGAGCTGTCACGAAGGGCAGGCCGGTGATTTCGGCCATATTGGCGGCGACTTTCTCGCCCCAGCCTTTTTTCGTGTTCAGGCCGGTGCCAACGGCGGTGCCGCCTTGGGCCAGTTCGTAAATCGCCGGCAGGCACATCTCAACGCGTTTGATGCCCATGCGGACCTGATGCGCGTAGCCGCCAAATTCCTGACCCAGCGTCAGCGGCGTTGCGTCCTGGGTGTGGGTGCGGCCGATTTTGATGATGTCTTTGAAAGCCTCGGATTTGGCTTCCAGCGCTTCGGCCAATTTGGTCAGGCCGGGGATTAGAACATCACGCGCCTGCATGCCAATGCCGACGTGCATCGCGGTCGGGAAAGTGTCGTTCGAGGACTGCCCCATGTTGCAGTGGTCGTTCGGGTGAACCGGGGATTTGGAGCCCATCACGCCGCCGAGCATTTCGATCGCGCGGTTGGAGATCACTTCGTTGGCGTTCATGTTGGACTGGGTGCCCGAACCGGTTTGCCAGACAACGAGCGGGAAGTTGTCGTCGAATTTGCCTTCGATGACTTCACCGGCTGCGGCGATGATCGCATCGGCAATCTCGGCGTCCATGTTGCCGTTTTCCTTGTTGGCCATGGCGCAGGCTTTTTTGATCACGCCGAGGGCGCGGATGATCGGAACCGGTTGATGTTCCCAGCCAATCGGGAAGTTCATGATGGAGCGCTGCGTTTGCGCACCCCAGTATTTGTCGGAAGGAACTTCCAGCGGGCCGAAGCTGTCGGTTTCGGTACGGGTGGTGGTCATCGGGGGATCTCCCTAGCTCTGCCAATCAGTTGTGTTGGCTATAGAGTGTCGCCCCGGCGCATGCAATGTATACCGAAGCATACATGCCTGTGTTTGCGCTAAAATATGAGTGATCTAGCTGAGCTTGTCCTACTGTGGCACGCGAGTACCCGCACGGGCCGGCGATTGGCCCAGACGCTGCATAATTTGACAGCAGGCAGGCCAGTCACAAACTTTCAAAGGGCGGCTATCGCCCCCCCATGAAACGTCCGCTTTTTCAGATTACTTCCGGAACTTGTCGAGAGACACGATCTCCGCCTCTTTCGGCGCGGCGGGCTTCTCGTCTTCTTCCTTGGGTTCGAAAGAGGTCACTTCCGCATCATGCGGAATCTCGTCTTCGTCCATTTCCTCGACATCGTAATCCTGTGTCTCGAACCGGAGGCCGAACTCGACGGACGGGTCCACAAAGGTGCGGATCGCGTCATAGGGGATGTAAAGAGGTTCAGGGCTATCGCCGAAGTTCAGCGTGATCGCGAACCCGTCTTCGGAAACTTCGAGATTGTCGAACCAATGCTGGATGACGATGGTCATTTCTTCCGGATAGCGATCGGAGAGCCAGTCGGCGAGTTCCACATCCGGGTGCATCGTGTCGAAAGTGATGAAGAAATGGTGCTCGCCGGGCAGGCCATCCTTGGCCACGCCTTCAAGCACCTTGCGGATCAGAGCGCGCATCGCGTCGTGCATCAGGTTGCCGTAATCGATTGATTTGGCCATCCCCAGTCCTTTCGTTCTTCGTTGTTTGCAGCATACGGGATTCTGCGGCCAAGGAAAGGGGTCACTGACCCGCAAGGCCGAGGGCAAGTCCAGCCAAGGCCACAAGGGTTATTGTGAGGATCAGGGGGCGTTTGAGGCCGAACAGAAGTCCGGCGGCGAGGGCGGCCAATAGACCCGAATACGGGGTAAAACTCATCACATCGGGCAGTGCGAGTCGGAACCAACCGATCTGAGATCGTGTGACGTCGGAGAAGAAGACATGCAGCGCGAACCAATAGGACAGGGAGGCAATGACGCCGACGACAGCCGCCGTGACGGCTTTTAACGCCGCATCGAGGCGCGGCCTTGTGGCGATCCAGTCAATGTAGGGCGCGCCCGCGAATATCCATAGAAAACAGGGGATAAATGTCACCCATAGCGTGACCAGAGCGCCCATCAATCCACCGAAAAGACCCAAGGGCGTTGCCGCCATGAAGCCGACAAACTCGGTCACAAGGATCAGCGGGCCGGGTGTTGTCTCCGCCAGACCGAGCCCGTCCAGCATGGCGTCCGGCGACAACCATCCCTGCGCCTCGACGACCTCTTGGGACATATAGGCCAGCACGGCGTAAGCGCCGCCGAAGGTGACGACCGCCAGTTTTGAGAAAAACAGGCCAATGGCCAAAAGCCGATCTTGTCCCGTGGCCCAGAGGACCGCCAGTGGTGCCACCCAGAGACACCCCCATGTGAGCACGGTGCGGGGCAGGTGGGCGGCGTTCGGCGGGGCGATTTGATCTGGTTTCGTCTGCGCTGTCAGCGCGCCGAAAAGCGCTGCGCCCAAGACGATCAGCGGGAAAGGAATTGCGAAGACTGCGATCAAGACGAAGGATGCGATGGCCAGCCCCCAACGGGCGGGGGTGCCGAGCGCCTTTCGTCCGAGGCGGATCAAGGCTTGCAGGACGACGATCACCACGGTGGCTTTGACGCCGAGGAATAGCGCTTCGGAGGCGGGCAAATGCCCAAAGCGCGCATAGAGCGCCGCGAGCGCCAGCATGACCAATGCGCCCGGAAGGACGAAAAACAATCCGGCGATGATCCCACCCGGCACGCCGCGCAAGCGCCAACCGCAATAGGTGGCAAGCTGCATGGCTTCCGGGCCGGGGAGCATCATGCAAAAGGAAAGGGCGGAGAGAAAACCGTCTTCCTTCATCCAACCGCGATCCTCGACCAATTCGCGGTGCATGACGGCAATTTGCGCGGCGGGGCCTCCGAAGGAGAGCAGGCCGATGCGGGCAAAGCTTTTCAGGAAGTCGGGAAAAGACGGCTGGGGCGTCATGGTCGGGCGCTCATGGTTATCTGGACCGGAAATCCGTCCCGACCTTGGTAAACGCCCCAGCTGATGGGTCAAGCCTTAGCTTTCGGGCGCGAGGCGGACAAAGCCTCCGGTCTGGCCTTCAAGCACGCCATGTTCGGCGGAGGTCGGTTTCAACATGGCCTCCAAAAGCACCGGGGCCGGGGTCCAATAGGGGATGTACCATTCCTGATCGACTTCGAGGATCAGAACCTCGTCCTTGTCCGCGTCATAGGCTCCGATCACGGAAACATGCGGGCCGTCCCAATCGCCGGTCACGACGCCTTGGTTGAAATAGACCATCATCACGTCTTCGGCGCTTTGCTCGTTCATTTTGAGCCAGTCACGCATGGTGTTGAGGCTCGCGGCGCTGTCGTCCGTGGGTTTGAACGCGGTGACGGTGTAGCCGTCGAGACCCGCGATCGGCAGGGCTTCCCCCGCGTATTTCACCAGATCGTCGAACATGACGCCATCGCCGCCCTCGGCGGAAATCTCGGACCAATGCGCGTCGCCCACGGCTTCAAGCAGGTCAGGCTGGGTCATCACCGTGTCTTCGGCATTGGCGGGAAGCCCGGCAAGACCGTTCACGGCGGCGGTGACGGAGGCGACGCCGCAGGCGGAGGTGGTGAATTGCGGTTTTACGAATTCAGAAAAGGCCCAGTAGTCGGGAGCAGGCGCGTTGCGCAGGTAGTCCGTTGCTTCGGTGACGGGGGTGGCGTTCGGCCCGAGTTTCGGCAGCGGTTCTTCCTGAGCGAAAGCGGATTGCGCAAGGGAAAAGAGCAGGACCGCGGAGGTCAGCATCAAGTCAGTGGATTTCATATTTCACCTGTTAGAAAAAACGGGCTGAACGATGAGTCGTCTCATCGGCCCATGCACATCACAGTCAGGTAAACTCCTATAAAAGCAAGAAAAACCAAAGCTCGCGCGCCCGGTCAGTTCAAAGTTTCTCCGGCCAGCATAAGTGCAACTGAATCTTTGGGCAGATTGCCCATTTGCTCGAAATAGCTGACGAAATCATAACTGTTGTGCGCCTCGATAATCTTGCCATTTCGGAGGCGCACCATCACCTGCCCGGAGATTTGGATCGGCGTCATGTCCTCCGCCTTCAGCGCATGGAGCGTCATGCGGGCCCAGACCTTGTCGCCCACCTCCATCGCGTCCTCGATTGTGATGCGCACATCGCGCAGCGCCTGAAGCACGGCGGGGACGAGCGTCTGGAAATCCTCAAGCTGGGCGGCAAAATCGCTCATGAGGCCGGATGCCAAAGCCTCAGTATCAAAAAACTCCGCCACGGCACCTAGATCGCCGTGAACCCAGACCCGGTCATACCATGTTTCGAGCAGTTCAAGGCCAGTCATCGCGCGGCCTCCTTTTCAATGCGGTTCTCGCAGGAGCATGACGCATAAAACTAAACGAAGTCTTTCTGGTGCGAACTGGCCCCCCTTATATTTTCGGAAAAGGTAAATCAGACACGCTCAGATCAGCGAGGCGAGCGATTGGAAACGAGGGTTTTGAGAGGGGGGAGGAAGTGCAGGTTTCTGTTGCCAGGTACCTGCGAACCCCGCCTTAAGCTGCTAGGCCTAAGGGCTTAGATTTCGATATTTCGCACAGCTTACGCTGCGAGAGCCATCGGAGCTTTGTTGTCGTTTGCAACTAGCTTAAGTGAACCGATAACGGTGGTATCTCACCGAGACAAAGCAAACCCCTTTAGACGTCCGTCGATCCTATTTCGTCCCCATGATCCAATCTCTTGCCAGTCTCAAACGAAGACTGAAGAGGGGTATTTGGTGGAGACGCCGGGTACCGCCCCCGGGTCCGATCCGCTTATTGCGAGCGCGTTTATGTCCATAGTTCCCGAAGGAACAGCGTATATGTAAGCGAAGCGCCGCGTGGTTTCAAGGGCCAGTAGAACGCGTAGCAAAACGAGAAACGCCGCCCCGAAATCAGGGCGGCGTTTGATTTAATCGTCAGAAAAATAGGAGCTTAGAAGCCAGCCTTAATCTTTTCGAACTCTTCGGACTGCTTCTCACGCAGCTCGACAGACATCGGCAGCTGAGCGAGGATCGGCGCGTCGATCGGCTCAAGGCCACCCGCGACGAGAGCTTCTTCACCCAGCGAGGCGAGGCCTTCGGTGTTGGAGATGCCATAGCCCGCATCCATCAGCACTTCGGCGTTGGACGCATCAAGGAAGCCGTTGATGAAATCATAGGCTTTGTCCTCGGAGCCGGGGCCGTCTTTCAGGTTGACGTAGCCGCAGAGCCAGAGCGAGGAGCCTTCTTTCGCTTCACGCTGGAAGCCGACCGGGAAACCCTCGTCGACGAGCGTCGGGTAGGTTTCGTTCCACGCCCAAGCGATCAGAACTTCGCCCGTCGCCATCAGCTGCGCCAGTTCCGCAGGGTCGGTCCAGTAGGTGCGCAGGTTCGGGTGGACTTCGCGCAGCCAAGCGGACGCAGCTTCGAACTGCTCATCCGTTGCAGTGGTCCAGTCGGTCGTGCCGGTGGCGAGATATGCCAGCGCATAGGCGTCATCGACGTTGTCCGGCAGGGTCATGCGGCCCGCGTATTTCGGATCTTTGAACACTTCGAGAGAGGCGACATCTTCGGCCGGAACTTCGTCGGTGTTATAGGCGATCGCGGTGGAACCGAAGTCGGTCGGGATGAAATAGGCGCTGGCAGCCGACACATCCTTGCCGACAAGGTTGCTGTCGAGCTTCGCGTAATCGGTGATCTTAGAGGTGTCCCACGGCTCCAGAATGTCGCTTTCTTCCCATTTCATCACCGAACCGGCGCAGACGTGGCTGACGTCGGCTTTGAAGCCAGACACCAGTTTTTGCAGCGCTTCGTCCTCTTCGCCGAAGAAGGCGAAAGACGGCACATCGCCATTTTTCTCGACGTATTTGGTGTGGAACGCCGGATCTTCGAAGCCGGAATAATCGAAGACGAGAAGATCGGGATCTTCGGCAAAGGCGCTGCTGGCAAAGGCGGTCAGCGCGGCGCTGCCAAGAAGGATTTTAAGAGCGTTCATAAAGGTCATCTCCCTGAAGTGGACCATTTCTGGGGGATGACGCTAGCACGGGTTTTATCTCGCGCAAGGGGCGTGAGATGTCTTGAGGCGGATTTTTAACAGCTCTGCCTTAAATTTGATCAAATTGCGCCAAGCTGGCGCGGCGACGCGTTCCGCCACACCCGCCTTGAGGCCGATGTGGCGGAACGCATCTGAGGGGGCGGTTCATTCCGCAGGCATGCGCAGCGCGTCCTGACGGGTCAGGAAGGTAAAGCTGACACTTGCCAGACCTGCGGCCACGAGAAGCACGAGCGCCATTGGCAGAGCACTGTCTTTACCCGCCAAACCAACAAGCGGGGAGGCAATGGCGCCAAGTGTGAACTGCAACGCCCCAAGCAGGGCGGAGCCGGTTCCCGCGAGTTGTGGCACCTGACCAATCGCCAGCGCACTGGCGTTGCCAAGAACGAGGCCCAGAGAGGCGATGGTGATGAACAGGGCGGGGAGCATGAACATTGCGCCTGCACCACTCAGGACACAGATCAGAGTCAACGCGCCCCCAACAAGCAACAGGATGAGGCCATAAAGCGTCAGTTGCCGCGGGCTTACACGTCCGACGAGCTTGGTCGAAATGGCGCTGACCACGGCGATCCCGATGGCATTGGCTCCGAAAGCGACCGGATAGGCTACGGTGGACAAGCCCAAAATGCCCTGGAAAACAAAGGGCGAGGCGGAGATGTACCCGAACAGCACCATAAACGCGAAAGACACCGTTAGAGTGTAGCCAACATATGCGCCGTTCTGGAGCACCTCTGCGATGCCACGTCCCAGAGCCGCCATGCCGCCGGGGCGACGGTCCTCGACGGGGAGAGATTCCGGCACGGTTTTAAGGACGCCGACCAAAGAGATAACGGACAGGATACCGGTGACGATAAAGACCGTGCGCCATCCGGTCGTTGAGACAATCAACGTCCCTGCCAGAGGCGCGACCACCGGAGCAAGCCCGCCAATGATCATCATGATCTGGAACAGACGGGCCGAAGCGGCAGCGCTCTCCGTGCGATCAGAGATCACGGCGCGCGCCAGAACGACACCAGCAGCCCCGCCCAAGCCCTGCAACGCGCGCAGGATGATGATGAGCGTGGCATTCGGTGCGACGACGATCAGCAGGCTGGAGACAATCGCAAGGACGGTGCCCAGAATGAGAGGGCGGCGGCGACCGAAGCGGTCGGACAGCGCACCGATGACAAGTTGCCCGGAGGCCAGTCCGAGCAGGAAGGCGGTCAGCGTGCCTTGAATCGTGGCCGCACCGACATCGAGGTCGCTGGCCATGTTCAAAAAGCCCGGCAGGTACATGTCGGTTGCAAAAGGCGCGACGGCAGACAGCAGCGCCAGGGTCAGAATGGTGATGGTTGGCAGCGCCTTTCCGCGCTGTGATTGAGAAGGGGACATATTGGATCTCGTCATTCGTGCGTTTGGCGTCGTTCGCAACGAAGCGCCAAGGACCATAATTCCGGGGCCGCCTTTGGTGCGCTTTTCCGGAAATACGGCGGGTGAATTCGGACTGTATCGCTTTGCGGTACAGTGTATTGCTCATTTATTGGCTTCATGACATTCTGTCAACGCGCTTGAATGCGTGGCTCATGCGTGATTTTGCACAAGCGGAGAAGAAGGGGATCGACATGCAGGACGATGCGCCGAAACAGGGTGGTATTCAGGTGATTTCGCGCGCCGCGGAACTGTTGCGCTGTTTGGCGGATCATCCTCAGGGTCTGAGTTTGGCTGGCATGGCGAGCGCGACAGGGCTTGCCCGTTCGACGGTGCAGCGGATCATTCAGGCGCTCGAAGACGAAGGCTTTGTCGAAAGCTCTGGCCGCGCAGGAGGGTTCCGGCTTGGCCCAACGCTTCCGGAACTGGTGTACCGCCGGCAGATCGACATCGTGTCCGGTGTGCGCCCCTATCTGGAAACGCTCTGCACCGATCTCGATGAAACCGTCGCGCTATATAAGTTGAGCGGCGGGCGGCTTGTTGCGCTTGATCGCTGTATCCCGGAGCGCCCCTTGCGTGTCGTTTTCCCGCTTGGGACGATCCCGTTCCCGCCGTATCAACTCGCTCCGGGGCGCGCGATGCTGGCTCAGATGCCACGTGACAGTGCCGAGAACCTGCTCAAAGATCAGCTCACGACTGAGAATCTTACTGAAGAACTGACGGCGCTTTCCAACCTTCCGCAGCGCAGGGAAGGGGCTGTCTTCCGTGACACCTTGCCGTTTATTCGGGACGTCGAGGGCTTCGCTGTTCCCCTTCAAACACGGCTTGGATTGCACGCGATTGCTGCGATTGTGCCGGAAAGCCGGAGCACCGGGCGCGACGCCGAATTCAGAGCAGTACTGAATGCATGCCGCAAAGACATAGAACTGAAATTCGGGCCGGGCAGGGCTTAGCTCAACGCCGTTCGTAAGGTTTGATCTTTCAGGTAATCCATGAGGATTTCGAGCCGTGATCCGACCCGCGCCTCAAGCGCGTCATACATCGCCTCGTGCAGGCTTATCACGGCATCTCTGTCTCTTTGGCGATAGGTCAGCATATTCATCAGGGGCTCGATCCCTTCGACCGCCGCCGCCAATTGCCACGACAGCAGCGGGTTGCCCGCCGCGTCCACCAAGGCACGGTGAAACGCGACATCAGACGCGCAGAAGGCCTCGTCGCTCAGATCAGGGTCTTTCTGGCGTTCGATCTCTCGCTTCATGATCTCAAGATGTTCGGCCTCGCGATGTTTTGCCGCGAGCCGCATGCAGCCACGTTCCAAGGCAAAGCGCGCTTCGCAGGCGGTGGCCAGATCGACCTCGTTGAGACTGATCAAAAGCGTGGCCTTGGAGGCAAGATCGGAATAGGCGTCCTGAAAGGACTGCCGATACACAAAAGCACCGCCCGTCGCGCCGCGTTTCGTTCGGATCAAACTTTGCGCGGCAAGGCGCTTGAGCGCCTCTCGCACCGTTGCGCGGGAAACACCGTGTGTCTCTGAGAGCTCCGATTCCGAGGGCAGGCGAGTATCGGCCATCAATGCGCCAGACAGGATATCCTGCCGGATCGCATCCGCGATGGCGCTTGATAAGTCTTTGGTGGTTTTTTTGTTTTCTTTATTGTCTGACATTTAGGTTATCGCCTGATCTATTTGTCAGACATTTGCTTGCATCCGATATTTAATTGTCAGACAAATATGGCAACACAGAGAGTATTTGGCAAGGAGGACCGTATGAAAGCTCTGGTCATGGAACAAACCCCGGAAGGGCTCGCAGAAGCGCAGATCAAGGACATTCCCGATGACGCGCTTCCGGCTGGCGATGTGACGGTGCGGGTTGACTATTCGACGCTGAACTACAAAGATGGTCTTTGCCTCTCGGCCAAAGGCGGCGGTCTTGTCCGCGCCTATCCGCATGTGCCGGGGATCGATTTTGCAGGCACGGTTGAAACCTCTGACAACCCGGATTTCAAACCGGGCGACAAGGTCGTTTTGACCGGTTGGCGCGTCGGCGAAGTGCATTGGGGCGGCTACGCGGAAAAGGCTCGCGTGAAATCAGATTGGCTTGTGCCTCTGCCAGAAGGACTGACGACACGTGAAGCGATGGCCGTGGGAACGGCGGGGTTCACCGCCATGCTCGCTGTCTTGGCGCTGGAGGATCATGGGTTGAAACCGGACCACGGCCCCGTGCTGGTGACCGGGGCATCGGGCGGGGTCGGCTCTGTTGCGACAGCGATCCTTGCGCATTTGGGCTATGAGGTTGCCGCCGTGACAGGACGTCCCGAAGGGGCTGGCTATCTCAAATCTCTGGGCGCGAGCCGGATCGTTCCGCGCGATGAGATCAACGAGATCGTCAAACGGCCCTTGGAGTCCGAGACATGGGCAGGCTGTGTCGATGCGGTCGGCGGAGAGATGTTGGCGCGTGTCTTGGGGCAAATGAAATACGGCGCCTCCGTTGCTGCGGTCGGTCTCGCAGGCGGCGCGGCGCTGCCGACCTCTGTCATTCCGTTTCTCTTGCGCGGCGTAAACCTGCTCGGGATCGACTCGGTCATGCAGCCGAAAGAGAACCGCATTCGCTGTTGGAACCGCATCGCGCGTGATTTGCCGATGGAGAAACTTGAAGAGATGATCCAACCCGCGACACTCGAAGATTTGCCTGCATTGGGGGCCGCGATCCTCAAGGGTGGTGTGAAGGGGCGTGTGGTCGTGGACCTGTCCGCATAAACGCAAAACCTGTTCTTTGAAAACGCGCTCTTCTCATGGGCGCGTTTTGCAAGTAACCAATCGCCTTATGGATATTTCGACGCTTCTTCCCTTCGCCGCCCTGATCGCCGTGATTGGCGCTTTCGCGGGCATTCTCGCGGGTCTCTTGGGCGTGGGGGGCGGTATCGTCCTCGTGCCGGCCTTTTACTACGCCTTTGTCGGGCTGGGGTATGACAGCCCGCAGCTCATGCAGATCTGTCTGGCGACATCTTTGGCGACGATCATCGTGACCTCGATCCGCTCGGTCTCTGCGCACCACAAAAAAGGTGCCGTGGAATGGCCGATTCTCAAAAGTTTCGCGCCCGGGATCGTGATCGGTGCCATCATCGGCGTGCTGGTCGCTTCGTCTCTTCGTTCGACCACCTTGCAAATGATCTTCGGCGGTGTCGCGACCTTCATCGGGCTATATATGGCGTTCGGAAATTCAGCCTGGCGGCTTGGCACGGAAATGCCCAAAGGCGTGATGCGTGCGGTTGTCTCGCCGCTGATCGGATTCCTGTCGGTGCTGATGGGGATCGGCGGCGGCTCCTTCGGGGTGCCGACCATGACGCTTTACGGCGTACCGATCCATCGTGCGGTCGCGACGGCGGCGGGTTTTGGCGCAATCATCGCCATTCCTTCTGTGATCGCGTTCCTCTTCGTCGGTCTTCCTGCGGACGTCACGCCCCCCTTTACAGTGGGCGCAGTCAATATCGCGGCGTTCCTGTTGGTGATCTGCATGACCCTGATCACCGCGCCTTTGGGGGCGAAAATCGCGCATGCGATGGATCCGAAGCCTCTGAAACGTGTGTTCGGCGGGTTTCTGATCCTCGTGGCGCTGAACATGCTGCGCAAGGCGCTGATGGGCTGATCTGTTTTGAGTATTTGGCAGCAAAGGAGACGGTTTCCTTTGTTGTTAAAATACTCATTCCATCCGTTTCAAACGTCCCGCACGCCCGCCACGGCGTTTGGTCGGCGCGGGGTGGCGGCTCGGCAGCTCGGCCATGATGGCCCGGCGTTCGTCCGAGGACATCGTTGACCAGCGGCCGATTTCATCCAGAGACCGCGCGCAGCCGAGGCACAGCTTTGTGTCCGGGTGGATTTGACAGATCTTCGTGCAGGGGCTTTCGATCTCGTCGCGTTTCCAGATGTCGTCGCTGTCTCCGGACATCACAGGTTCCTCAGCCGATCCAAGGCGCCCTGTAGGATCACGCCCGCCGCCACCTGATCGATTTTCTCGGCGCGTTTGGCGCGGGACATGTCGGCCTCAAGCATCGCACGGTCGGCGGCAACCGAAGACAGGCGTTCATCCCAAAAGGTGATCGGCAGTTCGGTGAGCTGACCGAGATTGCGCGCAAAGGCGCGGGTTTTCTGGCAACGCGGCCCCTCAGAGCCGTCCATGTTGCGCGGCAGGCCCAGAACGATGCCACCGACTTCGCGGGAGGTCAGGAGCTTGAGCAGGGCCTCTGCATCGAGCGTGAATTTCTTGCGCCGGATCGTGTCCGTCGGGCTGGCCACAGAATGCAGACGGTCGGAGATCGCCACGCCGATCGTCTTGTCACCAAAATCGAGCCCGGCGAGCGGGGTCATGGCGGGCAGGGCGGCTTTGAAATCTGCGATATCGTCGGTGATGAAAGCGCTCATTCGACCAGCCCCGCGGTTTCTGCGCCCTGACGGACAACGCTCAAGGCCTCCGGCGTGTCGCCGAAAATGACCTGTGCCTCGCCCCAGATCGCTTTCGCGCGCTCCGTTTCGCCCAGCATGCCGAGAGAGGAAATCAGACGCGACCATTCTTCCGGTGTGCCGCCCTCATTGGCGAGGCGGGCGGACAGGCCTTCGACCATGCCTTGGATCATCTCTTGGCGCTCTTCCGGGGTCATGTCTGCGGCTGCGGCCATATCCTCTGAGGTCGGGCCGCTCAGCGCGTTTGCGGAGGGAGTTGGGGGCATTGTGTAGCGGATGCCAGCGGCCTGCGCGACGCTTTCAATCTGTTGCCGGATCGGCAGAATCCAAGGATCGGAAGCTGTGGAAGAGGAGAGCAGCGGCTGCCAAAGTCGGAATGTCATGTCGGGCCGCCCGGTCTGGGCGAACATGAGACCGGAGTAATAGATCGCAGTGCCGTTGTTCGGGTCGCGTTGCAGCGCTTTCGTCAGCGCGTCTTCGGCTTCGGGGGAGACAAAACCGCCCGCCGCGAGGATCATCATATCGGCGAGATCGGCGTAATCATCGGCGGTGGCCGCCGGGCCTTTGATCCGGATGACTTCTTCTTGTGCCTCATAGGCGCTGTGATAATTCCCGGCGACGGCTTCATTGCGAGCGAGAAGGATATGACCCTGTAGATCATCGGGGCGGGTCGCCAACGCTTCGCGCAATTGGCCGAGCAGCGTGGTCAAACGCTCATCCGGCTCTTGAATGGGCGGTGAGGGCGGTCGCATCGTTTCAATTGCGTCCTGTGTCGGGCGGTTCGCGCGGGCCTCATTGGCCAGTTCCAAACGGCGGCTGAGCGGCAAATCTTCATATCCGGAGGCACCGAGATCGGCGTAGAGCCAGACCGCACCGCCGCAGATCGCGGCAAAGAGCATCGCAGCGGCCCAAAGCGGCGCGCGAGCAGAGCTGCGTTTTTCACTCTCGCGCGCCTTATCCGCATCAAGCAGGCGGCGGGAGACTTCGATCCGGGCGCGCTTCGCATCTTCCTCAGACAAGACGCCGCGCGCCTCGTCGCGATCCACTTCCTTGAGTTGGTCGCGATAGACTTTCATCTCCACTTCGGCGGTCGAACTGTCCACATCGCCGATCCCGTGTGCGCGCCAGAGGGCAAGCGCCAGCGGGATGGCGGAAAGAAAAGCGATGGCGCTGGCGATGATCCAAAAGGTCATATCGGGGTCCGTCAAAGAGAAGTCTGTTGCGAAGGTGTATCCGGCGGGTCGCTCTCGGGGAACCCCAAATGACACAGGTGTGACGCAATGGCCGGTTGTCGGAAGAGGCCATCGGCGGGAACCGTTCCGCGGTTTGCCGCGTTAAATCCCTGAACGCGACCGGCGGCTTGATGCTTTTGACGGCAGTGAGCACCCGGTGGCCAGAGAAATAAGGAGACAGACATGAGCAATAATTCTGGCAACGGAAACACGGGGCTTGGTATCATCATCGGTGCCCTTGTTGTCGTGGTGGCGGGCATTGCCTATTATCTTTTCACGGGTGGGGACGTGCCGCCGCTCGGCGACGAGCCGGAAATTCAGATCGACCTGCCGGACGCAAATTAAAGCGTTTCGACTTTAACTTGATCTCTCACATAAAGTCGAAACGCCCGCTCCGCTTGGACGTTGCACCGCGTTTCTGCTCAAACCCTGATTCAGGTTTAAGTAGAAACGCTTTAAGACGTCACTGGCGTTTTGCTGTAGGCTTGCAGCAGGACGGAGAGGCAAATGGTTGAACCTTGAACAGCCCGTGTTCATGATTTTTGGAATGATTCCAAAGTTTCACCCTTGACCCGAGCCGGTCATCGGATCAGGTATATGTCCGACAGAAACGCACAACTTCTGAAATTTAGGAGGCCCCAATGGCTTTTGAACTTCCCGATCTTCCCTATGCACACGATGCTCTTGCTGATCTTGGCATGTCCAAAGAGACGCTCGAATATCACCACGACCTGCACCACAACGCTTACGTGACCACCGGCAACACGCTGATCGCTGGCACCGAGTGGGAAGGCAAATCGGTCGAAGAGATCATCAAAGGCACCTACGATGCCGGCGCTGTCGCTCAAAACGGCATCTTCAACAACGCCTCCCAGCACTGGAACCACACCCAATTCTGGGAAATGATGGGCCCGGGCGAAAAAGCCATGCCGTCCGAGCTTGAAAAAGCTCTGGTCGAGTCCTTCGGCTCCGTCGAAGAGTTCAAAAAACAATTCTCCGCAGCTGGCGCGTCCCAGTTCGGCTCCGGCTGGGCTTGGCTCGTGAAAGACACCGACGGCTCCCTGAAAGTGACCAAAACCGAGAACGGCGTGAACCCGCTCTGCTTCGGCCAAACCGCACTTCTGGGCTGCGACGTGTGGGAACACTCCTACTACATCGACTTCCGCAACAAGCGCCCGGTCTACCTGTCGAACTTCCTCGACAAACTGGTGAACTGGGAAAACGTCGCCTCCCGCATGTGATCTGCTGGAAAACGTATTTCGGAAAGGGCATCCCGCGTGGGTGCCCTTTTCTTTGCGGATATGGTCCTCTCCCTCACGATTTCTTGGGGCGTTGGCCTTGCGATAGGGGCTGTGGGATGGGACACCGGGGCAGGAGGCACACATGACAAATATTCCGATCCCGAACGCTTGGACACTTTCCGCCAAAACTCTGACGGAGGCCGTGGCCCTGCGCCATGAGTTGCACCGGTTCCCGGAAGTGTCCGGCGCAGAGTTTGAGACCGCCAAGCGTATCGCATCGCGGATGCGGACTTTGGGGGCCGAAGTCGTCGAAGGTCTCGGCGGCACAGGCGTTGCCGCCGTGTTCGGGGCCGGGGACAAGACCCTGATGATCCGCGCCGAGTTGGATGCTTTGCCGATCCTTGAGGACCATGGGCCGGAGTACCGTTCTGAACACGAGGGCGTTGGGCATTTGTGCGGTCATGATGGTCATATGGCGACCCTCTGTGCGGTGGCCAATGCGCTGTCGCGCCATGCGCCGGATTGCCGGGTGGTGTTGCTGTTTCAGCCCGCGGAGGAAACCGGGGCCGGGGCGCGGTTGGTGTTGGCCGATCCGATATTTGAGACACTCAAACCCGATCTGGCGATCTCGATGCATAATCTGCCGAAATTGCCCTTGGGCGCGGTTGCGCTGAAAGAAGGCCCTGTCGCCTGTGCCTCGCGGGGGCTCCACATTCGCCTGACGGGGCAGACCTCGCACGCGGCGCGTCCGGAGAATGGTCGCTCGCCCGGATTGGCGCTGTCGGAACTCATCCCCGCACTTGGCGCGTTGTCACGCGATCTTCCGACCGATGATCCGGGTTTTCGGCTTTGCACAGTCACCCATGCGCGTCTCGGTGTGCCCTCGTTCGGGATCAGCCCCGGAGAGGCGGAGCTGCAAATCACTCTGCGGACGCTTTTGAATAGCGAAATGGCTGCGCTTGAGGCGGAGGCTCGTGGCTTGATCGGAACGGCTGCCGCCGCCTTTACGCCAGAGATCACCATCCACGATGCGTTCAGCCATTCGGTCAACGCGCCGGAAGCGACCGCGCTGTTGGACGCGGCCTGCGCTGGTCTGCCGCGCGCGGAAGGCGCGATCCCGATGCGACCGTCGGAAGACTTCGGTCTCTTTGGAACGGAAATCCCAGCGGCGATGCTGTTTCTGGGATCCGGCATAGACCAGCCCGAGTTGCACAATCCGGATTTCGATTTTCCCGATGCGCTCATTCCTGTGGGGGCGGAAATTTTCCTGCGGGCGATACACCAATTTTCCACGCAGAATTGAACTTCGCCCTGTGCGGATTTCCTGTCTTGCCAAAACGCCGCTCGGCAGCGCTTTGTGATCGGCATGACGGACACGCAAAAAGGCTTCATTGCCCTCTTCATCGCTCAGACCTCTTGGGGTCTATCGCCGCTTTATTACAAGGCGGTCGCCGATGTGCCTGCCTTCGAGGTCTTGGCGCATCGCACGCTTTGGACCTGTGTCCTGTTCGGGCTTTGGATCGGATTTCAGGGGCGTTTGGGAGAGTTGCGGGACCTGATGACCGGGCCGCAGGCGAAGAAAGTCTTGATCGCGGCCCTGTTCGTTTCCGTCAATTGGGGCCTCTTCATCTATTCGATTCAGTCCGGGCAGGCGCTTGAGGCGTCCTTTGGCTATTACATCTTCCCGCTTGTCGCCACGGTGATTGGCATGGTGGTGTTTCGCGAGTGTCTCTCAATCATGCAATATGTGGCGCTCGGATTGGCCACGCTCGCCGTTGTCGTTTTGGGCGTTGGACTTGGAAACCTGCCGTGGATCGCGCTGTCGCTGGCGATCACCTTTTCGATCTATGGCGCGATCAAGAAAACCTTGGACGCTGGCCCGATCCTGTCCGTGACCGCAGAGGTCGTCTTGCTTGTGCCGATTGCCCTTATTTGGCTGTTCGGCGCGCATGCCTTTGGCTGGGGCGGCTCAGAGTTGCAGCCTGCGGGCGCTTTCGGTCATACGTTGAAAGACACGCTTCTGCTGATTTTGGCCGGTGTGGTGACCGGCGTGCCTTTGATCTTCTTTACGGCGTCAACGCGGCTGCTGCCCCTGACTGTTGTCGGCATGGGGCAATATTGGAATTCGACCCTGCAATTCCTTGTTGCCGTCTTGATCTTTGCCGAGCCATTCACCCATTGGCACGGCATCGCGATGCCGCTGATCTGGCTCGCTTTGGCGCTTTACACCGTCGAGGCGCTGCGGCGTGAGGCTCAGGCGCGGAGGAGGCGCAAAGCTTCGGTCAATTCCTCGACCGTCTGAACAGTCTCGTAAAAATGCGCCGTCGACAGCGGCGCGAAGCCTTCGTCGATGATGTGCTCGATCAGCGCTTCCAAAGGTTTCCAGTAATTCTCGGTGGAGAGCAGGAAGATCGGTTTGTCATGTAGGCCGATCTGCTTCCATGTCAGAACTTCGAAAAACTCATCCAGCGAGCCTGCGCCGCCGGGCAGAACCACGATGGCGTCGCAATTCATGAACATCACCTTTTTGCGCTCATGCATGTTCTCGGTGATGATGAACGTCGACAGGTCGCGCTTGCCCACTTCTTTCGGGAGAAGGTGGGTCGGGATGACGCCAAAGGTCTCGGCGCCGTGATTTTGCGCGGCACGCGCAACGGCTCCCATCAACCCGACATCGCCTGCGCCATAGACCAAACGCCAGCCTTCCGCCGCGATCATTTCTCCGACTTGTGTGGCGGCCGCTTCGTACTCAGGCTTGCCGCCGGGACGCGATCCGCAAAAAACACAGACGGAAAATGATGCGGATTCTGGCGTTGTGAGCATGGCGGTCACTTTATAGCTGATGGGAAAAAAGGAAGTCTTTGACCCTTGTTAGCCCCGTTGCTAGGCTGTCTCAACCCTTGATCTCACGGTTGCGATAACGGTCGGATGCCAAGGGACGGGACATTAGGGGGCAAAGCCGGAAATGGCGACAAAAAACGGATGGATGATGCCAGCGGCAGGTGTTGGCGCTGGGGTGATTATCGTGGCGATCGGCGCGGTTTTGTATCTCGGAAGGCCGGTGCAAAATATCGAACCAGATATGGAGCCGCAGCAGGTTGCCGTTGTGCCGGAGGTTGATCCCGAGGTCGAAACCGGAGCTGCGCCAGCGGAGAGCGAAGAATCCGTTCCTACCCCGGTTCAGATCGCGCCCGCTTTCGATCTCGTCCGCATTCCGCCCGAAGGGCTCGCAACGGTTGCCGGTCGCGCCGAGCCCGGTAGCACCGTTCATATCCTCGTCGATGGATCAGAGGTCGCCAAGGCCGACGCCAATGACCGGGGCGAATTTGTTGCTTTGTTTGATCTTGAGGCCTCAGAGACGCCCCGAGAGATGCAACTCGTCAGCGGAACGGGGGATGCGGCGCAGAGCAGTGCCGAGAGTGTCATCGTCGCGCCAGTCCCGAATTCGGGGATTGTGGAAGGTGCCGATGCGGATGTGATGGTTGCTGATGAATCCACAGATGACGAAGAGGTCGCGACAGCAAATGGCGGTGCGCCGATGGCCTCCGCAAGTGCAGGGTCAGCCATCGCAGGGAAGATTTTGGACGCGCAACCTCCGAAACAGCCAACCGTGCTCATGGCGGATGACGAAGGTGTCAAAGTTCTTCAACAGGAAGGCACAGCGCAGGCTGAACTTCGGATTGATGCCGTGAGCTATGATCCCGAAGGACGTGTTTTCGTGTCAGGGCGTGCCGCGCCGGGGACGACGCTGCGGTTCTATCTGGATGACACATACACAACCCGGACCGCTGCGGACGCGGACGGGCAGTGGCGCGAAGAGCTCAAGGATGTCGCTGCCGGGCGCTACACGCTCCGCGCGGATCAGGTCGACGAATGGGGCGCTGTGATGTCGCGGGCGGAAATTCCGTTCCACCGCGAAGAGGTTGCTTTGCTTGCTCAAATCGCCGGGAATACGCAGACGCCGTCTGACACGACATCCGAGACGTCAGAGACAGCTGAGGCAACCTCCGAGAACGACGTGCCAACGCCTGAATCCCGGATCGCCTCCGTGACGGTGCAGCCGGGCAACACGCTTTGGGGCATCGCCTCCAAACGCTACGGAGACGGCTATCTCTATGTGCGCGTGTTCGACGCCAACCGTGACCAGATCAGGAATCCCGACCTCATCTATCCCGGACAGATTTTCCAACTGCCTGAGGAGTGACCGGACCGGTCCTGTGATAAAATAACTGCGCACAAAGCGATAAAGGGGTATGCGGGGCTGATCTCTTGCCTTGCTGCGCCTTTTTCGCGATTGTCGCACGCCTTATTTCCGATCTAGCCCGAAAGGTTGCCATGAGAGGTATGCGTCCCTCCGTCACCACAGACCGTAACCCAGAGAACGGGTGGCTCGTCCTGCGCAAGGTCGCGCCCTATCTCTGGCCCAAAGACAACACGTCCGTGCGTGTGAAAGTGGTGATCTCGATTGCCCTTCTGGTCATTGCCAAGCTCACCGCCGTGGCAACACCGTGGTTCTACAAGGCAGCTGTCGACAGCCTGTCGGGAGAAACGGCACAGGATGCGGCCTGGTTCGTCGCTGTGGGAGCAATCGGGCTGACCGTCGCTTACGGCATGGCGCGGATCATGGAAGTCGGGTTCCAGCAGCTCCGGGCAGCCGTGTTTTCTCCGGTGGAGCAAGGCGCGCTGCGTGTGATCGCTCTGCAGACGTTCCAGCATATTCATAAGCTTTCACTGCGATATCACATGACGCGTCGCACCGGGGGACTGAGCCGGATCATCGAGCGCGGTGTGAAAGGCGTGGCCTTCCTTATGAACGTGCTGATCTTCGGCATCGCGCCGCTGATCTTCCAACTGGGGTTGGTGCTTATCATCCTGTGGGGAGCGTTTGGCTGGACCTATATGGGTGTCGTGGGACTGACCGTTGCGGCCTATATCCTTTTCACGCTGAAGGTCACCGAATGGCGGGTGAAAATCCGCTACGAGATGAACAAACAGGATACGGATGCCAACCAGAAGGCGGTCGATAGCCTTCTCAATTTCGAAACGGTCAAGTATTTCAACGCCGAAGCGGGCGAAGCGCGGCGATATGATCAAGCGATGGCTGGCTATGAAAGCGCGGCGATCAAGACCGAACGCTCGCTGGCATTCCTGAATT
This sequence comes from Celeribacter sp. ULVN23_4, assembly GCF_054788345.1. Classification (NCBI taxonomy): domain Bacteria; kingdom Pseudomonadati; phylum Pseudomonadota; class Alphaproteobacteria; order Rhodobacterales; family Roseobacteraceae; genus Celeribacter; species Celeribacter sp. ULVN23_4. The sequence goes on along the minus strand of NZ_JBTVYO010000002.1, from coordinate 566,907 downwards.
TCGGCCAAACCTTCCTGATCACCTCCGGCCTGATCGGGGTCATGGTTCTGGCCGCGCTTGGGGTTCAGAAGGGGACGTTGACGGTCGGCGATTTCGTCATGGTCAACGCCTATATGATCCAGATCACCATGCCATTGAACTTCCTTGGCTCGATGTACCGCAACATCCGGCAGTCGATTGTCGATATGGAGGATATGTTCTTCCTTCTCGAACAACCCGCCGAGATCAAGGATGCGCCGGACGCCAAGCCGCTCAAGGTGACGGGGGGGACGGTGACGCTGGATCATGTGGAATTCTCCTACGATCCGTCACGGCCGATCCTGCATGGCGTCGATATCGAAGTGCCTGCCGGGCGCACGCTTGCCATCGTCGGACATTCCGGCTCGGGTAAATCCACCATCGGGCGGCTGTTGTTCCGCTTTTATGACGTGACCGGCGGACGGCTGATGATTGATGGCCAAGACCTGCGCGATGTGACGCAAGACAGCCTTCATGCCGCCATCGGTGTGGTGCCGCAGGACACGGTGCTGTTCAACGACACGGTGCGCTACAACATCGGCTACGGCCGCGACGGGGCCAGCTATGACGAGATCGTCGAGGCTGCGAAAAAGGCCAAGATCCATGATTTCATCATGGGGCTGCCGGACGGCTATGAGACACAGGTCGGCGAGCGCGGGCTCAAACTGTCGGGCGGTGAAAAGCAGCGTGTCGGTATTGCGCGGACCTTCCTGAAAGACCCGCCGATCTTGCTTTTGGACGAGGCAACCTCGGCGCTCGACACCCAGACAGAGCGCGGCATTCTCGGCGCGTTGAAGCTTGCGGGCGAAGGGCGCACGGTGATCACCATCGCGCACCGGCTTTCGACGATTGCCGACAGTGACGAGATCGTCGTCTTGGAAGCGGGCCATGTGGTTGAACGAGGAACGCACGATAGCCTTCTGAAATCAGGTGGAAAATACGCTTCCATGTGGGCCGCGCAGGCGGAAGACCACGACGAGGCCGCAGCGTGATCGTTTGAGTGTTTCTCTGTGATGAAAACGCTCTATATCGTCCTGAAACCAAAGACGGGGAAGAACGATGACGGCAATCTGGTGGATCCGGCGAGACTTTCGCTTTGACGACAACCCGGCGCTGGTCGCGGCGGCGGGGCGCGGTGAGGTGTTGCCGGTTTTCATTCGGGATGCGAGCGTCGATGACCTCGGCGCGGCGCCGAAATGGCGGCTTGGATTGGGTCTCACGCATCTGATGGAACGCATCGCGGAGCAGGGCGGGCAGGTGGTGCTGCGTTCAGGGTCTGCGAAAGAGGTTCTGAGGCAGATTGTCGATGAGACGGGCGCGGAGGCGGTCTGTTGGAACCGGCTTTACGACAAGGCGGCGATCGAGCGCGACACCGAGGTCAAATCCGCATTGAAAGAGGCGGGCGTTGAGGTGCAATCCTCAAATTCGCATCTTTTGTTCGAGCCCTGGACCGTCTCGACGAAGACCGGCGGCTATTACAAGGTCTATACGCCCTATTGGAAAACGGTGCGGGAGATCGGGGCGAATGCGCCCCTGTCTGCTCCGAAAACCACATGGGCGACGCCATGCGAGAGTGAGGCGCTAGAAGACTGGACCCTCGGGGCAGAAATGCACCGCGGCGCGGCGGTGGTTCTGCCGCATTGCCATGTCGGCGAAGCGTCGGCAAAGCGTCGGCTTTCCGTCTTCCTCGAAGAGCATGTGAAAGACTACAAGGCTTTACGGGATTTTCCGTCGGAGCCGGTCTGCTCAGGGCTGTCCGAGAACCTGACCTACGGGGAAATCTCTCCGCGCACCATTTGGCACGCCGGGCGAGCCGCGATGGAAGAGGGCGCCGCTGGGGCGGAGCATTTCCTCAAGGAGCTGGTGTGGCGCGAGTTTGCCTATCATCTCCTGTATCACGAACCCGATCTGCCGGAAGAAAATCACCGCGAGGGTTGGGACGCATTTCCGTGGCGGGCGGACAATGAAGATGCGGAAGCCTGGCGGCGCGGACGCACGGGCGTGGCCTTTGTCGATGCCGCGATGCGCGAGCTTTTCGTCACCGGTGTGATGCACAACCGCGCGCGGATGATCGTTGCGTCTTATCTCACGAAACACCTGCTGACCGATTGGCGTGTCGGGCTTAAATGGTTCGAGGACTGTCTGATCGACTGGGATCCGGCCTCCAACGCGATGGGATGGCAATGGGTGGCGGGCTGTGGCCCCGATGCCGCGCCCTATTTCCGGATATTTAACCCCGATGGGCAGGCGGAGAAATTTGATCCCAAAAGCACTTATCTGCACCGCTGGATTGCCGAAGGGGAAGAACATCCGAGCGAGACGGCGTTGGCCTATTTCGACGCGGTTCCTCTTTCTTGGGGGCTGTCGCCAAGCGATGCTCCGGCTGAGCCTGCGCTGAGCCTTAAAGACGGGCGCGCACGGGCCTTGGAGGCCTATGAACAGCTCAAGGGGTGACGGATCGCATTTTTGCGGTACACTTCTTTGAAATAAGGCCGAATGGCCACGCAATTTCGCGAGTTGTTTCAAGGGGGGACAAGAGATGCTTGATAAAAAGGAGCATGGTGCGTCATCCGGGGATGGGGTGGCGATTTTTACCAATACAGCGGGGCAGGACGACCTGCCGCGATATTTTCCGCAGGTGTTCGCGATGGCGCAGGACATGGCCGCCGGACGGCTCGATTTCGTGCTTTCGGACGGGCGCGTGTTTCGTGCGGAAGGCCTCGCGCCGGGACCGGTGGCTGAACTGCATATCCATTCGGACGATGTCTTCGCCCGGTTGATCCGCGAAGGCGATCTTGGCTTTTGCGAAGACTATCTCGATGGTGGTTGGACGACGCCGGACCTGCAAGCTTTCATGGATCTGCTGCATGCTGGCAATGACGATCTTTACGACGGGTTTCCCGGTATGGGGCTGCTCCGCGCTTTTGAGCGTTTGCGCCATTGGATGAACGCCAACACTCGGAAACAAGCCAAAAAGAACATTTCCTATCACTACGATCTGGGCAATGATTTCTACCGCCTGTGGCTCGATGACACGATGACCTATTCCTCTGCGCTGTTTGAGAGCGGGCAGCAGAGTCTGGAGCAGGCTCAAAGGGCGAAATATGCGTCTTTGATTGATGAAATGGGTGTTTCCGAGGGCGAGCATGTGTTGGAGATCGGCTGCGGCTGGGGCGGCTTTGCGGAATATGCGGCGGGGGAACGCGGGTTGCGCGTCACCGGGCTGACGATCTCGGAAGAACAGTACAAATACGCCACGGACCGCATTCGGGATGCAGGGCTGTCAGACTGCGTTGAACTGAAATTGCAGGATTACCGCGACGAGGCCGGAACATATGATGGGATCGCCTCCATCGAGATGTTCGAAGCGGTGGGCGAGAAATATTGGCCGGCCTATTTCGGAAAGCTCCGCGACTGTCTCAAACCCGGCGCCAATGCGACATTGCAGATCATCACATTACAGAATGCGCGCTTTGAGACCTATCGAAAGTCCGTTGATTTCATACAGAAATACATCTTTCCGGGCGGCATGTTGCCAAGCCCAGAAGCCCTCAGAGAGCAGATCGACAAGGCCGGGTTGAGTTTTCGGCGCTCAAAGGAATTCGGCGAAAGCTACAGCCAGACGCTGAGACGCTGGCATGAGGTGTTCAATGCCGAATGGGAGCGCATCGAGGCGCTCGGGTTTGATGAACGATTCCGCAGAATGTGGAATTTTTACCTGACATCTTGCGCCGGGGCTTTCCACGGCGGGAATTGCGACGTAACACAGATCACAATGACGCGCCCGAGCCGCGAGATCTGATCAGGATAACAAACAGGTAGCAGATGCCCACAGCCGCAAAACTCGTCGCAGCCCTATGGTTCGCACTTCTGGCATGGTTCGCCGCTGAACTGGTGAAAGCCTATCTGCCGGAGAAAACGCAATTCGGCTTGATGTCTTATATCGCGGCGGGGTTCGGTTTTCTCACCGGTTGGATTTTCCTTGGCAAACGCGCGGGGGACACGATGTCTGCGGCACTCAGCTACGGTCTGTCGAGTTCGGTGATCCTCAGCTTCTGGTCGGTTTTCTATTTCGCCTTTGAAACGATGATCCATCGCTCGTTGGACCTTCGCTACCGCGGCCCGACAGAGGCCTTGATGGCGATGGTCGATTTGATGCGGGACTATGCGCATTTTGTGGTGAAATGGGATGTTCTGATTGTGCTGGTCCTTGGTGGCGTGTTCGGCGGCTGGCTCACGGAGAAGGCGGCGCGCAAATGGTCGTGAGTGATCTCTTCGCCCCTCTGAGTAAGACCTACAAGCCCGAACAAATCGATTTCCTGCGCGACGTATTGACGGGGGACGAGGCCTTTCTGTCTCCGGCATTGATCGCCTCTGCGGCGGAAGAGGTTGTGCTCTATCATGGCGAGCGTGAGGTCGAAGAGCTTCGTGTGCTTCGCTCTCTCATCTTCACGCGAGCTTGGGCGCGGTTGACCGCGAAAATGGGCGGACGTCCGAGGGCGGAAAAGCGGGCCGATCTGTCGCACAAAGATGTGACGCTCCTGTCGCGCACCATCCCTTACACGCATTTCTTTGCCGTGGATGACAGTGTCATCACGCATCGTCTCTTTGAAGGCGGCAGCACGGATGTCATGTCGCGCGGCGGGTTTCTTATGGCCGATGCCGCGACGGTTTTGCCCTATGATCCGGTGCGCGATCATGTGCTGGTGATCGAACAGTTCCGGTTCGGTCCCTATGCAAGAGGCGACGCGCGCCCTTGGATGATCGAACCAATCGCGGGGCGAATTGATACGGGCGAAGGGCCGGAGATCACGGCCCGGCGCGAGGCGGAGGAAGAGGCGGGTGTCACCATAGGCGCGCTGCACAAGATCGCGGAATATTACCCCTCTGCGGGTGCGATCACGGAATATGTGACGTCTTATGTCGGCATCGCCGACCTGCCGCACAGCCTCACGAAATCGGGCGGCGGCCTTGATGACGAGCATGAGGATATCGCCTCATATGTCATCCCATTCGCGCGGTTGATGGAGATGTGCGACGCGGGGCAGCTCGATGTCGGTCCGCTCTATATGTCGGCGCTTTGGCTGGCGCGCCACCGTGACAGGCTGCGCGCCGAGGCGGGTCTGTAAACCGGGTGTAAACCCTCAGATCAGCTTTTGGTTTTCGGCTGCATCCAAAGCCAGATCAGCGCACCGCCCGCAAGGGTCAGGAGCGGCACCATCGCAAGGTTGACGGCGGTCCAGCCGTCCTGAGCGGAGCCGCCCGAACAGTTCATCAGACCGCCGGAGGCCAGAGAGGCCACGGTGACGCCGCCGAAGACGATGAAGTCATTCATCCCCTGCACACGGCCACGCTCAGACGGTTCATGCGCCGAAGACAGCATTGCGGTCGCGCCGATAAAGCCAAAGTTCCAGCCGACGCCCAAAAGGATGAGCGCGAGGAAGAAATTCTCCAGATGCACGCCGAGCATGCCAACGATCCCGGCGCAGGCGAGGATCACGAGGCCGGTGGCCATGATCCGCTCGACCCCGAATTTCGAGATCAGGAAACCGGTGAAGAAAGACGGGATGAACATCGCAAGAACGTGGGCTGAGACCACATCGGCAGCGGTGTTCTGTTCAAAACCGCAGCCGACGACCGCCAGAGGCGTCGAGGTCATCACGAGGTTCATCAGCGCGTAGGAGACCATGGCGACGATGATCGCGACGGCAACGCGTGGGGTTTTCAAAAGCTCCATCCGCGAGCGCCCGATCAGATGATGATGGGTCGAGACCGGGGGCTTCGGAATGTCGAGGAAGAGAAACAGAAGAGAGCCGACAATGTTGATGACGATCACGGCAAGATAGGTGCCAAGGAAGGGCACCACCATCGCCTGAGAGGTCACTTTAACAAGCTGCGGCCCGATGATGGCGGAGGCAAGACCTCCCGCGAGAACGTAGGAGATCGCTTTCGGGCGGAAGGCCTCATCGGCGGTGTCTGTGGCGGCAAAGCGGAAGAACCCCTGCGAGGACTGATAGACACCGGTGAACAGACCGCCGATCACGAAGAGCCAGAAATTCTGCTGTAACAGGGCAAATGCGCCAATTCCGGCCCCGATGGTCCCGGAACTCGTCCCGATCCAAAACCCGACCCGACGCCCCCAGCGCTGCATTGCGCCCGACAGTGGGTTCGCAGCCAACATGGAACCAAGAACCGTCGCCGAGATTGGCAGGGTCGCGAAACACAGGTTCGAGGCGAGAGATTGCCCGGCCAGACCGGCGATGGTGAAGATCATCGACATCTGCGCGCCGAGGAAGGCCTGCGCGAGGACGAGGATCATCACATTGCGCCGCGCGCGGTTGCTGTCTGGGCTATAGGCCGTATCGGTCATGAACGCGTCCGTCGAATGTGCGATTTCCTGAATGTGTTCCAAAGCGTTTAACGATTGGAATGCGTTCTGAGAACCCGCGATCTTCAACGGGTCGCTGTGCGCAAACGCTGTTTGAGCGCAACTTAATCTGCGGCGCGGTCGATCAGATGCAGGAAAGACCCGGCAACACGGCTCTCGACCAGCCCTTGCGGCGGCAGCGTGTTTCCTTCGGCGTCGCGGGCGGTGAACAGGGGCGTTCCCTTGGCGCTGATCGTTGAGGCGAAATGAAACTCATGGGCGCACCATGAGCCGGCGAAGGGGCCGGATAGGGCATCCGCATGACGATACCCAAGATGCATTTTGCGCGTGGCGAAAGAGGTTTCGAGCCGCAAAAGCCCGGCCATTTTATGCCGCACCCCATCGGCGTCGATCAGGCCATCGCCCAGAACCATATAGCCACCGCATTCGCCGTAGACCTGTCGGCGGGCCGCTGCCTCGCGCAGACCTTGCAGAAAGAGGTGGTTGGAGGCCAAGCGTCCGGCATGGAGTTCCGGATAACCACCGGGAAGATAGACCAGATCGGCAGCGGGAGGCGCCTGATCAGCCAGAGGGGAAAAGAACCGGATATCAGCGCCTTGCGCACGCCAATCCGCGAGCAAATGCGGATAGGAGAAGGCAAAGGCCTCATCGCGCGCCACGGCTATGCTTTGCGCGGGGGGCGGAACGCGGGGGGCGTTTGCGGTGGGCGGCAATTCTCCGGCGAGACCTTGCAGCAGGTCGAGATCAAGCGCGGCCTCGACCGCATCAGCGGCGGCATCGAGGAAAGCGTCGAGATCCGGGCGTTCATCCGCTTGAACGAGGCCGAGATGGCGGTCGGGATGGCTGAGGTTCACAGCACGGGGCAGGGCACCGATCACGGGAATATTCAGCGGTGCCAAGGCCCGAACGAGCATCTCCGTATGGCGCGGCGAGCCGACTTTGTTGAGGATGACGCCAGCGATTTTGACCTGCGGATCATGCGCAGCAAAGCCTGCGACCAGAGGCGCGATGGAGCCCGCCATACGCGACGCATCGACGACCAAAACAACCGGAAAATTGAACAAACGCGCGAGATCGGCAGACGCGCCTTTGCTGTCAGGTGGCGCACCGTCGAACAGGCCCATCGCGCCTTCGATGACCAGCATCCCGTCTCCCGCAGCCAAAGTGGTGAGCCGCGCAGGCGTCATGGCCCAAGCGTCAAGATTGACACAGGGGCGACCTGTCGCGGCCTCGTGAAACCTTGGGTCGATGTAATCGGGGCCGGATTTCGCGCCCCTCACAGAAACACCGCGCCGGGACAGCGCGCGCAGAATCCCGAGGGTCACGGTCGTCTTGCCGGAGCCCGAGGCGGGCGCGGCGATCAGGAAACCGGGCATCAGGCCTGCTCGGCGGGTTTGCCACGGCCGAGAGGATCAAGGTTGCGCGGGGTCTCGCCACGCATCAGGGCCTGCCAGTCGAGCACCTGCCGCATCAGAACAGCGCGCCCGACACAGATGATCGCGGGCGGTTCCAGACCCGCGTCTGCGATGTCTTCGACCATCGTCCCCAGTGTGGTTTCCAAGACCTGCTGTTCCGGCAGAGTGGCGCGGGCGACGACGGCGACGGGTTCATCTTCCGGACGACCGGCTTTGAGCAGGCCTTCGCGGATGGTCGGGGCGTGTTTCATCCCCATGTAGATCACCAGAACACCGGACGCGCGGGATAGGGCGGCCCAGTCGAGGCTACCGGTCGGTCCCCCGGTCTGGTCGTGGCCGGTGACGAAGCTCACCGATTGGTTGACGTCGCGATGGGTCACAGGGATGCCGGCATAGGCCAGCCCGCCGATCCCTGCCGAAATACCGGGAACGATCCGCACCGGGACGCCATGTTGGATCAGGGTCTGTGCCTCTTCGCCGCCGCGCCCGAAAACGAACGGATCGCCCCCCTTAAGGCGCAGGACGCGTTTGCCTGCGCGGGCGAGATCCACGAGTTGCAGGGAGATATCCGCTTGTTTTGCCGAAGGTTTCCCGCCGCGTTTGCCTGCGTAAACCAATTCCGTGCCTTCCGGCGCCCAGCTCAGGATCTCTTGGCCGACAAGCGCATCATAGACGATCACATCAGCCTGCCGCAGTGCGTTGATCGCGTGAAGCGTCAACAGGCCGGGATCGCCCGGACCTGCACCACAAAGCCAAACCCAACCGGGTTCAAGAGCGGGCCAGTCGCCCGAAGGAAGGGAGAGCGTCGATTCTGTCATACTTGTTTTATGACGAAGGGAAGGGGCTGGGGGAAGTCTGTTTGAACCGGAGAAAGCGGTTGGCGGAGGGGCTGGTGAAGAGGTGGCGGCTCGCTTATCGTGGCGGCGATGACTGAGACCTCTCCTCCTTTGCGCCGTGGCTGGACCACGGGTGCCTGCGCAACGGCAGCGACCCGCGCGGCTTTGATGGCGTTTTGGGGCGAAGGGTTTCCTGACAAGCTGCGGATCACATTGCCCAAGGGCGAGCGCCCGGAATTCGCGTTGTGCTACCGCGCCGAGGGGCCGGGCTGGGCTGAGGCCGGGGTGATCAAGGACGCGGGCGACGATCCGGACGTGACCCATGGCGCGGAAATCCGGGTGCGAGTTGAAGCCTCTGACGGCGGCGTTCAGTTCCGCGCGGGCGCGGGCGTCGGCACCGTGACCAAACCGGGCCTGCCGATCCCGCCGGGAGAGCCCGCGATCAACCCGGTGCCGCGGGAGATGATGACGGGGCAGGTGATTGAGATGGCGAAACGCCTCGGTCAATCGCCGGATGTCACGATCACCGTGTCCATTCCGGGCGGAGAAGAGATCGCGCTCAAGACATGGAACCCACGCCTTGGGATCAAGGGTGGCTTGTCGGTTCTGGGCACAACGGGCGTCGTCCGGCCGTTCTCCTGCTCGGCTTGGATCGCCTCCATCCATCGCGGGATCGATGTCGCCCGCGCCGAAGGAGTAACGCATGTGGCGGGCTGCACCGGGGCGACTTCGGAACGTGTGGTGCGTGGGCTCTATGATTTGCCTGAGAGCGCGATGCTCGACATGGGGGATTTCGCGGGCGGGATGCTCAAATACCTGATGAAACACCCGGTCCCGCGCGTCACCATTGGGGGCGGGATTGGCAAGATCGCGAAATTGGCGCAGGGCGAGATGGACCTGCATTCCAAACGCTCGCAGGTCGATAAGGCGCATTGGGCCTATGAGATGGGCGACCCGGAACTTGTGCATTGCAACACGGCACTTGAAATTTATGACCGCGCCGGGGCTGACTTTGCCGCCCGCGTGGCGCAAAAGGCTTTGGAACAGGTTGAAAGCCGGTTCGGCGGGCGCGGCTGCGTCTTCGACATCGTGGTGATCGACCGTAAAGGTTTGATAATTGGACGCGCATAAATGATCCTTCTCCTCGCAGGCAGCACCGAAGCACGCAATCTCGCGGACCATCTGGCCAGCGCCGGGATCAAGGCCGTGGCCTCCCTCGCCGGTGTGACAGAACAGCCGTTGCCCTATCCCATTGAGACACGCGTCGGTGGGTTTGGCGGCGAAGAGGGCTTTCGGTCCTATCTCAAGGAGGCCGGGATCACCGGAGTGATCGACGCGACAAACCCGTTTGCCGAGGGGATCACGGAGCGCAGTGCGCGAGTCTGCCGTGAGCTTGGGCTGCCTTATCTTTTGTATGAACGCAAAATCTGGCGCTCGCAGCCCGGTGATGCCTGGCATCACCTGAAAGGCTATGAAGACCTGCCGGGCATGATCCCGATGGGGGCAAAGGTGTTCCTTGCGACGGGGCGGCAAAGTCTGGATCGGATCGGACCGCTTTTGCCGGGGCGGCATTTGATCTGCCGCGCGATCGACACGCCGAAAGAGCCCTTTCCCTATAAGGGCGAATGGATCGCCGGGCGTCCACCGTTTTCGGAGGCCGATGAGATCGCACTGTTCGAACGCGTAAAACCGGATTTCCTCGTGGTGAAAAACGCGGGCGGCGCGGCGCGGGGCAAGTTGGATGCGGCGCGCAAGCTTGGCATTCCGATTGCGATGATCGCGCGCCCCAAAGTGCCCGAAGGCATTGAACGGCGTGAACAATTGCTCGACGCGCTCGAATGGGCGGAACAGCACGGAGAGGTCTTCTGATGCGGATCATCTCCTGCGACGCGGATGTGGCCGAAGGGGCCTTGCATCTGGCAGAGCGGGAGCCGCGCTTTGCCCATGCTTTGCGCCAGACCGGGCCTTTGCCGCTGCGCCGTCGCAAGGACGGGTTCGAAGAGCTGCTCGGCGCGATTGTCAGCCAACAAATCTCCGTCGCCGCAGCCAATGGCATTTGGCGGCGATTGAAAGACGCGCGATTGACTGGCCCCCGCAAAGTGCTTTGGGCAAGTGAAGATGACCTGCGCGCCTGTGGGCTATCTCGCCAGAAAGTGCGGTATGCCAAGGCGCTGGCTGAGGCGCGGATCGACTACGCTGCGCTGCGAGAGGCCCCGACGTCCGAGGTGGTCACGACCTTGACAGAGGTGCCGGGGATTGGCGTTTGGACGGCGGAAATTTATGCCATGTTCTCGCTGGGCCACGCCGATGTCTTTGCGCCGGGGGATTTGGCCTTGCAGGAAGCGGCGCGGCTGTTGTTCGACCTTTCTGAGCGCCCGAAAGAGCGCGCCCTGCGCCAGATGGCCGAGGACTGGTCGCCGTGGCGCTCGGTCGCGGCGCGATTGCTTTGGTCTTACTACCGGGTGGCAAAACAGCGCGAGGGTGTTCGCTAGTTCGGGTGACCGAGCGGATCATTGTTTTCGGGCGGTTGTTTTCGGGGCACAAGCGCTTGCGGAGCAGACGATTTTACGCCTAAGTCTTGGCCTGAACGATAGATCGGGCGCGGCGCAAGACACGCGGAATATGAGGGGCAACCATGAGCAATCTGACCAACCATAAACGTGACAGCCTGTCCGGGCGCACGAACTCTGCTGTGATTTTCCTGCATGGCTACGGAGCTGACGGCAATGATCTTCTAGGGCTGGCCGATCCGCTGGGCGAACACCTGCCGGACACGATGTTCTTTGCGCCAGACGCACCGGAACGCTGCACGGGTAATCCGATGGGCTATCAATGGTTCCCGATCCCGTGGATCGACGGCTCATCAGAGGAGGAAAGCCGCGCGGGCATGATGCGGGCGGTGGACGAGCTCAACGATTATCTTGACAATATCATGGTCGATTACGGGTTCGAGGCGGAGCAGGTCGCTCTCGTTGGCTTTTCGCAGGGCACGATGATGTCCTTGCATGTCGCGCCGCGCCGTGAGGAAGCCTTTGCCTGCGTTGTCGGCTTCTCTGGTCGCCTAATCGAACCAGAAATGCTTGAAGACGAGAAACGGGTCACGATGCCGGTTCTTCTGCTCCACGGCGATCAGGACGAAGTCGTCCCACCGCAATCCATGCCCGAGGCCGGACAAGCGCTTCAGGCGGCAGGGTTTGAGACCTATGCCCATATCATGCGCGACATGGGACACGGGATTTCTCCGGACGGTCTGGGAGTCGCGCTCGCGTTTTTGCGTGAAAAACTTGGCTACGAATGAGGCAAAGAGCCGATTGGGCGTAAGGGGCTTGCGTGACAAAGCTCCAAAATGGCGAATATTAGCCATGTGTAACGATTTTTCGTCAGTTCCTGATCCCGGCCCCTTGACCCTGCACCCTCGGATGTTACCTTTTTGATATAAAGCTAGGAGGGCTGAAAAATGGACATTCTCATGATGACCGCATCCGCATTGATCGCAATCGGTGTCATGGTGGCCTATGCCCTCGTATCCCAGCGTCCGACTGAGGAACGTCTCCCTATCCGCATCCGTGTTGAGGACCGCAAACGCAAGCTCTGAGCCTGCGGCGTCATCAAACGGTTTTGATTTAACCCTCGGGCCCGGTTTGACCGGGCTTGTCGGGCGGAACGGCTCGGGGAAATCCTCACTTCTTAAATTCATCGCAGGCCGATCCGCTTCGGCTCACACCGTCGATTTGCCGGTGTCCGGGCATGTCGCGCTGTCCGGTCCTGTTCGTCTGCTTGATCAAACCCCCGACCCGCAGAAGACCGTGGGCGCGCTGTTCGGTTCCGCCGAGGCGCTCGGTGATCTGAAGCGCGCACTGGCAGGGGAGCCGACGCTCGGCGCGTTCGAGGATGTCGACTGGACACTGGAAGAACGTCTTGCCGCCCAGTTGACGCGGTTCGGATTGCCGGAAGTTGCGGCGGATCGCGTTCTTGGAACCCTGTCAGGAGGACAACAACTCCGCGCGGCGCTGGCGGCTCTGTTTTTTGATCCCCCAGATATCCTGTTGCTCGATGAACCGACGAACGCGCTGGACACTGATGCGCGGGACAGTCTTTTGGAGGCCTTGCAAGCGCATCGTGGGGTCGCTTTGGTCGCGAGCCATGATCGAGCCTTGTTGGAAAGGGTTGACCGGATTGTCTCATTGGAACCCGACGGTTCCGTCGCCCAATTTAGCGGCGGCTGGACGGAGTTTCAGACCGCAAAAGAGGCGGAGCGGGTGCGATTGTCGGCGCGTGCCGAGAAAGCGGAGCGCGCCTTGCGGCAGCATGAGCAACACACACAAGAGGCAGCAGCGCGGCAGGCCCGCCGAGCGCGGCAGGGTAAAGCGCTCCGGGATGGGTCTCAGTCCAAAATGCTCTTGGACAAAGCCAAAGAGGGGGCTGAGGCCTCAGCAGGCGGACGACTTAAGGCCAGCGCGCGGCGGGCGGAGGCTTTGACGGCGGCTCAGGCGGAGGTGCTCGGCAAGATCGAACGGATCACGCCCGTGGCAATGCCATTCCCGGAGGTCGATTTGCCCGGCTCGAAACAGGTTCTGGAATTGCGTGAGGCGGTTTTCTCCGTGGGGACGTGTGACATTGGGCCGATTTCGCTGACCCTGAGCGGGCCCGAACGGCTCTGGATTCGCGGACCAAATGGGGCAGGGAAGTCGACCCTGCTGCGCGGGATCGCCGGGGAGCTGGCCCCTCAGCGCGGGTCCGTGACGCGGGGCGTCCGAGGGCTCCGTCTGGATCAAAGCGGCGGATTGTCGGGGGATGGCACTTTGCTGGACAGTGTGACTTCGCAGTACCCGCGGTTAAGTTCAGCCTCCATCCGAACGGCTCTCGCACATGCCGGGTTTCGTAGGGAGGACGCGCTCAAACCTGTGGCGGTTCTTTCAGGCGGGGAGCGCCTCCGTGCGGCGATTGCGCTTTTGGGGGCGGCAGAAGAAGGTTGTGACCCGGTGCAGCTGTTGCTGTTGGACGAGCCGACGAACCACCTCGACCTCGATGCGTTGGAGGCATTGGAAGAGGGACTTTCAAATTGGCACGGAGCATTGATCGTGGTCAGCCATGACGCCCATTTTGTGCGCCATCTGGATGTTTCGCACGAGCTTTGCCTCAATTCGCGTCATATGGCCGTCACGAAAGCGCTGTAGAGACTTCTGTGAGGTTTTCGCATATACTGAGGCTTGCCAGGTTAAAGCCGCGATATATAGTGAAAGTACAGATATGGGACGGGTCGTCCCGTCCCGCGAGCGAAATGCTGAGCAGGACGAGGTCTAGTGCGATCATGGATGGAGACTTTAGGACACATTTTGTCAGGGAACCCAACGCGGCCAAGGCGCATCCGGCTTTGGTGTTGAACGCGGATTACCGGCCTTTGTCCTATTATCCGCTGTCGCTCTGGCCTTGGCAGGAGGCGGTCAAAGCGGTGTTTCTCGACAGGGTCGATATCGTCGCGGAATATGACGACTTCGTGCATTCCCCGAGTTGTAAAATCCGTATCCCTTCGGTCGTCGTCCTCAAAGATTATGTCAAACCTCAAAAGCGCGTGGCCTTCACGCGCTTTAATTTGTTTTTAAGGGATGAATTCCGCTGCCAATATTGTGGCTCCAAAGGCGATCTGACCTTTGACCACGTCATCCCGCGCGCGCGGGGCGGGATTACAAGCTGGGAAAACATCGTGGCCGCCTGCGTGCCATGCAATCTCAAAAAGGGGTCCAAATCCCTGCGCCACGCGGGTATGAGCCTACGTAAACCGCCGCGCGCGCCGGGCGCCGAGGAGCTTAAGAACATGGGCCGCAAATTCCCGCCGCATCATCTGCATGAAAGCTGGATCGACTTTCTCTATTGGGATGCTGAACTCGAAATGTGAGCGGGGCTATGTTGCGCCGCCGTCATTTCGTGACATCTCCACCAAAACACGTTCCAAAGCGGATGCCGTCGTTTGATTGGCAGTCTTCGACCACAAGAGCGTCACATCAATATCGACCTGTCGATCCTTCAATCGGCGAAAAACCGCACCGATTTCCGGGCGTTTTATGCTTTCCGGTATGATCGCAATTCCAAGACCGGCTGCGACGACACCTATGGTCATCGTGGGGCTGCTCACGGTGCGATGGAAGCCGGGCACATACCCAAGCACCTGCGCGGTCAAGGACATGCCGGGCAGATCATCGGGACCAGCATAGCCCACAAAGGTTTCCTGCCGCAGCCTCTCGACGGGGATTTCATGCTCTTTTGCGAGAGGATGGTCTTCCGGCAGAACCAAAATTGCGGAATGCGACGCCAGTTGATGTCGGTGCAGCGTTTCCGGCACGGCGACAGACGTGACGGTGCCAAGCGAGGCATCGAGATCACCGCTCAAAATCGCCTCGGGCGCACGGGCAGGGTGCAGTTCGACCGGTTCGACGAGAAGCCCCGGACAGGTCTTGCGAAACGCCTGCATCATGTGCCTTAAAACACCTGAATGCACAGGCCCGGCCGAAATCCCAAGTCTGAGCTGCCCGGTGACGCCGCGCCCCGCTTCCTGAGCCAGATATTTGGCCTGCGCCGCGTGAGACAGAGCGCGACGCGCCTCGACCAGAAACAGCTGTCCCGCCGGGGTGAGCGATACGTTTCGCCGCGAGCGGGTGAAAAGCGCAACGCCAATTTCTTCTTCCAAGTTCTTGATCTGCATCGATAAGGCAGGCTGAACAATGTTGAGACGGTCCGCTGCGGCCCCGAAATGCAGCGTTTCGGCCAAGACGGTGAAATAGCGAAGATGACGAAGTTCCATTTGATCACTTAAACTGATGTATATGTCATAAAAGCATATTAGACCTTATCTTTCTTTCGATCTACCTCTGCGCCATCAATGAAACACGTACAGGCAAGATCATGAAATTCTCACGCCGAAACTTTCTTAGAAATGCAGCACTTGGCGGCGCTGCCGCCGCAATCACCGGGGACGTTGCCTTGGCCGACGCGCCTCTCGGTCAAATTCCGTTCGCACAGGCGACCGGCAAGCTTCCCGGCAGTCAAAAACTCTACGCTCTGCGCGACGGTGAAGGCGAATATCATCTGCTCGGCGGCCAGGTTGCGACCCTCATTGCGCGTCCGCAGGAAACCGGAGGAGAATGCTCCGCTGCGGTTCTCACTGGCTCTATGGACGCAGGACTGCCCTTGCACCGACATGAGCGGAGCGACGAAGCGCTCTATGTCATGGCGGGACGTCTGGAGTTGCATCTTGATGGCAAGGTCCATCTTTTGACGGCGGGCGATTATGCCTATGTTCCGGCAGGCACCTCTCACGGGTATCGCATGAAAAGCTGGCGCACACGTGTCCTGACTTGGTCGATCGGAGACGGGCTCGGTGGGTTCTATGAAACGCTCGGCACACCGTTTACGCGCCCGATGCAACCTGAGACCCCCGACCTGAATATTGCGCAGGCGAAACTTGATGCCGCTGCCAAAGCGTCTGATGTGACGTGGCTCGGCGATCTACCTGAAAGCGACGCCGAGATCGTGACTGCGCGCGGTGTTCCTGCGGCCAAGCAACCCTATGTGCTGATGGAAGGCGAGGGGGAACGTCTCGTGGCCGCAGATCAGCTGTTTTCCTTCCTCCAAACATCTGCCTCGACAGAGGGCAGCTTTTTCGCCGTGATGACCGAAGGGCCGTCAGGCTCGCCGATCCCTTGGCATTATCACAAGCACCATACGGAAAACTTTTTCTGCCTCGAAGGCCGCATGACATTGTGGGTCAATGGCGAAGAGCTAACGCTTTATCCCGGTGACTATTGTCAGGTGACGGCCGGAACGGTGCACAGCTATCGTCTCGACACGCCGTACACGAAATTCTTTGGGTGGTTGGTGCCGGCGGTATTTGAACCGTTCTTCCGCTATATCGGGGATCCGACGGACATCCATGTGTTCCCGGTCGAGCCGCCAGCCTTCCGTTTCGATCGCGTTATGTCGCATATGGACGAATTGGATCTGAACGTGCTGCTTGTGCGCGATTGATCTGAGTGAGGGATGTGGGCATTCATGCCCTTTTAAGGATCCGCTTTGCGGGTCCTTTCTTTTTGGGGGGGCGTCAATCGTCTGAATACCTGGCATCAGTCTGTCAGAGATTCGATTTCGGATGTGGAGGGCGATGATCCTCTCGTCGCAACGGGGCGCGCGCCTAAGAAAACGCCATCGCAGCCAAATCCTGCACAGTTTCTCGTCATTGCGCGCCGCGCGTTCTTTTTTCCACGTCCACATGGCTTGTCCCGAGCGATCCGGGGGCGGTTTCTGGATGGGCAATAATAATGACAAACGATGAGAAAACTTATGACTGACCAAACCACGGGCGTGACGCCCGTCCTGTCTGTCCGCGATCTTTCTGTTGCGCTTCCGGGAAAACATGACCGTCCCTACGCCGTTCAGAACATCAGCTTTGATCTGATGCCCGGCGAAATCCTCTGCATCATCGGTGAATCCGGCTCCGGCAAATCCGTCACGGCGAACACTGTCATGGGACTTTTGCCGGAGGTTATGACCATCGAGAAAGGCAGCATCGACTTCAAAGGGCGCTCTCTGCTTGATCTGTCCGAAGGCGAGCTGCGCAAATTGCGCGGGCGTGCCGTCTCGATCATCTTCCAAGACCCTTTGTCTGCGTTGAACCCGCTGATGACCATCGGGGATCAAATTCGCGAAGTTTTGGACACCCATAATATGGGCACGCCGGAAAGTCGCACGGACAAGGTGGTGGAGATGTTGACGGAGGTCGGTCTGCCTGACCCGCTGCTGATCCAGCATCAATATCCGTTCCGTCTTTCCGGCGGTCAACGCCAGCGTGTCATGATCGCCATGGCTCTGGCGCTTGATCCCGATATCCTGATCGCGGACGAGCCGACCACCGCGCTTGATGTGACGACACAGGCGCAAATTTTGGATCTGATCAGCCGCATTCAACAGCGCAAAGGGATGAGCGTGATGTTCATCACCCATGACTTCGGGGTGGTCGCCGAGATTGCGGACCGCGTGATCGTGATGGAAAAGGGACATCTGGTCGAGCAGGGGCCCGCGCGACAGGTGCTCGACGCGCCGTCTCATCCCTACACGCAAAAGCTCATCGCCGCCGTTCCGAGGATGCGTGAGATTGACCGAGAGCGTGCCGCGGTCCGTCCCGTCGCTTTGAAAGTCCAAAATCTGCACAAAACCTATCGGACACGCAGCGGGTTTCTGGGCCGGATGCGCGAGGTAAAAGCGGTCGATGACATCAGCTTTACGCTCCACAAAGGCGAGACCATAGGCATCGTGGGCGAGTCCGGATCGGGCAAATCCTCGATGGGGAAGGTGCTGATGAAGCTGATCCCGGCCGATAGCGGCGAGATCAGGTTTCAAGGCGAGAACACGCTGGAGCTTGATGAGAACAACTTTCGTCACCTGCGCCCGCGCATCCAGATGATCTTTCAAGACCCCTATGCATCGCTCAACCCGCGTTTCACGATTGGTCAGGCTCTGACGGTGGGGCCGATTGCCCATAATCTTTTGACCAAAGATGACGCCCGCAAGCGGGCAGAGGAGCTTTTGGATCTCGTTGGATTGGACGCCTCCGCCTTTGACCGTTATCCGCATGAGTTTTCCGGCGGTCAGCGGCAGCGTGTTGGGATTGCCCGGGCTCTGATGTTCAATCCCGAAGTGATCGTCGCCGACGAGGCCGTGTCTGCGCTGGATGTGTCGATCCAGGCGCAGGTGCTCGAACTGCTCGACAAAATCCGGCGTGAGCGCAAGCTTGCGATGGTGTTCATCACGCACGATCTGCGGGTGGCCAGCCAGATCAGCGATGAGATTATCGTTATGCATCGCGGCAAAATGGTCGAATACGGCCCGCCCTCGCAGATTTTCCAGAACCCTCAGCATGAATATACCCGGTCTCTGATCGCTGCGATTCCCGGCGCGAGCGCGGCGTAACCCAAACCTTTGCCACATGATTTACCGGAAGGGCTGCTTCGGCGGCCCTTCTTTTTGCTCAGAGACTGGCCATTTGCGGCATTTTACTTAGGTCAAGTGAATGAAAAACAGGCATTGGTTGTTTTTCACAACCAATTAGTTGTAATTTGCAACTTAATCGTTGCGACAGGCCGCGCGGCCTCGAAACATGAAGGAAAGATGACAATGACGCCTCACCGCACGAGCCCCATGACAGAGATCGAGACACCACAGGATCAGGAGCCACTTACCTTGTCAGGTTTGCATATTGATGTGCTTGCCGGGGCATTCAGTTGGTACATCCGCTCGCTCGATTCCGTCGTGTCCCGCGATCTGGACCAACGCATGGGTCATCTCGATGTCGCCAAGGGCAAAGGCAAAATCACCGCACTTTTGCTCGTGGACCGCTATCCGGGCGTGCGCCCCTCGCAGATTGCCGAAGTGCTCATGCGGGACCGTCCGGCGACAGGTCGGATTATCGACACGCTGGTCAAAGCCGGAGACATCCGCCGCGAAACCGATGCCGTGGATCAACGCGCGCAAGCTCTGTTCATCACGGAGAAGGGGCACGCACTGGCCGATCAGGTCCGCAGCATCATCCGGCAGCAGGAAGAAGAATTCTTCGACTTTATTGAGCCGGAAGACCGCGAAGTTTTCATGCGCATGTTGAAACGCGCTTATCTGAACATGAGGAAGAAACTCGAATGAGCCAAGCCCGTATCGCCCTGATTTCCGGCGCCAGCCGCGGCATTGGGGCCGCTGTAGCGCAAACCCTTTTCAACTCTGGCTGGACTGTTTCTTTGGGGATGCGCACCCCGGTGATGCCGGATTGGGCGAAAGAGGCCCCCGAGCGCGTCCATGTTTGCGCCTATGACGCGTCACATGAGCAAAGCGCAAAAGACTGGGCCTCTGAGGTCATGGCGCAGCACGGCAAGATTGACGCCGTTGTCGCCAATGCCGGGATCATGATCCCGAAAACACCTGTCGAAATCACTGACGCGGAAATGACTGAACTTCTCGACATCAATGTCCAAGGGCCGCGCCGTCTCGCGGCGGCAAGCTGGGACGGGCTCAAAGCCTCCGGGACAGGCCGCGTCATCATCCTTGGTTCGCTCTCCGGCAAACGCGTGAAGTCGGCGCGCTCCGGCTCTTACTCCATCTCGAAATTCGCAGCCGTTGGTCTGGCGCACGCGCTGCGCCACGCGGGTTTTGATGACGGCATCCGCGCAACGGCGGTTTGTCCCGGGTTTGTGGCGACGGATATGGCGATGAGCCTGACAGAGCGTGCCGCCGAAGCGATGACCGACCCCAAGGATCTCGCACGGGTCATTGAAATGCTGATCAATCTTCCGGGCGAGGCGAGCGTCTCGGAATTCTGCGTCAATTGCCAACTTGAGGAGTCGTTCTGACATGCCCGGTCCTTTCGTCGTTCCCGTTCATGGCGATCTCGAATTGCCGAAGAAAGTCGATGTGGTCGTCATTGGCGGCGGCATCATCGGTGCCTCGACGGCACTGGAGCTTGCCGACAAGGGGCTGAAGGTGGCGCTTTGTGAAAAGGGCGGCATCGGTCACGAACAATCCAGCCGGAACTGGGGCTGGGTCCGGATTACGCGACGCGATCCGCGAGAAATCCCGCTCATGGCGGAAGCCTTACGGATTTGGCCAACGCTGGCCGAGCGGACGGGGCGCGATCTTGGCTACAAACGGGCAGGGATCGCCTTTGCCTGCGCCAGTGACAAGGAATATGACGAGCACGCGCGTTGGCTCGAATATCTCAAGGAATATCAGTTTGATAGCCGCATGTTGTCGGCGGCTGAATTCCATGAGTTGACGCCCGGCTCGAAAATGGATGTCAAAGGCGCGCTGTACACCGCCGCCGATGGTCGCGCGGAGCCGCAAAAGGCGGCACCGGCGATTGCCGAGGCGGCACGGGATCGCGGCGCGCATATCCTGACCGAATGCGCCGTGCGCGGGATTGAAACCAAAGCAGGGCAGGTCTGCGGCGTGGTGACAGAACGCGGTGAGATCGCCTGTGAGCAGGTTGTTCTGGCGGGCGGTGCGTGGTCAAGCCTGTTTGCGCGGAACACCGGGCTGCGTCTGCCGCAGCTCAAGGTGAAGAATTCCGTCATTCGCACCAAACCGCTCGAAGGCGGGCCGGAACATGCGATCTGGTCGGAAGGCTTCTCCATCCGGAAACGCCAAGACGGCGGTTACACAATCGCGGACGGGTTCCGCAACATCGTCGATATCGTGCCGGATAGCTTCCGTTATATGCGTGATTTCCTTCCGGCGCTCGGTGCGGAGTGGAAAGCGCTCATGCTGCGCTTTGGTGGCCGGTTCTATGATGAGGCGCGCCTGCCGAACAAATGGTCTTTGGACGAGGCCAGCCCGTTTGAGTACAACCGCGTGCTTGATCCGAAACCGGCTTTTAACCTTCAGGACAAGGCATTGGACAATCTGCGCAAGGCCTTCCCGGTTTTCGAGAAAGCCGAGATCGCGCAGCGTTGGGCCGGGGCAATTGATGTGACGCCGGATGCCATCCCGGTCATCTCGCCGATTGACCAAATCCCCGGCTTCTACATTGCGACGGGCTTCTCCGGCCACGGGTTCGGGATCGGACCGGGGGCAGGGCGCCTTGCCGCGGATCTCGTTTTGGGGCGCACCCCGGTCGTTGATCCCACACCGTTCCGTTTCAGCCGCTTTAGCGATGGATCGAAAATCGAAATCATCAGCGGCTACTGACATACCGGGCGTTTTGCGCGCCCGCGTGACTGGTTCGTGAAGCACAGGCACGGATCATTCCTCCTCCTCCAACCTGCGCAACAACAGGGAATAGAAGATGACTGACGAGAAGAAAAATTCCGCACATCTCAACCGCCGTCAGGCTTTGATGATGATGGGGGCCGCAGGGGCCACCGGTCTTTTGGGGCCGGTTGCCATCGGGCGTGATCGCGCCTTTGCCGCCAATGCCGATCCGTCGGGACAGCTGGTGCTGGCCTTTTCGCAAGAACCGACCGTGTTCAACCCGCTGATGCCGCATATCGAAGTGGACGAAGGCCTCTATTACGCCGTCTACGATCCGCTGTTCGACTTTGACCCGGCGGGTGAATTCTTCCCCATTCTCGTGACCGAGGTTCCGTCGGTGGCCAATGGCGGCATCTCCGAGGACGGTCTGAACTGGCGCGTCAAACTGAAAGATGGCGTCACTTGGCATGACGGTACGCCGTTTACTGCAGAAGATGTGAAGTTCTCCCTCGAACTCACGATGGACCCGGATTTCCGCTCCTTCCGCTCCACCGGCTACAAGCTGATGCAGAACATCACCGTGGTGTCCGACACGGAGATCACTTGGGAAATGAGCGAGCCCTTCGCGCCGATGGCCGCGATCCTTGCCTCCACCTACATGGTGCCGAAACACATCTTTGACGGTGTGGCCGACAAAAACGACACGTCGCTCAACACGACGCCGATCGGCACCGGCCCGTTCAAATTCAAGAACCGCATGGCAGGTGATCACATCGAGTTCGAAGCGAACACCGATTACCACATGGATGGTCCCTTCCTTGAGACTCTGATCATCAAATACGTGCCTGATCTCAACGTGATGTACACGCAGTTCAAATCCGGCGACATCGACGTTGTGGGGCTTCAATACATCACCCCGGATCACCTTGCAGAGGCCGAAAAACTCGACGGCAGAGTCGTCAAAGTGTCCGGCAAGGCGACGTTTGAGTCCATCGGGCTCAACATGATGCGTGATCAGTTCCAAGATCCGGCCGTGCGCAAAGCGCTTTACGCCGCAATCGACAAGACCTCGATCATCGATGCGCTCTACTACGGTGTGCCGACCCCGACAGAGACCTACATGCCGCAGCAGTCCTACTACTATAACCCGGACCTGCCGAAGCATGAGTTCAACATCGCCAAAGCCAACGCGCTTCTCGACGAGGCGGGCTGGGTCAAAGGCTCTGACGGCATTCGTGAAAAAGACGGTGTGAAACTGGCTTTCTCCAACTCGACCACCGCAGGCAACCACCTGCGCGAGCAGGCACAGCAGTTCATCCAGCAGACCTTCTCCGAGATCGGTGTGCAGATGGAGATCAAGAACTTCCCGCCGGCCGTCATGTGGGGCGACTATTGGATGAACTCCGAGTTTGATTCCGTGATGGTTGGTCTCAACACGCTTGCAGGCGCGGACCCGGACACTTCGGACTACTTCATGTCCACCATGTCCCCGGCGCGCGGCGGCTCTGGCCAGAACACCTTCGCCTATCAAAGCGAAAAGGTCGACGAGCTGATGATCAAAGGCGCTGCCAACTTCGTCCCCGAAGAGCGCAAGGCGATCTATCAGGAGATGCAGGCCGTGATCCGCGAAGACCTGCCGTTCCTGCCGCTGTTCCAATACTCCGTGATCAAAGGCTGGAAAGCCGATGTGACCGGCCCGGCGCCGAATGTGAACAACCGCATCGACACCTGGAACGTGCGCGATTGGAAACGCATCTGAGGCCAACACCTCGGACATAAAGACATGCGGCGTCCCTTCCCGCCGCATGTCCCGGCCAGCCGAATTCCTCCCCCCTGCGGCTGGCCGCTCTTAAAAACCGCACAAGGAGGGCGGCTCGATGCTGCGCTATATTTCGTCCCGGCTCGGACAGAGTCTCATTTTGCTCTTGATCGTGTCCTTCATCGGCTTCGCGGTCCTGACCCTCGCGCCCGGTGGTCCACTGTCGCAATTCGCGCTCAGCCCCGGTATGACGCAGGAACAGATCGACAAGATTGCCGCGCAAATGGGCCTCGATCGCCCGGTTGTGGTGCAATATTTCGACTGGATCACGCATCTGGTGGTCGGCGATTGGGGCACCTCCTATCGGGACGGACAATCCGTTCTTCATGTGATCGGCAGCCACCTGTTCGCAACGCTGCTCCTGATGGGGACGGCGACGGTGATTTCCGTGTCCTTGGGCAGCACCATCGGCATTTTCAGCGCGCTCAAACGCGGTGGAAGTTTTGACTACACCATGACGGTGCTGGCGATGGTGGCGCTCTCAATCCCGACCTTCTGGTTCGGTCTGATCGCGATTTACATCTTTTCTTTGAACCTTGGCTGGTTGCCTGCGGGCAACATGTACACGGTGGGCGACGGCTCCGTCCTCGATTACCTGCGCCACCTGATCATGCCCGCCGCCGTGCTCGCACTTGTCGATGTGGCGATCTGGAGTCGGTACATGCGGACCTCGACACTGAACGTGATCAATCAGGATTTCGTGCGTACCGCAAAAGCCAAGGGCCTGACGCGCCGTCGCGTGATCCTCAAACACATCGTGGGCAACTCTCTGGTTCCGATGATCACGCTCGCAGGGCTTCAACTTCCAATGGTTCTCGGCGGTGCGCTCGTGACGGAAACCGTGTTCACCTGGCCCGGCATGGGGCGGCTGTTCCTCGATAGCCTCGGCTACTCGGATTACCCGGTCGTGATGGGGCTTCTGATGGCCTCCGCCATGCTCGTTCTGATCGGCAACCTTGCCGCCGATCTCATCGTCGCGCTGATTGATCCGCGCATTCGTCTCGACTGAAGGACCGTAGCTCATGACCTCTCTCACAACGAATACGCCCGCTCGTCGTCAGCTCATCAAATCCCGCGCCCTGCGTCGGTTTCTGAGCCACAAGCTCGCCCTGATCGGCCTGATCATGGTGTTGACGCTCACCATCGCCTGTTTCTTCGGGCCGTACTTCCTGCAGTATGACGAGCTTTATATCGACCTGCGCGCCCGTTTTGCGCCGCCGGGCACCGGAGCGCATATTTTTGGCACCGATCCCCTCGGCCGAGACATCGCCGCGCGCCTTTTCCATGCGGGGCAAATCTCTATGGCGGTGGGCTTTGCCGTCATGCTGATCGCGACCACCATCGGTTCCGTCGTTGGCGTCGTCTCTGGCTATTACGGCGGCAAGGTTTCGGCCGTTCTGATGCGGATCGTGGACGCGTTCCTGTCCTTTCCCTCGGTCTTCCTCTTGCTCGCTCTGGCCGCGTTCATTCAACCGGGGCCGGTGATGATCGCTCTGATCATCTCCGCGACAAGCTGGATGGAAGTTGCCCGGATCGTTGAGGCGGAGGTCAAATCGCTTCGCAATCAGGATTTCGTGCAAGCTGCCCATATGCTGGGCCTGTCGAACCGCTGGATCATGTTCCGTGAGCTTCTGCCCAATGCTCTCGGCCCGATCATCGTTGCGGCCACCCTGACCGTGGCCCGCGCGATCCTGCTTGAAGCCTATATCTCTTTCCTCGGCTACGGCATCCAACCGCCGCTTCCGAGCTGGGGCAATATGCTCAACGGCGCGCAGCAATATCTGCAATCCGCGCCTTGGCTGGCCATTGTGCCGGGCGTTGCGATCACCATCGCTGTGACCGGGTTCAACTTCATCGGGGACGGGCTGCGCGATGCTTTCGACAGCCGTGCGCAAGGGGAATGACATGCAATCGAAATTCTCGCCTTTCAAAGACACGCTTTGGTACGCAACAGCGCCGAAGGCCCCCGACACAGTCGCATTGCAAGGTGAGGTCAAAGCAGATGTCTGCATCGTGGGGGCAGGGTACTCGGGCCTGACCACGGCACTGGAACTCAGCCGTCAGGGCGTATCCGTCGTTGTCCTTGAGCGCGAAGAAATCGGCTTTGGCGGATCGGGGCGCAATGCCGGGCACTGCACCCCGACGTTCACGCATTACAGCCTGCCGGAACTGCGGAAGGTCTTGGGGGAGCCTTGGGCCGAACGTCTGATCCATCGTCAGACCCGCGCAAACGACAAGGTGGGGAATATGATCGCCCACTACGAGATCGATTGCGAATGGGAGCAGAACGGCTATGTGCAGGGAGCGCTGTTCCCGTCTCATCTCAAGACACTTGAAAACCATGTGAAAACCTACAACGCCGTTGGAGCGCGTACCCGTATGCTCGACCGCGACGAGGTACATGAGATTACCGGATCCTCGCGCTTTTATGGCGGCTGGTTTCATGAAGAGGCGGGTGGCCTGAACGCCTTGGCCTATTCGCGCGGTCTTGGCCGTGCGGTGATCTTCGAAGGTGGTCGGATTTTCACCGGATCAAGCGTGACGGGCTGCGACCGAGAAAACCAGTCCTGGGTGGTGAAGACACAGCGCGGCTCTGTCCGGGCGGAAAAGGTGATCTACACGACGGGCGCTTATACCGTCGCGGGCTGGCCGAAACTTGATCAGACCTTCCGCATCATGCGCGTGTTTGTGGCGGCGACACAGCCCTTGTCAGCGGCCTCTCAGGCGGTGGTTTTGCCGAAACGGACGACCATCCAAGACGGGCGCGGCGATATTTACGTCTACAAATACAACCGCGAAAACCGCATTGTCGCCTCCATGTTCCCGATGGGCGCACGCGGAAAAGACCCGGCCTATACCCGCAAAGTTCTCTCGGATCGCCTCAAATGGCTGCATCCGGAGCTGCGCGAAGAACTGCGTTGGGATTTCTTCTGGTATGGCGAGTTGGACATGCAGCGCAAAACGGTGCCGCGTCTCTACGGGCTCGCACCGGGTGTAGTGGCCATGACGGGCCTTTCGGGGCGCGGCGTGCCAACGGGTTCGATGCTGGGGGGCATCCTGTCCGACTGGGCCATGGGCGTCCCGGAAGCCGATCTCGATCTGCGCCTTGAGCCGCTGAGCAGCCAGCCCCTTTACATGAATTTCGCGCCGCAGGCGGCGTTGCGGGGCTATCGCCTGCGCGACCGGCTGCGCGCCACGCGGCAAGGTGCGCCCTTGCCGCCGCACGCATAAGCATTCAACAGGCGCAAGAGGCGCCGTATTTAGGAGAAGAACCATGCCGGGACCGAAACTTGATCCGGTCGAGAGCAACGCCAACCTGCCCGCAGAGGTCGATGTCGTGATCATTGGCGGCGGGATCGCCGGGGTTTGCACCGCACTTGAACTCGTGGATCGCGGCAAAACGGTTGCGATCTGTGAAAAAGGCGAGATCGGTGCGGAACAGTCCAGCCGCAACTGGGGCTGGGTGCGCCTGACGCACCGCGACCCGCGCGAAATGCCCCTGATGGTGGAATCCGTTCGCCTCTGGAAAAACATGAATGAGCGGATTGGTGATGAGACCGGGTATCGCCAATGCGGCGTGACCTATACGGTCGCCACGGACTCAGCCCTCGCTGCGGAGCGTGAGGCCTGTGATGATCTGAACAAATATCAGATCCCGGCGAAAATCCTCAGCCCGGAAGAGGCTGTCGAGGCCTTTCCCGGCTTTTCCTTGGACATCAAAGGCGCGCTTTATAACCCGCATGACGGGCGCGCCGAACCGCAGAAAGCCGCGCCCGCCATTGCGCGTGCGGTGCAGGAGCGGGGCGGAAGCGTTCACCAGAACTGCGCCGTTCGCACGGTTGAAACCGAGGGCGGCAAGGTGATTGGCGTGGTGACCGAGCATGGCACGATCAAATGCTCCGCCGTGCTTGTCGCTGGCGGCGTGTGGTCGCGTTTGCTCTTGGGAAATATGGGGATTTACCTGCCTCAGCTGCGCACGAAAAACACTGTGATGCGCACGGACCCGCTGCCGGAAGGGCCGGAACAAACGCTCAAAACCCCCGGTTTCGCCATGCGTAAACGGCTGGACGGCGGTTACAACATCGCCTCGGCCGCCCCGAGCCGCTATCAGCTGACCCCGGACAGCTTCCGCTTGCTCAAAGCCTTTATCCCGACGTTGAAAAACGAATGGCGCAACGTGTCTCTCGGCATTGGCGCTGCGTTTTTCGAAGCCCTGCGCACGCCACGGCGCTGGACGGCGAAAGAAGTGACGCCATTTGAGAAAACGCGCATTCTGGACCCTGAACCAGATGCTCCTTTGATCGACAAGGTGCTTGATCTCGTGAAGCGGGATTACAAGCCCTTTAAAGGGGCCAAAGTTGCACAACGCTGGGCTGGCTATATCGATGTTTTGCCCGATGTGATCCCGGTGATTTCCGCGACCGAGGGCGTCAAAAACGGTGTGGCGGGCCTCTATGTGGCAACCGGGTTTTCCGGGCATGGGTTTGGGCTCGGAACTGGGGCAGGGCTCCTCGCTGCCGATCTCATCACAGGCCATACGCCCTGTGTCGATCCGAAACCGTTCCGTCTGCATCGTTTCACCGATGGCAGCAAAATCACCCCGATGGAAGGCATCATCCAACGCTGAGATGCCCGTTAAGACACTGATCGAGGACATAGTTTCATGACGATGCTGCTGAATTTCACCGATACGGAGCGATTGGCTATTTTCAGGGAAATTTTCGCGCGCGAAGTGCCGGGGCTGGCTTTGGTCACCCCGGACATGGACTATGCGCCGGAGGATATCCGCTATGTCTTTACCTGGCTTCCGCCCGGCGACTGGGCCGCTTTTCCAAATCTGGAAGTCGTGTTCTCGATCAGCGCGGGTGTAGATCAATTCAACACACTGCCTCAGCACATTTCACTCGTGAAAATGGTCGATCCGAAGAATACGCAACGTGTGATCGACTATGTTCTGACAGCGTGCCTTGCGTCTCTGCGGCTGTTTCCCAATTTCTCTGACAACCAACGCCGCAAGACATGGGAGCCACGCACCGTTCCGGCAATTTCGGAAACGGAAGTCGCCATCCTTGGCCTAGGTGCGATCGGGGAGCAAGCCGCGCTTTTGTTGAAGTCAGCCGGGTTTCAGGTTTCTGGTTGGTCGCGTAGCCAGCGCAATATCGACGGTATCCGCTGTGTGTCGGGACCTGATGGCGTGCAGGAGATTCTGGAAACAGCGGATATCGTCGTCTGTCTTTTGCCTTTGACCGATGAAACACGCGGAATTTTGTCGCGTCCGTTTTTCGAACAGATGAAGCCGGGGGCCAATCTTGTACATGTGGGGCGAGGTGCCCATTGCGTCATTCCTGATTTGGCGGCGGCGCTTGAGAGCGGTCAGGTGGAGAATGCCATTCTCGATGTGTTTGAGACGGAACCTTTGCCGGAAGATGATCCAGCGTGGAACCTTAAGAATTGCCTGATCACGCCACATGTGGCCGGACGCACGGATGCGCGCACAGCAGGAATGAATGTCACGACCAATCTACAGCGACTTCAGGACGGTCAGACATTGTTGTGGCAGGTGGACCGCAGCAAAGGATATTGATGGGGGCAAATTTTGGCTTATTTTTTTATGTATCTCGACAGGTATTCTAAGTCCGATAATTGGTATTATGTATATTACTTAGCATATCTAAATCTTAAGTTGGATATGCTATCCATTGTTTTCAATCACTTTTTGACAAATATCCCTGCGCACCCAGAAAATGAAAAAGGCCTCTCATCAGAGGCCTTTTTCAACACTTGCTATCACAATGGCTTACTCTGTTAACACGCTGACCGTTGCAGCATCCCGAACAGATCACGCGGATCGTCAGGATCAGCCAGCATGTCGAGAGGTTCGGAAAACTCTGTACCCTTCACAATCTCTCTGACGTAGCGCAGCGCCGAGAAATCCTCCGTCGCGAAGCCAACGCTGTCAAACAGCGTCAGTTGCTTGTCGTCACGACGTCCCTGAGCTTCTCCACGCATGACCTGCCATAGCTCGGTCACCGGGTGATCCTCTGCGAGCTGTTGAATTTCACCCTCGATACGGGTTTGTTCCGGATATTCCACAAAGATATCCGAGCGAAGGAGGATATCCTTGTGCAGCTCAGTCTTGCCGGGGCAATCGCCGCCGATGGCGTTGATGTGTTGGCCACAGCCGACCATATTGTCGGTCAGAATGGTCGCGTATTGCTTGTCGGCGGTGCATGTGGTGATCACCTGAGCTCCCTCGACAGCCTCCTGCCCACTTTGACACGCAACAATTTCAAAGCCTTGTGCTTGGAGGTTGCGCTTGGCTTTTTCGGTCGCAGACGGATCGACGTCATAGAGCCTCAGCTTGTTAATGCCGAGCAATGCGCGGAACGCCATCGCCTGAAACTCGCATTGCGCTCCATTGCCAATCATCGCCATAACTTCAGCGCCTTTCGGGACAAGATATTTGCCAACGAGCGCCGAAGTCGCTGCTGTGCGCAAGGCCGTCAGCAGGGTCATTTCTGTGAGCAACACCGGATAACCCGTTACAACTTCTGACAAAACACCGAATGCAGTTACAGTCTGATGGCCGGTTTTCGTATTCTTCGGATGGCCGTTTACATATTTGAAACCATAGAGCGTATTATCCGCGGTCGGCATCAATTCGATAACGCCTCCGGGCACATGCGAGGCGACGCGTGGTGTCTTGTCGAACTCCGGCCAACGCTTGAAATCGGCTTCAATATAGGCGGCTAAATCCGTGAGAAACTGTTCAATTCCAACATGATGCACGAGGCGCATCATGTTGGCGACAGAAACGAAGGGCACATAGGCCAGTTGCGAAGGAACGAGCGCGTTCATCAGTCAAAACTCCGGGTCATACGGTCGAGAACACGGCGGCCAAACAGGCTGGCCGTCAGATCGCACAACAGCTTCGCCGTGCGTCCGCGTTCATCGAGAAAGGGATTGAGCTCTACGAGGTCGAGAGAGCCGACAAGCTCGCTGTCGCAAAGCGTTTCCATGATCAGATGCGCCTCACGGAAGGTCGCGCCGCCCGGCACGGTCGTCCCCACAGCAGGCGCGATGGCGGGATCAAGGAAGTCGACGTCAAAGCTCACGTGCAGACGCCCATTTGCGGCACGAACGCGATCCAGAAATGCACGGAGCGGCGCAAGAACGCCCGTCTCGTCAATGGCACGCATATCCTGAACATCGAGATCAAGGCGCTTGATCCGCGCGTGTTCCGCAGGATCGACGGAGCGAATGCCGATAAAACACATGTTTTCCGGCGCCACGGCATGTTTCCGTGCGGGATAGGCGTCACAGCCCTCCTGCCCCGTAAAATATGCCACGGGCGTGCCGTGTAGGTTCCCGCTATCTGTGGTGTCGAGCGAGTGAAGGTCGGGATGCGCATCGAGCCAGAGCACGAAAAGCGGACGCCCCTCCTCCGCCGCGCGCCGCGCAACGCCCGGTACTGTTCCGGCGGACATGGAGTGATCGCCGCCCATAAAAATCGGCAAAGCGCTGTCGCGTGCTGCCGCATAGGCGGCGGGTTCCAGGGCTTCGATCCAAGCACAGGTCTCTGCGAGATTGTGGACCGCCGGGTTTGCGTGAGGTTGCTCTGCCTGAACCGCGATCTGCACATCGCCGCGATCCTCGACCATCCAGCCGAGCGCCGTCAGCGTTTCAGGAAGCCCGGCGGTGCGCAGACTCGCGGGCCCCATGAGACAACCGCGTTGCGAGGCGCCGGTTTCGACCGGAACGCCCAAAATGACGGAGGTTTGCGTCATCGGGTATCCTTTTCCAAAAGATGTGCGTTTTCTGAAGTATGCGCCGTTTCAGTGACGAATATGACTTAAATAGTGATCATTATGGATTTATATTTATCCAAAATGCGCAATCTGGAGACCAGAATGACAACCCCTGCCCTGACAGAAAGCGACCGTGCCATTCTTGCGGCGCTGCGCCGTAACGCTAGACTCACAATTACAGAGCTGGCTCAGGAAACGGGTTTGTCACGCAGCACGGCTCGAACGCGGCTGGACACTTTGGTCGCGAACGGGACAATCCGGCGCTTTACCATTGAGACGGATGTGGATGTCGAGGGCGAAGTCCGTGCCATTACGCTCGTTGCGCTTCAGGGAAAAATGTCACGACAGGTGATCCGCACGTTGACACGAATTCCCGGCGTCAGCACAGTGTTTGCCACCAATGGTGCGTGGGATCTTGTTGTGGATATCCGGACCGACAGTCTTGTGAGTTTCGACCGGATTCTGCGTGAAATTCGCGAAGTGCCTGGGGTTGTGAATTCTGAGAGTTGCTTGCTTCTTGCGCATGTTGTGAGTTGAAGCACAGAACCGAAAGTCGAGTGTGCGAAAACTTAACTCTTTATTGACCTCACGGGACATCTTGCAACAGGCGGAATTTCCACATATTTTCCCTATATGGGAGACGTACGCTTGAAGGATCAGGTCCAAAGCATCTTATATGCGACGACGGTGCAAGACGTCTGGAATCCTTTGCTTGACCGGCTGCAAATGGCTGGTTTTCATAACGTGCTCTACGGCTTCACACGTTTTCACACAGCCTCAGGTTTCGGCGATGACAATGACCATTTGTTCCTGACCAACTTTGGGTCGGACTATATGAAAGGTTATTTCGCAGAGGGGCGTTATCGCAACGGCCCGATGGTCCGTTGGGCGGTTGAGAATTCCGGCTGGTGTTCTTGGGCTTGGATCGCTGAAGCGCTGGAAAATTTCACCGAAGAAGAGCGCGAGGTTGTTGCGTTCAATCAGGCGTCGGGAGTGACCGCCGGTTACACCATCGCATTTCCTCACTCCCTCAAACGCGCCAAAGGCGCCATCGGGATGTCATTGGAGCCCTTCAATGGCAGTCAGGAAGAAGCTGATGCCATTTGGCTTGAACATGGTGAGGATATTGAGGTGATCTGCGGCATCGCGCACCTGAAACTCATCAGCATGCCCCTGCCTAAACGCATGCTGACAAAACGCCAGCGAGAAGTGCTCGAATGGATTGGAGACGGAAAAACCGTTGCGGATACGGCGCAGATTCTTGGCCTCAACAAAGCAACTGTTGAAAAGCACCTTCGCCTCGCACGCGAAGCCTTGGGCGTGGAAACAACAGCGCAAGCCGTACTAAAGGCTTCATTACACAATCAAATTTTTACTTTTTGAAAATTTTTCAGCGGTTCATGGAAAATTAACCAAAAGGTATGGAATTGCGTACTTTCGTTCTGGTTGTCGAAAGCAGACACTGTGCTTGTTCCGGCTTTCGAGGCTTAGCCTTTGGGACGGGGGAGTGCGGGATCGCCAGGCTCATTCGGCTTACCGATACTTCCTATAGGGATCGCGGGTTTATACTCGACTTTGCGGTCCTTGTTTTGAGTGCGAGTATCGGGGCGTCCCTCTTTAATTCAGTTCAGTCGTCTCGTGGGGTGGTCTTTTAGGCCACCCTATTTTTGTTGTGCCCCTCCCCTCGACGCCGCGCTATCCCCACAGGAATGACCCAAAAGAAAAAGGGCCGCCCAGAGGACGGCCCTTCGAAATCATTGCAGTGCGAGGCGATTAGCCCTGCATTGCTTTCGCAACTTCAGCCGCGAAATCTTCTTCGACTTTCTCGATGCCTTCGCCAACTTCGAGGCGAACGAAACCGATGATTTCAGCGCCAGCTTCTTTGGCAGCTTTGGCAACGGTGAGATCCGGGTTCACAACGAAAGCCTGACCAAGCAGCGTGGATTCGGCGATGAATTTCGCCATCCGGCCTTTGATCATGTTTTCGATGATGTTCTCCGGCTTGCCGGACTCACGGGCGATGTCGATCTGGATCTGACGCTCTTTCTCAACCACAGCCGGGTCGAGGGAATCTTCGTCGAGGCCCTGCGGGTTCGCAGCAGCGATGTGCATAGCAACTTGCTTGCCGAAGGCTTCGTCACCGCCTTTGAGGCCGACGAGTACGCCGATTTTGCCCAGACCGTCAGCCGCAGCATTGTGGACATAGGTCACAACGGTTTCAGCTTCGATCTTGGCCATGCGGCGCAGACCCATGTTTTCACCAATGGTGGCGATTTTGTCGGTGATCAGTTCGGACACCGGTTTGCCGTTCACGTCAGCAGAAGCCAGCTCTTCGACATTGGCAACGCCGAGAGCGGCGGTTGCGATGTCTTTGACCATGGTCTGGAATTCAGCGTTTTTGGCAACGAAGTCGGTTTCGGAGTTCACCTCGACGGCGACGCCAACACCACCGTTCACAGCAACGGCCACGAGGCCTTCAGCAGCGGTACGGCCGGATTTTTTGGCAGCTTTGGCAAGGCCTTTGGTGCGCAGCCAGTCGATCGCGGCTTCCATGTCGCCGTCGGTTTCAACCAGAGCTTTTTTTGCGTCCATCATGCCCGCGCCGGTGGTTTCGCGCAGTTCTTTCACCTGAGCAGCAGTGATTGCCATATCGGCTCTCCTCGAATTCTGGGATGTGCTTGCGGGGGCGGGATTACCCTGCCCCCGTATCAGATTTGTAACGATCAGACCTTTGTCGGTCCGACAGGAGGAAATTACTCCTCAGCAGCCTCAGCGACAGCTTCTTCCATCGGCAGCTCTTCGAAAGCGCCCATGTCAACGCCAGCAGCGTCCATCTGAGCGGTCATGCCGTCGAGAGCAGCGCGGGCCACGAGATCGCAGTAGAGCGAGATCGCACGAGCAGCGTCGTCGTTGCCCGGGATGATGTAGTCCACACCTTCCGGCGAGCAGTTGGTGTCGACGACAGCCACAACCGGGATGCCCAGTTTTTTGGCTTCGAGGATCGCGAGGTCTTCTTTTTTAACGTCGATGACGAAGAGAAGATCCGGCACGCCGCCCATTTCGCGGATCCCGCCGAGGGAAGCCTGCAGTTTGGCTTGGTCGCGCTCCATGTTCAGGCGCTCTTTCTTGGTGAGGCCTTCAGCGCCGGAAGCGAGGGTTTCGTCGATGGTGTTCAGACGCTGGATCGACTGGGAAACGGTTTTCCAGTTGGTCAGCGTGCCGCCCAGCCAGCGGTGGTTCATGTAGTACTGAGCGCATTTCTCTGCGGCTTCAGCAACCGGGCCAGCGGCCTGACGCTTGGTGCCAACGAAGAGAATGCGGCCACCTTTGGCAGCGGTGTCACGGACGGCCTGCAGAGCCTGGTCCAGCATCGGGACGGTCTGTGTCAGGTCGAAGATGTGGATGCCGTTACGCTCACCGTAGATGAACTCGCCCATACGGGGGTTCCAACGCTGAGTTTGGTGACCAAAGTGAACGCCAGCTTCAAGCAGCTGACGCATGGAGAAATCGGGAAGCGCCATGTTCGTTCCTTTCCGGTTTAACGCCTTGACGGAGGTTTCGAAGTGATCCCCGAAATGGGGGCTCCAACCGGTGGACCAATCAGGGATGTCTCCCCCGAAGGCCCGCCTCCGTCTGTGAAGTGTTCGCGCATATAGAGGGGTTTCGCGTCCTTGGCAACCCCTGCCCCGCTTTTGAGTATTTAAACAGCAAAGGAGCCAGCAAAAGCGGCGGGGCGCGGTGCGTATACAGAGAGTTTCCTATCGCACTCTCTTGCCATTCGGTCAAATTCAGGCGCAATAGGCACATGGACAAATCACATGACATTCTATGCATCGGCTCGGTGCTTTGGGACGTAATTGGCCGAACGGACCGTTCGATGCGCGTCGGCTCCGATGTGCCGGGCCGGATCGTGCGCGTACCGGGCGGCGTTGCGATGAACATTGCCATGGCTTTGGCGCGGTTCGGCATGTCGCCCGATCTTTTGACTGCCATCGGTCATGATCCTGCGGGTGCTGAGCT
The DNA here is from genome assembly GCF_054788345.1 of Celeribacter sp. ULVN23_4. Lineage (NCBI taxonomy): Bacteria > Pseudomonadati > Pseudomonadota > Alphaproteobacteria > Rhodobacterales > Roseobacteraceae > Celeribacter > Celeribacter sp. ULVN23_4. Next base: position 531,880 of record NZ_JBTVYO010000002.1, on the reverse strand, counting down.
TATGGAGGCCGCTAAGGTCCGCGGCATCGGAACGACCCATGTTTATCTGTCGGAAGATTTGCCGACCGATAGTTATATGGCCGTCGAAGGTGCCAACGGACTGATCGCCGCGATCGCCGATGCGCATTCGCTGGAGCGTGCGGGCGACAAGATTCTGCGACCTTTGTCGGATGGCCGCATTGGCACGCTTCATGCTCCCTATGCGGGACCGGTTGCCTTGGACGGCAACCTGACCACCCAGCTTTTGCGCGAGATTGCCACCTCGCCACTCTTCGCCAAGGCTGATTTGCGCGTCGCTCCCGCCTCGCCCGGCAAGGCGGAGCGTTTGTTGCCTCTGCTCGATCACCCGCGCGCCACGCTGTACGTCAATCTCGAAGAAGCCGGGCTTTTGGTCCATAAGGTTTTCGAGAGTTCGGCGGAGGCAGCAAAAGCGCTTTTGGACAAGGGCGCGCATCGTGTCCTCGTGACCAATGGCGGCAAAGGCGCATCCATGGCGCATGATGGCGAAGTCCTGTCTCAAACCCCGCCCGAAGTTCTGGTCGCGCGTGTGACCGGCGCGGGCGATACGTTCATGGCGGCGCATATTGCCGCTGAAATGCGCGGCGTGGATGCCGCGAGCGCACTCACCGCAGCGCTTGAAGCTGCGGCCCTTTACGTTTCCGGAGATACCCCCTTATGACCGAACTACCCATGATGTATGCCCCTGAAGTTGCGACAGCGCTTGAGGAGGGCCGCCCCGTCGTGGCGCTTGAGTCCACAATCATCACCCATGGCATGCCCTATCCGCAGAACGTCGAGACCGCCCGCATGGTCGAAGACGATATTCGCGCCGCCGGTGCCGTGCCCGCCACCATTGCCGTGCTCGACGGCGTATTGCACATCGGTCTGACAGAGACGCAATTGACGGCCCTTGGCCAAGCCACTGGCGTCATGAAAGTATCCCGCGCTGACCTGCCGGTCTGTATCGCCCGGGGCGCAACCGGGGCGACCACGGTGGCCGCGACGATGATCGGGGCGCAGCTTGCGGGTATTCAGGTGTTTGCCACCGGCGGGATCGGTGGCGTTCACCGCGGCGCGGAAGAGACATTCGACATTTCCGCAGACCTTCTGGAACTGGGCGAGACGGCTGTGACCGTTGTCGCCGCTGGCCCGAAAGCCATTTTGGACATTCCGAAAACCCTTGAGGTTCTGGAAAGCCACGGCGTCCCGGTGATTGCTTATGGTCAGGACGAAATCCCTGCCTTCTGGTCGCGCTCCTCCGGGCTTGAAGCGCCGCTCAGGATGGACAGTGCAGAAGACATCGCCCGCGCCATGCAGATGCGCGCGGCCATGGGGGTCAAAGGTGGGCAACTGATCGCGAACCCGATCCCGGAAACGGATGAAATCCCGCGTGATGTCATCATGCCGGTGGTGGAAACCGCGCTCAAAGAGGCCGAAGACAAAGGCATCCACGCCAAGGATGTGACGCCGTTCCTCTTGCAACGCATTTTCGAGATGACGGAAGGTGCATCGCTCACCGCCAATATCGCACTGGTCCGCAACAACGCCCGTCTCGCTGCAGCGATTGCCATTGCGCTGTGCAAATAAGCGTCAAACAGACGCGCCATGAGACGATGTGAAAAATAATATGTGAAGCGGTCCGAAACCTTTGGGCCGCTTACTTGTCTCTTAACAGATGCACACTTAAGTTCTCCGCAAACAGGGCAGATCGCCCGATACCCAGCACACGGTTCCAACCCCCATGACCAATCCGTTCGAAGAAGAAACACACCCGCCGAAGCCGCGTCGCCCCGGGCTCTTGGCACATTTGCGGGCGGCGTTTCTCACAGGTCTGGTGGTGGTCGCGCCCATCGGCCTGACCGCCTATGTGATCTGGACCGTCATCGGTTGGGTCGATGGCTGGGTGCTGACCTTCGTGCCTTCCGGGTATCACCCCGATGCCTTGATCAACCGGCTTCTCGGCTACACCGATCCGACAGATCAGATTCACATCAACCTGCGCGGCGCGGGTGTGATCATTTTCCTGATCTTCACCATCGTCGTGGGATGGATCGCAAAAGGTCTCGTCGGCCGCTCGCTGATCCGCTGGGCGGAAAGCCTCGTTGACCGGACGCCGATCGTGCGCTCGATCTACAACGGCGTGAAACAGATCGCGGAAACCGTGTTTGCCCAGACGGAAACCTCCTTCGATAAGGCCTGTCTGATCGAATATCCCCGCCGCGGAATCTGGGCCATCGGGTTTGTCTCCACCAATGCCAAGGGAGAGGTGGCGCGACGCACCCCCGAGGATGAGAAATACCTGTCGGTTTTCGTCCCGACCACGCCGAACCCGACCTCTGGGTTTCTGCTGTTCTTCCCGGAAAGCGATGTTCTGCTGCTCGATATGAGTGTTGAAGACGCCGCGAAACTGGTGATCTCGGCTGGCCTTGTCTACCCCAATCCAAAAGACCCAACCAAGCCGCCGCAAGTGGAAAAGACCTCTGCTTAAGGTCATTTCCTCGATTTTACGTCTGAACTAAAGCGTTTCGACTTTAACTTGATCTATCACATAAAGTCGAAACGCCCGCTCCGCTTGGACGTTGCACCGCGTTTCTGCTCAAATCCTGATTCAGGTTTAAGTAGAAACGCTTTAGGCAAACATGGCCTTGAGATCGACGCTAGCGCGCGCGCCGAGATCCTCGAAATGGGCCTCCAGAAATCCATCACAGGCCGCCCTGCCCGCCTCTTTCATCCGCGAGAGCAACAACGGTGACGGCACAAGCTTTGTCCGCGCGGAGAGGTCCTGCATCAGATCGTCATCGGCGATCATGTGAATGAGCACCTCCTTCATGGAGCCGGGTGGAAGGCGTTTCTCGGCGATCAAATCTCTGACAAAATGAATGGCCCGCAATTCCCGCAGCAGAGAGGAGTTGAACGAAATCTCGTTGATCCGGTTCTGGATTTCCTCCGGCGTTTTCGGCGTTCCGGGGCGTTCCATCGGGTTGATGTTGACGATCACCACATCCTGCGGAAATTCCGGTTCAAACAGCGGGAACAAGGCCGGGTTCCCGGTATAGCCGCCATCCCAATAGGGGTCGGTTACGCCGGTGTCCGGATCGGTGATCTCCACCGCCTGAAACAGTTCGGGAAGACAGGCCGAGGCGAGGATCACATCCGTCGTCACATCAGCGCCGGAGAAAACACGAATTTTGCCGGTGCGCACATTGGTCGTCGAGATGAACAGCGCCGGCCCCTCCTCTGAACCTGTGTGGGGACAGACCAACTCGTCGACCACATCGGTCAAAGGGTTCTCATAGAACCCGCCATAGGCATAGGGGCTGGTGAAGGTCGCAATCGAGTCGAGAAATGCGAAGGGGACGCTGGCCTGCATCATGCGGGTCATCATCTCGGTCGTCGGACCGAATTGCGACATCCAGGCGTTGAGCCGCATATCCGTCACCGCGCCCATATTCTCCCATAGCCCGTCGAGCGCCTCTTTCGCGCCATCGCGCCCTCCGCGCGCAAGGCCGGATTTAAGCGCCGCACCGTTCAGCGCCCCCGCAGAGGTGCCGGAGATCGCGGCAATCTCAATCTCTTCATGCTCCAACAGGCGATCCAGCACGCCCCAAGTGAAGGCGCCATGCGCGCCCCCACCCTGAAGCGCGAGATTGATCTTCTTCGTCTTGCGCTTTTTCGCCATCAGAGCCCCCTCCTCACTGGTCCCTTTTTTAAAGGGCGGTCCAGCCACCATCGACGGAGATGGTTGTCCCGGTGATCTGCGCCGCCGCGTCAGAGCAAAGGAAGACCGCCGTGCCGCCGATCTGTTCAACCGTGGCGAATTGTTTGGAGGGCTGGCGCTCAAGAATAACCTTCTCAATCGCTTCCTGCTCGGTCATCCCGTATTTCTTTGCGGTATCCGGGATTTGCGCATCGACCAACGGCGTATGGACATAGCCGGGGCAGATCGCATTGGCTGTGATCGGCTCTTTCGCAGTTTCAAGCGCCACAACCTTGGTCATGCCGACAACCCCGTGTTTCGCACTGACATAGGCGGATTTGAACGGCGAGGCAGTCAGCCCGTGGGCGGAAGCAATATTCACAACCCGGCCCCAACCCGCCTTGCGCATGAGCGGCAAAGCGGCAGCCGTCGTGTGAAAGGCGGAGTTCATGTTGATCGCGATGATCGCGTCCCATTTGTCGATGGGAAATTCGTCGATCGGCGCAACATATTGAATGCCAGCATTGTTCACCAGAATATCGCAAGCCCCGGCCTGTTCGATCAGCGCACGGCATTCCGTGCCTTTCGACATGTCGGCTTTGATATAACGCGCTGTCACACCGAATTCCTTGCCGATCTCTTCGGCCAGCGCATGATCCTCGTCGCGGTCGGTGAAAGAGTTGAGCACCACATCGGCACCCGCTTTCGCCAATTCCCGCGCCACGCCGAGCCCGATTCCCGAATTCGAGCCGGTGATAACCGCGGTTTTTCCCTTCAGCGTCATATCTCTCTCCCTGTGTATCCCTGAGGTTCGAGATTGAGCTTAGTTGCTGCGCGCGCAAATCAAAGGGGAGAATCGCTCAAGCGGTCTGAGAATCGCTTTCTCGGCGACATTCCAGCACAGGAATGTGTTCTGACATTGCCTCTCAGGGGAGCGATTTCACTCAACCCTGCTTGGAAAAAAGGCGGATTTGAAACCAAAAAAAACGCCCGCACGAGGCGGGCGCTGAGTTATTGAGGCAGGTTTCATACAGGCAAGAAACCTATCGAGCAGTGACTTCTTTATACGCGGTTCTGCGCCGCTCTCCAAGCTAAAAGTTTGAAAACGCTTTCGGCTGCGCGTAAGTTTCCCTCAAGAACAAAGACAAACAATCTCAGGTAGAGGCAGCAGAAACAGCATGGCACACACCTATTTCGCGAGCGTCAAAAATACAGCCGCGGCAATGGCCCTCTTGGCAACCGCCCCTGTGATGCCCTCCGCAGCGCTGGCCGAGGCCAGCTATGGCTTGGCGATGTACGGCGAGCCGGAGCTACCAGCCGATTTCCAATCCCTGCCCTATGTGAATGCTGATGCCCCGAAAGGCGGCGCGATCATCACCGGCGAAGGCGGCAGTTTTGATAGCCTCAACCCCTTCATCCATAAGGGCAATGCGCCTTGGCAGCTCCGCTATCTGATGGCGGAAAGCCTTATGGGACGCGCCGATTCCGAGCCCTTTACGCTCTATTGTCTGCTCTGCGAAACCGTTGACACTGACGAGGATCGCACATGGGTCGAATTCACACTGCGGCCGGAGGCGAAATTCTCGGATGGCACCCCCGTCACCGTCGAAGATGTGATGTGGTCCTTCGAGACTCTGGGAACCGAAGGACACGGGCGCTACGCCTCGCTCTGGGCTCAGATCGAGAGCATGGAACAAACCGGTGAGCGGAGTGTGAAATTCACCTTCAACACCGACAACCGCGAGCTGGCGCTTTTGGTGGCGATGCGTCCGATCCTTGAGAAAGCCTATTGGGATGGTCGCGACTTTGCCCAATCCGGCATGGACAACATTCCGGTCTCCTCCGCGCCCTATGTGGTCTCAAAGGCCGAACCCGGCATGTATGTCGAACTGACCCGCAACCCAGACTACTGGGGCAAGGACCTGCCCTTCATGCGCGGTCAGGCGAATTTGGACACAATCCGGCTGGAATATTTCGCCGACGCCTCTCTGGTGATCGAGGCTTTTAAGGCGGGCGAGCTGAACGCGCATCGCGAGTTCAACATGCAGAGCTGGCAGGACCAGTATGATTTCCCGGCGGTGGAGCGCGGCGACGTGGTGAAATCCGTCATCCCCCATCAGCGTCCGACCGGCATGACCGGTTTCGCGATGAACAGTCGCCTGCCGCAATTCTCCGACTGGCGCGTGCGTCAGGCGATGATCGAGGCCTTCAACTTCAATTACATCAACGAGGCTCAGACCGAGAACCAGCAGACGCGCATCACCTCCTATTTCTCCAACTCCCCCTTGGGCATGCGCCCCGGTCCGGCAGAGGGCCGCGTGAAAGAGCTTTTGGAGCCTTATCAGGACACGCTCCTGCCCGGTGTGATGGAGGGCTATACGCTGCCGGAAACTTCCGGACGTGAACTGGATCGCGGGGCGATGCGCCGTGCGTTGAAATTGATGGAAGAGGCCGGCTGGACCATTCAAGACGGTCAGATGAAGAATGCCGCTGGCAAACCCTTCACCTTCGAGATCGTTCTCAGCGTCGGGGATGATGAAAATCAATCCATTATCGACACGTACACACAGATGCTGATCCATCTGGGCATCCAGCCGAAAATCTCAGTCGTCGATAAAGCGCAATACACGCAGCGCATGGAGACCTTTGATTTCGGCATGACGCCGGTGCGCTATGGCCTCTCGCTCAGCCCCGGCAACGAACAATACGCGTATTTCGGCACCAAATCCGCCGAGACGCCCGGCTCGCGCAACATCATGGGCGTCAATGATCCGGTGATCGATGCGATGATCGCCAGGATGCTCGACGCCCGCGACCGTGAAGACAGCTTGGCCGCCACCCGCGCCCTAGACCGTCTCCTGACCGCGGGCCGTTACGCGATCCCGCTTTACGCGTGGAATGAAAGCTTTAACGCGCATGTGAACGAGCTGCATTATCCTGAGCCCTTGTCTTTGTACGGCGATTGGACAATGTGGCGGGAAATGACTTGGTATTGGGAAGAATGAACATGAAAAAAGCAGCAGTCGCCCTCCTCCTCACCCTCACCCTCTCCGCCTGCGGCACCGTCGCGGGGGTCGGCGAAGACATCACAGGCGCATCGCGAACGGTTCAGGGCTGGTTCTGATCGGTGGTTTTGCGCCTCGTTCTGCTCGCAGTGCTGACAGCTGGTCTTTCCGGCTGTGCAGTCGCTCGAGTCGGAGCGAAAGCCACGAAAGCAACAGTGAAGACCACAGCTAAAGTGGCCTTCTAACTTCGATCACCCCAAAGACGTCACCCAAAGGATCGTGGCATCCTCGGGGCTCACAGAGATCACGTTATGACCCATCGAGGCGTCGTAATAGGCGCTGTCGCCGCGGCGCATCTCAACGGGTTCGTAGAACTCGGTGATCAGCTTGATGACACCCGTGAGCACGTAGAGGAATTCCTCGCCGTCGTGGCGCACCCAGCCGTCGAACTCCTCAAAGGCGCGCGCCCGGATTGTGGCGCGGTAGGGAAGCATGGATTTCTTCGTCAGAGCGCCCGCCAGCATTTCATGCTCGTAGGTCGCCGTCGGATGCGCCGCGCCCTCGCCGTTTTTCGTCACCGCCATACGGCCCGAAATCTGAGCCTTTTGCGGCGGGGTGAAGAGCTGTGGCACGGAGATTTCCAGCCCCACGGCGAGCTTTTTGAGCGCGTCATACGTGGGCGACATCTGACCGTTTTCGATCTTTGAGAGCGTCGAGCGCGCGAGACCGGCCTGCGTTGCGGCTTGCTCTAGTGTCCAGCCGCGTGCCTTGCGCAGTTCCCGGACGCGTTGACCAAGATCCAAAGGCCGCGCGTCTTCCGGCGCGCCGTCAACCCCTTCACGGGCCAAACGAATGAGACTTGGAGTGTGATCGTCTTCCATGCGCTCTTGTAGCGCGCTGCATCGTTCTTTGAAAAGAGCAGTGTGTTCGAAAATGGCAAAAGAAAACCCCCGGATGCTGTTGCTCGCATCTTCGGGGGCTCTTGGCTCAGGGTCAGTTGGGGGACTGCTCGTGGGGTTATGCCTGCCCTGAATCTGTGTCACTCGATGTCGGAAAGCGGACTGACGGTGAGGAATTCAATATCCGTCAAACCACCGGTTACGGGATGGGTCATGACACGATCAAGCGCACCGCCAGCAATGGCGACGGCGGCGATCAAGCCAAGGGCAAGCGTTGCGACGGGCATACGCAAGCGGCGTTGGACACTGTCGAGCTCAAATTGGGATTTCGGAGCGCGACCTTGAAAGGTTGTGAAGTGCTCGGTGCTTTGCATCGCCATGATGATATACCCTGATGAACTTAAAAACGCATGAGTTACAGTCAGTTAAACAGGAATTTTCTCACCTGTCACGCTTGGCGAGATGTCACAATTTTCGACCACAAAGCCGCCTCACGCACAAGAACACAGAGTGAACAAATGGTGAATTTGCAGAGTTTGCAAACTTGCAAACCTTCCCTAAACACAAGATGTAGGGCCAGAAGAACATCGCGAAATGCGGAAATCGTGATGAGGGAGAATATTTTCCTTTTCTGCTCCCCACACAGGCCAGCTCGCGCTACAACCCGCAAAAGCAAGCCGCGAGACCAAGCCGGAGGCCCCAATGATCACGCTCGATATTTTTCACGATCCGATTTGCCCCTGGTGCTACATCGGCAAGACCCGACTGGACCGCGCGCTGGAGGCAAGACCGAACCACCCTTTCGCCATTCAATGGCATCCGTTTCAGCTCAACCCGACCATGCCGAAGGAAGGCATGGAGCGGCGCGATTACCTGAACGCGAAGTTCGGTGGCTCGGAGGGCGCGCGCAAAGCCTACGCCCCTATCGTTGACATCATGCTGAAGGAACTGCCCAAGACAGAGCTTCTGGGCATCCGCACAACGCCGAACACATTGGATGCACACCGCCTGATCCACTGGGCCGGTATCGAGGGGCGTCAGACCCCGATGGTCGCAGCATTCTACCGCGCCTATTTTCAGGAAGGCCGCGACATCGGAGATCACGACGTTTTGGCTGAGATCGCGGCGCAGGTCGATATGGACCCCGACGCCATCAAGCGCCTGCTCGCGACAGATGCCGATCTTGAAGAAATCCGGATGCGTGACAAACATGCGCGGGAGCGCGGCGTGAATGCAGTGCCCCTCTTCATCGTTGGCAACCAGCACGCGGTCGAAGGCGCGCAACCAACCGACCTGTGGCTCAAGGTGATTGACGAGGTGGCCGCACAGGACGGCGAAAATAGCTGACAGCTGTGCATTCACGCAGAGCTAGTCCTTAAACTCTCTGACTGTTCAAAACGCCCCCTTCAAATTAGGGTCCTCCGGCGTTTCCCAATTGAAAGATTCCCCCATGCCGCGCCGTTTGCCGCAACTCGAATTTACGGTTCTCCTCGCCCTGCTCTTTGCCACGGTTGCTTTTTCGATCGACGCGATGCTCCCGGGTCTCCCGCAGATCGCGGCAGACCTGTCCCCTGACGACGTGAACCGCGCTCAGCTTGTTCTGACAGCCTTCGTTTTCGGCATGGGATTCGGCACACTCGTGTCCGGCCCCTTCTCCGACCACTTCGGACGCAAGCCGGTCATTCTTACTGGGCTTGGCCTTTACATCATCGGCGCGATCGTCGCCGGAACTTCAAACTCGATGGAGATGATGCTGATCGGGCGCGCCATTCAAGGCGTCGGCGGTGCCTTCCCCCGGACCGTTGGCGTGGCGATGGTGCGTGACCTTTATGAAGGGCGCGAGATGGCGAAGATTACATCTTTCGTCATGACCATCTTTATGATTGTCCCGGCCGCAGCCCCCTCGATCGGCGCGCTGATCATTTCCGATTTCGGCTGGCACGGCATCTTCGCCGCCTTCGTCCTCGTCGCCATCATCGGCGCAACATGGCTGGGTTTTCGTCAGGGCGAAACCCTCTCCCCGGAAAACCATCGCAAGCTGAACTGGACGGATCTGTCTTCGGGCGTCAAAGAAGTTATCGGGAATTACAACGTCCGGATTTACACCATCGTCCTGATGCTTGGATTCGGTCAGATGTTTGCCATCCTCTCCTCGGTCCAGCAGATTTACAGCGAGACTTACGACCTCGAGCACCTCTTCCCCTACTTCTTCGGCTCCACGGCCATCCTCGCAGCAGGTGGCGCGATCCTGAACGGCAAGCTCGTTGGCGAGAAAGGTATGCATTTCCTGATCCGTCTCGGCTACACGATCTCGCTCACAGCTTCGATCATCGCCCTCGCCCTGAACTTCATGGGCGTCGGAACCGGCACGCTTGGTTTTGCCGTGTTCTTCATCTGGACCGTTGCGATGTTCTCGATCAACGCGTTCACCTTCGGCAACCTGAATGCGCTGGCGCTGGTGCCTTTGGGACGTTTGGCGGGGCTCGCAAACTCGCTGATCGGCGCCGTGTTCACCATGGGCTCCGTCATCATCGCAGCGCCCGTCGGTCTCGCCTTCAACGGCACCCCGATCCCGGTGATGATCGCTGGTATTTTCTGCTCCGGACTGGCGCTGATTCTCTTCAAATTCGAAGACAGCGCCACAGCCCCGAAAGGCGCACCGCAACATCCGGGCGGCGCGGAATAAGCGTTACTTTTTCGGGGATTGCGCGGCGGCCTTGGCAAATTTTGCGAGGTCCTGCGCAATCGAAAACGCGCCTTTGATCTTATCGCTGTCTTTCTTCCAGTCCCGGCGAATGATGATCTTGTTGTCCTTGACCTTCGCCTGACCTTTTTGCTGGTGGATGAACTCCACAAGCCCCGCCGGATTGGCGTATTTATCGTTGTGAAACTGGATCGTCGCCCCTTTCGGACCACCGTCGAGACGCGCAATCCCGGCCTCCCGGCATTTTTCCTTAATTCGAACAACGAGCAACAACGTGTTGACCTCTCGGGGCAATTTGCCAAATCGGTCGATCAGTTCAGCGGCGAACCCTTCCAGCTCCACCTTGGTCTTGAGACCCGACAAGCGGCGATATAGCCCAAGGCGGACATCAAGATCGGGCACATAAGTTTCCGGGATCAGCACCGGCACGCCAAGGTTGATCTGCGGTGCCCACTGGCCATCATCATCGAGACTGACAGCCTCATCGCCGGATTTGATCTTGGCAATCGCCTCTTCCAGCATGGATTGGTACAGCTCAAACCCAACCTCTTTCACATGGCCGGACTGCTCCTCACCGACAAGGTTGCCCGCGCCGCGAATATCGAGGTCTTGCGAAGCCAGTGTGAACCCGGCCCCAAGCGTGTCGAGCGAGCCAAGAACCCGCAGCCGTTTTTCAGCCTGCGGCGTAAGCGGCGCGCGGGGTTTGGTTGTCAGATAGGCATAAGCACGGGTTTTGGCGCGGCCCACCCGGCCCCGGATTTGATAAAGCTGCGCCAGCCCGAACATATCGGCGCGATGCACCACCATCGTATTCGCGGTCGGAATGTCGATCCCGCTCTCCACAATCGTGGTCGCGAGCAGAATATCGTATTTCCCGTCATAAAACGCGTTCATCCGATCATCGAGTTCCCCCGCAGCCATTTGACCGTGGGCGACCACATGGGTCAGTTCCGGCACTTGCTCTTTCAGGAAGTCTTCGATTTCGGGAATATCGCTCACACGCGGCACGACGAAGAACGACTGCCCGCCACGATAGTGTTCCCGCAACAGCGCTTCGCGGATCGTCACCGTGTCGAACTCACTCACATAGGTACGGATCGACAGACGATCGACCGGCGGTGTGCCAATGATCGACAGATCGCGCACGCCCGTCAGCGACATTTGCAGCGTGCGCGGAATGGGCGTCGCGGACAAGGTCAGCACGTGAATGTTGGATTTCAGTGACTTAAGGCGCTCTTTATGAGTCACGCCGAAACGCTGTTCCTCGTCTACGATGAGCAAGCCGAGGTTCGCAAATTTCACGGATTTCGCGAGCAAAGCGTGGGTGCCGACAACGATATCGACGGTGCCTTCGGCCAATTCTTCGCGGGTTTTCGCCATGTCTTTCGCTGAAACAAAGCGCGACATCGGCCTGATATTAATCGGAAAACCCCGGAACCGCTCGGCAAAGCTGCGGAAGTGCTGCCGTGCCAAAAGCGTGGTCGGCGCGATCACCGCCACCTGCGCGCCCGAAAGCGCCGCAACAAAGGCCGCGCGCATCGCCACCTCGGTTTTGCCAAACCCGACATCGCCGCAGACCAGACGGTCCATCGGCAGGCCGCGATCCAGATCATCAAGACAATCCTCGATGGCTTTGAGCTGGTCTTCGGTTTCCGTGTACGGGAAGCGCGCGCAGAAGGCCTCCCACATATCCTCCGGCGGCTCCATGATCGGCGCTTTGCGGATATGGCGTTCCGCCGCGATGCGAATGAGCTTTTCGGCAACCTCGCGGATGCGCTCTTTCATCTTGGCCTTTTTGGCCTGCCACGCCCCGCCGCCGAGCTTATCGAGCAGCCCTTCGTCATGGCCGTACCGGCTCAGAAGCTCGATATTCTCGACCGGCAGATAAAGCCGATCCCCGCCCGCATATTCGAGCAAAAGGCATTCATGCGCAGCGCCCGCGGCGGTGACGACCTCAAGGCCGCGGAAAATCCCAACGCCATGCTCGACATGAACGATCAGATCGCCGGTGCTGAGTGAACTATGCTCGGTGAGGAAATTCTCTGCCTTTTTGCGCCGTCCGGGGCGACGAATAAGCCGATCCCCCAGAACGTCCTGTTCCGAGACGACCGTCACGGAATGACCATCGCCTACTGGCGCCTCAAATCCGTGGTCCAGCGTCCAGACCGACAGGTAAATCCCGCCGATCCCGTCCGGCACATCGCGCCAGTCGGAAATTTCCGTCAGACCTTCGAGGCCCTCGTCTTCCAAAAGCGACTTGAGACGCTCTCGCGCCCCCTCGGACCAAGAGGCCAGAACCACCTGACCAAGCTCGCGTCGTTTCTGAATATGGCCCGCCAAGCTTTCGAAAAGATTAACACCTTCCATCTGACGCTCGGGCGAGAAGTTTCGTCCCACTCGTCCTCCCGAGTCGATGACGCCCGGGCCGGAGGCTTGCGGCAGCGGATGGAAATGCAACACCCGGCGGCCTGCAATGGCGGCTTCCCACGCCGCATCGTCGAGGTAAAGAAGCCCCGGCGGACAGGGTTTGTAAACGGAGTCGAGCCGCCCCTTCGCGGTCAGAGCCTCGCGCCGGGTCTGATACTGATCATCAATGCCTTCCCAACGCGAAACCCGTGCCGCAGTGGATTGATCATCCAGCGAAATTGCCGCTTCCGGCAGATAGTCAAAGATCGTGTCCAGTCGCTCGTGGAAATACGGGAGCCAATGCTCCATCCCGGCATGTTTGCGCCCGGCAGTGACCGCCTCATAGAGCGGATCATCTGTGCCCGCTGCACCGAATTCGATGCGGTAATTCTGCCGAAACCGCGTGATCGCCGCCTCATCCAGAATAACCTCGGACACCGGCGTGAAACTCACCTCCGTCAGGCTATCGACCGTCTTTTGACTGGCTGGATCAAACCGCCGGATGCCGTCGAGCTCGTCGCCGAAAAAATCCAGCCGCACCGGAAGCATCTGCCCCGGCGGGAACACGTCGATAATTCCGCCCCGGATCGCGTAATCGCCATGCTCTACGACGGTCGGCGCTTGTGTGAAGCCCATCCGAACGAAAAAGGCGCGCAGCTCGGCTTCATTGACGCGCTGGCCTTTATGAAGTGTGAAGGCCGCTTCAGCCAATGTGTCGCGCGCAGGCACCCGCTGGGTCGCTGAAGACAGCGTGGTCAAAAGGACAAAGCGTTTCGGCACCGCTCCGTGCGCCAAGGCCGCCAAGGTGGCCATCCGCGCCGCCGCAAGGTCGGGGTTCGGGGAGCTTCGATCAAACGGCAGACAATCCCAGGCGGGCAGTTCAAGAATGGGCAAGTCCGGCGCAAAGAACCGCAATCCGTCGCGCAGCGCCGCCAGACGTTTGTCGTCACGGGCGACATGGATCACAGGCGCTTCTGTGCGGGCCACTTCGCGGGCCAACAGGAACGCATCAAAGCCCTCCGGCGCGCCGCCGACGGTCACATTCTGGGTCTTTTGCATTCTCTCACCCTCCCAAAGGGCCGGTGACGATGTTTTGATACATGCCCCACATGGCGGTCATGAAAATCGACAACATGCCAATAAGTTGCACATAGAAGCGTTGCTTGCGCAGCATGCCAAACAACTGCATGCCCTCTGCGGACACTGCCTGAATACGATGCGCCAACCGGATGTTCAGCAGCGCAACGAGGACCATGGGAAAGGCCATGCAAAAAATGGCCTGACTGAACTCGACACCATAAAAGAACCCGGTAGCACCCAAAATCGTGATGATTGCGCCCGTGAATGCTGTGAGCATCAACCCGGAAACCTCTGCAATATTGAGCAAACGTCGGGTGTTGATATGCACCATACCTTCAAAATCCGCCATCGGTTGACCGCCCTGACGCTTGGCTTTGAGAGCAAGATCGAAAGGCACGCCAAGCACAAAATGCGACGCGGTGGACCAGAGCACGGCAAGCGCGATCCAGTACCACAAATTCGAAAAGGACCGCGTGTCGATCACTTCGAAAATGGTTGAATAGATATCCAAGGGGCCTCTGCTCTTATGCTATTTTCCGGCAACTGACACGGGCGCGGCGCTTGCCTGTGCACAGATTAGGCCCCCCGAGTGCCGATTCCTACCCTTGATGCGTGAGAAAATCCATGTCACCTGAAAGGAAATATCGCAAACTGAGGTTGCTACCATGACTTGCACCACTGCCCCATTCCCGCTCACCCGCCTGCGCCGGACGCGAAAGATGGAGGCGCTGCGCGGTCTCGTGCGCGAAAACCATTTGTCCGTCGAGGATCTGATTTGGCCGGTCTTCGTTCGCGAAGGTGAAGACGAGGCCACGCCGATCGCGTCAATGCCCGGCGTCGAACGGCTCACGATCGACCGTTTGGTGAAAGCCTCTGTCAGCGCCTATGAAGCTGGCATCCCTGCGATTTGCTTGTTCCCCTATATCGAGCAAGATTTGAAAACCGAGGATTGTGCCGGGGCATGGAACCCTGACAATCTCGTGAACCGGGCCATCCGGGCGATCAAGGCCGAGGTGCCCGAACTTGCGATCATGACCGACGTGGCGCTCGACCCCTATAACATCAACGGCCATGACGGCTATGTCGTGAACGGAGAGATCGTCAACGATATGACGGTTGAGGCGCTGGTCAAAATGGCCGTAGCGCAGGCGGAAGCAGGCGCCGACATCATCGGCCCGTCCGACATGATGGACGGCCGCATCGGCATGATCCGTCAGGCGCTTGAGACCGAAGGTTTCGACAAAGTCTCGATCATGTCTTATGCCGCGAAATATGCCTCCGGCTTCTACGGACCGTTCCGTGATGCGGTCGGAGCATCCGGCGCTTTGAAGGGCGACAAGAAGACCTATCAAATGGACCCGGCCAACACCGACGAGGCCCTGCGTCTTGTGGAGCGCGATCTGCTTGAGGGCGCGGACATGGTGATGGTGAAACCCGGCATGCCCTATCTCGATGTCTGTACCCGCGTTCAGGAGACCTTCAAGGTGCCGACATTCGCCTATCAGGTGTCCGGCGAATACGCCATGCTGGCAGGCGCTTTCCAACACGGCTGGCTCGACCGCGAGAAGATCGTTCTCGAAAGCCTTCTGTGCTTCAAGCGCGCCGGCTGTAACGGCATCCTGACCTATTTCGCGCCCGAAGCAGCGAAATTGCTCTCCGAATAAGGGCGCTGCAAACGCTAAGGATCGGCAAAACCTCACCAAACTCTACCATTGGTGGTGTTTTGCCGATGACAGGGTGGAAAATTTACGGTTATAATGTTCACAAACGGGCCATGTGAGAGCCCGCCGAGAGGCATAGCAGTAAAGGACACCCCAATGACGATTTCCAATCGCCGAACATTCATGATCGGGCTGAGCAGCGCCGGCCTTTTGGCCGCCTGTGACAATTCCATGCGTTCCAATGGTGCAGCCACCATCGATGCGCGTGTCGACAGCACCCTGAACTATCTCTATTCGGAATATCCCGGCACGACCACGCTGCGCGATAAATCCGCTGGCATGCTCGTCATGCCCCTGATCACCAAAGCCGGTTTCGGCGTTGGTGGCTCCTACGGGCGTGGCGCGCTGCGTGTGGGCGGCGTGACCTTGGATTACTACTCTTCTGCGCAGGCCACCTTCGGACTTCAGATCGGTGCACAGCAATATGCGCATGTTCTGTTCTTCATGACCAACGATGCCCTTGCAGGTTTCCGTAACTCTCCGGGCTGGTCGGCAGGGGCCGATCTGGAATATGCGCTTTCCAACAAGGGCGAGAACCTGTCGGCGGAAACCATGACCTCGCTGTCGCCGGTGATTGCGGTTGTTTTCGGACAAGCTGGCTTGATCGCAGGCGCGACCGTCGAAGGCACCAAGTATTCGCGCATCATTCCCTGACTTCCAATCTTGATGTCATGAATGAGAAAAGCGGGCCAAGGCCCGCTTTTTGTTTGATTACTTTACTTTTGATGCCTCTAAAGCGTTTCGACTTTAACTTGATCTATCACATAAAGTCGAAACGCCCACTCCGCTTGGACGTTGCTCCGCGTTTCTGCTCAAACCCTGATTCAGGTTTAAGTAGAAACGCTTTAGGGCACGGCCTCTTCAAGCACGCCGTCAGCCGACATCTGCGCGTACAAGAGCCCCTCGCGCAAACCGCGATCCGCAACCGACAGACGATCCGTCGGCCAGATCCGCAGCAAGGCCTGCAAGATCGCAGCCCCCGACATGATCAGCTCCTGCCGGTCTCGCCCGATCCGGGGGTCGCGTTTGCGCCCTTCCGGACCGAGGGTCAGATAATCTCGGATCACACGGTTGATCTGCTCCGACGTCATACGCAGCCCATCGACCTTGTTCCGGTCATAGCGTTTGAGACCGAGGTGGGACGCAGCGACCGTCGTCACCGTCCCGGAGGTGCCAATAATCTGGAACCCCTCACGCGCTGGCTCATTCGCATAGGGCGTGAAATCGGCGAGCTTTTCTTCAAAGAACCAAGACATGAGCGCAAACCGGGCCGCGTCGTCTTCGACGTCGGAGAATTGCTCCATCAGCGTCGCCACGCCCAAGGGCACGGAAATCCAATCGACCACTTTGGCATGCGGGAAAGGGCTGTCGGCATTGGTGAAACCGCTATGCAACCGCATGATCGCACGCGGGCGATCCGCGCGCGGCACATTCGTCAGGTCGATCCACACAAGTTCGGTCGAACCGCCGCCGATATCCACTACGAGAAGCTGTTCGGTCTTCGTCGAAACAAGCGGCGCACAGGAGACAACGGCAAGGCGTGCCTCCTCCTCCGGCTTGATGATCTCAAGTTTGAGCCCGGTCTCCCGCTGCACACGACGCAGGAAATCACGCGAGTTCCGCGCCCGGCGACAAGCTTCCGTCGCGACGAGGCGCATATGCTTAACCTCGTGCTTTTCGAGCTTTTTGCGGCAAACACGCAAAGCCTGAATTGTGCGGGAGATCGACGAGCGGCATAGCCGACCTGAGGCCTCTAACCCGTTGCCGAGCTGGACCGATTTCGAGAAACTATCGACCACATGGAACTGGCTGCCCTTGGGTTGGGCAATCAGCATGCGGCACGAATTCGTGCCGAGGTCCAGCGCAGCGTAAAGCTCGGCCGGATCGGCGGGTTTGGGTGCGAGAGGCTCGACCGCTTTCGGGAACGCGCCCGCACCTTTGGGACGCTTGGGCGCCATTGATCACGCCCTCCATATCAAGTTGCCCCACCATAAGCAAAAATCCGCGCGTCGAGCAAGTGCCGTGACGATCTCTCGCGTTCACAATGCCCTGAGATCAACCGTGCTAAGCCCCTGCTCATGATCTTCTTGAGTATTTTTCCAGTGTTGCGGCCTTTCCCGGCGCGCGCCTTTCTTTTATGCGTTCGTGCAACGAAATTTACCGCGAGGCTGGGCAAGATGGCTGATCTGACCGTAATCTACTGGCGAGACATCCCGGCACAGGTGCGTGTGGGCCGCGGTCGCCGCGCCGCGCGCGCTGTGCTTCCGGAACGGTTTGAGCAGGCCATTGACCGTGTGGCGATGAAAATCGGTGCGACCGATGGCGATGCCTATATGGCCGAATGGCGCGATGTGGTGGAAGACACCGCGCTTGAAGGTCAGGACGCCGCAGACACACGCGCCGCCGAACTTGACGCGGCATACGACAAAGAGCGCCTGATCGCGCTGGTGAACAACGAAGGCCGTGAGGCCGAATAAAGGATAAAACTCATGACCCGGACTGTGATCGAGAGCAAGACCAAGACCGTCGTGATCGGCTTTGACGAGCCCTTCTGCGTGATCGGCGAACGCATCAACCCGACGGGCCGCAAGAAGCTGGCCGCGGAATTGGAACTGGGCGATTTCTCCACCGTGGAGCGTGATGCCCTGGAACAAGTCGCCTGTGGCGCCAATGTTCTCGACATCAACTCCGGTGCGGTGTTCTCCAACAAAATGGCCGAAGACCCGCGCTACGCCGACAACAACTTCGTCGAGCCGCCGCTGATGGCCGAGCTCGTTGCGCGCGTGCAGGCCGTCGTGGACGTCCCGCTCTGCATCGACAGCTCCGTGCCGGATGCTCTGGAGAAAGGCCTTGAGATGGCCGAAGGCCGCCCGCTTCTGAACTCCGTCACGGGTGAGGAAGAACGCCTTGAGCGCGTCCTGCCGCTGGTTAAGAAATACAATGTGCCGGTCGTTGCGATCTCCAATGACGACAGCGGGATCTCCGAAGACCCGGACGTGCGCTTTGCCGTTGCCAAGAAAATCGTCGAGCGCGCCGCCGATTTCGGCATTCCGGCGCATGACATCGTGGTCGATCCGCTTGTGATGCCGATCGGGGCTATGGCGACGGCGGGTCATCAGGTGTTCACGTTGGTGCGCCGTCTGCGCGATGAGCTTGGGGTCAACACAACCTGCGGCGCGTCGAATATTTCCTTCGGCCTGCCCCATCGTCATGGCATCAACGCGGCCTTCCTTCCGATGGCCATCGGCGCTGGCATGACCTCCGCGATCATGAACCCGGTGCGGGTCCAAGAAATGGAAGCAATCCGCGCCGCCAACCTTCTGATGAACCATGACCAAGACGGTAGCAAATGGATCGGGTTCTCCCGGATCGCCGATGCTGTCGCCGAAGGCACGCCCTTTGCCGAGGCCGCAAAAGCCGCTTCTGCTGGCGGTGCCGGTGGTGGCCGTCGTGGCGGTGGGCGTCGCCGCCGCGGATAACGCGGTGCGCAATCCAATGTGCCGCCGCGAATAACGCCGCACCTATAAGAACACTGTCGTTGCAGGGACGTGGCGACATGAGTATTTGAACAGCAAAGGAAACGCATGTCATGGCGCGACTGATCGCCTTCAATAAGCCTTTTGACGTGCTTTCCCAGTTCACCGACAAGGGCACCGAGGGAACCACCCGGAAGACGCTCTCCGAGTTCATCTCCATGCCGAAGGTCTACCCGGCAGGGCGGCTCGACCGAGACAGTGAAGGCCTGTTGCTGCTGACCGACGATGGCAAGCTGCAGGCGCAAATCTCAAACCCGCGCCATAAGATGGCAAAGACCTATCTCACGCAGGTTGAAGGCGATTTGACAGACGAGGCCTTGGACAAGCTCCGCAAAGGCGTGGAGTTGAAAGACGGGATGACCCGCCCCGCAAAGGCGCGTCGCGTCGAGGAACCCGACTGGCTCTGGCCGCGCACGCCCCCGGTCCGTTACCGCAAATCGGTCCCGGAAAGCTGGCTGGAGCTCACCATCACCGAAGGACGCAATCGTCAGGTGCGGCGCATGACCGCCGCCGTCGGCTTTCCGACACTGCGCCTGATCCGCTTGTCCATTGGCCCGTGGCGGCTGGACGGGCTCGAGAATGGCGCTTGGCGCGACGATGATCCGCATAAGGCCCCGCATAAGGCAAAGAAACATGAGCGATAAAGACCCTCTGGTCATTTTCACCCCCTCCGGCAAACGCGGCCATGTCGCGCCCGGCACGACCGTGTTGCAAGCCGCGCGGCAATTGGGCGTCGATCTCGACTCTGTCTGCGGCGGGCGTGGAATTTGTTCGAAATGTCAGGTGCAGCCGTCTTTTGGCGAGCATGCCAAGCACGGCATCCACGCGGACAAGGAGGCGCTCACAGAGTTCAACGCCGTTGAAGAGCGCTATGACCGTGTGCGGGGGCTGAAACCGGGACGGCGTCTTGGCTGTCAGGCCTGTATACAAGGCGATATCGTCCTCGACGTGCCACCCGAAAGTCAGGTCCACAAACAGGTTGTGCGCAAGGCCGCGACCACGCGGGTCATCAAGATGGACCCGGCGACGCGCGCCGTCTATGTCGAGGTCGCTGAGGCGGACATGCACGCGCCCACAGGCGACTGGGAACGCACCAAGGCCGCGCTTGAGGCGCAATGGGACATCAAGGCGGGCACCCTGCCCCTCAACATGCTGAACGCCTTGCAAGCCGCTCTGATTGCTGGGAAATACAAGGTGACGCTGGCCCTCAATGAGGCGCGCGAAGGCGATGTGAAACTTGTCGGCGTCTGGCCCGGTTTCGAAGAACCCGCACTTTATGGTCTTGCCGTGGACCTCGGCTCCACCACCATCGCCGCACATCTCACGGACCTGAAAACCGGCGAGGTGAAAGCCTCTGGCGGTGTGATGAACCCACAAATCCGCTTTGGCGAAGACCTCATGTCCCGCGTGTCCTACGCGATGATGAACCCCGGCGGGGCGGCCGAGATGACCAGCGCCGTGCGGGCGGCGCTCGATGAGCTGTCCGGGACGCTGGCGGCAGAGGCGGAGATCACCCGCGAGCAGATATTCGAGATGGTTGTTGTGATGAACCCGGTCATGCATCACCTGCTTCTGGGCCTCGACCCCATCCCTCTCGGGCAAGCGCCTTTTGCGCTGGCGACGAACTCAGCCCTTGATTTGCCCGCCCGCGATCTGGACCTTTCCCTCGCCCCCGAGGCGCAGGTCTATATCCTTCCGCTCATCGCGGGCCATGTCGGTGCGGATGCCGCTGCCGTTGCGCTCTCGGAAGCGCCGCAAAAGCAAGACCCGCTGACCCTGATCGTCGATGTGGGCACCAATGCGGAGATCATTCTCGGCAATAAAACCCGCGTTCTGGCTTGTTCCTCGCCGACCGGCCCGGCCTTTGAGGGCGCTCAGATTTCCTCCGGTCAACGCGCCGCTGCGGGCGCCATCGAGCGGATCGAGATTGATCCCGTCACCAAAGAACCGCGTTTTCGCGTCATCGGCTCCGAGCTTTGGTCCGACGATCCGGCGTTTGATGTCGAAGTGACCGGCATCTGTGGCTCCGGCATCATCGAAGCCGTGGCCGAAATGCGGATGGCGGGGGTGCTGGATGCACACGGTCTTATCGGTTCCTCAGAGGCGGCAGGCACCGCGCGGTGTCGCCCCACAGGGCGGACGCATGAATACCTGATCCATGACGGTTCCGGCAAAGGCGGCCCCGTGATCACTGTCACGCAAGGCGATATCCGCGCCATCCAGCTTGCCAAATCCGCGCTCTACGCGGGGGCGCGGCTTCTGATGGATGAATTCGGCACCGATACCGTTGAGCGTGTCGTGCTCGCAGGCGCGTTCGGGGCGCATATCTCGCCAAAACACGCGATGGTGCTTGGGATGATCCCGGATTGCCCGCTGGACCATGTGACCTCGGCTGGCAACGCTGCGGGGACCGGGGCGCAGATCGCGCTTCTGAACCGAGCCGCGCGGCGCGAGATCGAAGAGCTGGTGCATCACATCACCAAGATCGAAACCGCGATTGAACCGAAGTTTCAGGAGCATTTCGTCAACGCCAACGCGATCCCCCACGCGACAGACCCGTTCACGGGGCTGCGCAGTGTCGTCTCCCTGCCTGATCCGGATTTCAATGCCGGGGATGATGGCAGCGGCGGGACCGGTGGACGGCGGCGCAGACGGCGGCGCGGCTAAGCGCGAAAAAGTTCCAAAATTTCGGTTAAAAAACATGTGAACGGGCGAAGGGAAACCTTTGCCCGTTTCGCGGTGTTGTGTCCACAGAAGGCCGGCGAGGACGTCGCCGCGCCAGTATGAAAAAGTTAAATACGGAGGTTTCTCATGAAAACCCGTGCTAAGATTTTCGCCCTGTCCACCGCTGCCCTGATGGCCGCTTCCCCGTTCGCATCCTTCGCAGGCGCGCCTGTCAACGGTGCCGAGATCATCAACGAGCAAGCGCTGGATCACAACGCCACCATCGCAGCCAACGCGATGAAGGTGCAGAACCTGACCACTCTCATTGAGGCCGTGAAAGCCGCTGGTCTGGCCGATGAGCTGATGGGTGACGGCCCCTATACGCTGTTCGCTCCGACCAATGCCGCTTTTGACAAGCTCCCCGAGGAGGCCGTCGCCGATCTGATGAAGCCGGAAAACCGGGAGATGCTTCAGGATGTGATCAATGCGCACCTTGTGAAAGGCGAGTTCACGCCGCAGATGATCGACGACCTTCTCAAGAGCGACCAAGTTCCCGAACAGCTCGCCATTCCGGAGAATGTTGCGGTCGATTTCGACAACGACATCGTCACTCTGACCACCGTCTCCGGCGACCCGATCCGCGTTGAGAAAGGCACCGGTGAAGAGCTGATCCTGCGCGACGCGCAGAGCAATATCGTCACCACCTTGGCGAAAGACGTCGAGCAGTCCAACGGCGTGATGTATTTC
The DNA here is from genome assembly GCF_054788345.1 of Celeribacter sp. ULVN23_4. Taxonomy (NCBI): domain Bacteria; kingdom Pseudomonadati; phylum Pseudomonadota; class Alphaproteobacteria; order Rhodobacterales; family Roseobacteraceae; genus Celeribacter; species Celeribacter sp. ULVN23_4. The sequence goes on along the minus strand of NZ_JBTVYO010000002.1, from coordinate 509,421 downwards.
GTTGACGGCGTGCTGATGCCGGTCTCGTAACCCGCCTATTCTACGGCCTGAAGAACCGCTTCGCAGGCTTCGGCCACACCTTTCGGGGTGTGGCCTTTTTCGCGTCTCCACGCGCAAATCCGCTTGACCGCCCCCGCAGCATTCACTACCTAAAGCCTCACCTCAGGCGGGTATGATGTAATGGTAGCCTGTCAGCTTCCCAAGCTGAATGCGCGAGTTCGATTCTCGCTACCCGCTCCAAATTTCCAAAGTTTCGCTTCCAAAGTCGCACCGCATTTTTCGTCGTGCATTGACGTGCAGTGTTGTGACGTGAGGTTTCGCTTTGGCCTCTCCCGCCCGCAAGCTAGGACTTGGATCGGGAGGACATCACATGACCGCAGACTTTTTGAACACCGCGAAAGCGGCTTTGGCCGAGCGCCTCAAGGGTGAGAATTTCGAGAAATCCGTCTCGCTTCGGATCAAGGAAATCGGTAATCTGATCATCAAGGGCGATCAGGCCGAGATTTCCGACGACCGCGCCGATTGCGCCATCATCGCGGATCAGCCGACCTTTGAGAAAATCCTCGCAGGTCAGTTGAACCCGATGAAAGCCGCGATGTTCGGCAAGCTCAAAATCGCAGGCGACGCCAAAACAGCGATGAAATTCGGCTCCCTTTTCGGCTGAAGCTCCGATCTATTGATTAAAAGAAACAGGCGCCTGCGGCTTTTGGTTTACGTGAAGCGTAAAGACGTCTGGTCGCGCATAGTGCCCCGACACATCGAACTTCCGACGTGAAGCGCGTGCTTCTTCCGGGAAGAAATCCGTCACGAGCAGACCTTTTTCGCGGTGCATCGGCCCGGCCACAGCACCGCCAAAAGGCCGATAGACGACCGCATCTCCCGGATTGATCCATTCCTCCGCATCGGGGAAAAGTTCGTCCCGATACGGCAGGGTGTCAGGGATGTCCGACGCTTCCAGCGCCGTCGCGCAGCCAATCACCCAACACCCGCCTTCACGCGCGATATGCTGCATTGTCGCGAGCCATGTCGCCCCATTGTCCCATGTGGGTGCGCAATAGATGTCGATGTATTGCGCATAGAGCGTGAACCGCGCGAGCGGCATGTAGTTTTCCCAACAAATCAACGCCCCGACGCGTCCGACGGCAGTGGGAACGACCTTCAACGTCGAGCCGTCGCCAAAGCCCCACACCATTCGTTCCGGGTTGGTTGGCATGAGTTTTCGGTGGTTGTTCAAAAGCTTGCCGTCGGCATCAATGATCGCGACACTGTTGAACAAAGTACTCCCGCTCAGCGTCCCGTCGATTTCCTGATGTCCGATCACCACGACCATATCATTGTCATGCGCCGCCGCCTTGATCGGCGCAAGATCATCGCGACTTAGATCGATGGAATTGGCCTGTGACAGGGCGAACAATTCGTCCGTCTTTGTCATTCCCGCGCCGGGCGGCAAGCGCCAGACGAATGTCGGATAGCCCGGCAGCCATGTTTCAGGAAAAACAATGAGATGGCAGTCTTTGGCCGCCGCCTGTTCGATCAGTTCGACCGCTTTTTGTAGTGATTTTTCTTTATCAAGATAGACCGGAGCCTCCTGGACAACAGCAACTTTCATGGCCACACCCTCCCCTGGTAGCGTCATAAAGCTTACCACGGGAGGGCCAAATGACCAAAAAGGCTCAGTTTTTCAGGTAAGACACCAGTTGCAGTGTGGAGCCATCCTTGCCTGCACCATCCTTCTCACCTGCAAGTACAGGTTGCAGCGCCAAGGCCAGTTCTTTGCCCAGTTCCACGCCCCACTGATCGTAGGAATTGATGCCAAGGATCACGCCTTCGACGAAGACACGATGCTCATAGAGCGCCACAATCTGCCCTAGCACATAGGGGGTGAGCTTTTCATACGCGAGCGTCGTTGACGGACGGTTGCCCGGGAAAACGCGGTGACGCGCCTGCCGCTCAAGCTCCGTGCCCTCAAATCCTTTTTTCTTCATGATCTCTGTGGCTTCTGCCAAAGACCTGCCACGAAGAAGGGCTTCCGACTGCGCCAAACAGTTGGAGACGAGCAGCTCATGTTGATGCGCCAGATCGGGCTCATGACCGAAGCGGCCGACCATGAATTCACAGGGGGTCACCCGCGTGCCTTGGTGGATCAACTGGTAGAACGCGTGCTGACCATTGGTGCCCGGCTCGCCCCAGACCACAGGGCCGCTGTCAAACGGCAGATCACTGCCATCCATCGCGACGCGCTTGCCATTCGATTCCATCTCAAGTTGTTGCAGATAGGCCGGAAGTCTCAGCAGGCGTTGCTCATAAGGCAGCACCGCACGGGTCGCGTGGCCGCAGACCTGATTGTGCCAAACACCGACCAGCGCCAAGAGAACCGGCAGGTTGTCCTGCCATTCAGCGGTGCGAAAATGAGTGTCCATCGCCTGCCCGCCGCGCAGGAATTCGGCGAAGCGCTGCGGCCCGATGGCGAGCATCAGAGACAGGCCGATCGGCCCCCAGACGGAGTAGCGACCGCCAACCCAATCCTCGAACCCGAAGACCAGATCCGGATCGATGCCAAAGGCCGCCGTTTTGTCCTTGGCGGTCGACAGCGCCGCGAAATGTTTCGAAATGCCTTCTTCGCCCACGGATTTGACAAGCCAGTCGCGCGCGGTTTTGGCGTTGGTCATGGTCTCGATTGTGGTGAAGGTTTTCGAGGCAACGATCACCAGCGTCGTTTGCGGGTTCAGCCCCGCCAGAACGTCATGGATATGCGCCCCATCCACGTTTGAGACGAAATGACAATGCGGACCATCAGCGAAGGGTTTGAGCGCCTCATAGGCCATCACCGGACCAAGGTCCGAGCCGCCGATGCCGATATTCACCACAGCCTCGAACGGCACGCCGGAATAGGACGTGATCGCACCACGCCGCACCCGGTCGGCAAAATCGTCCATCCGCGCCAACGTGTGCCGCACGCCGGGGATCACATCCTTGCCATCGACCATGACGGGGCCGCCGTCGAGATTGCGCAATGCGGTATGCAGCACCGCGCGCCCCTCGGTGTCGTTGATCTTCTCGCCGGAGAACATCGCCTCGCGTTTTTCCGGTACGCCTGCAACGGTCAGAAGATCAAACAGAGCCTCCCGCGTCGCGTCGTCGATATTGGTTTTCGAATAATCGAACAAAAGCCCGTCGGCCATCGCCGAGTAGCGCGAGGCACGTTCTTCATCCGCCGCGAACAATTCGAGGATATGTCTCTCCTCGTTCGCGTCTCTCAGGGATTTGAGGGCGGAAAAATCAACGGTCATATCGTCTCCTTCAGGGCACAGCCCTGTGCTGAGGTGGTCTCTTACGCATATAGCCAATTTGTTTCAGGCTTGCTAAAGCTTCTCCAACCAATCCATTTTTTGACGGGCTGGAAATCATTTTGCGGTTCAGGTTCCTGTTTTCACGACGTCATCGTCCAGATCGACGAGCGGTGTGAAATTCGCTCGCTTTTTAGGCCGTCCGGGCATCAGAAACGGAATGCTCCGCTCCCGAAAAACCTCGGCAAGATCAGCGGGAAGCATCTTGTAGATACGCTTGTACACCTCAAGGCTTCGCAGCTCGCTCCGGAATTGTCCGGGCAGATGATAATGGATGAGCGATGTGGGCTCTTGAAGTGGGAAGTCGCGGCGATTGAGCGAGAAATTGTAGCGCTCGGGCAAACACTCAAAGCCTTCACCGCTTCGTGCAATCGCCACAGGCAATGCGATCTGATCAAGCCAAGGGCGCTTATTCGGAATATCGAGATGATGGTCGATTTCCAATGCGGTCTCGATCCATAGCTCCGGAAGGTTCGACCCCTTAGGCCAACCGACAAACCCGGCATTAAAATACGGCAGGGTTTCCACCTGTTTGCCCCGGCACATGCGGACGCGCCCTTCGGGCATCGCCAATCCGAAATGCTTATACACAGGCTGCCAATCTTGCTCGTCACGTCCCCATGTGGGAACGCCCTCCGGCACGGCAACATGAGAGGTGCCGTCCAAGACCGGCAAGATACTCTCGACCGCGATCGTGTCCGTATCAAAGAAAGCCCCGGCCTCCTGCGCCCCACAAAGGGCCACTGCGCGGAGTTTATTGCCGTGAGGATAGGGGCTTGCGAACGCGCTCTCAAGAGGCGGCATTCCGACGATCTCGGCATTAAAAAATGCCATCGCCTCGCGAAACTCCGGGCTCAATTCCGCAAGCTTTTCCTCCGGACAACAGGCGTGGATCTCAACGTCTTCGGCTGGATGAAATTGCCGCAACGATCCCACAAGGATCATCGCCGGAGTTTCGAACCTTGGACCGTCCGCAACCAGAATAAAGCGTTTCGACATACAGGATCGACCTTGAATTTTAAAACCGTGGCGTCACGTTAGCAGGCAAAACGCCACGGTCATAGCGTGCAGGGCACGCATTTTGTCACGCGGCCCAGTGAACCGTGGCTTCCGCAAGAAAAGCGCTCACTGGAGCCTCCTCTTGCGACAAGCTTTGCGCCCGCTCCAAAGCGTCTCGCTTCTCATCACCCGTGATCAAGACATGGGTCGAAATCGCAGTTTTCAGCGCTTTGGCCGACAGGGTGATCCTTGGCTCCGGCGCGCCCGGCGCACGCATCGCCAAAAGCGTCGGCGCATCGTCAGAAAGGCCCAGTTCAAGCTGATCTGCCCCCGGAAACAGGCTCGCCGTGTGCATATCGGCCCCCATACCCAAAACCAGAACATTGAGCGGCAACACGGCTTCGACCGCAGGCATCAATCCGGGCAGACCTTCTTCTGGTGTCGGGACATCAGTGTGCAGCGGGATCAGAGTGGCGCGAGCCGCCTCGCCGACCAGCAGACGGCGTTTGAGCAAGGCGGTATTGGAGCGGTCAGAGCTTTCCGGAACCCAACGCTCGTCATTGAGCAGGACATCCACCCTGTCCCAATCAAGCTTGACGCCGGAGAGGATATCAAACACCGGCCCCGGTGTGCTTCCGCCGGGGACGCAGAAACTCACGCGCTTCTCGATCTCCAACGCCGACCGCAGTTCACCCGCGATCTTGTTGGCGAGATCGAGCAACATCACCTCGCGGTCCGGGTATTCGATAAAATTCATCCTTTGATCTCCCGCCAACGGCGTCCTTCCCGGTGCAGCATGATCGCGGCTTCCTCAGGTCCGGACGAATAGGCCTCGTAGGGTTTCGGAACATCCCCCCGGGTTTCCCAAGACTCGATGAGCGGGTCGGTCCAAGTCCAGGCCGCTTCCACCTCGTCGCCCCGCATGAAGAGCGTTTGGTTGCCGCGGATCACATCCATGATCAGCCGCTCATAAGCATCGGTGATTTCCTCCGCGTCCTCACCCAGCGCTTCCGCGAAAGACATATCCAGAGGCACGTCGATGAGGCGCATACCGCCCGGCCCCGGCTCCTTGATCGTCACTTTCAACGTGATGCCCTCATTGGGTTGAAGACGGATCGAGAGGATATTGGAGTGCCGCCCGGCCTCTTCGCCAAAAATCGAGTGCGGCGCATCCTTGAAGACCACGGCAATCTCGGAATTGCGCGCTTTGAGCTTTTTGCCGGTGCGCAGGTAGAACGGCGTTCCGGCCCACCGCCAGTTGGAGATCATGCAGCGCAGAGCAATGAAGCTTTCGGTGCGCGTGCGCGGGTCTCCCGCATCCTCGCGGAAGGATGGCTCATCGTCCGTCGCATCATATTGTCCCCGCACCACATGATGATGATCAATCGGCTCCAACGCACGGATAACCTTGAGCTTTTCGTCGCGCACCGAATCCGGCTCGAACCGCGACGGCGGCTCCATCGCGATCAGGCACAAGAGCTGCATGAGGTGGTTCTGCACCATGTCACGCATCGCGCCGGAGCGGTCATAATATTCGCCGCGCCCGCCCACACCGACGGTTTCGGCCACGGTGATCTGGATGTGATCGACATATTGCGAATTCCAGAGCGGCTCAAACAGGATATTGCCGAAACGCACCGCCATGAGATTCTGCACCGTCTCTTTGCCGAGATAGTGGTCGATGCGATAAATCTGGGTTTCGTCAAAGTGTTTCGCAAGATCACGATTGAGCGCCTTGGCGCTGGCGAGATCACGGCCGAAAGGCTTTTCGACAACGATCCGCGCCTTGTCGTCGGCAATCCCGTGGAGCATCAGACGCTCTGCGATATCGCCGAACAGCGACGGGGCCACCGAGAAATAATAGGCTTTGATCACGTCTTTGCGCATCAATCCCTTGAGATCGTCCCACCCCTCTTCTCCACGCGCATCGATTTGCACGTAGTCGAGACGTTTGAGGAAGTCGCCAATCTGGGCTTCATCACAGCTGTGGTTCGTGGAGAATTCCAAGATTGCAGCACGCACGATCTGACGGAATTCTTCGGCATCATGTTCGGAACGGGCCGCGCCAATAATGCGCGCGGTCTCCGGCATCTGTCCTGCGCAGAAGCGGCGATACAATCCGGGCAGAATTTTTCGCCGCGCGAGATCCCCGGTCCCGCCGAAAATCACGAGATCGAAATCATCAACCGGAATGACGCGTGAGACCATGACTGTCTTCCTTTTCGCTGTGTGCCGCTTGCCCTCCCTTTCCTTAGGGAAGGTTAGCGCTAACGATGGTGGTTTAGCGGCGCAGATGCAAGAAGTCTAGCATTGCGACAGAGCCTCTCAAGTGTCGATAAAGACAAAACGTGTTTACCGGGGCGGAGAGAAGGCAAAGTGAGACCTTTTCACCACGCAACCAAGCCCTTACCTTGGAACAAACCGTCCCTTCACGGAAGCAAGGCCGAATGAAAGACCAAGCACAAGACGCCGCCAACATAGGAAAGTTCATGAACCCGCATGTCACGGCAAAAGGCGAGCCGCGGGCGCATGTGGCGTTGGAGCGGCTGGAGACGCTTTGGTTCAACACCGGCACATTGTGCAATATCACCTGTGTAAACTGTTATATCGACAGCTCGCCAACCAATGATGCGCTCTCTTATCTTACACTGGCCGACGTTGAAAACTATCTTACAGAAATAGACAATTTTCCAGAAGATACCCCATTTCGTCCACGGGAAATCGGGTTCACCGGCGGCGAGCCCTTCATGAATCCGCAGATGCCCGATATTTTGGAGCTGGCGCTGTCAAAAGGATATGAGGTGCTTGTGCTGACCAACGCCATGCGCCCGATGCAGCGCCCCTTCGTTCAGGAGGCGCTACTCAAACTCAATGCTGAGTATCCCGGCCAACTGACCCTCCGTGTTTCGCTCGATCATTATTCACAAAAGCATCATGAGGAAATGCGCGGCGCGGGCAGCTTTAACGTCACACTTGCCGGGATGGATTGGCTCCGAGACAACGGCATCGCGATGACCGTTGCCGCCCGTTCTCTCTGGCATGAAACCGATGCTGAGACGCGCGCAGGCTTTGCCGCCCTTTATGCAGAACACAACTATGCCATCGACCCTGACCATCCCGCCAAGACCGTTATCTTTCCGGAGATGGACATGAGCGCCGAAGTTCCGGAGATCACCACGGCGTGCTGGGGCATTCTGGGCAAGACCCCGTCAGACATCATGTGCGCCTCGCAGCGCATGGTGGTGAAACGCAAAGGACATGCGCCGTCGGTCGTCGCCTGTACGCTCTTGCCCTATGAAGAAGAGTTCGATCTTGGCCCGTCACTCTCGGATGCTTTGGGAGAGGTTGCTCTAAACCACCCTCATTGCGCGAAATTCTGTGTGCTGGGTGGGGCATCCTGCTCCGCCTAAAAACGCGCCAGATCAGCCCTGCCGCAGCTTATCTCCGACCGTCACCGCCAGTTGCCAAACCAGCATCGGAAGCGCACTCAGGCATAGAACAATGCCCCACATGGTCACATTCGGCGCAACGATCCCGAGGAGCGCGGCAAAAGGCGGAAGATAAGCAGGAAGCATCAAAAGCCCGACACAAAGCGCCAAAGCGCCCCAAACCCACGGGTTGCGGGTGATCTCGTTGTTGAACATCGGTGCCGACGCAGCCCGCATGTTGAACACTTGCCAAAGCTGTGCAAAGGCCAGTGTCAGGAACGTCACCGTGACAGTCGCCTCTGACGTATAGCCCTGCCATTCAGACACCCACATCGCCCCGAACACACCCGCTCCCATCAGGAGGCTTTGCAGCGCGACCTTTATCCATTGCGGCCGCCCCAAAAGTGGTTCCCTCGGCGGTCGTGGCGGCGTGTCGAGGACGTCCCCTTCTCCCTCCCCCAGAGCCAAAGCAAAGGCCGGGAACACATCCGTGATCAGGTTCAGGTAAAGGATTTGCAAGGGTAGGATCGGCAGCGGCACGGACACCAGAACGGCCAGCCCCACAACAAGAACCTCGGTCAGATTGCAGGCCAGAAGATAGGCCGCGAAACGGCGAATATTGCCGAAAATGATCCGACCTTCGCGGATCGCCGCCACGATGGTCGGGAAGGCGTCATCCAGCAGGATCATCGCCGCCGCCTCCCGCGCCACATCGGTGCCACGCCGTCCCATCGCCACACCAATATTTGCCTGCCGTAGCGCGGGTGCGTCGTTGACCCCGTCCCCGGTCATCGCAACGATGTCGCCCGCCGCCTGATAGGCCCGGACGAGATCGAGTTTTTCCTTCGGGCTGACGCGGGCGAAAATGCCGATCCGGGAGAAATCATCCGTTTTGCCATCGGTCAGCCGTGCCATCTCAACACCTTCAACAACCTCTTCTGGCGTACAGTGAAGCCCCACCGTCCGGCCGATGCTCCGCGCGGTATCGGCGTGATCTCCGGTCACCATGACAACCCGAATACCCGCCCGGTGGCAGGCCTCGATGGCATGCGGCACATCGCGGCGCGCGGGATCTTCAAGCCCGATCAGACCAAGAAATGTCAGGCCGTCATAGGCCTCGGCTGTCATGTCATTCTCGGCCTTCACAGCACAGGCCAGAACGCGCAATCCGTGATGGGCAAGTTCCGCTGCCCGCGCCAGCCAGAGAAGCCGATCCTCATCCCCAAACGGGACGAATTGTCCTTCGGGTGAAAGGAACCGGCTATGCCGCAAAATCGCTTCCGGCGCGCCTTTGACGGCAAAGAGAAAATCGCCATCATGGCGATGCACCGTCGCCATCATCTTGCTGTCGCTGTCAAAAGCCACCTGCCGCACTTCCGGATACTCCAGAAGCAACTCGCTGCGCGCCTGACCGGACGCCAGTCCTGCGCGCAGCAAAGCCACTTCCATCGGATCGCCCGCACCTTCCGCCTCGGATGTCTCAAGCGCTGCATCGTTGCACAGCACCGCGACCTTGATCAGCGCGCCAAAAGAGGCGTCCCCATTCGGGATGTCAGGCACCGGCCCGGCCTCCACGCTCACTTCGCCGGAGGGAAGCCAAAACCGCCGCACCGCCATCCGGTTCTCCGTCAGGGTTCCGGTTTTGTCGGTCAGGATGACGGTCGTCGCCCCCAGGGTTTCAACGGCGGAGAGCTGTTCCACCAGCGCATTTTGCCGCGCCATGCGCCACATGCCCCGCGCGAGGGTGAGCGTCGCGACGACCGGCAGGCCCTCGGGAATGGCCGCCACGGCAAGCGCAATCGCCGCTTCGACCATCAAAACCGTGTCTTTGCCGGTCAGAATCCCAATCCCGGCAATCAACACGGTCAGACCAAGGGTCGCCCAGACCAATTGCGAGGACAAATGCGCCAGCTTCTTTTCGATCGGCGATGTCCCTGCCCCCGCCTGCGCAACCAATTGCGAAACCTGCCCAATTTCGGTGGTCAGACCTGTCCCGGTCACGACAGCAGAGGCGCTCCCCGCCGTCAGTGCGGTGCCGCGGTAGAGCATGGAGCTTCGATCCGCGAGGCGCGCCGTTTCGGGGACGGGTGAGACGCTCTTTGCGACCGCCACGGATTCCCCGGTCAAGGTCGATTCATCCGCCTGAAGATTTGCGGCTTCAATGATCCGTAGATCGGCGGGAACAGCATTCCCCGCCTCAAGCAGGACAATATCCCCCGGCACCAATTCATCCGCGCCAATCATCCGATCATGACCGTCCCGCCGCACCCGCGCTTTCGGGATTTCGAGCGCGTGCAACCCTTCGATAGACCGCGCGGCCTTCAATTCCGTGACAAAGCCGATCAGCGTGTTGATCGCCAGAACCACTCCGATCGCGACGGCTTCTTCCACCTCTTGAAACAAGGCCGCCAGCCCCGCAGCTCCAGCAAGCAAGAAAACAACCGGGCTCTGCACTTGCCTGAACAGCAAGGTGAAAAGACCGACGCTTTGTTTCACCGCAAGACTGTTCGGACCGACCCGAGCACGGCGGTCCGCAACGACACCCTCTGACAGCCCCATGTCAGGTGTCACCTCCAGTTGGGCAAGAACCTGTTCTGCGCTTTGGGCGTGAAAGGCCGGGGGTGTGTCGTGATGCTCCGTCAAACCTGCGCCCTCCTCAATCGAACGCGTCGCGTCTTCAAGGCTAAGCAAAATCACTGGAGCCGCCAATGATCTTGCGCAAGCTGTGACTCGCGTGGGCGTTCATGGTTTACGGTTCATGGCGGGCGGATTTGGGTGTATAATCAGCTTACATTCTGGAGGGAGGAAACATGATGGATCAAAGATTGCCTCGCAAGGAACGGTCCGCAAAAGTCCGGCCTCAGAAAACACGCGCTCCACAGTGCCCGAAACAGGCGTCGCAGCCGATCACAAGTCCTTCCAAGGCCACTCCAGACGCGTCACATCAGACACAAACGCATTACAATCTTCTGGATCAATATGCCCGGGCCGCTCTCGCCCGTGTAACCGCAGGGATTTCACCCTATTCCTACAATCAAGCCTTCATGGATTGGTTCGTGCATACCCTTCGCGCGCCCGGTCGCCAACTCAGCCTTTTAGAGACCGCTCAGCGCAATGGGCTCCACCTCTTCGAGTACGCGCTCGACACATTACGCGCACAAGATACCCCGCCCCCGTTTCACTCCGGCCCGAATGATCACAGGTTCACCCACCAAAGCTGGACTCGTCCGCCCTTTAGCTTCTGGCAGCAAGGCTTTCTCGCGACACAGGATTGGTTTGACGCCGCGACAGAGGAATTTCGAGGTCTGCGAACGCAGGATTCCGAGCGTGTCAAATTCATGGTCCGGCAAGCCCTCGACCTCATGTCACCTTCGAACTTCCCGTGGCTGAACCCGGAAATCATCGAGACCACCATGCAGAAAGGCGGTCTCAATCTTTTGGAAGGCGCCGCACATTTCACTGACGATTTCTTCCATGTTCTCAACGATGAACACAGGCCGCCGCCTGAAGGGTTCCAGCTCGGCAAGGACTTGGCGTGTACCCCCGGCAAGGTCGTCTATCGCAATGAGCTGTTGGAGTTGATCCAATATGCGCCCCAGACTGAAACCGTCCATGCAGAACCTGTTCTCATCGTCCCGGCATGGATCATGAAATACTATGTCCTCGACCTCTCGCCCGAGAATTCGATGATCCGGTATCTCGTACAGAACGGGTTCACGGTCTTCGCCATCTCTTGGTGCAACCCGACACGGGAACAGGCCGATCTCTCACTTGAAGATTACCGGACCAAGGGCGTCATGGCTGCGATTGAGGCGATCAGCGCCATCGTTCCCGGACAGAAAATCCATGCCAACGGCTATTGCCTTGGCGGCACGATCCTCGGCATTTCTGCGGCGACCATGGCGCGGGACGGCGATGACCGTCTGGCCAGCGTCACACTGATGTCCGCGCAATTGGATTTCAGCGAGGCGGGAGAACTGCTCCTGTTTCTCGATGAAAGTCAGGTCGCACTTTTGGAGGACATGATGTGGGCGCAGGGCTATCTCGATCGTCCGCAAATGTCGCGCATGTTCGCCGTGATGCGGACCGAAGATTTAATCTACACCCGTGCAGTGAAGCGCTATTTCCTCGGACAAGACGATTTACCGACGGACCTGGGCGTCTGGGCCACCGACACCACACGAATGCCAGCACGCATGCACGGCGAATACCTGCGGGGCCTGTTTTTGGAAAACCGGCTCACGGCAGGAAGATTTGCCGTCGATGGGCGTGTCATCGCCTTGAAAGGCATCACTGCACCGATGTTCATCGTCGGAACCGAAACCGATCACATTGCTCCGTGGCATTCGGTCTATAAGACGGCACTGTTTACCGACAATGACATGACGATGGTTTTGACGAATGGCGGGCATAACACCGGCATTCTGAGCGAACCCGGCCATCCGCGCCGGCATTACCGGATCGGGCGGCGCAAAGCGGGCCAAGGCTACGTCTCGCCGGACACTTGGTTCGCGGAGCATGATGCGAAACCCGGATCGTGGTGGCCTGCGTGGCTCGCATGGCTCAAACGCCACGACCGAATGCAAAGCCCGCTTCCGTCTCTCGGCGCGCCGGAAATGGGCTATCCGGTTCTTGGCCCTGCTCCGGGGACGTATATCCACCAGAGCTGATTCAGATCGCGGCAGACTGCTCAGTCACCTCTTCTGCAATCGCCGCCCTGACCGCCGCAACGCGTTCGGCATTGTTTTGCGCGGGCCTTCCATCCTCATGAACAAGAGAATTCTCAAACCCGACACGGCATTTGCCGCCAAGCCGCGACGCCGTCTTGAGGCACAGGGTTTCGCCCTGACCGAAGGCACAAACCGCCCAATCCGGTGAGAGATCATGCTCGTGCATCCAAGCCACAAACGGGGTGAGCATGATCGGCGCGGACGATTGTCCTGCCGTGTAGCGCCCGAGCACGAAAAGCAGTTGTAAATCAGGAGACTGCAGCACCTCATCGGGAAGCACCCGGTGGAGCGCTTCCGCATCGGCGACATCGTAGAGAATGTGCTGGATCGCGATCCCATGCTCAGCGCAACGCGCATAGAAACGCCGCGCCTCCGCATCCTCGTCCCGCAGCATTTCCCGCAACGCGACCGAGACCATCGCCGCCCCGGAATTCAGGGCCACATGCCGCTGATGCGCCGGAAGATAGACGCCGGACGCCTCCGTCGTGATCTGCAGCGCCATTTCCGGCACTGCGGCGGAGAGTTCCCTCACTGCCTCACGATACGCACCCGTGTCCAGAAGATGTCGCCCGTCCTCATCGCGCAGGTGCAGGTGAAACCCGCCAGCACCTGCCGCAAAGCAGTCGCGTGCGGTCTGCGTCAGCTCTTCCATGGAGATCGGTAGCGCCGGGTGATCTGCTTTGGTTTTTGTCGCCCCGTTGGGGGCGACCATCAATTGTGGGAGAGGCATCAGATAACAGCCTCAAACGCCAGACCGAGCTTGTCCACCAGCTCCCCGATCTGATCGTCCGACAGGATGAACGGCGGCGCGAGCAGAACGTGATCGCCGTGCTGGCCATCAATCGTGCCGCCCATCGGGTAGCAAATCAGCCCCGCCTCGAACGCCGCTTTCTTGACCTTGGCGGCTTTGCCCTCGGAGGGATCGAACGGGGTTTTGCTGGCGCGATCTTCGACGATCTCAAGCCCGCGGAACATGCCGCGCCCGCGGATATCGCCGATATGAGGGTGCTCCGCAAAGGCTGCACGCAAGGCCGCGTCGAGTTTCTCCCCGGTCTCCGCAGCCCGCGCCACAAGCCCGTCATCGACCAGTCGCGACAACACCGCCTCCGCCGCTGCACAGGCGGTCGCATGGGCATTGTAGGTGTGGCCATGTTGGAAGAACCCTGAGCCCTGCTCGAACGCATCATGGATCGTTTTCGAGCACAGCGTCGCGCCGATCGGCTGATAGCCCGCGCCGAGGCCTTTCGCGATGGTGATGATATCCGGCGCGATCCCATCTTGTTCGCAGGCAAAGAGAGTGCCCGTCCGGCCCATGCCGCACATGACTTCATCGAGGATCAACAGGATCCCGTATTGATCGCAAATCTCGCGGATGCGTTTGAAATAACCGGGCACGGAAGGCACCGCGCCGAGCGTCGCGCCGACCACGGGCTCCGCAACAAAAGCGATCACGCTCTCCGGGCCAACCCGCTGCAATTCCGTTTCCAGTTCATTGGCGACCCGCAAACCATAAGCCTCAAGGCTCTCACCCTCCATCTGGCCACGATAGGCGTAACAGGGTGAAATATGGCTGGCCCCCATCAGGAGCGGCGCAAATTTTGCCTGACGCCAAGCGTTGCCGCCGGTTGCCAAGGCACCGAGCGTGTTGCCGTGATAGCTTTGACGACGGGCAATGAAACGCGTCCGCTCGGGCTGGCCGATCTCGACAAAATACTGACGCGCCATTTTCAGCGCGGTCTCAACGGATTCGGAGCCGCCGGACACAAAGTAGGCCCGGTCAATCCCTTCGGGTGCCAGAGAAATCAGCCGATCCGCGAGGTTTTCCGCCGGGTTGGAGGAAAAGAAACCGGAATGCGCGAAGGGGATTTGGTCGAGCTGCGCTTTGATCGCGTTGATGACTTTCTCATCGGAATGGCCGAGGCAGGACACGGCCGCCCCACCCGATCCGTCGAGATATTGCTTGCCCGAAGCATCGTAAATATAAGCGCCCTCCCCGTTCACCGCACGCGGCGGTGTGGCACGGGAGGTGCGATGAAAAACATGGGACCGGTTGGAATGAACGGCAGCGGGGGTAGACATGCGAATCTCCGAAAACAGCGCATCAGATGTGTTTCAGCACTGATACATACGTTTCACGGATTGACAATAAATGAAACAAATGAAACGCTGAGAATCACGAAATCGCGACCGACCCGGAGTTAAACTTGCAGCCAGGATTTGAACGCAGGCTTGCCGCAAAATACGGCGAACTGAGCTTCCGCCTGCAACAGGCCGGGGATTATCTTGCGGCCAATCCGCTGGATACGGCGACACGGTCTCTGCGCGCGGTGGCGGAAGAAAGCGGGATCGCCCCCGCGACATTCAGCCGTTTGGCCCGTGCGCTTGAGTTCGAGGATTTCGAACAGCTTCGCGAATCCATCCGAACACAGCTTGGCCGTCGCGTCTCCAGCTTTGCTTCCCGCGCGGATGATCTGCGCCAAGGTCAGTCGGAACACTCCGATGTGTTCTTGGACAACGCCCGCAAAAGCGCCGTCACCAATATCGACCAGCTGATCGCCGGATTGGACCAACACCAGTTGGATCGCACGGCTGAATACCTCGCGAAAGCGCGCAAGGTCGTGCTTCTCGGGGCGCTCGGCTCGACCGGGATCGCCGAATATGCGGGCTATATGGGGCATTTTCTCGGCCCGAACTGGCAACAGGCGGGCCGCATGGGCGCCTCAATCGGCAGCGCGGTCTGTGATCTGGATGATCAGGACGCCCTGATCGTGATCACCAAACCGCCCTTTGCCTCGGTCTCGATCCGCGCCGCCGAAGAAGCGCGCAAACAGGGGGTCTATGTGGTCGTGATCTCCTCAAGCCACACCTGCCCGGCGCTTCGCGGCGCAAATAGTGGCTTTATCGTCCCGTCTGAGGGGCCTAATTTTTTCTCATCCTATGTCGCGACGGTGTTCCTTTTGGAAACACTTCTCGCCATGGTTGCCCGCCTTTCCGGGCCAGAAACCTCTGAGCGCATTGCAGAAATCGAGCGACAGAGTCATATACTTGGAGAGGTTATCGGGTAAAGACGGGGGATAATTCCCCCTAAACTTCGCAACTCGCTTGCGATGAGCTTTTTTTGAACAGTCAAAACTCAACGGGAGAAAGACATGACGAAACAGATGAAACTCGGCTTTGCCACGCTTGTGGCTGGCGCGATGCTCGCGACCACCGCAGTGGCCGAGGAATTCGTGACCATCGGCACCGGCGGTGTGACGGGCGTTTACTACCCGACCGGCGGCGCGATCTGTCGTCTCGTGAACAAGAACCGCAAGGAAACCGGCGTTCGCTGCTCCGTCGAATCCACCGGTGGTTCCGTTTACAACATCAACACCATCCGCGAAGGCGAGCTGGAATTTGGTGTGGCTCAGTCCGACTGGCAGTACCACGCCTACAACGGCACCTCGAAATTCGAAGAGCAAGGCCCGTTCGAAGATCTGCGCGCCGTGTTCTCGCTGCACCCTGAACCCTTCACCGTGGTTGCCCGCGCTGACTCTGGCATCAAAGATTTTGCCGATCTCAAAGGCAAACGCGTGAACATCGGCAACCCGGGTTCCGGCGCGCGTGGCACCATGGAAGTTCTCATGGGCGCTCTCGGCTGGACCACCGATGACTTCGCTCTGGCGACCGAGCTGAAACCGGCTGAGCAATCCGCCGCGCTTTGCGACAACCAAGTCGATGCGTTTGTCTTCACCGTGGGTCACCCGTCGGGCACCATTCAGGAAGCCACCACCGCTTGTGACGCCGTGCTCGTCAATGTGACCGGCCCGGAAGTCGACACGCTGATCGCCGACAACCCCTACTACCGCAGCGCCACCGTTCCGGGCGGCATGTACCGCGGCTCCGATGAGGACGTGACGACCTTCGGTGTGGGCGCAACCCTCGTGACCTCCGCAGCCGTGTCCGAAGATGCGGTTTACGCTGTTGTCTCCGCTGTGTTCGACAACTTCGAAGACTTCAAATCCCTGCACCCGGCCTTCGCGAACCTGAAACCGGAAGAAATGATTTCTGCCGGTCTCTCCGCTCCGCTGCATCCGGGCGCTCTGAAATACTACAAAGAAAAAGGTTGGATCGAGTGATCCTCTGACCCTATCGTAAAGTTACGATTTACGATTGAAGCGGGGGGCGGCACATCCGCCCTCCGCTATCTCAAATAAGAATTTCTCAACAGAAACAATTGGCTGCCAACTTGGGGAGGGTGTCAGCCGGGACAGGGGGCCATATGTCCGAACGCGAAAATCGCGCCTTAAACGAAGAGGAACTCCAGGAACTCGTTGCCGCATCCGACAGTGGCGGCCGTATCGTTCCCGGACCCATCGGCAAGATGATTGCCGCCGTCGCGCTGATCTGGTCGGTGTTTCAGGTGCTTCTGGCCTCGCCCGTCGCGCCTTATATTTTGCCCGGCGATCTGATCAACAACTCGCGGCAAATTCACCTCGCTTTCGCGATTTTCCTGTCTGCGATGGCCTATCCGCTCTTCAAATCCGCACCGAAAGATCGCGTGCCGTGGTATGACTGGGTGCTCGCCCTCGCCGGTGCCGCCCTCGCCATGTATGGCTATTTCTTCTACCAAAAAATCGTGGACAATGGCGGTCTCGCGGACACGACCGACGCTTGGTTCGCCCTCGTTGGCCTCGCCTTCCTGTTCATCGCGGCCTATCGCACGCTGGGCCCCGTGATGGTGGCCCTCGCGATCGTCTTCCTGCTCTATGTCTTCTTCGGCTCTTCCGAACTGGTCCCCGATCAAATCCGCTGGGCGGGCGCGTCTCTGCGCAAAGCCATGTCGCATATGTGGATCACCTCTGAAGGCGTCTTCGGCATCGCGCTTGGCGTGTCGACCAAATTCGTCTTCCTGTTCGTTCTGTTCGGGGCGCTGCTCGATAAGGCGGGCGCGGGCAACTATTTCATCAAGATGGCCTTCGGCGCGCTCGGTCACCTGCGCGGTGGCCCGGCCAAGGCCGCCGTTGTCGGCTCCGCCGCCACGGGTCTCATTTCCGGTTCGTCCATCGCCAACGTGGTGACCACCGGGACCTTCACCATTCCGCTGATGAAACGTGTCGGGTTCTCCGCCGAGAAAGCCGGCTCCGTCGAAGTGGCCTCCTCCGTGAACGGCCAGATCATGCCGCCCGTCATGGGCGCCGCCGCTTTCCTCATGGTCGAATATGTCGGCATTTCCTACTTTGAAGTGATCAAACACGCCTTCGTGCCTGCGATCATTTCCTACATCGCTCTGGTCTACATCGTTCACCTTGAAGCGGTGAAAAACAACATGCCGACCATCGGCAACAAAGTCGTGTCGCTCTGGCGCACGATCATGGGCATGTTCCTGTTCTTCGCGGGTTTCGGCGCGCTTTGCTATGCCACCCAATACCCGGTCCGGATGATCACCTCCTTGGTGCCGGAGGGCGCAGGCTGGATCCTCGCTGTCCTGCTCGGTGCGATTTATATCGGTCTGATCAAACTGGCCGCAGACTCCGATGATCTCGAAGCCGACGATCCCAACGCCGAAGTGGTCGAACTGCCCGATATCGCCAAACTCTGGAAAGCCGGGCTCTACTACCTGATGCCGATCATCGTGCTGGTCTATTTCCTGATGATCGAGCGTAAATCTCCCGGTCTGTCGGCCTTCTGGGCAACCTTCCTGCTGTTCTTCATCCTGCTGACGCAAAAACCGCTCAAAGCGATGTTCCGCGGCGAAAGCGAAGCCGTCGCGCGCCTCAAAGAAGGTTTCAAAGATCTGATCGAAGGCATGATCGACGGCGCGCGCAACATGATCGGCATCGGTCTTGCCACCGCGACCGCAGGCATCATCGTCGGCACCGTGTCTCTGACCGGGATCGGTCAGGTGATGGCGGATTTCGTCGAGTTCCTGTCCGGCGGCAACCTGATCCTGATGCTTCTCTTCGTGGCGATCCTGTCGCTGATCCTCGGCATGGGCCTTCCGACCACGGCAAACTACATCGTGGTTTCCTCGCTCATGGTCTCCGTGGTCGTTGAACTGGGCGCACAATCCGGCCTCGTCGTGCCGCTGATCGCTGTGCACCTCTTCGTGTTCTACTTCGGGATCATGGCGGATGTGACGCCCCCTGTGGGGCTCGCGAGTTTCGCGGCGGCGGCGGTGTCCGGCGGCGACGCGATCCGCACCGGCTTCACGGCGTTCTTCTACAGCCTGCGCACCGTCGCCCTGCCCTTCGTGTTCATCTTCAACACCGATCTCCTGCTGATCGACGTGACCTGGGTTCAGGGCATCATCGTCTTCATCATCGCGACCATCGGTATTCTGGTGTTCACGGCGGCAACGATGGGCTTCTACATCACCAAATCGCGCATCTGGGAAACCGTTGCGCTCTTGCTTGTGGCCTTCGCGCTGTTCCGTCCGGGCTTCTTCATGAACCAGATTCAGCACCCGTATCACATCACAGCACCGGCTGCCTTCGAGACAGCCCTCGAAGAAGCGCCCGCCGGGTCTCAGCTTCGCGTGGTGATCTCGGGGCCGGATTTTGATACGCTCGAAATGAAGGATCTGACCGTAGTCCTTGATGTGGCGGATGCAGATCTTCAAGGCCGTCTTGACGCTCTTGGGCTTTTCTTGATGCCCGAAGGCGACAAGATGATCCTTGAAGAGCCGATGTTCGGAACGCCGCTCTCCGACAAGCTGGCAAGCTTCGACTTTTATGGCGACGATCCGGTCGAGATCACTTCGGTGCAGGCCCCGTCTGATCAGCTTCCGAAAGAGTTGATTTTCATCCCTGCGCTGTTGCTTCTGGGTCTGATCACCGTTCTGCAATCCCGCCGTGCGGCGGTTACCAAAGGAGTTCCGGCATGAGTATCAACACCATTCTCTGTGCGATTGATGTGAACCGCGCCGAAAATGAGATCAAAGTTCTGCAACGCGCCTACCGCATTGCAGAACTCGAAGGGGCGCAGCTCGATATCATCAGCGTCATTCCGGATTACGGCATGAGCATCGTTGGCGGCTTTTTCGAAGAGGGCCACACCAACGACGCGCTCAAAAAGGCCAAGGCGGTGATGGTCGAGCTTGTCAAAGAAGCGCTCGGCGAGGAGGCCAACACCAATGTCCGCCATATCGTCGGGGTTGGCACGGCTTACCATGAAATCCTTGAGGCGGCGAAAAAGGACAAGGCCGATCTGATCGTCCTTGGCGCGCATCGCCCCGATCTCAAAGACTACCTGCTCGGGCCGAACGCGGCCCGCGTGGTGCGCCACTCCAGCGCATCGGTTTACGTGGTGCGTTAAAGAAAAGCCTCGGGGCGGGTTTCAGATCGGAACACCGCCCCGATGTCCGTTGATGCGACCGAAACGGTTTTGACAATCGCGTGGACCTCGGTCCCGACAGACAAGTCCAAAGCCGCCGCAGAGCGCCGCGTGATCCGCGCAAGCACCCTGCCCGCGCCTGTATCCAGCGCAACAATCATCCCCGCCCCATCTCCACGCAATGCGTGAATCGTCCCGGACAGGATGTTGAGCGCCGACAGCCCTTCGGGCCGGTGCCGTGACAGGATGACGTCATGGGCCGCAATCCGAACGCGGACAGACTGTCCCACGGCTTGCGAGAGTTTCGGGAGGAACAGCGCCTCCCCACCCGCATCAAGTTCGGTCAACCCATCCGCGTGATGCCTTTTAACGGCGGCTGTCAGCACGGCCCCGGCCTCCCGTGCACCGACCGGAAGAACCGACGGATCGCCAAGCACCTCAGCCGCCGTGCCCTGACGCACGACCTTGCCGCCTTCCATCACCACGATTGTCGTCGCCAAACGCGCCACTTCGCTGGCGGAATGGCTGACGTAGAGGATCGGAATCTCGACCTCGTCGCGTAACCTCTCGAAATACGGCAGGATTTCTCCTTTGCGTGTTTCATCGAGCGCGGAGAGCGGTTCATCCGCCAAAATCAAACGCGGTGCCGAAAGCAAGGCCCGACCGATCGCCACCCGCTGCTTTTCTCCGCCGGACAAAGCGCCCGGACGCCGCTCCAGGAGCGCTCCGATCCCCAACAGATCGACCACGCGGCTCATGTCTTCGCGCGGGGCGTGCTTGGGCGCAAACCATGCGCCATAGTTCAGGTTCTGTTTGACCGTCAGATGCGGGAACAGCCGCGCTTCTTGGAAGATATAGCCAAGGCGACGGCGATGCGGCCTGAGGCAAAGCCGTGCATCTGTGTCGAGCAAGGTCCAATCCCCGACAGCCACCCGCCCGTACTCCGGCTTGAGCAAACCTGCGACGGCGTTGATCACCGTGGATTTGCCCGACCCGGAGGGCCCAAACAAAACCGTAAGCCCCGGCGGCGCCTCGAATTGTGCGCTCAACTCGAACCCTTCGAAGCGATGATGAAGATCAACGGATAGCATCATTTCCCCCCGACCCGATCCGCCACACGGCGGGCGAGAATTTCAGAGATCAACAAGGCCCCCATCGCCACCGTGACGGAAACAAGCACAAGCTTGAGCGCCGCACCCTCTTTGCCCGGCACCTGCAAAAAGGCGTAGATCGCCGAAGGAATGGTGCGGGTTTGGCCGGGAATATTGGAGACAAAGGTGATGGTCGCGCCGAACTCTCCCATCGCCTTGGCAAAGGCCAAAATGGCTCCGGCCAAAATCCCCGGCAGGCTCATCGGCAGAGTGACGGTCAGAAAGACCCAGATCGGGGCCGCGCCCAAGGTGGCGCTGGCCTGTTCCAGTTTCGGGTCCACCGCCTCGATCGACAGGCGGATCGCCCGCACCATGAGCGGAAAGGCCATAACCCCCGCCGCCAGCGCCGCACCGGTCCAGCGAAAGGCAAAGGTGATGCCTATTTCATTGAGCAAGCTGCCGACGGGGCCTTTCACTCCGAAAGTCAAAAGCAGGATGTACCCCGTGACCACAGGCGGCAGGATGAGCGGTAGATGCACCAGCCCGTTGAGCAGGGCTTTCCCCGGAAAGGACCAGCGCGCCAAGGCGTAGGCCGTCAGAATGCCCAGAGGCAGGCTTACAAGCATGGCCCAAAAGGACACCCGCAGCGAAAGCGCCACGGCCCGCCATTCATCCGGTCCCAACCAGTCCAACAAAGGCAGTCCCCCGTTTATTGCGCAACCACGACAAAGCCCTGCCGCTCAAAAGCGGCCCGCGCCTCATCGCCCTTGAGGTAGGCGACGAACTCTTCGGCCGCAGCCCCTTCATGACCAGCCAGAATTGCGGCCGGATAGACAATCGGCGGATGGCTGTCTGACGGGAAGGTTCCGACGACGGAAACGCCATCTTCTGCCACAGCGTCCGTGGCATAGACAATGCCGTAGGGCGCTTCTCCCGTCGCGACCAATGCCAGAGCGGCGCGCACATTGTCGGCCTGCGCCACTTGCGGCTCGATCTCATCCCAAAGGCCAAGGCTTTCGAGCGAGGCCTTGCCATAAATCCCCGCCGGGACCGCATCGACCAGAGCCATCGCGAGATACCCGTCACCGATCATTCCCGGCAGATCCAGATCACTGCCAATATTGACCGGCGCGACATCGCTTTCGGAGCCAACCAGCACCAGAGCGTTATTGAGCAGATCAAAACGGCTGCCGTCTTCCAAAAGCCCATCACTCTCCAAAGTGTCCATCCAACCCGGATTGGCCGAAATGAAAATATCTGCAGGAGCGCCCTGCTGGATTTGCCGAGCGAGTGCGGAAGACCCTGCCAGAGAAATCGCAAGGCTATGACCCGTCTCCGCCTCGAAATTCTTTTCGATTTCAGCCAGAGCGTTGGTCATGCTTGCCGCTGCAAAGACAGTGATGTCCTCGGCCTGTGTTGCAACTGGGAGAGCCGCGAGGCTCACAGTGAGCGCCAACATTCTGCGCGAGATAGCAAAAGTCATAAAGTTTTCCTAGTATGGATATGTTTCCACAAACATATCGCAACACCTCATGACACAGGCAAGCGTTATTTTCCCCCAGACATATCGATCAGCAACTCCCGGATCGCATCGATCCGATCCGCACAGGCCTCTGTCGTGAGCGCAATAATCTCGCGGTAATGCGCCAAGACAAGCTCACCGGCCTCCGTCAGATGCGCCCCGCCGCCCTTCGTTCCACCGCGCGAAGAGGCCACCAGTGGCTCTTTGAACGCATGGTTCATCTCTTCGACCAAAGACCACGCGCGCTTGTAACTCATCGACATCTTTCGCCCCGCCGCCGCAATGGAACCGGTTTCGCGAATGCCTTCGAGAAGGTCGGCCTTGCCGGGTCCAAGCATCAACCGCTCTCCGAAATAAATCCGAAGGCGTAGCCGCGTGTCGTCATCAAGAGGGGTCTTGTTTGTCATTCTCCTGTTGTGCCGCAGCGACAGCCCACTGGCAAGCACCCGCGCAGCCCGTTCGCAACAACGGCGCTAGAGCTTGCGCCCCACACCCGCTTCATGGGATAGGAGGCCAAATCCGTTCTCAAGGAGCCCGACATGAGCGCTACCGCATCCAAAGACGTCGCAATCGGAAACGTCACCTTTTCCAACGCCCGCCCCTTTGGCCTGATCGCTGGCCCCTGTCAGCTGGAAAGCCTTGATCACGCCCGTATGCTGGCTGAAAAGATCGCGGAGGCCTGCGCCCCGACCGGCACCGAGTTTGTGTTCAAAGGCTCCTATGACAAAGCCAACCGCAGCTCTCTATCGGGCAAGCGTGGCCTTGGCGCTGAAAAGGGCCTCACCATCCTGTCGAAAATCCGCGAGGAATTCGGCTGCCCGGTGATCACCGACGTGCACGAACCCGCGCAATGCGCGATGGCCGCCGAGGCCGTCGATGTGCTGCAAATCCCGGCCTTTCTGTGCCGTCAGACCGATCTTCTGCTCGCAGCGGGCGAAACCGACAAGGCGATCAACGTCAAAAAGGGCCAGTTCCTCGCCCCGTGGGACATGGACAACGTCGCCGCCAAGCTCGCCTCCACCGGCAATGACAAGATCATGCTCTGCGAACGCGGCACGTCTTTTGGCTACAACACTCTGGTCAGCGATTTCCGTGGCCTGCCGCGCATGGCCCAGACCGGCTATCCGGTGATCATGGACGCCACCCATTCGGTGCAACAGCCCGGCGGCCAAGGCACCTCTACGGGCGGCGACCGGACCATGGTTCCGGTGCTGGCGCGCGCGGCGGTCGCCGTTGGCGTTGCGGGCCTCTTTATCGAGACGCATGAAGACCCGGACAACGCACCGTCGGATGGGCCGAACATGCTGCGGATCGAAGAGCTCGGACCGCTTCTGGCCACGCTGCACGCGCTCGACAGCGTCGTCAAACCCGCCTGACCGAACCTCAGTAATTTACCACAAATCCCGGGGAAATGCCCCGGGGTGACCGCAATAGCGTCCTGAATTTCGCCTTTGGTGTTCCTCAAACTCTATCCTGTGCCACAGTCTAAAGCGTGGCGCACCTATGTGAGGAGTGCCGCCATGAAACCGCAGGAAAAACATTCAATCACGATCCCGCCGCTGGCCTATCAAAAGCCGATGCCGCAGCAACAGACGCCCATTCATATGGATGGGCAGCCGACCGTCGCGGCGCGAAAAAGGCCGCAGATCATCTTCACCGACTGGGCCATGATCTGAGCGAGGCGAGAGCGTACCAGCTTGACCCGTCTCGCGGGCTGCGGGACATTGGGCTGATCCCTGCCCCAGAGCCTCGCCATGCCTTCACCCGTCTCATCCATCCGAAATCTCGGCCCCGCGTCCGACGCGTCTTTCGCCCGCGCCGGGATCTCCACCGCCGAGGAGCTCCGCGAGATGGGGCCGGATGCCGCCTATCGCCGCCTTCTTACCAGCGGATCGCGTCCGCATTTCATCGGATACTATTGCATTGTCATGGGGCTACAAGGTCGCCCTTGGAACGACTGCAAGGGGAAAGAAAAAGACGCGCTTCGGGAACGGTTCGACGCGATTGTCGCCTCTGTGCAAAGGGATGAAAGCGCCGTTCCCTTGGGGATTGAAGCCGTTTTAAACGTAATCGGAACAGGCTTGAGGCGCTAGAACTCCGGCTTACTCGGAACTTTTGACGCCGTTTCCACGTTCTTTCTCAAAAGCACAAAGGAGAGAGACATGGACCTCATCCGCATCATTGCCGCCGTCATCCTGCCGCCGCTCGGCGTGTTCATGCAGGTTGGGCTGGGCAAGCAGTTTTGGCTCAACATTCTGCTGACGCTTCTGGGCTATATCCCCGGCATCGTACATGCCGTTTGGATTATCGCGCGGACACCGGAAGAAGGGCACGTTTGATCGACCGCCACGACGGACATGATCACATATGAAAAAGGCCGCCCTCACAGGCGGCCTTTTCTAACGACTTTGGCTGAGAACAGCTTAGCCAACCAGCTCGATGCCGGAGAAGAAGAAAGCGATTTCTTCAGCAGCGGTTTCCGGAGCGTCAGAACCGTGCACGGAGTTTTCGCCCACGGAGAGAGCGAACTCTTTGCGGATGGTGCCTTCAGCAGCGTCGGCCGGGTTGGTGGCGCCCATGACTTCGCGGTTTTTCGCGATGGCGTCTTCACCTTCGAGAACCTGCACAACAACCGGCTCGGAGATCATGAATTCACACAGTTCGCCAAAGAACGGACGGTCTTTGTGCACGCCGTAGAACGCCTGTGCTTGAGCAAGGGTCATCTGGATGCGCTTGGAAGCGACGACGCGGAGGCCAGCTTCTTCGAACTTGGCAACGATTTTGCCGGTCAGGTTACGCTTGGTGGCGTCGGGTTTGATGATGGAGAAGGTACGCTGGATCGCCATGGGAAAAGCCTCTTGGATCTCGGTTTGCAGTGAAAACAGGCCCGGATGATCCGGTGCCCGAAGATTGCGGGCCGGATAACACGGGCAAAGCGGTTTGAAAAGCGGTGATTGACCTTACCCGCGCGCTCAGGCATGGGAGCCTTATGCTTAAGATCCACGATATCACATATTCCGTCGAGGGACGCACTCTGATCGAGAATGCCTCCGTCACCATTCCCACCGGCCACAAGGTCGGCATCGTGGGCCGCAATGGCGCGGGTAAGACCACGCTGTTTCGCATCATCAAGGGCCAGTTGGTCCTTGAGGGTGGCTCCATCGAGGTGCCCTCCCGTGCCCGCATCGGCGGCGTTGCCCAAGAAGTGCCGGGCAACGAGGTCTCTCTGTTGGACACGGTTCTGGCCGAAGACAAAGAACGTGCGAGCCTGATGGCGGAATCAGAAACCGCCACTGACCCGCACCGGATCGCGGACATTCAGACCCGTTTGGCTGATATCGACGCATGGTCCGCCGAAGGGCGCGCCTCTTCGATTCTCAAGGGCCTCGGGTTCAACGACGAAGAAATCCTCATGCCCTGCTCCGCTTTCTCCGGCGGCTGGCGCATGCGTGTGGCTCTGGCTGGCGTGCTGTTCTCGCAGCCCGACTTCCTTCTGCTCGACGAGCCGACCAACTACCTCGACCTTGAAGGGGCGCTTTGGCTTGAGACCTATCTCGCCAAATACCCGCACACGGTTCTGCTGATCTCCCACGACCGTGCGCTTTTGAACCGTGCCGTGGGGGCGATCCTGCATCTGGAGAGCAAGAAACTCACGCTCTACTCCGGCGGTTATGACGATTTTGCCCGCACCCGCGCCGCACAGCGCGCTGTGCAAGCCGCCGCCGCAAAAAAACAGGAAGCGCACCGCGCCCACCTGCAAAGCTTTGTGGACCGGTTCAAAGCAAAGGCCTCGAAAGCCAAGCAAGCACAGTCTCGCGTCAAGATGCTGGAGAAGATGGAAACCATCACCGCACCGGAAGATGCCGCGCGCATGGTGTTCACCTTCCCGACACCCGAGGAGCTTTCCCCGCCGATCCTTCGGATCGAAGGCGGCTCCGTCGGCTATGACGGCAAGGCCATTTTGCAGCGGCTGAACCTGCGCATCGACCAAGACGACCGGATCGCGCTTTTGGGTCGCAACGGTGAGGGCAAATCGACGCTCTCAAAACTCTTGTCCGACCGCCTGCCCGCCATGTCCGGCGACATCACCCGGCACAAGAAACTGCGCGTTGGGTTCTTTGCCCAGCACCAAGTCGATGAGCTGCATCTCGACGAGACGCCGCTCCAACACCTGCGCCGCGCTTTGCCGAACCTTGAGCCAACCAAGCTCCGGGCGCGTCTTGCCGGTTTCGGCCTTGGCGCGGATCAGGCGGAAACCGAGGTCGGGCGTCTCTCCGGTGGCCAGAAAGCGCGTCTGTCCCTGTTGCTCGCAACACTCGACGCCCCGCACCTTCTGATCCTCG
Source organism: Celeribacter sp. ULVN23_4 (assembly GCF_054788345.1). Lineage (NCBI taxonomy): Bacteria > Pseudomonadati > Pseudomonadota > Alphaproteobacteria > Rhodobacterales > Roseobacteraceae > Celeribacter > Celeribacter sp. ULVN23_4. The sequence continues at coordinate 482,647 of NZ_JBTVYO010000002.1, read as the reverse complement.
ACGAACCGACCAACCACCTCGACATCGAGAGCCGTGAGGCCCTCGTGGAAGCGCTGACCGAATACACCGGGGCCGTGGTGCTCGTGTCGCACGACATGCACCTTCTGAGCCTCGTGGCGGATCGCCTCTGGCTCGTGAAAGACGGTCGCGTGGAGCCCTATGAGGAAGATTTGGAGGCCTATCGCCGCTTCCTCATCACAGGGGACGAGAAGCCGAAAGAACCGAAACAAAAGCCCGCGCCCAAACCCAAGAAAGCGTCCCGCGACGAAATCCTCGCGCTGCGCTCCGACGTGCGCAAATGCGAAGAGCGTGTCGGCAAACTCACCGAGATGAGCAAGAAGCTTCAGGTCAAACTCGCCAATCCAGAGCTTTACGAAGACAAGGACGCGGCTATCGTCTGGCAAAAGAAGTATGCCGAAGTGTCCGAGGCGATGGACCGCGCAGAGGCGCTTTGGATGGCGGCGCTGGAAAAACTCGAAGCGGCGGGAGGATAACGCTTTGGAACTTCAGGTGCTGATCACTGCTTTCATGACGCTTTTCGTCATCATCGACCCGATCGGGCTGGCGCCCTTGTTCGTGGCGCTGACCCAAGGCGCGAGCGCGAAACACCGCCGCGCCATCGGCTTGCGCGCCGTGTTGATCGCTTTTGGCATCCTGACGCTTTTCGGTCTCTTTGGGGATCATGTCCTGACTTTCGTCGGCATTTCCATGCCCGCTTTCCGCATCGCGGGCGGGCTTCTTCTGTTCCTCACCGCGCTTGAAATGCTGTTCGAGAAACGCAGCAAACGGCGCGAAGAACATGCGCAGCACCCGGAACACCAACCGGTGGAAGACCCCTCTGTCTTCCCGCTCGCCACACCGCTTCTGGCAGGCCCCGGAGCCATCACCTCAATGATCCTTCTGATCGATCAGGCCAATGGCGTTCCCGGCGTCCTGATGATGCTCGGCGTTCTCGTCGCCGTACTCGCCGTCTGCCTGACATTCTTCGCCCTCTCCAACGCCATGGAACGCTTTTTGGGCGCGACCGGAATCAATGTGGTCACCCGGCTGATGGGCATGCTTTTGGCCGCGCTTTCCGTGCAATTCGTCGCGGACGGGATCAAGGCGCTGTTTTTCGCTGGCTGACAAAATGCCCTGACGTTTTCGTCAGGAACAGATTGTCCCACTGACAAACCGCGCCCGGATGCCTATCTTTGTAGCCATGGACCAAATGGACACCGCCCGCATTCTCTATCTGTCACTGCTCCTTGGAGCGGTCGGGTTCTATTACATCGTCGCAAACCGCAAACGCATGGGCCAGATGGTGCGCCATGCTGTGCTCTGGGCTTTGATCTTTATCGGTGTGCTTGCGGGTTACGGGCTTTGGCAGGACGTCGGCCCGCGCCTTGCGCCGTCGCAAATGAGCATCGGCGACGGCACGGTTGAGGTGGACCGCGATCATTCAGGCCATTTCTCCGTCATGGCCGAAGTCAACGGCACGCCCGTCGAATTCCTTGTCGATACAGGGGCTTCCAACGTGGTCTTGTCGCTCGATGACGCCAAGCGCGCGGGGATCGACACCGACAATCTCGCCTTCACTGGCCGCGCCCAGACCGCGAACGGCTCCGTCAGAACGGCCGCCGTGCGGATTGACACGCTCAACCTTGAAGGCATCACCGACAGCCGCGTGCGCGCCTATGTTACGGACGGGGAGCTGTTCGGGTCTTTGTTGGGGATGGACTATCTGCAGCGCTACGAGAGCATCGAAATCAAGCAAAACAAGTTGATTTTGACGCGGTGAGATTGAGGTGAGATTTAGGGCATCGCGCGCGCGGATGCGAGTTTTGCGGCAAACCCGAGAAAGACCACGCCCGTGACCCCCTTGAGCCAGCGTTGAAACCGACCGCCGCCGAGGCTTTTGGTCAGCTTCGCAAAGAGCAGCACCATCACCGAGAACCAGATCGCATTGATCAGAGAGTGGATCACCACCAGCGTGAAACTGGCGAGCATGGGCGTTTCCCCCGGGCTGATGAATTGGGGGAAAGCCGCGAGGTAGAACATCGACACTTTCGGATTGAGCGCATTGGTCAAAAGACCTTCGAGATAGGCATGCGACAGCGTCCGTGCCTGACGTACTGGCGCAACCTCCAGCGAAGACACACCATGCCATGCCGACAGCAGCGCCTTACCCCCAATCCAGACCAGATATGCCGCCCCCAGAAGTTTGACGATCATGAACGCCGTGGCCGATTGCACCAAAAGCACCGAAAGCCCGACGATCGATAGCGCACCATGCAGGTAAAATGCAGAGACGAAACCCGCAACCGTGGCAAACCCCGCCGCGCGCCCGGAGCTGGGCACGGTTTTCGCGATCAACACCCCGTTCGACCCCGGCGACATCACCAAAAGCGACGCCACCAACGCGAACGTCATGATCTCTTGCAGGCTCATGTCACGCTTCCTTCTTACTTTCCGCCTTCTTCTCCCAGCGGCCACTTTCTTCTGACCAGTATTGGGCCTCCGCCCCGGCGTCGGTGAGCGTTTTCCACTGCACCCGCGCGTGTTGCACCGCGTCTGGGTCATATCCGTCAAAGAGGATACAGGCGCGATCCAGAGCGGCGATTTCCTCAGCCGTCAAATCCGCGCCGCCGACGCTCATCACGCAGGAGGCCGCATTGCCGCCATGGCCTGTCGTGAACAGGATCGGTTGCGCTGCATCATGCGGTCCACCTGCCACGCCATGCGGCAGAAATCCTTCGCGCAGCCAAAGCGCCTGATCGAGCGCCTGAAGCATCTGTTCAGAGCGCCCCCGCACCTCGACACGCCAGCCCGCCTGCAGAGATTTCTCCGCAAGCGTGCCAAGCGTCTCTACCAGAGGCGCTTGGGTCAGGTGATAGAAATAGACTGCGCCCATAAGGCCTTAGTCCTTCTTGTTCATCTCATCGATCATCCGGTTGAGCGCCAGAACACCCCAGCCGGTCGCACCTTTCGGGGCCAGCGTCGTTGCGGATTTCAGCGAGGCGACCCCGGCGATATCGAGGTGAATCCACGGGGTGTCGTCTTTGACGAAACGTTTCAGGAATTGCGCTGCAGTGATCGCGCCGCCCCAACGCGGGCCAACGTTTTTCATATCCGCCACGTCGGACTTGATCAGGTCGTCATAGCCCTGTCCCAAAGGCAGACGCCATGCGCCCTCGCCCTCGGTTTCTGCCGCCTTCAGGAAGCCATTGCAGAACGCGTCGTCGTTGGAAAAGACACCGGCATTCTCATTGCCGAGCGCCACCATGCAGGCCCCTGTGAGCGTTGCGAGATCGACCATGGCGCGCGGCGCGAAACGGTCCTGTGCGTACCAAAGCACATCGGCCAGAACCAAACGGCCTTCTGCATCGGTGTTGATGATCTCGACCGTGTCGCCCTTCATGGATTTCACCACATCGCCCGGACGCGTCGCTTCGCCGCTCGGCATGTTCTCAACGAGGCCGACGAGGCCGACGACATTCACCGGCGCTTTGCGCAGGGCGAGAGATTTCATCACGCCCGACACGGTGCCCGCGCCGCCCATGTCCATGGTCATATCTTCCATACCGCCCGCCGGTTTCAGCGAGATACCGCCGGTGTCGAACACCACGCCTTTGCCGATCAGGGCCAGCGGCGGCTCTTCACCGCCCGACTGCCATTCCATCACCACCATCTTCGTTGGCGTCACGGAGCCTTGGCCGACAGAGAGCAGCAGGTTCATGCCGAGCTCTTTCAGGCGATCTTCTTCGAGCACCTCGACCTTCACGCCGAGGCTTTCCAGCTCGCTCAGGCGGGATGCGAATTCCGAAGTGTTCAACACGTTCGACGGTTCGGACACCAGATCGCGGGTGAAGAACACGCCTTCGGCCAGCGCGGTTGCAGCGGTCAGGTCCACCGTCTCGGGTTTCGTCACCGCGAAAGTCACTGCGGGGACAGGAGCCTCCTCAGCAGAAGTCTTATGCGCCGTAAAGCTATAGTGGCGCAGCATGACGCCGAGGGCCAAATCTTCGACGCGTTTGAGGCTGCCGGGCAGCACCAGCGCACCGTCCTTGTCCAGCGCCCCGCCAATTGCAGCACCGGCCTTACGGCAAAGCGCGGTGGAGGCCTGATGGCCGAGTTTCACAACCTGCACCGCAGAAGCCGCCATGCCCACGGGGTAAGCGAGGTCTTGCGCCGAGCCTTCTTCGAGTTTCTCAAACGCCGGGCTCTCAATGAACCGCGCCAAGGCTCCCTTGGTCAACCGATTGATCCGCCGTGCGGCCGGGCTCATTTTGCCCTCGGGCGTCACCAAGACGGCCACGCGTCCGGCGGCTCCGGCAATGGCATCGACGTCGAATTCGGTGACGGTGATCTGGGCAAGCGCGGTCATGGGAAATCCTTTGTTGTGAGACGGGTTCCACATAGGTAGCGGTCCCAAACAGGACTGACCAGTGCGAGATTGCATCTTTCTCCCCGCGTCCACAGCGGATAAAGTCCGCCAGAACGGAAACACGGGTATCGAGGCCAGAGGTTTGGGAAGATTCGACAAATACATGCTTCAGCAACTGCTGATGCTGTTCGGCTTCTTCTCTTTGCTTCTGGCATTGGTGTTTTGGGTCAATGGCGCCGTGGGCATGCTGGACTGGCTTTTGGGCGACGGACAATCCGCCGCGACCTTCCTACAGCTGACATTTCTGTCGCTGCCATCGATTCTTCTGAACCTCCTGCCCGTCGCCGCCTTTGCCGCCGTGGTCTATGTCACCAACCGGCTGTCCTCCGAATCCGAGCTGGTCGTGGTTCAGGCTGCAGGCTATTCGCCCTATCGCCTCGCCCGTCCGGTGCTGATCTTCGGCGTGATCGTTGGCCTTATGGTCGCCATTCTCGCGCATTTTCTGGTGCCTATGGCGCAGCGCGAACTCGACATGCGCCGCGCCGAGATTGCACAGGACGTGACCGCGCGTCTGCTCACCGAAGGCTCCTTTGTGCACCCTCTGAAAGGCATCACCTTTTACGTGCGCAACATCACTGCGGCCGGTGAGCTAGAGGATGTCTATCTCTCCAACAGCTGGACGGCTGGCGAACGTCAAAGCTATCTGGCGCGTCGCGCGCTGATCGTAAAAGACGACGAAGGCCCAATGCTTCTGATGTTCGATGGTATGAGCCAGACCTATGACATCGAGGAAAACCGCCTGTCGGTGACTCGGTTCGACAGTTTCGCCTATAGCATCAGCATGTTTGGCTCAACGCGCGGCCCGAAAGCCTCCATCCGCTCCACTGACAGCTTGGCGCTTCTCAAAGCGAGCCCCGACCTGCAAGAGACATTGAAAAAAACACCGATGCAGATGTTCGCGGAAATCACCCAACGCACCAACAAAGCCGTTCAGGGTGTCGCCATTTGTCTCGTTGGATTCGCGGCCCTTCTGGTCGGCGGTTTCTCGCGCTTCGGATTGTGGCGCCAGATCATGCTCGCCATCTTGCTTCTGGTCATCGTCAAGTCGCTCGACAATACCTTTGAAGGCGTGATCGAACGCAATCCCGATCTCTGGCCGCTGCGCTACCTCGCTTCGGTTCTGGCCATCGGGACCGCCTTCGGTCTGATGTGGAAAACGGCCCACCCACGGCGTTCGCGCCGTCGACATAAGGGAGACGACACCCCGTCCCGGGAGGCCTCCGCATGAAACTCGACCTGTATTTCGCCCGCCGCTTCATTCGCGCTCTGTTGATCGTGCTTGCGCTTTTTGCCGGGCTGATAGCGATGGTGGAAAGCCTCGACCTGATCCGCAACTTTTCCGATCTTGATGTCAACAATGCGACCATTTTGCGTATGGCGCTTCTCAGGACGCCGCGGACACTTTACGAAATTCTGCCGATCATCGTGATGATCGCCACACTCGTGCTGTTTCTCGGGCTGGCGCGCTCTTCCGAACTGGTGGTCGCGCGTGCCGCCGGACGTTCCGCCCTGCGGTCTTTGGTCCCGCCCATCGTCGTCGCCTTTCTGTTCGGCGCGCTTTGCGTCGCGGTCTTCAACCCGATCACGGCCACGACAGAACGGACCTATGAGCATCTGAAAGAGCTTTTGAAGCAGGGAGAGCGGCAGGTCTTCTCCGTGTCTGACGAAGGCCTTTGGCTCCGCGAAGGCAACAGCAGCAGTCAAATGGTGATCCGCGCCACGCGCTCCAACCTCGACGGCTCCCAGCTTCAAGACGTGAGTTTCGTCGGCTTCACCACGGATGGCACGCCGCTCTTTCGCATAGAAGCTCAAACCGCGCGGATAGAAGACGCGCAATGGGTGCTTACGGACGCCAAACGCTGGCCGCTCGAAGGCGCGGCCAACCCCGAGGCGGCCGCAACAGAACATGAGCAACTGACCCTGCCCACCTCACTGACACTGGACGAAATCCGAGATCGTTTCGGCGCGCCTGAATCCGTGCCTTTCTGGGAATTGAACGCCTATATCGAAAAGCTCGAACTGGCCGGGTTCTCCGCCCGCTCATACCGGATGTGGCTGCAAAGCGAGCTGGCGCTGCCTTTCACCTTCGTCGCGATGGTGCTGATCGCGGCGGGCTTCACGATGCGGCACACCCGTCTCGGCAAGACCTCCTCGCGCATCCTGATCGCGGTTTTGATCTCCTTCGGCTTCTACTTCCTGCGCTCTTTCGCCATCGTGATGGGACAGAACGCCTTGCTGCCGATTTCTCTGGCGGCATGGGCCCCGCCGCTCGCCGTCATCTTCGGCTCTCTTGCCCTTCTCTTGCATTTAGAGGATGGATAGAAAAATGACTGCTTCACGTCCGGCCCCTCTTCCGCGCCGCCCGCGCCCTCATCTCCGCTTGCGTCCTCTCAAGACGCTCGCCCAAAGTGCTGCCCTTGGCGTCTCTGTTTTCGCGCCATTGAGCGCCGGGCTTGGCCTGATCGTATTTGATCCGACACCCGCCATTGCGCAGCAGGACACCGCTCAATCCACAGCACTCATGGCTGACAGCGTTGCCTTCGATGGCGTCATGTTGGTCGCAACCGGATCGGTTGAAGTGCTGCGCGGAGACCAACGGCTCACGGCAAGCCGCATCGCCTATAATCAGAACACCGGAGCCATGACCATCGATGGCCCGATCCGGCTGACCCAAGGCGATGGTGACACCGTGATTCTCGCCTCTGCGGCAGAGATCGACACGGAGCTGAAAAACGGCCTGCTCACATCCGCGCGTATGGTCATCGCGCGCCAGATGCAACTTGCCGCCTCCCGTCTCGACGTCGTAGAGGGCCGCTATACGCGTCTCCAAAACACTGTCGCCTCAACCTGTGAGGTCTGTGCTTCACGGCCGGTTCCGCTCTGGGAAATCCGCGCCAGAGACGTGATTCACGACAACGAGACCCGCCAGCTTTACTTCACCGATGCGCATCTGCGCGTCGTCGATATTCCCGTCCTCTGGCTGCCGCACTTGCGTGTTCCAGACCCGACATTGGACCGGGCAAACGGTTTCCTCATTCCCGAGATTAGCAGCGATTCCACGCTCGGCACCGGGGTCAAAATTCCCTATTTCATCACTTTGGGTGACAGCCGCGACCTGACCGTCACGCCCTATCTGGCGACCGGAACGACGACGATGAACCTGCGGTATCGTCAGGCCTTCTGGAATGGCGAACTCGAAGTCAACGGTGCGCTGAGCTCAGATGACACCTCGAACGGTTTGCGGGCCTATATCTCCAGCCAGGGAACATGGGAGCTTGCGAAGGGGCTGACGCTCGACATCGATCTCAATGCCGTCTCGGATACGTCCTATCTCGCCGATTACAACATTTCCGATAGCGACTACCTGACCTCCAGTGTTCGGCTCTCCCGCTTTCGGACCGGCGAAGCGCTTGATCTCGATCTGGCCTATAGCCGGTACTTAGGTGACAACAGCGCCACCCGCCCCGCAATCATCGGCGAATTTGCCTACGAGAAATATCTCGATCCCTCTCTGCTGCCCGGACGGCTCAGCTTTGGCGTTTCCTCCTCGGCTTATTACCGCGAATCGGATCAGGACGTAGATGGCGGCGACGTGTTGCGCATCGGGGCCGAAAGCACCTGGAGCGGCAGCCATATCTTCTCCTCGGGCCTGCGCCTGGACAACAGCGCCTCGATGTATACGGACGCCTATTTCATTCGGCAGTATTCCTCCTACGACAGCGAAGTACTCCGCCTGACCGGAAGCGCGGAAACCAAGCTGAGCTGGCCGCTCTCGCGCAGCACCGCAACAGGCGCTTCGGAGATTTTGGAACCAATCCTGCAAGTCGGTTGGTCCGACAGCATCGGCGGGTCCGTGCCGGATACGGATTCCAATATCGTCGAATTTGATGAGGGCAATCTGCTGACCCTCGCCCGCTTCTCCGGGTCCGATGAGCGCGAAACCGGTTGGACCAGCGCCGCAGGCCTTCGCTTTGCCCATTATGGCGAGACGCTCGATTATGCGATCACCCTCGGACGTGTGCTCTACCTCGAAGACACGGAACCTTATTCCGACGCCTCAGGCCTGTCGACGACCGCGTCGGACTGGCTTATCGCCGGGGGCATCCGCTTCAATGAGCACCTGTCGCTGTCCACGCGCTCCCTCATCAGCACGGACGCCGAACTGACGAAATCGGACACCCGCCTCGATTACGTCCGGGATCGTTACAGCATCGGCACCACCTACAGCTACGTGATCGCCGATGCACTCGAAGACCGCGATGAACCGATTAACGAATTCGCTTTCGATGGCGAATGGCAGTTGACTGACACTTGGAGCCTCACTGGCGAATATCGTCACGATTATTACAACGAGGAAACCACACGAACCGGCCTCGGCGTAAAATTCGAGAACGAGTGCACCCGGATCAATCTGGGGCTGACACGCCGCTATTGGGAGACGGACGATCTCGATCCGACAACCCGCTTTACCTTTAGCGTGGGGTTCGGGGCCTTTGGCGAGAACACGAACAAGGCGGACACATGCGCCTTCTGAAGCGGCCGAAACACGTAGGTTTGAAGCCGCTCACCGCCATTCATGGAGTAAGCGCCACATCTGGCAGAGCAATCCGCTTGGCCCAGAGCGCGAAACCTCCTAGAAAGAAAACGACATTTTAAAAGCCACCCGTTACGGGGGCGACATGGGAGTGGTCATGACACGCAAATTCGGGGCTGATCTTCTTGCAAATACGGCAAGCCGTCTTCGCGCACTGATGCAGGGAGGCCGTGCTCGGCATTCCCTAATCCGAAGCGGGGTTCTCGGTTTGGCACTTGCCATCCCCACTCTGGCGACTGCGCAAAACCTTTTTGCTCCGGTCGCTTACGTGAACGACAAGGTGGTCACCCGTTACGAACTGAATCAGCGCATGCAGATGCTGACCATCCTCGGCGGTGCGCAAGGCCAGAAGGAAACTCTGGACGCCCTGATCGACGAACGCCTCAAACAAGAGGCCGCCGACCGCGTCGGCTTCAAGCTCACGGACGAACAGGTTGCCACCGGGATCAGGGACTTCGCCGCCCGTGGCGATCTCAAACCGGAACAATTCTTGTCTTTGATGGCACAAAACGGTGTCTCCGCGCAAACCGTGCGTGACTTCGTGTCTTCCGGGTATCTTTGGCGCGAATATGCCCGCGCGCGCTTTGCTTCCAAGGCGCAGGTCTCTGAGGCAGAGATCGACAAGGCGCTGCAAGGCACCGGCCCGTCCGGCGGCATGCGCGTTCTCTTGTCCGAACTCTTCCTCCCGGCCCGCAATGCCGAAGAAGCCGCACAATCCGACGCGCTCGCGAAACAGATCGCGGCCAACCCGTCTGTCTCCGCCTTCGCCGCAGCCGTTGAGAAATACTCCGTCGCACCTTCACGCGAAAAAGCGGGCCGTCTCGATTGGGCCTCGATCGGCGATCTGCCACCGCCGCTGCGCTCCGCTGTCATGGGGCTGAAACCCGGTGAAATCAGTGCGCCGCTCTCGACCGGAAACGCCATCGGCATTTTCCAACTGCGCTCCATCGCCGAGACCAACACCCCGACGCCGAATGCCGACGCCATCGAATACGCCGCCTATTACATCGCCGGTGGCCGCTCCGAGGCCGCGCTCAAACGCGCCGCCCAGGTGAAGGCCAGCGTCGACACGTGCGAAGATCTTTACAGCATTGCCAAGGGCGAGCCGGAAAGCGTGCTTCAGATTGACACGCTGCCCGTCGACCAAATCCCCAATGACGTTGCTCTGGAACTGGCCAAGCTCGATCCGGGCGAGGTTTCCACGAACCTGACCCGCGCCGATGGTCAGACGCTCGTCTTCCTCATGATGTGTGGCCGCTCCTACGCCGCCTCCGCTGATGCAGACCGCGACGCTGTGCGCAACCAGCTGCAATCTCAGCGGATCAGCGCGCTGGCCGACAGCTTCATCGCCGAAATGCGGGCCGATGCGACCATCGTGATCCCATAAGGCCTCTCTCATGACCCAAACAGCACCTCTCGCTCCGATCGCACTCAGCTGCGGTGAACCAGCCGGGATCGGACCGGAAATCGCCGTCAAAGCGGCAAAACTCTTCGGCGGCGCCGTTCCGTTCTTCTGGATCGGCGATCCGCGCCACCTGCCGCAGGACGCCCTGTTCGAAGAAATTTCCGAACCGGCGGACGCACTCGACATTGCCCCGGGCGCGCTTCCTGTGCTGCGCCACGATTTCCCGGAAGATGTCGAACCCGGCGAGCCCAATCTCAAAAACGCGCAAAGCGTCGTTAATGTGATCAGCCGTGCTGTCAAACTCGTCCAATCCGGCGAAGCCTCCGCGCTCTGCACCGCTCCGATCCACAAGAAAGTGCTCAAGGACGGCGCAGGCTACGGCTTTCCCGGTCACACCGAATTCCTCGCCCATCTCGGCGGCGCGAAACGTGTGGTGATGATGCTTGCCTGTACCGAGCTGCGGGTCGTTCCGGTGACGATCCACATTCCGCTCAAAGACGTCTCTAAGCAGTTCACCCCCGATCTTTTGGAAGACACGATCCGCATCACTGCCAAGGATATGGAACGCTATTGGGGCTATTCCAATCCGCGCATCGCGATTGCCGGTCTCAACCCGCATGCGGGTGAAGGCGGCGCTATGGGCACTGAAGAGATCGACTGGATGATCCCGATGATCGAACGCCTCACCGCAGAGGGGTTTGATCTCAAAGGCCCGATGTCACCCGACACAATGTTCCATGGTCGTGCGCGGGCGGGTTACGACGTCGCGCTCTGCGCCTATCACGATCAGGCGCTGATCCCGATCAAGACCATCGACTTCTCCGGTGGCGTAAACGTCTCGCTCGGCCTGCCGTTCATCCGCACCTCGCCCGATCACGGCACTGCGTTTGACATCGCTGGCAAAGGTGTGGCCGATCCGTCCAGCCTCATCGCCGCGCTGCGCATGGCGCATGACATGGCCCAAACGGCGCAGAAGGCAGGCTGATGGCGGCTGTAGACGGTCTGCCACCGCTGCGCGATGTGATCGCGACCCACGGGCTTGTGGCCAAGAAATCGCTCGGGCAGAACTTTCTGCTCGATCTCAATCTCACGTCTAAAATCGCCCGGCAGGCCGGTGATCTCACGCAATGTGACGTGCTTGAGGTCGGCCCCGGTCCCGGCGGCCTCACCCGCGGCCTTCTGGCCGAAGGGGCGCGCAAGGTTCTGGCCGTCGAGAAAGACAGCCGTGCGATGGGGCCGCTGTCGGAAATCTCTGCCGCCTACCCGGGTCGGCTTGAGGTGATCAACGCCGACGCGCTGGACATCGATCCGCTGGAGCGTTTGACGCCTCCTGTGCGTATCGTCGCCAACCTGCCCTATAACGTCGGCACCGAGCTTCTGATCCGTTGGCTCACCCCGCCCGAATGGCCGCCCTATTGGTCCTCCCTGACGCTGATGTTCCAGCGTGAGGTCGCGGAGCGTATCGTCGCCGAACCGGGCTCCAAGAAATACGGACGGCTCGCCATTCTCTCGCAATGGCGCACCCGGCCCCGCATCGTCATGGAACTGCCGCCGGAGGCCTTTAGCCCGCCGCCGAAAATCCATTCCGCCGTGGTACATCTCGAAGCCCTCCCCGCGCCCCGGTTTGAGGCCGATGCAAAGACGCTTGAACGCATCGTCGCCGCAGGCTTCAACCAGCGCCGCAAAATGCTTCGCGCCTCTTTGAAAGGCCTCTCGCCCGATATCGAAGATCGGCTTGTCGCGGCGGGGATCAAACCCACCGACCGCGCCGAACAGGTGCCGATCGAAGCTTGGTGTGCGCTGGCGCGTGAAATGGTGAAAGGCTGATCCATGTTCTCCCATGTCACCCTCGGCGCAGATGATCTCGACCTTGCGGCAGAGTTCTACGACGCCGTTCTGGGAGAGATTGGCCTGCACCAACGCGTGACCGAACCGGACGGAGGCCCGGAAGCCCGGTGCTGGATCCGGCCCGAAGCCCCCTTCCCGCGCTTTTACGTCTATCAGCCTTTTGACAAAGCCCCCGCAAGCGCTGGCAATGGCAGCATGCTCGCCTTTGTCGCGCCCTCTCGGGCCTCAGTCGACAAAGCCCATGCCGCAGGGCTTGCCCACGGCGGCACGGACGAAGGCGCTCCGGGGCTGCGTCCGCAATACGCGCCGGATTACTACGGCGCTTATCTTCGCGATCCGTTCGGCAACAAAATCCATCTCGTCTACCGCGAGGAGCTGACCCAGAGCTTTGGCATTTAGTGGCTGCGCCTCCAACTTGAAGCAAGCGGATAGAGGCGCAGCGCAAGCGAGCTCGGAACGCTTTAGGCCTCAGCCCACCACGTTATGCTCAGGCCCGTAAGGGAAGCCGGTGATATTCTCATTGCCATCCTCGGTGATGATCAGAATATCATGCTCGCGGTATCCGCCTGCGCCCGGCTGGCCTTCCGGGATCGTCAGCATCGGCTCCATGGAAATCACCATGCCGGGCTCCAGAACCGTATCGATATCCTCACGCAGCTCCAGCCCTGCCTCGCGCCCGTAGTAATGGCTCAGGACGCCAAAAGAGTGCCCATAGCCGAAACTCCGATATTGCAAAAGGCCACGCTCCGCGAAGAAGGCGTTGATCTTATGCGTGATCTCCGAACAGCGCGCGCCGGGCTTCAGCAGGCTCATGCCATATTCATGGGCCGCCACATTGGCCTCCCAGATTTTAAGGCTCGCCGCATCCACCGTCTCGACGAAAAGCGTGCGCTCAAGGGCGGTGTAATAGCCGGAAATCATCGGGAAGGTATTGAGGCTGAGAATATCGCCGCGCTGCAATTTGCGCGCGGTGACCGGGTTGTGGGCGCCATCCGTGTTGATCCCCGACTGAAACCAAACCCATGTGTCACGATATTCCGCCTCCGGATAGCGCCGCGCAATCTCAAGCTCCATCGCATCGCGCCCGGCCATCGCCACGTCAATTTCACGCGCCCCCGCTTTGATCGCATCCCGGATCGCAAAGCCCCCGACATCCGCCGTCGCGGCCCCTGCCCGGATGAGATCAAGCTCCGCGGGGGATTTATGAAAGCGTTGCTTCATCGTCTTGGGCGCAATGTCGATCTTCTCCGCCGGGGCGAGCATCTCATCGAACAGGCTCATCTGGGCCAGCGTCATGTGATCGCCCTCATAGCCCACACGCTTGCCCGTCCCGATGGCCGCCCGGATCACCCGCCAATAGTTGTTTCTCTGCCAATCGGTGTAGGTGATGTTGTCGCCATAGCCGCGCCGCCAGGGCTGACCGGCATCAATCCCTGCGCTCACCGTCACGCTGTCCGAGGCCGTGACGACCAACGCATAGGGCCGCCCGAAGGAGCAATAAAGAAACCCGGAATAATAGGCGACATTGTGCATCGACGTGAGCACGCAGGCCTCAAGCCCGAGCCGGGCCATGATCTTACGCAGCCCGCCAAGGCGCGCTTCATATTCGGCATCCGCAAACGGCAGGCATTTTTCGCCCTGATGAAAACGATAGGCTTGCGGGCGCGCCTCTGTCGCGGCGGGATAGGTGGATATTTTTTCCATCTCAACTCTCCTGTTCAAACCGTCAGGTGGAGGAGAGACAGGATTCTCCTTCGCCCGAACGGCAAAGCAAAATCCCGGCGTGCAGGATGGACATCGGACATTTGAAAAGGCGACGCCATCGCCCGACCGCTGCAAAAGCAACGGGTCCGCATCGTCATAGATACCGATCGGCCACGCCCTGTCACCTGTTTTCTGAACGTGCCCGTCTCAGGAGCCTATCGACGCATAAAAAAAGCGCTCCCGAACCTATCGGAAGCGCTTTTGGTATCTGTTTGAACACCCAACGAAGATGAACCATCCTCGCGGCGGATGTGAACTTATTCCGCCGCTTCCGGTGTGTCGTCACCCGGAGCCGATGCCTCTGCCGGGGCCTCAGCGGCCGCAGCTGCGGCCTCCGCGTCCTTCTCGGCTTTGGTTTTGCGCGGTTTGCGCGGCGCGCGTGGCTTTTTCGCTTTCGGCTTGTCTTCCGGTGTCTCTACCAGACCCGCGTCGGCCTCCTGAGCCACCTCAGCGGCATTTTCAGCCTCGACGAACACCAGATCAGGCTGTTCGCCCTCACCGGCGGCTTTCTGTGCCTGTTGCTCATCGCGTTTGCGCTGGCGGTCGGCCCGTTCAGCCTCTTGACGCTCGCGGCGCTCCTGCTGTTCACGTTCCTGCTGCTCGCGCTGGGCTTCCATCTCTTTCTGGGCTTGGGCCAGAAGACGCAGATAATGTTCCGCGTGCTGTTGAAAGTTTTCCGCTGCGACGCGGTCGTTCGAGAGTTGCGCATCGCGCGCGAGTTGGTTGTATTTCTCGATGATCTGTTGCGGCGTGCCGCGCACTTTGCCCTCTGGGCCGGAGCTGTCGAAGACACGGTTGACGATATTGCCAACGGAACGGTTGCGGTTGTTTTTCGACCGCGAACGGTTTTTCGAAGATCTCATACGGTGTTCTTTCGAGCCTATAATCTCGTTTTATCGAGTCGTTTTATTCGGGTTATCCGAGCCTATGTGCCGGATTCTCGGACCGGCTTGTCGCAAATGGCTTGTCTGTCCCATGCGCCCCCGTTCAATCGGAAGCCATCAACATCAAAGCTGTGCAGGGTAACTGCGCCGGGAAGCCAACTTCCCGTCGAGCGCAACCCTCTGTAACCTTGTCGAGACAGTCATTACAAGAGATTTTTACAAAACTCCCCGCAATGTTGGCGCTAAACTGCAAGAAAATCGGTATTTAACACAATTTTCTGACCTGAAACGCCAGACTGACACAGACCCCTTACCAATTCCCTGACGGCAGAAACGCTCTCACAGAGGCCTTATTTCCCCGCATTGCGCGGATGCGCATTCGGGGCCTGCCCCCGGACCACGCGGTCGCGCCCATCGAGATCGGCGATCACCCGCACGCCCTTGAGCCCTTCAGACAGGAAAAGATCGGCCACCGCCGCCCCCTGAGTCGGTCCGATCTCCACCATCAAACGCCCGCGCGGAGCGAGATGCGCCCGCGCGCCCTTCGCGATCACACGGTAGGCCGACAACCCGTCCGCCTCATCGGTCAGCGCCATGCGTGGCTCATGCGCAAGTTCAGGAGCAAGCGAGGACATTTCATCAAGCGCGATATAGGGCGGGTTGGAGACGATCAGCTCAAACTCACCCTCAATGCCGTCCCACCAATTCGCCTGCTGAAAACGAGCACGAGACGACAGACCAAGCATCTCGGCATTTTCCTTCGCGACACCTAAAGCCGCCTCAGAAAGATCCGTGCCAAGCCCTTTCGCCAAAACCTGTTCTGCGAGCAAAGTCAGCAAGATAGCGCCCGAACCTGTTCCAAGATCAAGCACCGAATTGAACGGGCGTGCCAATGCCTCCGAAATCAAAATCTCGGTTTCAGGGCGCGGGTCGAGGACATCTGAATTAACCTTGAACCGCCGACCGTAAAACGCCCGGTAGCCAAGGATATGAGACACCGGTTCACGGTTCACGCGTCGGTCAATCGCTGTCTCAAAGGCCGCGCAATGTTCCGCGTCGATTGGATCGGGCATCACCAAAGTCAGCCGTGACGGCTCCAGTCCAAGCACATGCGCCATGAGCAAGCGTGCATCCCGCGCACCGCCTTCGATCCCCGCCTCGGAAAGCCGTTTCGTCCCGGCGATCAAAGCCGATTGAACCGTCATCCCGCCATCTCCGCCAAAAGCGCGGCCTGATGGTCGGAAATCAGAGCGTCGATCACCTCGTCCAGATCGCCCCCCATGACCTGATCGAGCTTGTAAAGCGTCAGGTTGATGCGGTGATCCGTCATGCGGCCCTGCGGGAAATTATAAGTCCGGATACGTTCGGAACGATCCCCCGAGCCAACTTGTGACTTGCGGTCCGAGGCGCGCGCATCGTGAAGTTTCTGCCGCTCTGCGTCGTAAAGCCGCGCCCGGAGCACATTCATCGCGATCTCGCGGTTGCGGTGCTGGGACTTTTCCGACGAGGTCACGACGATCCCGCTGGGAATATGGGTGATCCGTACTGCCGAATCCGTGGTATTGACGTGCTGACCGCCCGCACCCGAAGAACGCATCGTGTCGATCCGGATGTCATTCGGGTTGATCTCAATATCGACCTCTTGCGCCTCCGGCAACACAGCCACCGTCGCAGCCGAGGTATGAATACGCCCGCCGCTCTCGGTTTCCGGCACGCGCTGTACCCGATGCACCCCGCTTTCAAACTTCATCCGCGCGAAAACGCCCTCGCCCTCGACATTGGCGATCACCTCCTTGATGCCGCCAAGCTCGGTCTCCGCCAGCTCGATAATGTCGAACCGCCAGCCCTTGGTCTCCGCATAGCGCTGATACATCCGAAGCAAATCGCCCGCGAAGAGCGACGCCTCATCTCCCCCCGTCCCCGGACGGATTTCAAGGATCGCCGACCCGGTGTCCGCTGCATCCTTCGGCAAAAGCGCGATTTGCAGGGCTTGCTCGGCCTCCGGCAAACGCTCCTTGAGCGCAGGAATCTCTTCTTCTGCCAAGGCTTTCATCTCCGGGTCGCCCAGCATTATCTCGGCATCTTCAAGATCGCTGCGAAGCGTCTGGTAAGCGCGGATTTGATCCACGACCGGACGCAGCTCCGCATATTCGCGGCCTAGGGCGACAATGTCCCCCGATCCCTGCGCCATGGAGGCTTCAAGGAATTCAAAACGCTGAAGGATTTGTTGGAGGCGGTCTTCGGGGATCATGGAGGGAGGGATCATAGAGGCGGTTGTCATGCTGTCTGTTGCGCCGAAAACCCCGTGGGGTCAAGCGCGGGGCGGGAAATCGCGCACAACCTCGCTAAAACCCGGCCACCTTGATCCATTCATCGGCCCGCCGTGCATTGACGCCGAAATCGGAGCGCCCGAAGCGTTGGCGCGCAAGGATCACCACTTCCGCACCGCTTTCATCGGAGCGCGCGGAAATCGTCGTAAAATCGGGAAAGCCCCAGAACACCGTGCGGGTGCGATAGGTCAGACGCCCCTCGTCCACCGATCCCGCAACACGCCGGGTGCGCGGTTCTGTGTCGGCAATGGCGGCAAAGCGTGTCAGCGCATCCTGAGGATCAAGCGGCACGGTCAAAAGGCGCTTCACCCCGCCGGGGGACGGATCAGAGGCCGCAAAAGGATCGATATGCCAGCGCGCGGCATCGGTCGGCGCGAGGCGAATATACGCCTGCAACGCCACAAACACGATGATCGCCCCCCAGAACAGCATCCTCATTCCGCCTTCCGTCTCGTCCAGCCATAAAGCGCGATGATCTCCATCGCCACATGCGCCCCCGCCACGGCCGTCGCGCCAGTGGTGTCATAGGGCGGGGAGACCTCAACCACATCGCCGCCGGTGAGATTGACCCCTGCGAGATCACGCAGAATCGCCGCCGCCTGCCAACTCGCAAGCCCGCCCCAGACGGGCGTGCCTGTGCCCGGCGCAAAAGCTGGATCGAGGCAGTCGATGTCGAACGTCAGGTAACAGTTGCGATCCCCGACGATCTTTTTAACCTCGGCAGCCACCCAAGCCGCGCCGCGCTCATGCACGGTGCGCGCATCGATGATATTGACGCCCAAAGTGTCAGGGTTGTCGGTGCGAATGCCGATCTGGACCGAGGTTTTCGGGTCGATAAGACCGGTTTTCACCGCTTTGTAGAACATCGTGCCATGATCGATCCGTGTCAGATCATCATCCTGCCACGTATCGGAATGCGCATCGAAATGGATAAGGCTCAGCGGACCAAACTTCTCCGCATGCGCCTTGAGGGTCGGGTAACTGATGTAATGATCGCCGCCGAGTACGAGGCTCCCGGCGCCGCTCGCCAAAATGCCTCGGATGTGATCCGTCAAACGGTCCGGGAATTCGGAAACCATCGCATAGTCAAAGGCCAGATCGCCGTAATCCACCACGGTGAACTCGTCCAAAGGCGAATAACCCCAGCCATAAGGCGCATCAAAAGGCTGCAAAGCAGAGGCTTCCCGGATCGCACGCGGGCCAAGACGGGTGCCGGGACGGTTGGTCACCGCCTGATCAAAGGGCACACCGGTGATCGCAAGATCAACCCCCGTCAAATCCTTGGTGTAGCGACGACGAAAGGCCGACAGTGCGCCACCAAAAGCGTTTTCATAGGCCAGCCCCCGTCCGGAGCCGGTAAAGGCCAGATCAATCTGTTTTTTTGCATCTTCGAGCGCCATGAGCCCCTCCCGTTACGCGTCCCACTGTAACGCGCCCGTTCGGCTTGGCAATCGGATGTTGAAACAAACAGAGACCTGAAAAATCAAAGCCCTCCGTCGGGGGGGACGGAGGGCTTGAGATGGTCAGAAATTGACCATCCGGGGGGGACCGTAAACAGGTCTCAGCTTGCGCTTAGAAGCGGAAGCTTACACGAGCACCCAGAGTGGTTGCCGAAAGATCGGAACCGCTGCCGTCGAAACCGTCGAACTCGTTTTGCAGAAGTTCGGCGCCCACGGCGATGTTGTCGGTCATCAGGTAGTCCATGCCGATACCGTAGACATAGCCGGTGTCGCTGTAGGAGCTGCCGTCGATGTCAGCTTCGGCGTAAGCCGCACCAACCACACCGTAAACAAGGGTTTTACCCATGTCGTAACCAGCGCGCAGTTTCAGGCGGGTCAGGTTGTCGAGATCAGCGGTGTCGTTTTCAAGCTCGGTGGCATTGTATTCCAACTCGCCACCAAGGACGAAATTGCCGAAATCATAGTCGTAGCCGCCGAACACACCGTAGGTCATGTCGTCGCTGTCATCGAGAGCGCCGTCAGCCCAGCCGTAGCCGAGCGTCGCACCAGCGTAGCCACCAGTCCAGTCGGTGCCGACGGCAACCGGAACCGGAGCAGCCATAACCGGTTGTTCAACGACCGGTTCAGAATAGCCGCCAGCGAAAGCCGGAGCGGTCAGAGCCAAAGTTGCCAGAGCAATGGCGGGGGTTGCGATACGTTTCATGTTATTCTCCTTTTCTGCCTCGTTCTGAGGTGATGCCTTCATCAGCATCTCAACGAGACAAATAGAGGAAATGTTCCGAGAAAACAGAGGTCCGGCGGTCACGCCAGCGTGAGGAAACCGTGAAGTACCCTAAATCGGTCAAAAGCCGCCCAAGAGGTATGAGTGACTGGCAAAAACTGGCCGACAAAACGATGTCGGCCAGAAATCGCACATCTCAAGCGTCGGAATTTTTCTCTTCGAGCGTAAGCCATTCTTCCTCTGCCGCCATCAGCGTCGCTTGACGTTGGGTCAGCATTTCGGTGGCTTTTTTGAATTTCACCGGCTCGCGCGTGAACAGCTCAGGATCGGACAAAAGCTGGCCAAGTTTGGCAATCTCAGCCTCCAGCCGTTCGATCTCTCCCGGTAGGGCTTCAAGCCGATGTTTTTCGGTAAATGACAGCCCGGATTTCGCAGGTTTCTGCGCCGGTTTTGCAGCTTGCGCCACAGGTTTTGCCGCGCCTTTGTCCGCGGGCTTCACATGCGGCTTATCACTGGCGAAGGCCGCCCCGCCGCGCTGGGCCAGATAATCGGACCATCCGCCCGCATAGAGCGTGGCGCTGCCATCCCCCGGCACCGCAACCGTTTGAGTCGCAACGCGATCAATGAAATCCCGGTCGTGCGAGACCAGCAAAACCGTGCCCTCGAAATCAGTCAGAAGTTCCTGCAACAGATCAAGCGTCTCGATGTCGAGATCGTTGGTCGGTTCGTCGAGCACCAAGACATTCGACGGTTTCGCCATGATTTTCGACAAAAGCAGACGGGCTTTCTCACCGCCCGAAAGCGACGCCACGGGCGCACGGGCCTGAGCTTCGGAAAACAGGAAGTCTTTCAGATAACCGACCACATGTTTCGGGGTGCCGCGCACCATGACCTGATCCGCCTTGCCGGAGACCGAAATCTCCTTGTCAGAGGTCATCGCCTCCCAAAGGGTCAAATCTTCGCGAATGTTCGAGCGTGTCTGATCGAACACCGCCATCTCAAGCTTGGTCCCAAGCTTGATGGTGCCGGCATCCGGCTCCATCTCACCCGTGAGCATTTTCAAAAGCGTCGTCTTCCCGGCCCCGTTCGGGCCGACAAAAGCGATGCGATCACCGCGACCGACCTTGATCGAGAAATCACGAATGATCACGCGCTCGCCGAAACTCTTGGAAATGTGATCGGCCTCGACGACCCGCTTGCCGGATTTCTCCGCCACTTCAAGCTCCATCGCCGCCGTGCCTTGACGCTTGATCTGGCTGGCGCGCTCGGAGCGCAGGTCTTGCAGCGCCCGCACCCGGCCCATGTTGCGTTTGCGGCGGGCGGAAATGCCCTCGACCGCCCAACGGGCTTCGGCCTTGATCTTGCGGTTCAGCTTATGCCGCTGCTGATCCTCTTCGTCCCAGATCTTGTCGCGCCACTCTTCAAAAGCTTCAAAGCCCTGCTCTTGGCGGCGCACTTCGCCCCGGTCGATCCAAAGCGTCGCCCGCGTCAGGTGATTCAGGAAGGCCCGGTCGTGCGAGATCAGCACAAAGGCGGTTTTCGTCCCGCGCAGCTCCTCTTCGAGCCACGCAATCGCTTCGATATCAAGGTGGTTGGTCGGTTCGTCCAAAAGCATCAGCCCCGGCGCTTCCGCCAGAAGTTTGGCCAGAGCCGCGCGCCGACGTTCCCCGCCCGAGGCGGTCGCGACCGGCGTGGCGGGATCGAATTTCAGCCCTTCGGCCACCATATCGACCTTATAGCTTTCGCTTGCATCAAGCTGGGACGCCGCGAAATCGCCAAGCGTCTCGAAACCCGACAGGTCCGGGTCCTGCTCCATGTAGCCGACCGTGATCCCCGGCCCGAGCACGCGGCTGCCCTTGTCGGCCTCCACCAGCCCGGCCATGACCTTCATGAGCGTTGATTTGCCAGAACCGTTCCGGCCCACGAGCGCGACCCGGTCGCCCTCCTGAACGATCAGAGACAGCCCGTCAAAGACAGGGTTTCCACCAAAGGTGAGCGAAATGTCGGAGAGTTGTAAAACGGGTGCGCGTGCCATGGCTCTGCGCTACTGTGAAGCGCGTGAAAGGTCAATATCAACGGATGTGAGGGCCTGCGTCACAAAACGCAATTTGCGTGGACCCCGTGGCTTCCTATGATCGCGCCATGTTTGAGTATAGCCTTCTCCATTGGACCACATTCCTTTCCGCCGCGCTGCTTTTGAACCTCGCGCCGGGGCCGGATTTCGCCTTCATCCTTGGCCAGACGCTTCGCGGCGGCAAACGCGCGGGCTTTGCCGCGATGTTCGGCGTCTGGATCGGCGCGATGGTCCATGTGGTGATGGCCGCCGCCGGGCTCTCCGCCATCCTGATGACATCAGCCGTGGCCTTTTCCATCGTGAAATGGGTCGGCGTCGCCTATCTCGTCTGGCTCGGCATTCAGGCGCTCCGCTCTGACGGCAGCGCGTTTCTCTCCGACAAAGACGTCTCCGGCCCAAAACTGAACCCGTGGGCGATCTTCCGGCAGGGCATCTTCACCGACATCCTGAACCCGAAAGTCGCGCTGTTCTTTTTGGCCTTCCTACCGCAATTCGTGGTCGAGGGCGCCGGTCCCCTGCCCGCACAGCTCTTTCTCCACGGCACGCTGGTCATCCTCGCCGCCGCATTGATCGAGCCGCCGCTCATCCTCATGGGCGACCGCCTCGGCGCGGCGCTCCGCCGCTCTCAAACCCTTGGCAAATGGATGGAACGCTCTCTGGGCGCGATTCTCATCGCGCTGGGCCTGCGCCTCGCTCTGGAAAAACGCTGATCAGCCCGCCACAGAGCGCAACAACTTCTTGCGCGCTGGCGGGATTGACTTGATCTCCACCCCGGTGAACACATGGATCGTGTTCAAATCCCGATCCACCACCGCGTGATCCGACACCCAGCCACCCATCATCAGATAAGTCTTCAGGAGCGGCGGCATCGCCTTGGCCGCGCGTTTCGCGTCCGGCTTGCGCCGCAGACGCGCGGCAAATTTGAACACGTTCGGCGCTTTCACCTTCGGCAAAAACCGTTTCGGCCCGAGATGGCGGTGTTTCAGCATTGCCAAGGCATCGGCATGCAGCGCCCAATCCGCGCCATGAAACGACGAACAGCCGAACAAAAGCTCGACATCCTGCTCATCCACATAGCGCGTCATCGCGCCCCAGGCGATGCGCAGGATGTCCGGGTCGTGACACTCTGGATGAATGCAGAACCGCCCCATCTCCAGCATCCGCCCCTGATACGCCGCGAGCCCTTCAAGCCCGTAAAACTGCGCCGAATAGCTCTGCGAAATATGCGCGCCGCCGTCGAGATCGAGAAACCGATAGGTGCAGACCAGCCGCCCGCTCTTGCGCTCTTCAATCAAGACATGACGGCAGAGCACGTCGAAATCATCGGCCTCAAGCCCATCTTGGCGCGCCGCCGCGCCCGTCCCGGCAACAAACGCCAGATAGCGCAACCTCTGCGCCGCCTCGATATCTGCACGGCTTTCGGCGAAACGGACCGTATAGCGGCCCTTGAGCTTGAACATCTCGAACAACCTTTCTCGCGTCTCACATTATAAGACTATGGGGTCGCCCCTTCATGCCTGCAAGAGATGACGGTTTTTTGAAGGTTGGGTTTGGGGAGAAAGAGACGCTAGGCTCGATATGTTGAGAAGGTGCGGTGTGAGGTCGGTGTTGATTTGGCATTGGCGGAAACGGAAGTTCGCGGCTCTTGAGATGAAAGTGTGCGTATTGCGAATGAGTGTCGTCTCGATCAACACTATTCACCTTTGCAAGAGTTTCGGGCATATCTTTTCCATGACCGTCCGGACCACAATCATATTCTCTCTGATGCTCGGCCTTTGCCTCGCAGTGACGAGTGTTGTCTCGGCGTCTCTGATGGCACCCGACAGTTCCAGCAACGCTCGGGAAGTCTATGCGATGGTCTATGGCGTGACGCTGAACGATGCCTGCGGCGATCACTCAGGGCACAAGCACACCTGCCCATTCTGTCACGCGACTCCTCATCCTCCTCATGTATCTGTGCCGGATATGTGCTTTGCATTCCGACCGCACGAGCTTTGGCGACAGGGGGAGACGCTGCAGCGCGCAGCACAGGCGCGCAACATCAATCATTCCACAAGGGCCCCTCCAAGGGCCGTCTGACCTGCACTGAATCGAGGCCCCTGCTATCAAAGGCACGGGGCCACCCTTCTTACTGTGACCGCTGTTAAAGCGTTTTTCGTTTAATCTGAAACAGATTGAGCGAAAACGTTGCTACAATGCGTTGCCACAATGCATTGATGTTGCTTCGTTTCTCATAAGTTGAGCGCCTCAGTCTTTTTTGAGAAACGCTTTAGGCGGGTCGAAGAAATGTACCAATGACAAACAACATAAACCGTGCAGCAAGCGCTGCACTCTATCGCGCCGTTTGGCGCTGGCACTTCATCGCAGGGCTTGTCGTCCTGCCCTTCGTTCTGATCCTTGCCGTGACCGGCGGGATCTATCTTTTCAAGGATGAGATCAACAATGCCGCGCAGCGACAACTGCGCTTCGTCGAAGTCGGGGCCAAGGCCCTGTCGCCATCGCAGATTACCGGAGCCGCGTTGGCCACCCATCCCGGCACGCTTCGGGCCTATACGCCAGCCCCGGCCCAGAACCGCAGCGCCGAAGTCGACATTGTCGGAGACGATGGGCTCCGCAACACGATCTACGTCAATCCCTACGATGGGCGCGTGCTGGGCACGCTCTGGGACGGCGGCGCGGCTGGCAGCCCGGCGATGTATGTCGTGCGCAAACTGCATTCGCTGGAATATGTCGGCTGGTTCGGCAATCGGTTGATCGAGGCCGCAGCGGGCTGGATGGTCCTTCTGGTGGCCAGCGGCATCTACCTGTGGCTTCCGCGCGGCCGCAAGACCGTGGGAACGCTGCGCATCAAGGCCACGCGGGGCAGACCTTGGTGGCGAGACCTACATGCGGTCACCGGAATCTACACCGGTGTCTTCATCGTATTTCTCGCCATGACCGGCCTGCCCTGGTCCGGGGTCTGGGGGGCGAAATTCTACGACACCGCCTATGCGCTCGGCCTCGGTATGCCCGATGGCTACTGGTCCGACACACCGCAATCCACGGTGCCCACTCAGGACGTGGTCGACCGCGCCCCTTGGATCATGGAGCGCCAGCCGATCCCGTCATCACAGGCACCTGAGGGCGGCGCTCATGCAGGCCACGGCGAACAAGCTGTGACCTCCGCTGTGCCGGACGGCACCGTGCTTGCGACCCTCGACACAGTGGTCGCCACGGTCGAGCGACTGGGCATCGTGCCGGGATATGCCATCAACATACCGACCACGCCGACCGGTGTCTTCACGGCCTCCGTCTACCCGGACGACATCACCTATGAACGGGTCATCCACCTTGACCGCTACACGGGCGAGGTTCTCTACGATGCAGGCCTCAAAGACCTGGGCACTCTGGGGCGCTGGGCAGAGTGGGGCATCTCAGTCCACATGGGCCAGGAATGGGGCTTGCTGAACCAAGTGGTCCTGCTCCTCGCCTGCCTCGCAATGATCATGCTTTGCATTTCGGCGGCGATCATGTGGTGGAAACGTCGGCCTTCCGGTGCCTTGGGCATTCCGGCCGTCCCAACCGACTGGCGCATTCCCCGAACCTTGCTCGGGATGGCAATCGTAGCGGGAATCTTCTTCCCTCTGGTCGGGCTGTCGATGCTGATTCTGCTGGTGATAGAGCTGATCGCCCATCAAATCGGGCGTCGTCGAAGGTTCGCATGAGACCCTACGTGAGCCCGAGGCTCAGATAATGAATATCTCCGAGGGGCCAGGACCGGCCCCTCGGCTTCATCCGCCAGAGACGCACGCCAACAGAGCGAGAGCTGACTTTCGCTCCAACAAAGACAAACCACAGAAAAAGAGCATTAGCGGCCAACCCCGGTCCGTCCGGACCAAAAACATCGCCGGATATCACCTTCAACAGCCTGCGCCCCCCCCCTTGCCACCAGCCCCGCACCCCCTATCTTCCTCCCAAGCCACAACAGGAGCCGCACATGCCTAAAATCGAAAAATCAGATGCCGAGTGGCGCGAGGAGCTGGATCCGGAGACATATCGCGTCACGCGCCAGCATGGCACGGAACGCGCGTTTTCGCATCCGGGGTTCCCGAAAGCCCCCGGCGCCTTCACCTGCGCCTGTTGCGGGGCGGAGTTGTTCCGGCAGGAAAACAAGTTTGAATCGCATTGCGGCTGGCCGTCCTTTGATCAGACCAAGGCCGACGCCCCCGTCGCCGAAACCCGCGACACCTCTTTCGGCATGGTCCGCACCGAGGTGCATTGCGACGAATGCGGCGCGCATCTGGGGCATGTCTTCCCGGACGGGCCGCGCGAGACCACAGGGATGCGCTATTGCATCAACGGTGTGTCGATCCGTTTCGTGCCGGACTGAGCGGCCAGCGTCAGGCAAAACCTGCCCGACAAAAATCCGACAGAAAGCCGACGCAAGGCCGACACGGGTTTTGAAGCCCTTCAAGGCACCACACAGACATAAAAAAAGCCGCCCGGTCGGGGCGGCTTTGCTGTCTTTGGTCGGAGAGCGTTCTTATTGCAGAAGCTGTTCCGCAGAGATGTTGCCGATGCCGCCGAAGAGCTGTTGAAGGAAGGTCACGCCCTTGATGTTGTCATCCGTGACACGGCGTTCCAGAGCGACGACATGGCCTTGTTCGAGGCCAAAACGTTCGATGTTGCTGACCACGTTTTTCGAATCGAAAGAGATCGCAACCACTTGACGATCCACCTCTTTCGGCTCCATCGCGCCGAGGTGGCGGAACTGCGAGCGAACGTAATACCAGCCGGAAGTGTCACGAATCCCCTCGACCCCCGGCGCGCCGATCACATCGGCCACGGTGTCCTTGGTATCTACACCCACGATCACCTGCGACAGTTGATCCTCGGTCGGCACATAGCCATGATTGCGGAATTGAGCGACACAGGCGCTCAGAGAGAGGGCCAAAGCCAGTCCCAGAACGGCTTTCATAACTGCGGTCCCCAAAACGGTCCCCTTCGGGAAAATGTGGTCGGACATATGCCCCCTCTTGCCTTGTGCGCTTGCGCCTCGTATCCGGCTTATAGAAACAGCGTCCGACGATCAAGGAGACTTCCATCATGGGACATGACGGCCTGAACAGCTGGGGCAGTGACTTGCGCCTGCGCGATCTTTCCGACGCCCATGCGCATTCCTTCCGACTCGTTCCGTCCAGCGAAGACTTGGAAGAAATGGCCAGCGACCTTGGGCTAAGCTCCGTCCGAAAAATGAAATTCGAGGGCAAGATCATGCCCGTCGGCAAACGCGACTGGCGTCTTGAAGGCACATTGGGGGCCACGGTGGTGCAACCCTGTGTCGCAACGCTCGTCCCGGTGACCACCCGCCTAGAGGTACCGGTGACGCGCAGCTATATTGCCGATCTTCACGAAGAATTTCATCCAGAGCAGGAGTTCGAGATGCCGGAGGACGACAATGTCGAGCCCCTGCCCACGATGCTCGTCTTATCGCGTGTGGCTGAGGAGGCCTTGGCGCTCGCCGCTCCAGATTATCCGCGCGCGGAAGGCGCTGAGCTTGGTGTGACGCAATTCACCGAGCCGGGGAAAGAAGCCATGCGCGACGAGGATGCGAAACCTTTCGCAGCCCTCAAAGCACTGCGCGATAAGCTTGGAAAAGACGACGAATAAGCGTGATTTAACACGCGCAAACAAAAGACTTGCATGGAATCAGAAAGCGAGTATGTTCCCGGCCTCGCTTCCCTGTATGCAGTCGCTTGACGCGCAGACCAAATCCATCGGTGCAAACCATGGTTTACACTCTGCTCACGAAGGCCTATGAAGCGCCAAAGTTTTCGCCGGGCATGAGGCCCGCACCTGAATCAGGGGCATCCGCCCCGCCCACCAGAGGCACGGATCCGAATGGGTCTCTGCCCGTTGCTACCGAGGTTGAGACATGGCTGTCCCTCAGAATAAAGTCACCCGCTCCAAGCGGAACATGCGCCGCGCCCACGACTCCCTGGTCGCTGGCAACCCGGCTGAATGCCCGAACTGCGGCGAGCTGAAGCGCCCGCACCACGTCTGTGGCGCTTGCGGTCACTACGACGATCGTGAAGTCGTTGCTCAGGCCGACGAGATCGATCTCGACGAAGACGCTGCGTAAGCACGAAGACCCTTTTGGCGTTTAGATGAGCATGAGCCCGTCCGAGACCTCTTCCGATGTCCATGCCCCGACCCGTTCGGGACAGACCCCGGAGAACAAGGAAACGGACACCACGGTGACTGACATCGCGAACGCCAAAGCCAAAGGGCGTCTTGGCGCCCTCAAGGGCACGCGCATTACGCTTTCGATCGATGCCATGGGCAGCGATCGCGGACCGGCGGCAGTTGTCGCCGGTATTGTCCGTTCTGCGTCCAAGAATCCCGATCTGAATTTCATCCTGCATGGCCCCGGTGCCGAGTTGGAAAAACTCGTGCGCAAACGCAAAGTGCTGCGTGATCGTGTTGAGATTCGCGACGTGCCCGGCGTTGTCACCATGCATGACAAACCGTCTCAGGCGATGCGCCGCACGGACACCTCCATGCGCTCCGCTATTGATGCGGTAAAAAATGGTGAGGCTCAGGCCTGCGTGTCCTGTGGAAACACAGGTGCGCTTATGGCGACCTCGATGATCCGCCTACGCAAGCTTGATGGCGTAAATCGACCGGCCATCGCCTGTCTCTGGCCCTCCCGCAATCCGCAAGGCTTCAACGTCATGCTCGACGTCGGTGCAGACATTCGCGCCGATGCGCGTGATCTCTTGCAATATGCCATGATGGGCGCCTCTTATGCGCGCAACGGGTTGAACCTTGAGACCCCGCGCATTGGCCTGCTCAACGTCGGTACCGAAGAGCACAAAGGTCGCGCTGAACTCAAAGAAGCCAATGAACTGATCGCAAATGCGGCGGGCATTGGCGGCTATGATTTCAAAGGCTTCGTCGAAGGCGGCGATATCCCCGGTGATGTTGTCGATGTGATCGTCACCGACGGTTTTACCGGCAACATTGCGCTCAAAACCGGCGAAGGCACCGCGAAACTCGTTGGCGACCTTCTCAAGGAAGCGTTCAAGGCGACACCGCTCTCGCGCATTGCCGCCCTGCTCGCCCTGACCTCTTTGAAGCGCCTGCAGAAACGAATCGACCCGCGCCGTGTGAACGGCGGTGTCTTCCTCGGCCTCAAAGGGACCGTGGTCAAATCGCACGGCTCGGCCGATGCCACCGGCGTCTCTGCCGCGATCAAACTGGCCTATGAGCTTTCCGCTTCCGGCTTTACCGATCGCTTGGCAGCACGGGTTGCATCCGCCGTCGCCACATCGCAAAATGACGGAACGTCATAAATAACATAAGGTCTTGTCCATGACAGTCCGGGCAGTCGTCGCAGGCGTGGGGCACTACCTCCCCTCCCGCGTGGTCGAGAACGCAGAGTTCGAAAAAACCCTCGATACATCCGATGAGTGGATCCGCACCCGTTCCGGGATTGAGCGGCGCCATTTTGCCGCCGAGGGGGAAACCACCTCCATGATGGGCGCAAATGCCGCTCGGGCCGCGTTGCAAGACGCAGGGCTTGAAGCCTCCGACATCGATGCGGTGATCGTCGCCACATCGACGCCGGATCTGACCTTCCCCTCCGTCGCGACCATGATCCAGAAAGAACTGGGCATGTCCTGCGGCTTTGCCTTCGATGTGCAAGCCGTTTGCGCCGGGTTCATCTACGCCCTGTCCAACGCCAACGCCCAGATCATCTCCGGTCAGGCGAAACGCGTGCTGGTGATCGGGGCCGAAACCTTCTCCCGCATCATGGACTGGGAAGATCGCTCCACCTGTGTGCTCTTTGGCGACGGCGCAGGCGCTCTGGTCCTCGAAGCACGTGAAGAGGCCGGTACGCCACAGGATCGCGGCATTCTCGCCGTCGATCTCAATTCCGATGGCTCCTACAAAGACATGCTCTATGTCGATGGCGGCGTTTCCACCACCGGCACCTCCGGCAAGCTCCGGATGCAAGGCAACGCCCTGTTCCGTCAGGCCGTGGTGAAACTGGCAGAAACCGCGGAGAGCGCGATTGGTAAGGCGGGTTTGGCGCCCGAGGACATCGACTGGATCGTCCCGCACCAAGCGAATATCCGCATCATCGAAGGCACGGCGAAAAAGCTCGGCCATTCCATGGATAAGGTTGTCGTAACCGTTCAGGACCACGGCAATACCTCTGCCGCTTCGATCCCGCTGGCCATGTCGGTCGGCAAGGAACGCGGCCAGATCAAGGAAGGCGACCTTTGTGTCGCCGAAGCGATCGGTGGCGGGTTGGCTTGGGGCGCTGTTGTTATCCGTTGGTGACACGGCGTAAGCCTGCGAAAGTGAGGCAAACCTGACCATTCGGACAGGTTCGGTATCTCAACACCTTCGCCCAAGTCATTGATATTGACGCAAGCTTGCCAAACTGCCACTCTCCACAACAACCGTTTCACAGGGGGAGAAAGAAAAATGAACAAGACTTTGACCCGCATGGACCTCAGCGAAGCCGTGTTTCGCGAAGTTGGCCTGAGCCGCAATGAATCCGCTGCGCTTGTCGAAAGCGTTCTGGGCCATGTGTCCGACGCGCTTGTCGCGGGCGAGACCGTCAAGATTTCGTCTTTCGGCACTTTCTCCGTCCGCTCGAAAGCCGAGCGTGTCGGCCGCAACCCGAAGACCGGCGACGAGGCTCCGATCCCGGCGCGCCGCGTCCTGACCTTCCGTCCTTCACATCTGATGAAGGACCGTGTGGCGGCAGGCAACAAATCGTAATTCCGCTTAAAGGTTTGATCTGAAATGGATAAATCACCGGACGCCTTCCGCACAATTAGCGAGGTTGCCGATTGGCTGGACACGCCCGCACATGTTCTGCGGTTTTGGGAAAGCCGATTTACTCAGGTCAAACCGGTCAAACGTGCGGGTGGGCGTCGCTATTATCGCCCCTCCGACATGGCGCTTTTAGGCGGCATCAAGAAGCTGCTGCATGACGACGGCATGACCATTCGCGGGGTGCAGAAACTCCTGCGCGAACACGGCGTCAAATATGTCGCCTCGCTGTCTCCCGTGATCGACGGCGTGGACCCCATCGCGGCCCCCGCCCCGGAAAAAGCACCGATTCCCCCGGCCCCTATGGCGGAAATGGTTCCGCAGGACGATTTCGAAATGCCTGAACCGGAAGAGCGGGTGATTCCTTTTACGCGCCCGGCCCCTGAAGCCGCAGAGACAGACGTCATTCCTCAGAAAAAAACGACAGGGCTGCCAGGACAATCGTCTTTCGATTTTGATCTTGGGTCGGAGAGCGTGAGCGACGAAGAGCCTGAGCTTTTCGAGACATCTGAAGAGGATGAAACCATCGCGGAAGATGTTTCCCCTGCTCTCGAAACCGCCGCTTATTTCGCTGCAAGCGAACCAGCTGACGACGAAGCCGCGGACGACGAAACGGCGGAAACCGACGACACCAGCGACGACACATTTTCACCCCCTGACCAGATCGAAGGCGCGCCCGAGATCACAGAGGAACTCGCACAAGCCCCGGCAGAACCGCTTGGGCCGCATCTCCTGCTGCAATATGATCCCGAGGACGACGATCCAATCGAATTCCCGCACCATGTCCTGCTCGGACAGCTCAATCATCGCCAGTTGAGCAAAGTCGCCCCGGATGAAATCGCGGACCTGTTGGTGCGCGCCCAAGCGCTCAAAGACCGCTTGGCCAGCTGAGATCGCGACGCGTCAATTCACGGGCATCTTCTCCAAAATATTTGCCCGAAATATTTGGTCTGAATTTGCCAAATTAACGCTTGCCCCCGCTCAGGAAATGACTATTTAAGGGGTCCACATCGGGCTATAGCGCAGTCTGGTAGCGCGTCCGTCTGGGGGACGGAAGGTCGCAGGTTCAAGTCCTGCTAGCCCGACCATAACACCTCAAAACCGCTCGCAACCCTCTGGGCTTGCGGGCGGTTTTGCGTTAAAGCTCTGTGATCAGATACAAGATCTAGCGGGAGGATCGTCATGGGTGTTTTGGCCGATCATGCCATTCGTGATATGCTTAAACGTGGCGAAATTTCCGCCGAACCATCCGTCATCGACGCTCAGGTGCAACCCGCCTCCCTCGATCTGAGGCTTGGCACGCGGGCTTGGCGGGTGCGCGCCTCTTTCCTTGCGGGCGAAGGCCGCACGGTCGCAGATCGGCTGTCCGAATTCGAGATGCACCAGATCGACCTGAGCGACGGTGCGGTTCTCGAAAAGGGCTGCGTCTATGTCGTGCCGCTGATGGAAAACCTGTCTTTGCCCGAAGGCATTCAGGCCGTCGCCAACGCCAAAAGTTCGACCGGTCGTCTGGACCTTTTGACCCGTCTCATCACCGATGGCGGCGTCGAATTCGACCGTATCGCGCCGGGCTATGACGGTCCGCTCTATGCCGAGATTTGCCCTCGCTCTTTCTCCGTGCTTGTCCGTCCCGGCATGCGCCTCAACCAAGTGCGTTTCCGCGCCGGACAAGCCGTTTTGAGCGACAAGGAACTTCAAGCGCTGCATGCCGAGAGCCCTCTGGTGAATGGCACGGCGGTGATTGATCAGGGCCTTGGGTTTTCCGTCGATCTCAAACCCGCAGACGGCACGCTCGTCGGCTATCGCGCCAAGCCGCACACTGGGGTGATCGATCTCGACAACATCGGGTTCTATGACCCTGCGGAATATTGGGAGCCGATTTATTCCAAGACCGGGCAGATCATCCTCGATCCGGGCGCGTTCTATATCCTAGTGAGCCGCGAAGCCGTCCACATCCCGCCGGATTATGCCGCCGAAATGGCACCTTATCTTGCGATGGTTGGTGAATTCCGCGTGCATTACGCGGGCTTCTTCGATCCGGGCTTTGGTCACGCTGGCGCAGGCGGCGCTGGTGCGCGCGGCGTGTTGGAAGTCCGCTGCCATGAGGCGCCTTTTGTTCTAGAGCACGGGCAGATCGTCGGTCGTCTGGTCTATGAACGGATGGAAGATCGCCCGGACCGGCTTTACGGTGCCGATCTTGCCTCCAACTATCAAGGACAGGGTCTCAAGCTCTCGAAACATTTCCGGGCTTGAAGCAAGGCTCTGTCGCCAAATGAGTGTCAGGTATGGCGATCAGAACTTCCCGATACGACGCGTCACACGCGCCACTTTGCGCGCGCGTTTGACGGTTTCGCGGCTCTGCTTTGCCATCCGCGCCTGATCAGCCGACTGCTCCGCATCAAGTTCATCGCCCTGACCCGTTTTCCCGACCCGGCGCTTTGCGAGGCTCTTGGTGCCCGCGTCGATCCCTGCGTTGACGCCCTTGTTCACCAACGTGCGCACCACACGGTTGATGATCATGTTGATCAGCCTGTCCAAATTCATGTCCTGCGCCTTTGTCTTTTGCCTGTCTTCACGGCCAATACCCCGGATCTAAAGCGTTTCGACTTTAACTTGATCTATCACATAAAGTCGAAACGCCCGCTCCGCTTGGACGTTGCTCCGCGTTTCTGCTCAAACCCTGATTCAGGTTTAAGTAGAAACGCTTTAGCACGAGAATGTGGCCTTTCCACGGTCAACCTTATGGATCGTTTTAGGATTCATCCTCAAAGAGATCGTCCTGTTCCTCATCCGCGCCAGCCTCATCATCAAGCCCCGGCATCGGACGGCTCTCCAAAAGCCCTGCGGCGCGAAGTTCCTTGACGCCCGGAAGATCGCGCGCGGTTTCCAGACCAAAGTGATCAAGGAAAGCGGGCGTGACGACATAGGTCACAGGACGTCCCGGCGACATCCGGCGGCGACCAAAGCGAATCCATTCCAGTTCCATCAGCTGATCAAGCGTCCCACGCGATACGGAGACGCCACGGATTTCTTCGATCTCGGCGCGGGTACAGGGTTGATGATAGGCAATAATCGCAAGCGTCTCGATGGCCGCGCGGCTGAGTTTGCGGGTCTCGACCGTTTCTTTCTGCATCAGAAACCCGAGGTCCGAAGCGGTTCGGATCGCCCAAGCCTCACCCACACGCACAACCCGCACGCCCCGCCCTTCATAGCGTTTCTGCAAAAGTTCAAGCGCGGCTTTCGGCTCGCAGCCGTGCGGCATGCGCCCGGCAAGATCGTTGATGGTCACGGGATCGGCGGAGGCGAAAAGCACGGCTTCGACCATCCGCTCCTGTTCGGCCAAGGGCGGTGCCTCGAACAGGCTCTCTTCTTGTTCCATGTCCTCAGCCATGTTCTCTCCGTGGTGATTTGATCTGGCGGGCCTTGATCTCGATCGGCGCGAAAGTGCCGCCTTGGCGTATCTCGATCTGTCCCTGCTTGGCGAGTTCGAGAGAGGCCGCAAAGGTTGCAGCCGTGGCCGAGCGCCGCTTTTTCGGGTCCATCTCCCAGCCTTCGGGCAGGTAGCTCGACAGATCGGCCCATTCGACCGCATATGGGATCAGATGGCGCAGCTTTTCCAGCGCCTGTTCCATCGACAGGATCGCCTCGCGGTCGAGCACGAAAGGCCGGAATTCGTCCTTCGTCCGCACCCGTGCATAGGCCTGCATCAGATCGAGCAGGCTTGCGGTGTAGGTGACGTTCCGCAGGCGTTGGACCTCTTCGGGAATGCCGCGCACAAAGAAATCGCGCCCCTTCTGATCCCGCGCCATGAGTTTGGCCGCCGAGTCACGCATCGCTTCGAGGCGTTGCAACTGAAAGGCCAGATGCGCGGCGAGCTCTTCGCCTGAGGGCCCTTCATCGGTCGGGTCCGGAGGCAAAAGCAAACGCGATTTCAGGAAGGCAAGCCAAGCCGCCATCACCAGATAATCGGCCGCCAATTCGATCCGAAGTTCTTTCGCCTTCTCGACAAAGAGCAGATATTGCTGCGCCAGATGCAGGATCGAGATTTTCATCAGATCGACCTTCTGCGTGCGCGACAGTTGCAGCAGAAGATCAAGCGGACCTTCAAATCCGTCCACATCCACGATCAAGGCTTCTGCGGCGAGGCGTTCCTCGACCGACAGAATATCGGAAATGTCGAATTGATCGGGATCGGCCATTCGGGCCCCTTGTTATGCGCTTACGGGTTTAAAAACTCTTCCGCCAAAGCGTCTATGTCAATGGGCACATAGGTTGGTCGGGCCTGAGCCGCACGATCTGCACGCGCCTGTGCCTTCGGCGTCATGGTGCCGAGCGTTGCAATCGCTTCCATCTCGGCCAAGTCGCCATTGCAATGAAGCACGAGATCACAGCCCGCTGTAAGGGCTTTCTCGCCACGCTCAACCACCGTGCCCTCAAGCGCGCCCATGGAAATGTCATCGGTCATCAAAAGGCCCTGAAACCCGATCTCCTCGCGGATCACTTTGATCGCGGCGGGGCTTTGCGTGGCCGGACGGTCGGGATCAATCGCGTCCATGATGATATGTGCGGACATTCCCATGGCGAGATCATTCAACGCCCGGAACGGTGCGAAATCTATCTCCAGTGCCTCACGGCTGACAGTCACGCGCGGTAGGCCCTTGTGGCTATCAACCGTCCCCCGCCCGTGGCCCGGAAGGTGTTTCATCACCGGGGCAACACCGCCCCCGACCATCCCGTCCACCAAGGCGCGCCCAAGATCCGCGACCTGCTTAGGATCAGCGGACAGGCAACGATTTAGAAGGAAAGGATGCGTGTCCGAAGTCGCCACATCGAGCCCCGGAACGCAGTTCACGTCAATACCGACAGAGTGCAGGTCTTCCGCCAAAAGCCGTCCGCGCAGCCACATGGCCCGCTCCGGGTTTTGCGCCTGTTCGACCTGATCCAATGGTGGCAAGAACTCACGCCAATGCGGCGCGCGCATCCGTTGCACGCGCCCGCCCTCCTGATCGATCAGGATCGGCGCGTCTCGACCAACAGACTCACGCAAGGAAGACGTGAGTGCGGAGAGTTGCTCCGGGTCAGACACATTGCGCGCAAAAAGGATGAACCCGAACGGATTTGCATCCTTGAAAAACGCACTCTCTGACGCCGTCAGGGCAAGCCCTTCACAGCCAAGAATGAAAGCACCCTGCCCCATAATCGTTCGGATCAGCGCTGAACCGTCGGCACGCAGGCCGCGTTCATTGCGGTCAAAGCGGCACAGAAACGGTTGGCGTCGGACGCATCGGCGAACCCGTAGGCGCGGAGCCGATAAAAGGTCTTGCCGCCGCTTTCCGCCTTCTCGATGACGCGGGTCTTGTCTTCCATCAGATCGGAAAACTTGCCGTAGAGACGATCCCATTCCGTACGGGCTATGTCCTCGGATTGAAACGCGCCGACTTGAACCAATCGGCTACCAGAAGGCACCTCAGATGCGGGCATTTCCTGCGTGGATTTCGATCCGGCCACAGCCGACAGAATATCTCCGGCAACACCATCAAGGCTCGCACTCGAACCGCCCTCCAGAGAGGCCAAACGCAGCGGGCGCGCCGGGCGGAGTTTCGGCACAGGCGAGGACATGACAGTCGCCTCAGGCGCATCTTCTTCTGCGATCAACTTCGCCGCCTCGTCAGCCGTGTTGGCAACAACGTCCTCGACACTGTCGAGTTCAAGCGGGTCTTCTTCCACCGCCACTTGCTCAAGCGGCGCGGCGGGTTCTTCCGGCGTCTGCACATCATAAGCCGAAGTCGATGGCTCATAAGACGACAAAACGGGCTGAAGGCCCGCCATTGGCTGATCCTCTTCGGTCAGCTGCGCCTCGGCCGGCGCCAGAACATAACTGTCTGCGGGCGGGGCTGCGGAGCCGTCGGCGGTCACGGAATTGACCGCGAGCCCCTGATGCATTGCCAGTTGCCCACCGGGCTCATCAGGCAACACGCGAGCAGCGCCTTCGATGGCGCGGATCACAGGCACACCGCTGACGTCACGCACCAAGAGTTTATAGCCCCAAATGCCGAGCCCGATGATCAGAGCGAGCGAAATGATCGCCGCAGCCCATTGAGCCGGACCAAGATGCGGCCCACCGGTCGGCTCTTCCTCGACATCTGTCGTGTCATACACATAGGCCGGGCCGGACTTGTAGGACGCCCGAGGATCTTGGAACCCTTTCAGGGACGATCGGGGCGTGGTTTGTTCATAATGCACATGTTCATGCGCAAAGAGCCGATCTTCGTCAGGCGCCTCTCCCAAACCGGGATGGTCCTGTCCTGACTGTTGATCGCCTCGTGACATCATGGGCTCGGGACGTGCGCCATACATGTACTCAGAGCTTTCGTTCTGATCCTGCGGCGACGTGTAGCCTGTTCGCAGTCGATCCTGCACCATAATAGCCTCACTCAGTTAACCACATTAAACTTAACGGGTTATCAAATGCTCTTAAGAAACCGCATGAGGGGTCTATTGCCCTCTTTTATACAGCGGTTCCCCTTTTGGTTTCTGGCCTGTCAGTTGCGCAAGTGTCAGTGCTTAGCGCATTTCTTCAGCCGGAGTTACGCCAAGGATACCAAGACCTGCGGAAATAACAACGGCGACGGCGCGCGGTAGGGCGATTTTCGCCGATGACAGCTCTGCATCATCCTGAAGGAAACGCAGCGCTTCGTTCTCGTTGCCCTTGTTCCAGAGCGCGTGGAAGTCAGAAGCCAGCTCATAGAGATAAAACGCAATCCGGTGCGGCTCATGACCTTTCGCGGCGATCTCGACCTGACGCGGGAAGTCAGCGATCTTGCGGGCAACGGCAATTTCGGCTGGGTCGTCGAAGCGGGGGCTGTTGGAGAGCGTGATCCCCTGCTCCTCTGCCTTGCGAAGCACCGAATGCACCCGCGCGTGCGCGTATTGCACGTAGAAGACAGGGTTGTCTTTCGACTGCTCCAGCACCTTGTCGAAATCGAAATCGAGCGGCGCATCGTTTTTGCGGGTCAGCATGATGAAGCGGGTCACGTCTTTGCCGGCCTGCTCGACAACATCGCGCAGGGTGACAAACGTCCCTGCCCGTTTCGACATTTTGAAGGGCTCACCGTTTTTGAACAGCTTCACGAGCTGGATCAGTTTGATGTCGCAGTTCACCTTGCCATCAGACAACGCAGACACAGCCGCTTTCATCCGTTTGACATAGCCACCGTGGTCGGCGCCGAAAATATCGATGATCCCGTCAAAGCCACGCTTCACCTTGTCATAGTGATACGCGATGTCGGGCGCGAAATAAGTCCAGGACCCGTCGGATTTCTTCACCGGGCGGTCAACGTCGTCGCCATGCTCGGTAGATTTGAACAGGGTCTGCTCGCGCGGCTCCCAATCTTCCGGCGTTTTGCCTTTCGGCGGCTCAAGAACGCCTTCGTAGATCAGACCTTTGTCGTCCAACTCCTTGAGCGCAGACTCAATCAGGCCCGTGCCGTAGAGCGATTTCTCTGAGAAGAACACGTCCATCTCGACGCCAAGGCTGGCGAGATCGGCGCGGATCATCTTCATCATCTCGTCGGTGGCGAATTCGCGCACTTCCGGCAACCAGTCGCTTTCCGGTTTATCGAGAAGGCTCTCGCCGTATTTCGCTTTCAGCGCCTCACCGACGGGCTTGAGGTAATCGCCCGGATACATGCCCTCGGCAATTTCCGGGTTGAGACCGTTGGCCTCCCGGTAACGCTCAAACGCGGAGCGCGCGAGGACATCAACCTGCGCGCCGCCATCGTTGATGTAATACTCGCGCGTCACGTCATAGCCCGCGAAATCCAGAAGAGAGGCCAGCGCATCCCCGAACACCGCACCGCGCGTGTGGCCGACGTGCATCGGGCCGGTCGGGTTGGCGGAGACATATTCGACATTGATTTTCTTGCCCGCACCCAGGGTGGAACGGCCAAAGGCCTCAGCTTTCAGGACTGTTTCGACCAGCCCGGACCACACGCCTTCCGCAAGCCGCAGGTTGATGAAGCCGGGACCGGCAACATCCACGCTGTCGATGCGCGGGTCGGCGGCGAGCTTCTCGGCCAGTTTGTCGGCAATATCGCGCGGCTTTGCCTTGGCGGGTTTCGCCAGAACCATCGCGGCATTGGTCGCCATGTCGCCATGCAGCGGATCGCGCGGCGGTTCCACCGCGACATTGGCAAAATCGAGCCCCTCGGGCAGCACGCCCTCGGCGGTCAAAGCCGTAAGGCTATCGATCACAAGAACACGGATATCGGCGAACAGGTTCATGACGTCTCTCTAATTTAAAGCTTGGCGCGGGTTTACCACGCGTATGGCGAAGGTCAACGGGCTTGACCCTACGCAAGCTCGGCTTGCGTCTGTTTGTTTTCAGCCTCTGGCGGGACGAGCGCCACAAGCTTCACCCCCGGCCCCATTCGTCCGCGCGCGGCGCTTAGGCGACTGTCTGTGCGCCGCCGCTTAAGCCCATCGCGTGCCGTTTCCTTCTGATCTTCCGGCAGGCTTTCGATCGCGGCCTCCGCACGGCTCGGGAACAACAGCTCCGCATCCTCCTGCAAGAAGCGCTTGAACACACCACCGGAGGTGATCCGCCCGAGAAGCTGTGCGTGGGGCCGCTCCTCTTTCCACTGATCAAACCCGTAATCTTCGCTCAACGGTGTCGCGGTGACCCGCCATCCGCTGCGCATAAGCTCTTGCAACTCGCCAAAGGTCTTGCCGCCGCCAAAGGGCCGCCCGCCCAATTGCGAGGGCAAGGCATGGCGGGCACGCTCGCCTTTCTCACGGGCAATCTGCCACACCTGCTCGCGGCCAAACTCAGAGCCGAAGTCCGTCGCGACAAGCGTGTTATAGGCGTCGTTCTCAGTGGCGGCGATCAGGGTCTCGAAGGACAGGATCTCAAGACTGTCTTCCGCCGCCTCGCCCAGAATATCGCCGTAAAACACCGGCAATCCCGCCGTGCGCGGGCGCAAAAGCCGAGCATGGTTCGGATCGGCGATCAGCACGGGGATCTCCTCGCGCTTCAAAACCTCGCCCAAGGCGGTTGTGAACCGCGACCCGCCCAGCATGAGCACACCGGGACGCCCTTTTGCGGCCAGTCCCAGCGCCCGCGCCACAGGGGCGAGCGTAAAGCCGTGCAAAACGACCGTCGCCAGCACCAGAACGAAAGCCAAAGGCCCGATCACGGCCCCGTCGGACACGCCAGCTGCGGCAAGGCGTTGGCCGAACAGACCTGCAACCGCAACCAGCACGACACCGCGCGGCCCCGTTAGGGCGATCAGCAATTTCTCATTGCGCGGCAGCCCCGTGCCAATCAGTGAAATCAGCACCGTCAAAGGCCGCGCCACAAGGATCACCAAGGCAACGAAAAGCCCGGCCCGCCAAGTCAGCTGCCCCAGAGAAGCAAAGTCCATCGACGAGGCGAGCAAGATAAACACCCCTGACACCAGCAGAACGGTGGCGTGTTCCTTGAACCGGCGCAATTCCTCGAAAGACGGCAGGTCAGCATTGGCAATGATCAGCCCCATGATGGTCACCGCCAAAAGACCGCTTTCATGCAGCACCATATTGGGCAGTGCAAAGGCGACGAGAAGCGAGGCGAACAGCACCGGAACTTTCATATATTCCGGCACGAAAGCGCGGCGGAAAGTATAGGAAATCGCCGCCCCTGCCACGACCCCGATGACCAGAGCAAAGGCAATGCCACCGCCAAGCTGTGTCAGAGCAACGCCAAGACTTTCCGCCTCCCGCGCCACAAGCACGAATTCGAACGCCAGAACCGCCGCCAAAGCGCCCACCGGATCGTTGACGATGGCCTCCCATTGCAACAGGTTCGCGGGGCGTTTTTGCAGCTTGGCCTGCCGCAAGAGCGGCGCGATTACGGTCGGCCCGGTGACCACCATAATGCCGCCGAACACGGCTGAGGTTTCCCAGCTCAACCCCGCCGCCCAATGCAGCGTCGCCGCCGACAGAAACCATCCCAAAGGCGCCCCGATCACCACCAGACGCATCACGCCTTTGCGCGCATCGCCCAGCTTGTGCAGATCAAGCGTCAATCCACCCTCAAACAGGATCACCGCGACCGCGAGCGAGATCAAAGGCTGCACCAGATCGCCAATATCACGCTTTGGATCGAGAATGCCGAGCGCCGGGCCGATGATCAGCCCCGCCGCCAGCATCAAAACGATTGCGGGAAGTTTGAGACGCCAGGCAAGCCATTGCGCGCCGACCCCCAGCGTCCCAACAAGAGCAAAGGCCTCGACCGCGCCCAATCCCGTCACATGTTCTGTCGCCATGCTGCGGTTTCCTTTGTGCGTTTTCCTAAGAGATCAGCTACAGAGCCGCTCAAATTCCTGAATGGCAAAACGGTCGGTCATCCCGGCCACATAATCAAGCACGATCCGCGCCAGTTCCGTATCGGAAGTGACGGCCTCGACCTCATGCAGCCATTCTTCCGGCAAAAGTTCGGGCTTTTCCATGAACAGCGGGAAGAGCGTATTGACCATATGGGTGACGCGTTTGCGCTCTTTCACCACCGAAGGAGCGCGATACATCCTTTTGAAAAGGAATGATTTAATCGCTTTCAGGTTTTGAAAGAACGGTTTCGAGAACCGAATGATCGTGCGATCCATATCGCGAATATCCTGCGCCGTTTCGGGCTTGGCGCTTTCAAGGCGGTTGGTCGCAATCGTGATCACGTCCTCCACCATATAGCCGAAAATCCGACGCAAAGCTTCATGGTCACGCCGATTGCGCTCAAGTCCCGGATAGAGGCGATCCACCTCCTCATAGGCCGGACCGGTGAGTGGCAGTTCCATAAGGTCTTCGGCGGTAAAAAGCCCGGCGCGCAACCCGTCGTGCAGATCATGGTGGTTGTAGGCCACGTCATCGGCAATCGCCGCCACCTGCGCCTCGGCCGATGCAAAGGTGTGAAGTTCCAGATCGAACAGGTCATTCACCTCCTTGAGCGCATAGGGCAGCGGCGCCTCCTCGGGGTGTTTCTTCTTGTCCGCATAGGGACCGATGATCGGACCGTTGTGTTTGGCGATCCCTTCAAGACTTTCCCAAGTCAGGTTCAACCCGTCGAACGTCGCGTAATGGCGTTCCAGCTTGGTCACGATCCGCAGCGCCTGGGCGTTGTGATCAAAACCGCCATAGGGCTCCATCAGCACTTCAAGCGCGTCCTCTCCGGTGTGCCCGAACGGCGAATGGCCGAGATCATGCGCCAGCGCGACGGCCTCCGCCAATCCTTCGTTCAACCCCAGAGCCCCGGCGATGGTCCGCGCCACCTGCGCCACCTCGATCGAATGGGTCAGACGCGTGCGGTAATAATCGCCCTCATGTTCGACAAAGACCTGCGTCTTGTGTTTGAGACGCCGAAAGGCCGAGGAGTGGATGATCCTGTCACGGTCGCGCTGAAACGGGGAGCGGAAGGTGGAAAGTTCCTCCGGATAGAGCCGTCCACGCGTTTCAAAAGGTTGGGTCGCATAGGGTTTCAACATCTGCTCTTTCCGAACGCTTGCGCGTCCGTCCTTATCGCTGTCTTGTCGCTGTTCCTTCTCAGGACTATATTGTGGACAACTCTCCGCGACAAACAGATGACGTGGAGTTTTTGCAATAAACCGCTGTTTTTTCAGCCTGAACGCCCGGAAGACACACTATGGCCCTGACCTTGCCCCCGAAAGTCACCGATCGCGCCTATGCGCGACTGGCCGAGATCAACGAAATGACCGGCGAAGAGAAGGCTCTGCGCGTGGCGATTGAGGGCGGCGGCTGCTCCGGGTTTCAATATGACATCACTCTGGACGAGCCTGCCTCCGACGATGTCGTCCTAAAAGGCGAAGGCGGCGTGGTTGTGATCGACCCGGTGTCTCTGCCCTTCCTTGAGAACGCCGTGATCGATTTCACCGAGGAACTGATCGGCGCGCGTTTCGTGATCGACAACCCGAACGCGACCGCCTCTTGCGGCTGCGGCGTCTCGTTTTCGATGTAATCCGCCCGCGCCGAACGGCGTTTTTCGCTTTTCGTGATGAGGGAGGTCTCCGGACCTCCCTTTTTCTTTGGGCTTTCGAAGCTTACGCGCCGGCGCCAACACCGACGTTAAAGTTCAACTCAGCCCGAACACGGCACAAAAGGCGCTCGTGGTCCTGACAGAACAAGGCTCGCAAGTCGCGACATCCACTTTGCGTGACCTCGACAATATGGGAGACACGCGACAATGAGAGACGAAAAAGCCCCAACAAAGGGGCTTTTTCGTTTCACACTCAAAGCACGGCCAACTTGATACGAAATTCAATGACATGTCCGTCATGCATAAGCGCACAAGCCATACTTCACCTTGCCACACACGAAATCGTCACTTTTTGCGCGCATTATTGTGAACTTTCAGCCTCTTACATCACCATATCATTGAGACCATATGAGACGGGAACAAGGTTGCACCTGATCGCAACCTCACAAAGAAGAAGAAAAGGACCAAAATTATGACCGCTCATTCCGCAAAAACCGTTATTGCCGCCGCCGTGCTCGCCGTTGCAGGTTCTGCCGCATTCGCTGGCACCAACTACATCAAAGTTGGTGAAGCACAAAACACCAACTCCGGTGTCACGCTGGACCTCGTCCGCGCCGATGCCGATGGCGTGATCTACGCTTATGATGCCCGAGACGGTGCGGAAGGCACTGTGCTGGGGTCCACTCCGGTACATGCTGGTGCGAACACTCATGTTCGTGTGAACTTCACAACCCAGCCCCTGACCGATGTTCTGACGGTTCTTTACACGGATGGTACATCAGTGCCTGCTGCGACTGCAAAAGTTTCCGATAAATAATCGGAAGTTATCTCTCCTTGTCAAAGGCCCCTTAACGGGGCCTTTTTCATGACCGCTTGCAATTCTACGCCCGCCCTGCTCAAAGCGCAGAATGGAGCATGTCGATACAATCATCTTGGGTGCCGGTGCCGCGGGGCTGTTCTGCGCGAAATTTGCAGTCGCAAAAGGCGGTTCGGTTCTGGTCATCGACCACGCCAAACGCCCTGCGGAAAAGGTGCGGATTTCTGGCGGCGGGCGTTGCAACTTCACGAACATGTATACCGAGGCCAATAATTACCTCTCCGGCAACCCGCATTTCGCCAAATCCGCTTTGGCCCGCTATACCCAGTGGGATTTCATCGACCTGCTCGCCGCGCACGGCATCACCTGGCATGAAAAGACCTTGGGACAGCTGTTCTGCGATGGGAAATCGGCAGCGATTGTCGAGATGCTTCTCGCGGAGGCGCGCCCCGCAGAGATCAGAATGCACACCACAGTGAATGATATCCGCCATGACGGCGAGACGTTCCACCTCCTGCTCTCCGGCAAAACCGTCACGTGCCGCCATCTCATCGTCGCAACGGGCGGCAAGTCGATCCCGAAAATGGGGGCCACCGGGCTTGGCTATCAGATCGCGTCGCAATTCGGTCTCCCGATCACCGACACCCGCCCCGGGCTTGTCCCGCTCACCTTTGCCCCGCATGAGCTGGAGTGGATCGCCCCTCTGGCCGGCACCGCGCTGGACGCGCGCGTGAGCGCGAATGGCACCTCCTTTGACGAAGCGCTGCTCTTTACCCATCGCGGGCTTTCCGGCCCGGCGATCCTGCAAATCTCGAATTACTGGCGCGAAGGCGATGCGATCACCATTGATCTGCTGCCAGGTCAGAACGCTTTCGAGGCGTTGAAATCAGAGCGGCAAGAAAACGGACGCCGACAGATGCAAACCGTTCTGGCCACGCTGTTCCCCACAAAGCTCGCACAAGCGCTCAGCGACAAATTCGCCCTCACCGGAAATCTCGCCGATCACTCGGACAAGGCGCTGCAGGCGCTCGCGGATCAATTGCACAACCTCACGCTCAAGCCCACCGGCTCCGAGGGCTATCGCACCGCCGAGGTGACTTTGGGCGGCGTCGACACGGACGCGCTCTCCTCGAAAACGATGGAATCCAAAACCATTCCCGGCCTCTATTTCATTGGCGAAGTCGTCGATGTGACGGGCTGGCTCGGCGGGTACAATTTCCAATGGGCCTGGGCCTCGGCCGCCGCCGCAGGGCGCGCCATCGCGGATAAGGGATAAGCTCTTTCCCTCCTCGATCACTGCCCCTAAAAAGGAGCCAAAAGAGGGAGAGCCCATGAAAATCGCCAGCTTCAACATCAACGGCATCAAGGCGCGCGTGAACGCGTTGCAGGACTGGCTGAAAGAGGCCGAGCCGGACGTGGCGATCCTTCAAGAGATCAAATCCATCGACGAAAACTTCCCGCGCGAGATTTTCGAGGATATGGGCTACAATGTTGAAACCCATGGGCAAAAATCCTTCAACGGCGTGGCGCTCCTGTCGAAACTGCCGCTGGAAGATGTGACCCGTGGCCTTGCCGGTGCCGAAGGCAACGGTCGCGACGGCGGCGATGACGAGGAAGC
This sequence comes from Celeribacter sp. ULVN23_4, assembly GCF_054788345.1. NCBI lineage: Bacteria > Pseudomonadati > Pseudomonadota > Alphaproteobacteria > Rhodobacterales > Roseobacteraceae > Celeribacter > Celeribacter sp. ULVN23_4. The sequence continues at coordinate 437,858 of NZ_JBTVYO010000002.1, read as the reverse complement.
GCGCTATATCGAGGCCACGGTCATCGGCGACAAAGGCGCGATCCGCATCTGCGGGCTGTACCTTCCGAACGGCAATCCCGTCGATCTCGACAATGACGGCCAGCCCGTACCCGGCTCGAAATACGACTATAAACTCAAATGGTTCGACCGGCTCACCACACGCGCCAAAGAGCTTCTCGCCGAAGAACAGCCGTTCCTCATGGCGGGCGACTATAACCTTATCCCGCAGCCCGAGGACGCCAAGCGCCCGGATGTTTGGAAGGATGACGCCCTGTTCCGCATGGAAAGCCGCGCAAAATTCCGCGCTTTGACCGCGCTCGGCCTCACCGATGCGCTGCGCGTTCGCAACGGCGCGCCGGAGACCTTTACCTTCTGGGATTATCAGGCTGGCGCGTTCCAAAAGAACGACGGCATCCGGATCGACCATTTCCTTTTGTCGCCACAAGCAGCCGACCTGCTGACCGACTGTCAGATCGACGCCTTCACGCGCGCCAAAGACAAGCCCTCGGACCACGTCCCGATCTGGGTTGAGCTTGATCTATAAACAGCAAAAGAGGGGCACAAGGCCCCTCTTCTTTTGTCTCTAAATATCCTTCGCGAAGCGAAAGCGCTTCAGCGCTTCTTACCGTTTCGGCGGGCGCTGCTTTTTCACCTTCGGCGCGTCAGCCCGGTCTTTGCCGAGGTGTTTGCGCAAGCGCGACGGCGTCGATTTCGTCTTGTTCTTATAAGGGTTCTTATCCGCCTGAGAGCGGAAGAACAGCCGGATCGGCGTTCCCGGCATATCGAAGTCTTCGCGCAACCCGTTGACGAGATAGCGTTTATAGCTGTCGTTCAACTCGTCCGGATGCGAACACATCACCACGAATTGCGGCGGACGGGCTTTCACCTGTGTCATGTAACGCAGCTTGATGCGGCGGCCACCCGGCGCGGGCGGCGGGTGCGCTTCGGTCATCGCGCCGAGCCAGTTGTTCAGACGCGAGGTCGAAACGCGGCGGTTCCAGACGGCATGTGCCCCAAGGATCGCTTCCTGCAACTTGTCGAGGTTTTTGCCGGTCATCGCGGAGACGGTCACAAGCGGCGCACCACGAAGCTGCGGCAACAGACGGGCAAACTCTTCACGCAGCTCACGCGCCTTGTTCGATTTGTCGGTTTCCGCATCCCATTTGTTGACGGCGACGACAACGGCACGACCCTCACGCTCCGCCAGATCGGCGATGCGCAGGTCTTGTTGCTCGAACGGGATCGACACATCGAGCAGGACGACAACGACCTCGGCGAATTTCACCGCGCGCAGACCATCGGCGACGGAGAGCTTTTCGAGCTTTTCCTGCACCTTGGCTTTCTTGCGCATCCCGGCGGTGTCGAACACACGCACAGGCGTGCCGTTCCAATCCATCGTCACAGAAATGGAGTCGCGGGTGATCCCGGCTTCCGGCCCCGTGAGCAGGCGATCCTCGCCCAAAAGCTTGTTGATCAGCGTAGATTTACCGGCGTTCGGACGACCAACCACGGCGATTTGCAGGGGCTTATCGAGCGTGAATTCACGCGATGCGCCCCCGACATCTTCCCCTTCACCAAGCTCCTGCTCTTCTTCGGTCAATTCAACATCGACCTCCGGGGCTTCCGCCGCTGCGCGTTCTTCATACTCTTCCGCGAGCGGTTGAAGGACGGAATACAGCTCCGGCATACCCTCCCCATGCTCGGCGGAGAGGCGCAGAGGTTCGCCGAGGCCGAGCGAATATGCTTCCAGAAGACCGGATTCACCGGCCTGCCCTTCGGCCTTGTTCGCCGCCAAGATCACATGTTTCGCCCGCTTGCGCAGAATGTCAGCGAACACTTCATCGGCGGGCAGAACGCCCGCGCGCGCATCAATCATGAACAGGCAAATGTCAGCCATATCCACAGCGCGTTCGGTCAGCTTGCGCATCCGGCCCTGAAGGCTTTCATCCGTCGCTTCTTCGAGACCCGCCGTATCGATCACTGTGAACCGCAGATCGCCAAGACGCGCCACGCCTTCGCGCAGATCGCGCGTCACACCGGGTTGGTCATCGACCAGCGCGAGCTTACGACCGACCAAACGGTTGAACAGGGTCGATTTCCCAACATTTGGGCGGCCGACGATGGCGAGCGAAAAACTCATGATATCCTCCGGAACGGGTTCAAGCGGCCCCGATACACCCGTTTGGGACCGAAGGTCAAAGCAATTCAGCGCAGAGCGGCCAAAGACCCATCTTCGAGCAGCAGATACATCACCCCGTTCACCACGATCGGATCGGACGAGGCCCCTTTCGGCAGCTCGACCTTGGTGACCAGAGCGCCGGAGACCGGATCGAACCCGCGCAGCATGCCATCATCCGAGGCGACCCACATTTTGCCACCAGCAGCCACCGGGCCGAAATGCGTGAAGACGGTCTTACGTTTGCGCACCTTGTCAGTGGTGAAATAGGGCAGTTGCACGCCCCAGATACGGTCCCCGGTCGAGGCCGACAAGCGCACCAATTCGTTGCGGTCGGTCACGATAAAGACAGAGCCACCGACAACGGAGGCCACGCTGTAAGCGCCTTCATCTGCGGTCCAGATGCGTTCACCGGTCTCCATAGAGAAAGCGGCGTAGCGTCCGGCTTGGTTGCCCACGTAGAAGGTGTTGCCGACGATCACCGGATCGGAGGTGATGTCAGACACATTCGCGTAGACCACACCTTTGCGCTGCCCTGCGAGAGAAGCCGACCAGTAGCGCAGACCACCTTGGCGGAAGACGCCGTAAATATCACCGGAGGCGAAAGGCAGCACCGCGAATTTGTCACCCACCGCAGGAGAGGCCGCCCCAACACGGGAGGTCACGCTCTCCGGGCCGGACAGTTGCCATTTCACACGACCATCAGAGGTTTGAACCGCCCAGACCTGACCATCGCCTGCAACGACATAGGCCAGACCGTCATAGACAGACAGGCCCGCGTCGCCGACCGCATCAAGGCGCTGACGCCAGCGCTGCGCCCCGGTTTTCAGATCAAGCGCGACAAGATCGCCATATCCGGTCGTTGCATAAAGCGTCTCGCCGGAAATCGCCAAAGTCCCGCCAAACACCTTACCGCTCTTCTCGCCAGCCGGGGTCAGATCGACAGACCAAACCGGCGCGCCGGTAGACGCGGACACGGCCGTCACCTGAGCCGCCGAATCCATCGCATAGATCACACCACCCTGTGCCACAGGATCAACGGTGAGACGCGCTTTGCGGGTCTTGCCCTGGCCGATCTCAGCGGTCCAGAGCAGGCTCGGCGTCCCGGATGTGAAAGCATTGTGGCCGGAGGCATGCATGCGCCCTGCCCCGGTCGACGTCCAAGCATTGCGCGTCACTTGGTTGCCCAAAGCGATCTTGACCGAACGGTTCTCCGTCACTTGAGCCGTGCCGGAGGACAGAACCGATCCGTCCCGCGGATCAAGACGTGTGCCCTGCAGAATTTCTTCCCGCCCGGCACCACAGGCCGTCAACGTCAGCATCGCCATAAAAAGCCCAGCTTTACCCGTCTGACCGATCATCCCCGCACTCCCTGCATTTACTCATTCCGCTCCAACTCAATCCAATCCACGCCTTTGAAAGCGTCGCCTTATTCGGCGACCGGATCGGCTCCGAGTGCCACAATCATCTGTGCCGCGCGCCGACGCAAGGCATTACTGGCTTCCATGTCCTGAGAGATGGCACGATAGCCGTCAATTGCAGCTTGCGCGTCGCCCATTTCGGCCTGCGCAGCCGCGATTTGCTCTTCGGCCAGAAGGCGATACGGTGCCCCCGGGCTTGCGATGGCAGCAAGTTGGGTGATGCGATCTTCCGGCGCGGTTTCGCTTGCCCCGATCATCGCCGACTTGAGCACGGCGAGATCATGGAAAACAGGGTCAAGATTGGCGTCTGCGGTCAGCGGCGCCAAGACGGCCAAGGCCCCTTTGACATCACCCGCATCATAAAGCTCGCCCGCGCGCAGCATCGCAACCGCGATCCGTGCCTCACCCGCATCTTCAATCGTCGCCAAGGATTCGGCACGGGCCTCGGGCGTATCCGCGCCCAAAGCGGCGCTCATCGCATCCCCGGTGGCCTCAGCCGCCGCGCGAGCCTGCGCCTTGGAGTATTCCTTCCAAGCCGCGCCGCCAACGAGCGCCAACACAACGACGATACCGATCCAGCCATATTTTTTCAGAAAAGCAAAAAACTTGTCGCGGCGGACCTCTTCGGTCACCTCGTCGATAAAACTATCGGTATGGCTCACTCTCGCCCCCTGACCGCAGCATGCGGGATCGTTGTCGTTTCAAACTCTTGCCCCCTCTTACCCCGATCTTTGCCGGAATGCCAAGACCTGCAAGAGACCACGGCAACACGCAAAAAACGACGGAGCTGTGCAACGCTGCTCACATCAACGCTCGAGAAAGTGCAGTTCAGCACGATGCAGAAAGTTTTTTGCACATTTTTGCATAGGGTGACCAATTTCACGATCTCCCCCCTTGAGCTGTAAAGTCGTCTTCCCCATCTTGATCGCGATGTTAATCACATTAACTCTCACGAGTGTGATGACCGTGCCCGTCCTTGTGATCTAGTGTTATACAATTGGAAAAATCTTTCCGACGTCACAGTTCCGGACAGGCAACGAGTGTAAATAGTTGGCCATCACGGCCATAAGAAAGACAGGACCAAAGATATGCGCTTCGTCTCCATTCTCATCGCAATCCTCGTGGCAGTTGTGCTTTACCTGTTTATCTTCGAACGTGAGCCGCAAACGGACATGGAGGGTGACACCTCCACAGCAACCGAAGAACAAACCTATGCGCCGCCCGCAGAGAAAACCCGCGACGAAGATCATGCCATATCCGTCGTCGCGCGCCATTCCATCGCCGCCCCGCTGACCAGCGCAGTGGTTCTGCGCGGCGAGACCGAAGCGGCGCGTGAGGTCGATGTGACTGCGGAAACCACCGGGCGCGTGATCAACGAGCCGCTTCGCAAAGGCACGGAAGTCACCGCCGGTCAGATGCTCTGCCAGATTGACCGCGGCACGCGCGACGCAACACTCGCCCAAGCCGAAGCCTCGCTGAGCGAAGCAGAGGTCTCGCTCGCGAACGCCCGTAAACTTGCGCAAGGCGGTTACGCCTCTGAGACGCAAATCCTTTCTGCTGAAGCCGGTGTCGAAAGCGCGCGGGCCGCTGTGGCCCAGACGAAACGAGATATTGAGAACCTTGAGGTCAAAGCGCCTTTCGCCGGGCTTCTGGAAAGCGACACGGCGGAACTTGGAACGCTTCTGGCCTCTGGCTCGACCTGCGCGACGGTGATTCAACTCGATCCGATGAAACTGGTTGGCTATGCGCCTGAAACGGAAGTCGATGAGATCAGACTGGGCGCCCCCGCCGGAGCACGTCTGATCTCCGGCGAGACTGTCACGGGAAAGGTGTCTTTCCTGTCGCGCTCTGCCGATGCGGCCACCCGGACCTTCCGCGTTGAGGTGCAAGTGCCGAACCCGGACAATGCCATTCGCGATGGCCAGACCGTCGAGCTTGCGATCTCCGCCGAAGGGGAAATGGCGCATCTTGTGGCGCAGTCTTCACTGACCCTGAATGATGACGGGCTGATCGGCCTGCGCCTCGTCGGGCCGGAGAACCGTGTTGTGTTCGCCCCGGTGAACATTCTGCGCGACACGCGCGACGGTATCTGGGTCTCGGGGCTGCCCGAGGAGGCCGATATTATCACGGTCGGACAGGAATTCGTGCGCGAAGGCGTGCTGATCGACCCGCATTTCGACGATGAGACCGATGCCATCTCTGAAACCGACAGTTCGACGGAGACCGAACAATGACCGGCCTCGTCGATTGGGCCGGACGTCACGCCCGGATGATTCTTGCCTTCGTGGCACTGACCCTGATCGCTGGGGCCTATGCCTATGTCAGCCTGCCGAAAGAAGGCGAGCCGGACATTGAAATCCCCGGCCTCTATGTGTCGGTGCAATTTCCGGGCATCTCTGCCGAAGACGCAGAAAAACTTCTGGTCAAGCCGATGGAGACGGAGCTTTCCGATCTCGACGGGCTCGACACCATGTCCGCCACCGCCGCCGAGAACTATGCGGGCATCTGGCTTGAGTTCGAGTTCGGCTGGGACAAGACGAAAATCATCGCCGATGTGCGCGACCGTATGGGACGGGTGCAGGCGGATTTCCCGGACGGGGCGGACAATTACACCATTTCCGAGGTGAATTTCTCCGAATTCCCGATCCTGATCGTCAACCTTACGGGCCCGGTGCCCGAACGTACCTTGGTGCAATATGCCAAAGAGATGCAGGACAGGCTCGAAGGTCTGGAACCCGTGCTCGAAGCCCAACTCACCGGCCACCGCGACGAGATGCTGGAGGTCGAAATCGACCCGCTGCGGCTTGAAAGCTACAATGTCACCGCCGCCGAACTTGTCAGCGTGGTGACGAACAACAACCAACTTGTCGCGGCAGGCGAAGTCACGACGGATCAGGGCACCTTCTCCGTCAAAATCCCATCGAGCTTCAACGATCAGCGCGACGTCATGAACCTTCCAGTGAAGGTCAATGGCGACCGCGTGGTGACGCTTGGCGATCTCGCCGACATTCGCCTCACGTTTGAAGACCGCGAGGGCACGGCCCGGTTCAACGGCGAAACCACCGTGGCACTTCAGATCGTCAAACGCAAAGGCTACCCGGTGATCGACACGGTCGCCGAGGTCAAAGAGGCCGTGCAGGCGGAATACGAGAGCTGGCCCGAACCGCTGCAACAGGCCATCACTGTCGGCACCTCCAACGATCAATCGACGCAGGTGTCGTCGATGGTGAGCCAGCTCGAAGGCTCCGTCCTGACCGCCATCGCGCTTGTGATGATTGTGGTGCTGGCGGCCTTGGGCATCCGCTCGTCCCTTCTGGTGGGCTTCGCGATCCCGACCTCCTTCCTGTTGTGCTTTATCCTTCTGGGGCTGATGGACATCACCATTTCCAACATCGTCATGTTCGGCTTGATCCTTGCCGTCGGGATGCTGGTCGACGGGGCCATCGTCGTCGTCGAATATGCCGACCGCAAAATGGACGAGGGCGAAGGCCCGATGACCGCTTTTGTCGAGGCCGCGAAACGCATGTTCTGGCCCATCGTCTCCTCCACCGCCACGACGCTCTGTGCCTTCTTGCCGATGCTGTTCTGGCCGGGTGTCGCGGGCGAATTCATGGGAATGCTACCGGTCACGATCATTTTCGTGCTCTCTGCCTCGCTGATCGTGGCGCTGATTTACCTACCCGTCATGGGCGGGGTTACCGGGCGGATCGCGCGGTTTTACAACCAGATCTCCGATCTTCTGCATGACCATGTTTCCCACGCACTGCGTCTCAGCTTCGCGGTCCTCTCGCTTGCCCTGCTCGGCGCGGGCATTTTCCTGTTCCTGCGCGAAAGCTTCCTGATTGCATTGGCACTCATCCTTGTCGGCGGCTCCCTGAGTTCAATCACACTCGGCGCATTGCGGTGGCAAAAGAAACCGAAACGCATCGATGCAGGCTATAAGCGCACGCCCTTCGGCCATGTGATCCAATTCATCACAGCCAACCCGGTCATGCCGCCTGTCACCATCCTTGCGGTGATTATCGCGGTCTTCTCAGTGTTCTCTTATTACGGCTCGCACAACAAAGGCGTCGAATTCTTTGCCGCGACCGAACCGGAACAGGCGATCATCTATGTCAAAGCGCGCGGCAACCTGTCCGTCGCCGAGAAAGACGCGCTGGTGCGGGAAGCGGAAGACATCGTGCTCGCGCAACCCGGTGTCGACAACGCCTTTGTCTTCGCGGGGGATGGCGGGCTCAATTCCAACACCGGCGGCACCTCCGCCCCACGTGACACAATCGGTCAGATACAAGTCGAGCTGATCCCTTGGGATGATCGCCCGACCACCACCGAGGACGGCTTCCTGTTTTTCAAAAACACCCATGTCAGCGCCGCCTATGACGGCGACTACGTCCTCGCCCAGATCGAGGAAAAACTCGCCAAACTCCCCGGTATTTACACCGAAACGCTGAACCTCTCCATGGGGCCGGCCTCGGCCAAACCTGTGCATCTTCGTCTGAAAGCCGATGATTTCAACACTCTGGAGGCTGCGACTGAAATCGTGCGCGCCAAGTTTGATGAGACCGTAGCCTTGGCCGACATTGAAGACACCCGCCCCCTGCCCGGCATCGACTGGCAGATCGACGTGGATGTCGAAAAAGCCGGACGGTTCGGCGCGGATGTGGCGACGGTCGGCGGCATGATCCAGCTTGTCACCCGCGGCATCCTTCTGGACACAATGCGGGTTGACAGTTCGGATGAGGAAATCGACATCCGCGTGCGCCTGCCCGAACAGTTCCGCGTGCTCTCAACGCTGGACACGCTCAAGGTTCGCACCTCCGACGGTTTGGTGCCGCTCTCAAACTTCATCACCCGCGAACCGGTTGAAAAGCTCGCCTCCATCTCCCGCGTGGATCAGCAGCGTTATTATGACGTGAAGGCGGCCGTGGACAGCGGCATGACCCGCGAAGATGGGGTGACGATCACGCCGACGGAACGGATCGAGACCCTGACCGACTGGCTGGAAAGCGAAAATCCTCTGCCGCAGGGCGTCTCCTGGGAATGGACCGGCGATGATGAGGAGCAAAAGGAAACCGGCGCCTTCCTTGGCAAAGCCTTCGGCGCCGCTCTGGCACTGATGTTCATCATCCTGCTCGCGCAGTTCAACAGCCTCTACAACTCGGTTCTGGTGCTTCTTGCGGTCGTCATGTCCACGGCGGGCGTCCTGATCGGCCTTATGGTCATGGACATGACCTTCGGCATGATCATGACCGGCACAGGCATCGTGGCGCTGGCCGGGATCGTGGTGAACAACAACATCGTTCTCATTGATACCTATCAGGAATATGCCCGCTACATGCCCAAAATCGAGGCGATCATCCGCACCGCCGAAGATCGCATCCGCCCGGTGCTTTTGACCACGATCACCACCATGGCCGGTCTGACGCCGATGATGTTTGCTATCTCGCTCGACTTTATCGGTGGGGGCTACACGATCAATTCGCCGACCGCGCAGTTCTGGACCAACCTTGCCACCGCCGTCGTCTTCGGCCTCGGCATCGCCACGGTTCTGACGCTGGTCTTCACCCCCGCGATGCTGGCCCTGCGCGTGTGGTTCTGGGATATGGTGCATCACCTGATCATGCGTGCGGCAACCCGGATGGGACTGCGCAGCCGCGCCGCCGAAGATTACCGTCTCCGGCGCGAAGCAAAACGCGCGAAGAACCCGGAATTTGTATGGTCAACGGGCAACGGCGCCTGGTCCGCGCCTGACACTTTCGACGCGGAACGTGTGTCACAAAGCACCCCGAAACAGCGCCCTGCTCAGCAACCTATCGCCACCCCGGAAAGCGTCGTGGAGGTCGAGCCGGAACATCCGGAAACGGGTCGGATCGGGAAAGGCGGCAAGGACGCGGCGGAGTGAGGTTTACGCGCCGCGCGTCGCCGTCAGAATGAAACACATCGGAATCTGCGCCGCGCGGTTCTTGTAGATGTCATACTCGGGCTCGCGATTGCTATGACCGAACTCTTGCAGTTTTTCTATCCGCAGTCCCGCACGCGTGCAGGACGTCACAATCTCCCCCATCGAGTGCAAGAACCAGTAACTCGTCGCCCCCGCGCCATGATCCTGACCGTCATAGGTAATCGCCTCATCCTGAACCTGCGGCTCTTTCTGGAAATAGCTGAATAACGGCTCATGTGGTCGCTCGGCCTCCGGGTCGAACATTTCCATTACAGGGTGGGTTTCATAGATCACAATCTGCGCGCCCGGAGCCATCAAGGCGGCAACAATCTCGAAAAACCGGGGCAAATCGGGCATCCAGTTCAACACGCCGATGGTGATGAGAACAAAGTCGAACGTGCCAATCCCCTTTGGCAGATCGTAAATATCGGCGGCGATTAGGTCGGGCGTCTGTCCCGCAGCCATGGCAAGACGCCTCCCTTGATCAAGAAACTTTTCCGACTGATCAATACCCGCCGCCGGGATCGCACCGAAAGCAGCAAGAGACAAAAGCTCGCGGGCATTGTTACACCCGATCTGAAGCGCGCGTTTTCCCCTCAAATCAAGGGCACCAAGCGCATCTGTCATGGTCGCATCGAAGACGGAAAAACTGGGTTTCGCAGCATCCGCCAGAAGCGCCTCCCAGTTGGGACCTATCTCATGGAGCGGTGCAGACTGCTCCCAAGCCTCTTTGTTCGCGGCTGTTATCTCCCGTCGCGTTAGCTCAGTCATACCCAGTCCTTTCCCTATCGCGGCAAAGCCTCTTTCACCAGATCAAACCCCGCGCCCTCTTTATGGGCGCCCTCAGAGAGTACCCGTTTCCAACGCCGCGCGCCCGGTTGGCCCGCAAAAAGGCCCAGCATATGACGCGTCACCTGCGCCAACTTGCCACCCGCCGCGATATGCTGCCCGATGTAATCTTCCATCGCGAAGGCCACCTCATGGCGGGTCAGCGGCTCGGTCGTCGCATCGAAAAGGCGCTGATCAGCGGTGCCGAGAATATCGTAAGGCTGATGATAGGCCGCACGTCCAACCATCACGCCGTCCATGTGTTTCAGCTCTTCTTCAACCGTTTCAAGGCTTTGAACACCGCCATTGATGGACAGGTGCAGGTCCGGGAACGCGCATTTCATCTCATGCACAAGATCGTAATCCAGCGGCGGAATATCGCGGTTCTCCTTGGGGGAAAGCCCCTCCAGCCACGCCTTGCGCGCATGGACCGTAATCCGGGTGACGCCCGCCGCGCGCATCTTTTCAAGGAAATCAGGCAAGACATCGGCGGGTTCCTGATCATCGACCCCAATGCGACATTTCACCGTCACAGGCACATCGCCCGCAGCATCCATCATCGCCGAAACGCATTCCGCGACGAGATCAGGCGATTTCATCAGAACCGCACCGAATGCCCCCGACTGCACCCGATCCGACGGGCAGCCGACATTGAGGTTCACCTCATCATACCCACGCGCAACACAGAGCTTCGTCGCCTCCGCCAATTCCTCGGGTTCTGAGCCGCCAAGTTGAAGCGCAACGGGATGTTCTTCGACATTATAGTCGAGCAAATGCAAGGCAGCGCCCCGCACCAGAGCCGGCGCGGTCACCATTTCCGTATAGAGCAACGCCTCACGCGACATCAGCCGATGAAAATACCGGCAATGGCGATCGGTCCAATCCATCATCGGGGCGACAGAAAGGCGCGATGCTCGGATCACGTTTGTATCATGCGCCGTCTCAGCCGTTTGTGCTCCGCTCATCTTCTGATGCTCTTATCTCATACAACCTGGTTTCGAAGGTCGTCTTCTAAATGCATCGGGCGCTTCACACAACACCGCAGAAAAGAGGGCGGCAAGAGGCGAAGAGAACGGCAATGCCCTTTACTTGCGTGCCATCTTGCCCGCCTGAACCCCTTCGAAAAATGCGATCATGACTTGTTCGAACGGGCCGGTCGCGGGGCGCTGCGGGTCGGGACACTGAGAGTCTGTCTCAGGGCGTTTGACGCCAAGCCCCAACACGATCAGCCCCGCGCCGACATATCCCAAGCCGATCACTAGGGCAGCGAATTGGCCCTCGTACAGAGCGGACAGCACAAGCCAGAGTGCAACCGTCAGGAAACCGAGGCCGGTTAGGAGCAACACCATGCCGACAGAGGCCCAGAGCGCGCGACGCGCACCCCGGGCCAGATGTGTCTGAATAGCATTCAACATGTTGAATCTCAGCGACGGGACGTCATGAGACCAACAAGAAAACCGACGCCAGCGGCGATGCCAACAGACGCAGCGGGGTTTGCCCGCACGGCTTTCTCCGCACCGGCATAGGCGTCCCGCGCCTTTTCACGGGCCTGCTCAGCCGTTTCCGCACCCATTTTCTTCGCGGTTTCATATTTGTCTTCCGCAGCAGCGCCGAGCTGCGCTTTCTGGGCGCGACCATAGTCAGCCAAGGTGCTGGTCAGCTCTGCCACATCAGCTTTCAACGATTCAATCTGAGCAGAAAGTTCGGCAGAGGATTGTTCCACAGCATTGCGAGTCCCATTGGTTTGAGCGCGAGCCATTGTAAATCTCCTTTCGTTTCCATGTTGCTGACCCAACGCGGCCCTCAGAGAAATTGTTCCGAAAATTATGTTTGGAACCAATTCCGCGAAGGCGACGTTGATTTCCCAGAGCGCGCCTCACGGCGCAGAACACAATCGCAAATAAGGAGATTCCAATGCTTGGTTGGGCACTTACTTTTCTTATCGTCGCGATTATCGCCGGGGTTTTCGGCTTCGGTGGTATCGCAAGCGCATCGGCTGGGATCGCACAGATCCTCTTCTTCATCTTCATCGTCCTGTTCTTGCTGGCGATGGTCGCACGCGCAGTGCGGGGTAAGCCGCCGGTTTAATCCGGCGCGCCCCTCGCGCAGCACACAGACATTCACAGAAGATCAAACACAGGAGCAGATCATGGCAGATATTCTTGAAACCATTCCCGAAAGCACGTCGATCAACACCGGGGTCAACGCCCCGAAAGTCGTGGCGGAGGGTCTCGCGCAGGCTTTGACTGACACCTATACGCTTCTCCTGAAGACGCATATCTATCACTGGAATGTCGAAGGCCCGATGTTCTACAGCATCCATACGCTGACCGAAGAACAATATGGCGAACTGTTTCAGGCCACCGACGATCTGGCGGAGCGTATTCGTGCCTTGGGCCAACTGGCGCCGATGTCGGTCCGCGACGTTCTTGATGGGGCGAAAGTGAAAGACGCACCGAAATCCCCGAGTGCTCATGAAATGGTGGCCGATCTGGCCAGCGATCACGAGCAACTCGCGGCGCAACTTCACAAGCTCATCAAGCTTGCCGAAGATCATAATGATGACGTGACGGGCGATCTGGCGGTTGCGCGCGCGGCCTCTCACGAGAAAGCGGCCTGGATGCTTCGAGCGATTGCCAAATCGTAATGTTTCGAAAATCAGAACGAAAAAGCGCCCCGCTGGAAAACCAGCGGGGCGCTTTCTTGTTGAATAAGCTCAGCTCAGGACACCAGAGTTTCCGTGCTGGAGAAGAACATCGCCTGCGACACGGCAGACCGCACCTGTTCTTCGCTGTAGGGCTTGGTGATGACGAAGGCCGGCTCCGGGCGTTCCCCGGTCAGAAGACGTTCCGGGAAGGCGGTGATGAAAATCACCGGAATATCGGCCGTCCCTTTCAGAATGTCATTCACCGCATCGATGCCGGACGATCCGTCGGCAAGCTGAATGTCGGAGAGGATCAGATCGGGCTTGGTTTCAGCCGCCAGCTTCACCGCTTCGCGCGCGGTGCTTGCGACACCTGTGATCAAATGGCCCATGTCGGACACGATGCCCTGCAAATCGAGCGCGATGATGGCTTCGTCCTCGATCACCATCACACGGCCCTGAATGCTCGCGGCCATTTCGGTTTCGGCGACGGTCAGGAAATGCTCGACCTCATCGACATCCGTGCCCATGATCTCTGCGACTTCATCAAGAGTGAACTCTTCGATCGTGTGAAGAAGAAGTGCTTCACGGGTGTTCGGGGTGAGACGACGCAGGTGTGCCTGAGCGCGTTTTGCAATGCCGCTTTCATCCTCGCCCGTCGGTGCCCCGGCGCTCGACCAGATCAGGTGAAACGCATGGAACAAAGCCACCTTCGGGCTTTCGATCTGTTCAAACACAGAGCGATCACTCAAAAGAGCCTCAAGCGTGGTCGCCGCATATTTGTCCCCGGTCCGTTGATCCCCAGTCAGTGCCCGTGCATAGCGACGCAAATAGGGTAGAAGACTGGCCACAATCAGGGACAGTTTCTTCTCAGTCGGAGCTGTCGACATATATTTTGTCCTTTTTTTCGATTTCTCGGGAACCAAACGCCGGGGAACAGCGTTTGGTTCCCGAAATGATGTTAAATTTTTTCGGGATGACGTTTCTGAGACAACCCGAGACGGAAGAGACACCCGAGACGGAAGAGACAATGGCGCAGCAAAAATCAAAACACGAGCTAGATGAGCAAATCGAGGAAAATTTAAAACGCGTTTATCAAAAGACGCTTGAGGAAGAGATTCCCGACCGGTTTATGGAGTTGATTGAGCAGCTCAAGCAACAGGATGCCCAAAATGACCACTGAGGACACTCCGACCAATGCCGGAGACCAAACTGGTCCGGCGCTCGATCCGCGCGAAGAGATCGTGACCCATCTTCCTGCAATGCGTGCTTTTGCCCTCAGCCTCACCCGAAACCCGTCGCAGGCCGACGATCTGGTGCAGGATGCGGTGATCAAAGCCTGGAAAAACCTGTCGTCCTTTCAGGTCGGGACCAATATGCGCGCGTGGTTGTTCACCATCTTGCGCAACACCTTCTATTCCGACCGACGCAAACGGAAACGCGAAGTTCAGGATACGGATGGCGTTCTTGCTTCCACCCTCGCGGAGAAACCGGCTCATGACGGGCGCCTCGCCATGGCTGATTTCGAAGAGGCTTTCGTCCAGCTCAAATCCGAACAGCGTGAGGCCTTGATGCTCGTGGGCGCGATGGGGTTTTCTTATGAAGAAGCCGCAGAAACCTGCGAAGTGGCCGTCGGCACGATCAAAAGCCGGGTCAATCGCGCAAGACAAAGGCTGACCGAACTGTTGGAGCTGGAAGAAGGCGCACCGCTTGAGCTGACCGATCAGAAAACCATGGCTGTGATGAGCGCCGCCGTGCCGTCGCGGGGGAGCGCTGCGTGAAAATAAGTCTTCGGCGGCTCCATCTCGATGGGCTCGGCCTGCGCATCGCGGCTCTCCTGTCGGTTGCCCTTTTCCCCATCGGTCTCATCGCGGTTTCCATCACCCATCAGTTTACGGAAGCCGCGAACGAGAGAGCGCAGAGCAATTTGCTGACTTTGACGGCACAAGCTGCCGCTGGCGAGGAGGCCTATATCCGGACGGGCTTTGGCGCGACCGATGCTCTGGCGGCGGTTATGCCCGCCATGGAGCCCGGAACCGCAGAATGTAGTCAGGTCTTTAAAGACTTTATCAAGGTCAATGACGCCTTCTCTTTTGCCGGTTATGTGGGCAAGGACGGGATCTTGAAATGCGGCACAAGCACCACTGGCTACGACTTCAAAGGCAAGGAAGTTTACACGGGTATGCTCAAAGATCCTGCGCCGCGCAGCGATCTTATTTTCGACGCGCCCATCAGCGAAACAACCGTGATTGCCTTGTCCGCGCCGGTGTTTCGCAACGGCGTCTTTGACGGTTATGTGTCGGTCTCCCTGCCCCACACCGAAGCCCGCATGACATTGGAAGACCCCACCCTCGATCGCCCTGTCGAGGTCATTACCTTCAATAAGGAAGGCGAAATTCTAAGTGCAGCCGGAGGGCTTGAAGGCGTCTATGAGCGTTTGCCTGCGCGGCGTCCTCTGGTCGAGTTGACGGGCCGCTACCGGGTGTCCTTTTCCGACAAAACCAATGACGGAGAGAGCCGCGTCTTCGCGGTCGTGCCGATCCTGCCTGATCAGGTCTATGCCATCGGCAGTTGGCCCCAAGAGCGCGTTGCCGTCGCCCCCGGGCTTGCCATGGCCACCCCGATGATCTTTCCGATTGCGATGTGGTTGACCAGTCTGGGTGTGGCCTATTTTGCCGTCCACGGGCTCGCCATCAAACACATCCGCCGCCTGAGCCGCGATATGAGAACTTTTGCGGTCACGCGGCGGCACGAGCGGGACAAAATTGATCGGGGATTGCCGCGCGAGTTGCGCGAGATTGACCGCGCATGGCGTGATCTGGCGGAAACCGTGATCCGAGATGAGGCGGAACTTGAGGATACGATCCACGACAAATCCGTCTTGCTCAAAGAGGTCCATCATAGGGTTAAGAACAACCTTCAACTCATTGTCTCCATTGTGAACATGAAGGTTCGCAAAGCCAAAACCCCGGAGGCGCGCTTCGCCCTCAAAGAGGTACAGGGCCGCGTGATGGGGATCGCCACGGTGCACCGCAGCCTGTACGAGACGACCACCGAAGGTCGGGTGCGCGCCGACGAGTTTTTGCGCAGCACAATCAGTAAACTGGTCAATGCAGGCGTCGCGAATGAAGCGCATCTGAAAAGCACCGAAGAGTACGACCCGATTGTGCTTTACCCCGATCAAGCGGTGCCGCTGTCGCTGCTGGCCACTGAGGCTGTCACCAATGCGATGAAATATATAGGTCGCCCCAGTGACGGTATCCCGAAGATCGAGGTGAGCTTGAAAACCATCGATCCCACAACCGCGCGGCTCAGCATCGCGAACACCAAAGGAATTCCACTTTTGCCGCCGGAACAAGTGGGCGGCACCGGGCTCGGGACCAACCTCATCAAGGCCTTCTCCCATCAACTGGGCGGGAAACTAGAGGTTGCTGATGAGGACGATCTCTACAGCATCATCGTAGATTTCCCGATCGCAGCTTTTGACGAGACCCTGACAGATAGCAATATCTCCGAGATGGACTGAGACCTGTGTGCGTCCCTCTTTGCGCATACACGTCTCATTTGGTTTAGCGACTGGTCTAAAGAGGATCGCCGGACAGGCCATAATTTCGTGCGGGACGGAGCTGCCGTTCGCGGCAAGTCCGCAGTCCTCGCCGCATCTGCGAAGATTTTGCAAGGCCGGGCGGGAAACCGGACATTCGCTGCCGATGTATTCCACGAAAGCCTCGGCATTTGGGAGCACGCACTCGGATATCAAATTACCATTCCACATTTTGGACAGTTTTTGTTTTGTGGGCATCTTTCTGTAGGGCAAGGGTAATTGCATGGTTTGTTTAGAGAGTGATTGACTGCTGCTCTTAGGTTTGTCTACCAAAGGTTGAGCATAGTTTGCATTTTCACGAATAAAGTTGGTGTAGGTTTTGGAGGAATACTCTTTTGATTTCGCGGATTTCTGAGACTGATCGCGGCGCGGGCGTTTGCGAAGGCGGCTCATCAAGAGCGCATCTTCGAGCAGATTCCGTGTGGAAAACAAATACTGTCCTACGTTTTTCGATATAGCCCTATCGTGTATGAGAAATTGTGCCCCCAAAGAGTAAAGCAGAGTGTTTTATGACCAAAGAAAACCCTGCACTGGCCTTTGCAAATAAACAGTCGCCCTATTATTGCGTATCGCGGGATGAAACGCCGGAACTGCGCGCAGCATTCGACCGAATGAAGCCGATATTCTATCTCGTGTTGGCCCTCTATATCGCCGTACCCTATGCGATTTGTAAGCTCGGTGGGCCGGCTGTCTTTATTGCGATCCGGCAGGGCCTCTCTTGGGCACCTATGCCGCTCGCGCTCTTCGACCGGCTTGCAGCCACCAGTCAATATGCCGGATGTCACCTGTTTATCATGACGGCAATGGTGTTTGTCATGGTTCCCGCTCAAGTCTTGCTCTACTATCGGGTTTTCCTGAAGAAGGTGGTGAAGACAGGCAAGGCGCTGCCTCTTGGCCCGTTATGTTGGCGCGGGTATTGGAGACAAGCCCGAGGGGCGCTACTGCTTTTTATTTTAGTTCTCCTTGCCCCCTATGTTCTTTTGTTGAGTGATGAAAGACCACCTGTCATCTTTATGTGGCCTTGGGTCGGGGCCATAATGATGGGGCTTCATCTCTTTGGTCTCATGCCTATTTATCTTCTTTTGGTCATCTTTAAAAAACGGAAATTGAATCTCTAATGGCTGTACTGTCGTTTAGAGAACAGATCGCATCAGGTGTGCGCGATGGTGCGATGTTGCGCGCGCGCACTTTGGTATTTACTTTTGTTATTCTGACCTCAAAGCGTACTTGCAACACTGCCGCATGATCCGACTGTAATTTAGCAGCTCTCTTATCGGGTTTCATATGGCATTTCCGGCGCAGCGTCTTTGGCCTGCGCTTCATCCTCACCAAACCCGTTGAACACGGCCAGGCCCCAGACCAGCAGCGGGATCGCGACAAAGCCGCCGACCGGGCCCCAAAGCCAGAGCCAGAAACACAGCGACAGGAACACCAGAAGCGGGTTGACCTCCATATGCCGCCCCACCAGCGTGGGCGTGACAAACTGACCTTCCAACGTATTGAGCGCGATGAAAATCGCGGCCGGTGCGAACGAGGCTGCACCTTCGAAGGCCATGAACCCGGCGACCACAAGCGACACCGCAACCATCGCCGGTCCGATGTAGACAATGAAGTTCATCAAAGCCGCCACAACACCCCAAAGCATCGCTCCGGGCAGACCCAGCGCGGCGAAAGCGCCAGCGACAATCGTGCCGAAACATGTGTTGATGATCGTGATGGTCAGAAAATAGCGGGACACACGCGCGTCGGCCCCGCGCAGGCAGACAAGCGAAGGCGCCCGTGCATGCAGCTTCGATATCCCCTCATATACCGTGTCTCGGGCCAGCAGGATAAAGAACAGCGCCCCGGCGAACAGAAGCACCTGCGCGATCAGAGAGGGTGCTGCGAACAGAGCGTCGCCAAGCGAGGGTAAACTGACAGACTGCGCGGCATCTTCCGCGCCAGCCTCCGACGAGATTGTGTCCTGCACTTCCTTGGTCACTTCGCTGATCCCACGAAACATGTGACGCAGATGGCTGACACCTTCTTTCAACTCATATTTGATGCTCGGGATTTGGCTATAGGCCTGCTCCACCAGCGGCTCGGTCAGAATGATAAGCGCCGCGAGAATGGTCAGCACGATGCAGAAACTGAGCAATGCCCCCAAAGTCGGAGGCACCTTCAATCGTTTCCAAAGCGCGGACACGGGGGACAAGACCACCGCACACACGAAAGCCAGTGTGAAGGGTGCTAAGAGGGCCTGAGAAAGATCAAGAGCCGCGATTACGGCGATGAACGTCAAGATAATTAAGGCCCAATGCCTTTGAGCGCTGCGCGTCATGGAGTTCTCCGTTTGACGACACAACGCGCCGCCGTCAAAGGAAGTTCCTAAAAACTGCGTTTCATCCCCCTAGTCGCGGTGAACCGCCGAACGGGCTCGCAAATATGAACCTGTTCGACGCGCTTTTCGATGTCACAGCCCTTTCACAAGTCGCAGCGCATCGTAGATCGCCGCGTGGGTGTTCCGGCAGGACACGGCATCGCCGACGCGAAAGAGACGAAAATCAGCGTCTGGGTTGGGCACAACGGTCTGCGCATCCCCGGACACCAAGGCGTCATAGTCCAATTCACCAAGGTTACGGCTCATCGGTTTCAACTCGAAATAGAGTTCGTCGAGTGGACGGGTGCCGTGGTTCACGACCACCTGATCCACCTCGCGATGCCGCAGGAACTCGCCATAATCGCTGCCCAGCGTCGCCCGCAGCATATTGCCGTCGCGCGCCACCGATTGCAGACGCCATGTGACGGTGAACACTGTGTCCCGCCCCTGTAGCGCACGCATATAGGGCACAAGGTTCATCCCCATGACCTCCGGCGCGAAACTGCGGTCCGGGGTGACGATCTCCACATGGGCGCCGGTGTCTGAGATCAGATCGGCGGCCTGAAGCCCTGCATGATCGCCCGCATCGTCATAGACAAGCACATTGCGGCCGGGTTTCTCATCGCCCGCGAGAATGTCCCAAGCGGACACCACGAGATCATTCCCCTCCTGCAAGACCTCCGTATGCGGAAGACCTCCCGTCGCGATAATCACCTCGTCTGGCGTGGTCTCAAGGACGTCTTCGACTTCGGCGTAACGATTGAATTCAAAGTGAACGCCAAGCTTTTCGCATTGCGCGAACCGCCAGTCGATGATGGAAATCATCTCCCGCCGCCGCTCCTGCAAACTGGTCAGGCGAATTTGTCCGCCGGGTTTGTCCGCAGCTTCCAGGACCGTCACACTATGCCCGCGCTCGGCGGCCACACGCGCGGCCTCAAGCCCCGCCGGCCCCGCGCCGACAATCGTCACCCGCTTGGAGCGGTCCGCAGGGGCAATGTGATGCGGCATCGTCAACTCGCGCCCCGTCGCCGGGTTGTGCAGACAAAAGGCCATCCCGCCCTGATAAATCCGGTCGAGACAGTAGTTCGCACCGACACAGGGCCGGATCTCGTCTTCGCGCCCCGTCGTGATTTTGCGGACGATATGCGGATCGGCCATATGCGCACGGGTCATGCCGATCATATCGACCTTTCCGGCGGAAATGGCATAGCGCGCCGTGGCCACGTCCGAGATTTTGGCGGCGTGGAAGGTCGGGAAATCCGTCGCCTGTTTGATCTCCCCCGCAAACTCCAGATGCGGCGCGTTTTTCATGCCCTGAACCGGGATCACATCCGTGAGCCCCGCGTCCGTGTCGATATGACCGCGCACCACATTCAGAAAGTCCACCAAGCCACTGGTTTTAAACCGCTTGGAGACCTCAAACCCTTCCTCAGACGTGAACCCGCCGGGAAGTTTTTCATCGCCCGTGTAGCGCACGCCAACCAGAAATTCCTCGCCACAGCGCTTTCGGATTTCACGCAGCACATCGAAGGTAAACCGCAGTCGATTGTCGAGTGAGCCGCCATAGGGGCCATCGAGTTCATTGGTCAGGGGCGACCAGAACTGATCCATGAGATGGCCGTAAGCTTGAATTTCGATCCCGTCGAGCCCCGCCGCCTGCATCCGCTCCGCCGCATCGGCATAATCACCGATGATGCGGGCAATGTCCCAATCTTCCATCTTTTTCGGAAAAGCGCGGTGGGCGGCTTCACGTTCATGGCTCGGCGAGACAACGGGCAGCCAATCGGCCTTGTCCCACCGCGTCCGCCGCCCCAAATGCGTGAGCTGGATCATCACGGCGCAGCCTTCATCATGGCAGGCATCCGTAAGTTTGCGCATATGGCCGACCACCTCGTCTTTCCATGCGAGAATGTTGTTGAACACCGGCGGGCTATCGCGCGCAACAGAGGCCGATCCTGCCGTCATGGTCAGCGCCACCCCTGCCCGCGCGCGCTCCAGATGGTAGGCCAGATAGCGCTCCTTGGGCATTCCGTCTTCAGGATAAGCGGGCTCATGGCTCGAAATCATGATGCGGTTCTTCAAGGTGAGATGCTTGAGCTGGAATGGCTGGAGCAAAGGATCGTTGGTCATGATCTTCCCTGTTTTCTCTTATTCTGGCGCGCCCCGAGTCGGGGAATAGGGAAAGCTTGAAACGCAATGTACACACGTGTCAATTTAAATGACATATATGTACATACAGCTTGACGACAGAGACGCATTTGCCCAAAAACAACTCACGCCGCGCCAGAGAGAAGCGCCTGACAGGAAGAGAGCCATGACCGACAAAACAGAACGCGGATCGCGCGAGGCCTGGCTGAATGCGGCCCATAACGCCCTCGTCGAAGGCGGCGTTGAGGCCGTGAAAATCATGCCGCTCGCGCAACAGCTCAACCTGTCCCGCACCAGCTTCTATTGGTTCTTCAAAGACCGCGAGGCGTTGCTCAAAGAGTTGCGCGAGAACTGGAAAGCCCGCACCACCGAGCCGCTCGCGAAGTCGACGCTGACCTATGCGGAGACCGAAACCGAAGCCATGCTCAACGTCATCGGATGTTTTCTGAACGATCAGAGCTTTGACGCGCGGTTTGAATTCGCGGTGCGAAGCTGGGCGCTGCAGGATGCGCAGACGATGGAGCAGCTACAGGCCGCAGATGTCGAGCGTCTGACCGCGCTGCGGACCATGTTGATGCGTTGGGGACATGACGAACAGGATGCCGATGTGCGGGCGCGCACGATCTACCTTGTTCAGATCGGCTATATCTCGATGCAGGTGCAGGAAACGCTCGACACACGTATGTCCCGACTGTCCAATTACGTCGAAATCTTCACCGGAAAGACGCCAGACGCCCGTGAAATCGCGCGCCTTCGGGCAGGTCTGATCGGGTGAGCGTCAGGCCGATCCATTGCAACGCTCTTAATCGAACCACTCAGGGCGAGACATCCCCGCCCTGAGCGCAAACCTATCAGACATCCAGCGCCAGAGGCCCTTTCGGGTAAGAGCAGCACGCCAGCACGTAACCGTCCGCAATCTCCTGCTCCGTAATACCGCCGTTGTGGTTCATCTCGACCTCGCCGGAGGTCTTTTTCACCTTACAGCTGCCGCAGGCCCCGAAGCCACAGGCGTTGGGGATTTTGATCCCCGCCGCATGTGCCGCCGACAACAGCGTCTGATGCTCATTGGCAATATAGGTGACGCCGGTCGCATCAAAGGACAGTTCGACCTGCTCGCCATCGCGCCAATGCAGGCTTTCCGGAGTTTCTTCCGGCGCGGCAAAGCTTTCCTGATGGTAGCGGTTCATGTCATAGCCAAGCGTGTTGAGCGCGTTTTGAACCGAGCCCATGAACGGCTCCGGCCCGCAACAGAACACTTCACGCTCCCGGAAATCCGGCGCCAGCAGGCGCAGCATGGCGTGATCAAGACGTCCCTTGTAACCGGTCCAAGGTTGGAACGGCTCGGGCTCTTCCACGACCCATTTGATATCGATCCCCTCAAACCGCCGCGCCATGTTTTCAAGGCGGTCGCGGAAAATGATTTCTGACGGGCAACGCGCGCAGTTCACGAACATCACATCGCATTTGCGACCAAGATCGAACATCTCCGTCGTCATGGAAATCATCGGCGTGATGCCAGACCCCGCCGAGAGGAACAGGTATTTCTCCGCTGGCGCATTCGCGGTGGTGAACTGGCCTGCGGGCCCCATGGCTTTGATCATCATGCCGGGCTGAAGGTAGTCGAGCATCCAGCGCGTGCCGATGGAGCCTTCCTGCGCCTTCACGGTGACGGTCAGAGAAAACGGCCGGGTCGGCGGCGAGGAGATCGTGTAGGTGCGATAGAACGGACCGCCCGGCACCGGCAGTTCCAGCGTGATGAACTGGCCTGCACGGAACACGAAGGGCTTACCGGAGGGCGCCTGAAAACACACGGTCGCCGTATTGGCGTTCTCGCGTTTGATCGAGACGCATTCCAAAGGCTCACTGTCGGTCCAGGGGATGAGGGCTTGGGCTGGGGCCATGTTCATCTCCTTCACTCCGCCGCGAGGGCTTCGGGCGCGGTAAAGGCGCGCATTTTCTCAAGATACCAGCTCACGAACTGGATCACGCCGTCCTCATGGATCGCCGAATACGGCCCCGGCTCATAGGCCGGCGAATTGATCCCCGCCTGGTTGTCCTCGACCACCTGACGGTCTTCGTCATTGGTATTCACCCAGACGCGCGTGAGGTTCGGCAGGCTGTAATCCATCCCGTCCACGGCATCTTTGTTCACCAGCCAGGTGGTGGTCACGGCGGTTTCCTGCGGGCCAAGCGGGATCACGCGGAAGGTGATCGAGTGATCGGTGAGGAAGTGGTTCCACGTTGTCGGGTAGTTGAACAACAGCAACGAGCCCGCATCGAGCACCGGCACCGTGCCGAGGCGCTTTTCGACCGCGATCTTACCGGTCAGCGTATAGCTTTCTGCCCCGTCGAGCAGCGGCATACGAGCAACCCGATATTGACCATCTTCGGCCATGCGGAAGCGCGCAGGCGCACCGAGGTTTTCAAGACGGGAAAAGTGTTCTTCGACCTTCTCCGGGAACGTCCCATCGGGCGACACGCCCGTGATCGACGGATCTTCCGGATAGGTGCGACACAGGTCCGGGTGGTTGCCCGCACAGTGATAACACTCGCGGTTGTTCTCCCAAACGAGCTTCCAGTTGCCCTTCTCGATGATCGTCGAGGAATAGGCGACCTTGGCGTTTTCGAGATCGTGCACTTCGAGATAAGGGCGCACAGTGTCGGCGAAGGCGTCGAAATCCGGGGCTTCATCCGCGAGGCAGATATAGACGAGGCCAGCGACCGTCCGGCAGTGCACAGGCTTCAGCCCAAACTTCGACGGATCAAAGTTTTCGTCCATGTCGCGCGCCCAGACGAGCGAGCCATCCAGATCATAGGTCCACTGGTGATAAGGGCAGGTCAACTTGGCGACCTTGCCGTTTTTGGCGCTACAGATCACAGAGCCGCGGTGGCGGCAGGAATTGTGGAACGCCTGAACGCCACCTTCATTGTCGCGGATGACGATCACGTCATAAGCACCAATCTTGATGCGCTCGTAGCTACCGGCTTCGGCGAGCTGACAGGCAGGCAGGACAAAAAGCCAGTCGCGATAGAAGATTGCGTTGAGATCTTCTTTGTAAATCTCATCGGAACAGTAAAAAGCCTGTGCCAGCGAAAAGCCGTCTTTATGCTGGGCCAGCAAATCGGTCAGAGGGGGGGTCTTGCTCATCATAGCGGGATCCTGAAGGCGATGTTTCTAGACTCAGGAGGCGCAAGACAGGTGATCTTGACAATGGATAAAAAATTCAACTGAGTTTACTATAGATAATGCGATAACTTAGAAACACCATTTGAAAGCCCCCCATGCCCCGCTCCTACGACCTGCCATCTCTGGGCGACCTGTCCTGCTTCGAGGCCACGGCCCGCCACCTGAGCTTCAAAGACGCGGCAGCCGAACTGAACGTGACCCCTGCGGCGGTCAGCCATCGCATCAAATCGCTTGAACAGGACCTCGGCCAGCCGATGTTCACACGCAAGTTTCGCGGCGTGGAACTGACCCAAGCCGGGGCCTTGTTGTTCGTCGCAATTCAGCGCGGATTTGAGACCATTTCGGAATGTGTTCAGCGCATTCGATACCGGCAGGACGAAAGCGGCGTCACCATCACCGCCACCCCTGCGATTAGCGGCCTCTGGTTAACGCAACGCCTCGCGACGTTTTGGGGCTCCAATCCAGAGATATCCATCTCTCAAATCGTACAAGAAGCCGGCAGCACGACCCTCTCGGATTTGAGCATCCATTATGGCAACCCCGATGAAGCCGTCGGCGACATCCGGATTTTATTCCAAGGCTGCATCTCCGCGCTCGGAACGCCAATTTATAAAGAAAAATACGGAATTTCAGGGCTTTCCGATCTTGCCAAAGCCCCTCTGGTCCACGCCCAATCCCCGGATCAAAGCTGGACAGAATGGAGCGACTGGCTATCCGAGACAGGCGCGTCGGAGGCCTCTGGTCCCGGGTATTTCCTGAACAATTATCTGATCGCATTGCGCACTGCGGAGAACCATGTGGGTGCCGTTTTGGGATGGGAGAGCCTGCTCCAACAGCATCTGGAAAGCGGTCGCTTTGTTCGACTTGTGCCCGAGGTCATTCCGTCACCGCATCCGTTTTACCTGCGCATTCATGACGATGCGTCGCGCGACGCGCGCCATTTCGCTGACTGGCTGGTGGGCGCAACCGGTTGATGGATCGTCACGCAATTGCGCTCCGCCTTACGTCACGAACTTTCGACTGACGCATGAGCGCAGCCTGGTGACGCGAACCGGCCTCGTCAAAATGCGCAACCACCGGGAAGGGACTGCGTCAGATGAATGCAGATAATTCCAAAATGAGCGACAGTCATTCCCTCGACCAGAGAGATATTTTTAACTGATTAATCAATTAAAAATATTATACCACAGATCGTGGCGCATAAAAAAAGGGCGACACAGCCGCCCTTTTCGTCATTTTGGACGTGCAAATCAGCTGCGCGGCTTGAGGTTTTCCGGGTCGTAAAGCGGCGCATAACCGATTCCCACGACCTCAACCGGATAGGTTTCATCAAGATAGGTCACAGAAAGCTTCCGCCCCTTCTCACAATACGCCCACGGCAGATAGGCCAGAGCGATGTTCTTGCCCACGCTCGGACCATAGGCCACCGAAGAGGTATAGGAGCGACGCCCCAGCTCATCGACCAGCACCTCCCCCGTCTCCGGGTCCATCACCGGCATGGTGGTGTTCGGATAGCGCTTCACCCCGTTGCTGTCGGTGTGCTCCAGCATCACGAGTGTGCAGAGCATCGCGGGCTGATGCTCTCGTGCCCGGTATTCGAGGTGTTTCTCCTTCCCGCGGAAGTCGGCCTCTTTGACTTTCGGACGCGCGAGATCGGCCTCGTAGAGGTTGTATTGCGTGTTCAGATCGGCGTTTTGCAGGCGCAGGGATTTCTCCAAACGGCGAGAGTTCGCATAGGTTTCGACACCCACGGCCATCACACCGGTCTCCCGCAGCGCGTCCCAGACGGCAAGCCCGTCCTCATAGCGCATGTGAAGCTCCCAGCCCTGTTCGCCAACATAGGAAATGCGGAAGGCAGAAACTTTCTTGCCCGCGATCTCGCTCTCCTTGATCGCAGCGAACGGGAAGTTTTCGACGTCGAGCATATCCGGATCGGCGACCACTTTCTTGAGGTTTGCGCGGGCGTTCGGCCCCCAAATCCCGATGGTGGTGAACTCTTCCGTCACCTCTTTGATGGTGACATCCAGCCCACGATCTTCGGCCATACGCTGCATGTAGATCAAATCACGCGGCCCGGCGTCGGCGCCGTTCACAAGGCGGCACCGATCCGCCATGCGGAACACGGTAAAGTCGGCCCGGACATTGCCTTCGTCATCGAGCATATGGGTGTAAATCCCCTTGCCGATCATGTTGTCACCGCCGATTTTCGCCGCGCAAAGGTATTCCATCAGCTCGACGTGATCCGGCCCGGAAATATCCGTCATGTGGAAGTGCGACAGGTTGATGATGCCGCAATCTGCGCTCATCTCAAGCTGTTCGGCGTTGGAGACACGCCAGAAATGGCGGTTGTCCCATTCGGCCTCGCGCACTGGCACTTGATCGGCATATTTTTCCAACAAATGCTCGTTGGCCGCGTAGCCATGCGCCCGTTCCCAGCCGCCAAGCTCCATGAAATAGCCACCAAGCTCGACCTCACGCTCATAGAAAGGCGAACGACGCACGCCGCGCCCTTTCGAGAAGGGTTCGCGCGGGTGGACCGGCGGGTTGTAGATCTTCTTCGCGGTCTCATAGCAACGATCCCAGATGAAATCTTCGGTCAGCTGGAAATCACTGAAGCGGGAATAGTCGATGCCGTGGTGGTCAATGTCCGTGCGACCATAGGTCATCCAATCCGCAATCAGCTTGGCCATGCCGGGGCCGTCCTTGACCCAGATCGCGACCGCATACCAAAGGCCGCGCAGCTTGCGGCTTTCACCCATCGACGGCCCGCCGTCGGTCGTGGTTTGAAGCAACCCGTTGAAGGAATGGCTTTCGTTGAACCCAAGCTCCGCGAGGATCGGCGTCAATTCCATCGCCTTTTCAAGCGGTTCGATCACATCTTCCAGAACGAGATCGCGCATTGACGGCCCGAGGCGCGCTTGGTCTTTCTCCAAAATGTCGCGCGGGTGAACCATGCGGGGCTCGTCTTCGTAATAGTAGCCCCATTCCATCTGACCGCCTTCGGTGGTCGCAGGGTCGCCGGTGTCACGCATATAGGCGGAGTTGCCCTGATCGCGCAGGAGCGGACGGCCAATCTCTTTGCCCGTGCCAGCAAACTCATCATAGGGACCGAAGAAGGTCAGCGGGTGATCGACAGGCATGACCGGAAGGTCTTCGCCCGCCATATCGGCAATGAGACGTCCCCAAAGCCCGGCGCAGACCACAACGTGATCGGCCATGATCGTGCCGCGCTCGGTTTTGACACCTTTGACGCGGCCATTCTCCGTGATCAGTTCAAGCGCAGGGGTGTTGGCAAACACTTTGAGTTTGCCGGACTTTTCCGCCTGATCGACCAGCTTGCCCGCCACAGTTTGCGAACGCGGAACGACAAGACCGGCATCCGGATCCCACATGGCGCATTGGATCTGATCTTCTTCGAGAAGCGGGAATTTCTCTTTGGCTTCCGCTGCGGAGATCATTTTCACATTGGAGCCGAACGCACGACCGGAGTCGCAGCGGCGCTTCAGCTCGGTCAGACGATCGTCATCGCCAACCCGGCAGACCTCAAGTCCACCGATCCGCGAGTAGTGACCCATCTTTTCATAGAAATCCATGGAGTACATGGTGGTCCAGGTGGACAGAAGATCGTGGCTCGTGGCGTAGCAGAAATCCGACGCGTGGCCGGTGGAGCCGATGTCGGTCGGAACCGCAGATTTGTCGATGCCGACGATGTCGTCCCAGCCGTTCTCGATCAGGTGATGGGCGACGGATGCGCCCACGATACCGCCGAGACCGACGATGACAACGCGTGCTTTTTCGGGAAATTTGGACATGTTGGCCTCCGGTTACGCGATTTGTTTTTCAAGTTCGGGCAGGATGTCGAAGAGATCGCCGACGATGCCGTAATCAGCGACCTGAAAGATCGGCGCGTCTTCATCGCTGTTAATCGCGACGATGATTTTGCTGTCTTTCATGCCCGCAAGGTGCTGGATCGCCCCGGAAATCCCGCAGGCGATGTAAAGATCGGGCGCCACGACCTTGCCAGTCTGACCGACCTGCATATCGTTGGCTGCATAGCCCGCATCGACCGCCGCGCGCGACGCACCAATGGCCGCGCCGAGCTTGTCAGCGACGGGGGTAAGCACGTCGTTGAATTTCTCCTCCGAGCCCAGAGCGCGGCCACCCGAGAGGATGATTTTCGCAGAGGCCAATTCCGGGCGGTCGCTTTCGGTCAAGAGGTTCTCAACAAAACGCGAGAGGCTCGGCGCCTCAACCGCGCTGACGGTGGTGATCGGGGTCTCTGCCCCCTCCTCCGCCGCCGCAAAACTCGCGCCGCGCACGGTCAGAACGCGCGGGGTCTCGATGCATTGCACCACCTCAATGGCGTTGCCAGCATAGATCGGGCGCTTAAACATATCAGACGCCTCGACCGCAATGATTTCAGACACTTGCATCACGTCGAGCAGCGCCGCAACGCGCGGCATGACGTTTTTGCCCGTGGTGGTTGCGGGTGCGATAAGGGTGTCATAGTCGCCCGCCATCGATTGGATCAGCGCGGCGCAAGGCTCGGCGAGCTGAGCGGCAAGGCTATCATCCTCGACGAGGATCACGCTGCGCACACCGGCGAGTTTCGACGCGGCGGAAGCGGCGCCCCCCGCGCCCTGCCCGGCGATCAGAATGTCGATCTCGCCGCCGATTTCCTTGGCGGCAGTGAGCGCCTTGGCCGTCTGGTCCGACAGGCTGGCGTTGTCATGGTCTGCAAAAAGAAGAATGGCCATATCAATATCTCCCAGGCGTCAGAGGACAGCCGCTTCGTTTTTCAGTTTGTCGAGCAAGTCCGCCACAGTCGCGAGCTTCACACCAGCCTCACGGGTCGCGGGCTCTTCGACACGAACAAGGTTTAGACGGCGTGTCGTATCAACGCCGAAATCTGCGGCGGTCTTTTTGTCGAGCGGCTTTTTCTTGGCCTTCATGATGTTCGGCAAAGAGGCATAGCGCGGCTCATTGAGACGCAGGTCGGCGGTCACCACGGCAGGCAGCGTCACTTCGATCTTCTGCAACCCGCCATCGACCTCACGCGTCACCGTCGCGATGCCGTCGCCAAGCTCAACGTCGGAAGCGAAGGTGGCTTGGGACCAGCCCAACAAAGCGGAAAGCATCTGGCCCGTCTGGTTGCAATCGTCGTCAATCGCCTGCTTGCCGAGGATCACCATCTCGGGCGCCTCTTCCGTCACCACGGCTTTCAGAAGCTTTGCGACAGCGAGCGGCTCAACAATGCCTTCGGCCTCAATCAGGATGGCGCGATCTGCTCCCATGGCGAGGGCATTGCGCAGAACGTCCTGAGCCTGCGCCGGACCCACGGATACGACGATGACTTCTTCCGCTTTTCCGGCCTCTTTCAAACGGACGGCCTCTTCCACGGCGATCTCATCGAAAGGGTTCATGGACATTTTCACATTGGCCAATTCCACACCCGTGCCATCGGATTTGACACGGATTTTCACATTGTGATCGACGACCCTTTTCACCGGGACCAAGAGTTTCATTGCGACAGTCTCTTTCCTGTTGAGGCAGAATGGTCCGGGGGCGTCCCGGCGCTTCTTTGATTTTATGAGGCACGGTCTTTGGGCAGAACTCCCCCAAAGCCATGAGGCAGTATTGTGTCGCGGAAACGCCCCTGTATAGTACACATGCGACACCAAAAGATGACTGCTGAGACAGATGGCACAGCCAAGCCCCCAGACCCCCGCCGCCCTGCGCGCCAGACCGCCCAGACCAGAAGGCCAACGCCTTTCCGTCGGCTTCATACTCGCCAAACGGTTTACGCTCTGCGCCTTCGCGAATTTCGTCGACGTTCTGCGCCTCGCAGCCGATGAAGGTGATCGCAGCCGTCCGATCCTGTGTCACTGGAGTGTCCTGTCGGACAATATGGATGGGGTGGTTTCAAGCTGCGGCGTTACGGTGCAGCCGAAAGAGCGCCTCGGCGATCCGTCGCGTTTCGACTACATCGTCGTGGTTGGCGGGCTGGTCGATGAAACGCCCGATCTCGGCCCGGCCTATTCGCGCTATCTACAACAGGCCGCAGCACTTGGCGTGCCGCTTATCGGGGTTTGCACAGGGGCGTTTTTCCTGCACCAAGCGGGGCTCTTGAGAGACCGCCGTTGCTGTGTGAGCTGGTTCCATCATGCTGATTTTCTCGAACAATTCGAAGGTCTCAATCCGGTCTCAGACCAGATTTTCGTGGTCGATGGGGACCGTATCACCTGTTCCGGCGGTGTGAGTTCCGCGCATCTGGCGGCCTATTTGGTCGACAAACATATCGGACGCGCGCAGGCCTCGAAAAGTCTGCATATTATGATCATCGACGACGCGCTCGAAGGCCATGTGCCGCAGCCCGGCGTGACGATGGAATTCAAAACGAAAGATCCGCTGGTGCGCCGTGCCCTGCTGATCATGCAGCAAAATATCGACACGCCGATCCCGATCCACGAGGTCGCGAAACGCATGGGACATAGCAAACGCCAGATCGAGCGGCATTTCCGCGCCGCGCTGGACGCCTCTCCGCAGGAAGTGTTCCTGAACATTCGTCTGGGGTTTGCGCACCACCTGCTCAAAATGACCGACAAGCCGATTGCACAGGTGGCGATGGATACGGGGTTCTGCGACAGCTCGCATCTTGGGCGCAGTTTCCGCAAACGCTATGGCGCGACCCCCAACAGTTTTCGGCAACTGTCTCAGGGGATCGCGATCTGATTTATCGTTGAGCGGTTTCCCAACGCGGGTTGATCCAAGGCTCTGCGTTCGACGCCGGAAGCGGGTCATTGCCGAGGATGTTGTCCGAGGCTTTTTCGCCGGTCATGATCGAGGGCCCGTTCAGGTTGCCATTGGTGACCTGCGGGAAGATCGAACTGTCGGCCAGTCGCAATCCTTCTACACCGATCACCCGGTTTTTCGGGTCCACTACGGCCATCGGATCATCCGCGCGACCCATGCGACAGGTGCCGCAGGGATGATAGGCGCTTTCCACATGCTCTTTGATGAAGCCGTTCAGCTCGTCATCGCTCTGGATCGCATCGCCGGGCTGAATTTCATGCTTCACATAGGGTTTGAACGCGTCCTGCGCGAAAATCTCGCGGGTGAGACGGATACAGGTGCGGAAATCCTCCCAATCCTTCTCATGCGACATGTAATTGAACAGGATTTTCGGCGCCTCGCGCGGGTCTTTCGAACGCAGGGTAACCTCGCCCCGAGAGGGTGAGCGCATCGGGCCAACATGGGCCTGAAACCCGTGACCTTCGGCCGCTGCCTGACCGTCGTAACGCACGGCGATGGGAAGGAAATGGTATTGAATATCAGGGTATTCGATACCGGCTTTCGAGCGAATAAAGGCCGCACTTTCGAATTGGTTCGACGCGCCCAGACCTTTTTTCGTAAACAGCCATTGCGCACCGATCATGGCCTTGGAAATCAGGTTCCAGTGTTTATAGAGCGTGATCGGCTGCGAGGCCGCCATTTGCAGATAGAGCTCAAGGTGATCCTGAAGGTTCTTGCCCACACCTTTGCGGTTGGCTTTGACCTCGATGCCGAGCGCGGCGAGTGCATCGGCTGGGCCAACACCGGATTGCAAAAGGATTTTCGGCGAGTTGATCGAACCTGCGGCGAGCACAACCTCGCGGCGGGCTTTGATCACACGACCATCGACAAGACGCACCCCCGTGGCACGCCCCTCTTCGATCTCGATCCGATCCACGAGACCTTTGACGATGTCGCAATTCTCCCGCTTTAGTGCGGGTTTGAGATAGGCGTTGGCAGCGGACCAGCGGCGGCCTTTCCAGACCGTCTGTTCCATCGGACCAAAGCCCTCTTGTTTCTCGCCGTTGTAATCGCCGGTGACCTCATAGCCCGCCTGCGCGCCCGCATCGACGAACGCCTGAAACAGCGGGTTGTCACGAGGGCCACGGGTCACATGCAAAGGCCCATCGGTGCCGCGCCAGGTCGGATCGCCGCCATGACCGCCGTCATGCCAGGTCTCCATCCGTTTGTAATAGGGCAGCACGTCTTTATAGGCCCAACCATCCGCGCCCATTTCGGCCCAAGTGTCAAAATCACGGGCATGACCGCGCACATAGACCATGCCGTTGATCGAGGACGAGCCGCCAATCACCTTGCCACGCGGGGTGGCGAGCCGACGCCCGCCGAGATGCGGCTCGGGTTCCGATTGATAGCCCCAGTCATAGCGCTTCATATTCATCGGATAAGACAATGCGGCAGGCATCTGAATGAGCGGCCCGGCGTCCGTGCCGCCGTGTTCGATGACCAGAACGGAGGCGCCACTTTCCGAGAGGCGATAGGTCATGGCGGAGCCTGCGCTGCCCGCGCCGATGATGACGAAATCTGCTTCCATATCTCTGGCCTCTCTTAGAATGCGGCTTCGACCGGGGAGAGGCCGACATAGACGGATTTGACCTCGGAGTAATGCTCGATGGCGGCATGACCATTCTCGCGGCCAACGCCGGAGGATTTGACCGCGCCAAAGGGCATCTCGATCGGGGTCAGGTTGTAGGTGTTGATCCAG
This sequence comes from Celeribacter sp. ULVN23_4, assembly GCF_054788345.1. Taxonomy (NCBI): domain Bacteria; kingdom Pseudomonadati; phylum Pseudomonadota; class Alphaproteobacteria; order Rhodobacterales; family Roseobacteraceae; genus Celeribacter; species Celeribacter sp. ULVN23_4. Next base: position 404,996 of record NZ_JBTVYO010000002.1, on the reverse strand, counting down.
CAGGTGCCTGCCTCAAACGCTTTGACGACGCGATGCGCGCGAGTCAGGTCAGATGTGAAGACGCCCGCAGCCAAACCGAAGTCCGTGTTATTGGCGCGCGCCATGACCTCTTCCTCGGTCTCGAACGGCAGGACCGACATGACTGGCCCGAAAATCTCTTCGCGGGCGATGGTCATATCGTCGGTCACGTCGGAGAAAACGGTCGGCTCAATGAACAGTCCGCCGTTCATATGCGCCTTGCCGCCGGTGACGAGGGTCGCGCCCTCTTCGACGCCTTTGGCGATGTAGTTGAGCGTGATGTTGAGTTGGCCTTGCGACACCATCGGGCCGAAATTCGTGGCCTCGTCGAGCGGATCGCCGATCACGGCCTTGGCGGTGCGCTCTTTCAACCGGTCGAGGAATTTCGGCAGAATGCCTTTTTGCACGAAGACCCGCGTGCCGTTGGAGCAAATCTGGCCGGAGGAGTAGAAATTGCCATTGATCGCGGCGGAAATCGCATCCTCGATGCTGGCGTCGTCGAAAATGATCAGAGGCGATTTGCCGCCCAATTCCATGGTGACATGTTTCATGCCCGCCGCCGCAGCAGCGTAGACTTTACGACCCGTCGGCACGGAGCCGGTGAGCGAGACTTTCGCCACGCGGGCGTCTTCGACCAAAGCGCCGCCGACTTCGCCATAACCTTGCACAACATTGAACACGCCATCGGGCAGACCTGCCTCGGTCAGAATCTCGGCGAGTTTGAGCGCACCCAAAGGCGTAACCTCAGAGGGTTTGAACACCATCGTGTTGCCACAAGCGAGCGCAGGCCCGGCTTTCCAACAGGCGATCTGCGTCGGGTAGTTCCAAGCGCCAATGCCAACGCAAAGCCCGAGAGGTTCGCGGATCGTATAGGCGAAATCCGCGCCCAATTGAATGTGTTCGCCCGTCAGACCCGCCGCAAGCGACCCGAAATACTCAAGGCAATCCGCACCAGACGCGGCATCGGCGATCAGGGTTTCCTGCAACGGCTTACCGGTGTCATAGGTTTCCATCACAGACAGCTCGTGATTGCGGTCCCGAATGATCTCGGCAGCACGGCGCAGAATGCGCCCTCGCTCCGTCCCGGTTATCGCGGCCCAGCCCGCACGGGCGGCATCCGCAGAGGCAAGCGCCAGTTCCACAACAGCGGGCGTCGCGGCATGGAGCTTTGCAATCACCTCACCCGTCGCCGGATAGGTCGAGTTAAGTTCTGCGCCTGCCGTGTCCTCGACGTAGCGGCCGTTGATATAGTGGCTGGCTTTGGGTTGCTGTACGGGTGTCTCGCTCATGGTGTGTTCCTTTGGGCTTTCGTCACTCGCCACGCGGGAAACGCGCGATGTCTTCGACGGTGTTCAAATCCATATGGTTGCGCATGTAGCGCTCGGAGGCTTTTTGCAGCGGTTGGTAATCCCATGGGAAATAGTCGCCGTTGCGGAGCGCCTCGTAGACGATCCAGCGACGGGCTTGGCTTTCCCGGACCTGTGCATCGAATTGCGCCAGATCCCAGCGTGCATCCGCCATGGCCTGCAAACGGGTGAGCGTCTCCGCATGGGCCGGATCTCCTGCGAGGTTGGTCAACTCATGGGGGTCATTTGCGAGGTCAAACAATTGTTCAGGGTCGAGCGCACAGCGGGTGAATTTGTAATCCCCGTCACGCAAGGCGACGAGCGGCGCATAGGAGGCCTCGGCGGCATATTCCATCGCCACGGGCGCAGTCCGTGTCTCGCCCTTTGCAAGCGGCACAAGGCTTTCGCCATCGGTCCACGGCATGACGTCCGCCATCGACACGCCCGCGATGTCGCAAAGCGTCGGCGTCACGTCGATGGTGGAGACGGGCGTCTCGATCAGGCCGGGCGTGAGATCGGGCGACGCGATCATCAACGGCACACGTGCGGAACCCTCGAAAAAATTCATTTTGAACCAAAGCCCGCGCTCGCCCAACATATCGCCATGATCAGACACAAAGAGGATCACCGCGTCTTGGCGCGTGGCCTCCAGCGTGTCGAGGATGTCGCCGATCTTGTCGTCGAGATAGGAGATGTTGGCGAAATAGGCGCGACGCGATTTGCGAATGTCTTCTTCCGTGATGTCGAAATTGCGCCAGTCATTGGCATCGAAAATCCGTTTCGCATGCGGGTCGTGGTCCTCATAGGCCATCGCGGGCACTTCGGGCAGAAGATTCTCGCAATCCTCATACAGATCCCAATATTTTTGCCGGGTAACATAAGGATCGTGCGGATGGGTGAAGCTCACGGTCAGACACCAAGGGCGGTCATCCTTGCCGCGCGACAGGTCCTGAAGTTTGCGGGTGGCGTGATAGGCGACCTCGTCGTCATATTCCATCTGGTTAGAAATCTCGGCCACACCCGCGCCCGTCACGGAGCCCATATTGTGATACCACCAGTCGATCCGCTCACCCGGTTTGCGGTAATCCGGCGTCCAACCGAAATCAGCGGGATAGATATCCGTGGTCAGGCGTTCCTCAAACCCATGCAACTGGTCGGGGCCGACGAAGTGCATCTTGCCGGAGAGGCAGGTCTGATAGCCCGCACGGCGCAAATGATGCGCATAGGTCGGGATGTCGGAAGCAAATTCGGCGGCATTGTCATACACGCGAGTGCGCGAGGGCAATTGGCCGGACATGAAGCTCGCCCGCCCCGGCGCGCAAAGCGGCGACCCGGTGTAGCTGTTGGCAAAGCGGGTGGAACGGGCCGCGAGTTTCTTGAGGTTCGGCGCGTGAAGCCAATCGACGGGACCGTCCGGGAAGAGCGTCCCGTTCAACTGATCGACCATCAGGATGAGGATGTTCGGTGTCTGTGCGTTCATTTATGGATCCCCTTAGGCGCCCTGCTCTTTCGGCAGGTGGAGTTGCAGGTAATCAAGCGCAATCGCTTCGGGATGTTTCGGACGCTCTTGCTCATGACACAGCACGAAACGGATGTAGGCCCCGTCGATAATTGCGGCGATTCCTTCGGCCACAACCTCGGCCTGATCGGGAATCATCTGGCGCAATTCGGACAGAAGATTCGTCTTCAGACGACGGTGATAGACCCGAAGAAGACGTGAAACTTCGCTCGATCTTTGGGCATAAACGTAAAAATTAAGCCATGCGCTGACCGTGTCAGGATGCATATTCATCTCGGAAAAACTCGTCCGGATGATGATTTCAATGCGCTCTTTCGGATCGGTTTTTCCGCGCAGATTTGCCCGAACCTCTTCACCGAACTGCGTCAAAATGTGACGCATTGCCGCAATGAACATATTGGTTTTGCTACCGAAATAGTGATGCGCCAGAGCGCTGGACATGCCTGCACGTTTGGCAATCTGGCTCACCGTCACTTCCATAGACCCAGTCTGCCCGATCTCCGCGATCACCGCGTTAATCAGCGCCGTTGTCCGGATCGGCTCCATTCCAACTTTTGGCATCTCTTTCCTCTTTCGGTTGTCAAACAAGACTGAACACGTTTTGATTAACTCATCAATCAAAATAAAACAGGGACCACCAAGATGCTACGAACGACTGCCCTCGCAACCATCTTTGCTGCCACCCAGCTCAGCGCACAGATGGCAAACGCCGAAACACCCTGCGACTCCGTGTCCTTCTCGGATGTCGGCTGGACCGACATCACGACCACCACGTCGATCGCCAAACAAATCCTCGAACCGCTCGGTTATGACGTGGATATTTCCGTGCTCTCCGTTCCGGTGACCTTCGCGTCCCTCTCCGGTGGCGACACCGATGTTTTCTTGGGCAACTGGATGCCTGCACAGGCCGGCGCCGTGAAACCCTACATCGAAGACGGCTCCATCGAGTCCGTTCACGAGAACCTGCAAGGCACCGCCTACACGCTGGCCGTTCCGGCCTATACCTATGAGAAAGGTCTCAAGGACTATGCCGACATCGCGAAATTCGCCGATGAGCTGGACGAGACCATCTACGGCATCGAGCCCGGCAACGAAGGCAACGACTATCTGATCGGCCTGACCGAGAGCAACACGTTCGGCCTTGGCGACTTCGACATCAAAGAAAGCTCCGAACAAGGCATGCTGAGCCAAGTGCGCCGCGCCTATGACAAAGGCGAAGACGTCGTCTTTCTCGGCTGGGCGCCGCACCCGATGAACGTCAACTTCGACCTGAAATACCTCACCGGCGGCGAAGAGTTCTTTGGCGGCGAAGGTGTCGTGAACACGCTGACCCGCAAGGGCTTCGTCTCGGAATGCCCGAATGTTGGCAAGCTCTTGACCAATCTCGATTTCACCGTTGCGATGGAAAGCGAAATCATGGGCACGATCCTCAATGACGGCGAAGACGCAGACGATGCTGTCTCTGCCTATGTCAAAGCCAACCCGGATGTCCTCACCTCCTGGCTCGAAGGCGTGACCACCACCTCCGGCGAAGAAGGCCTTCCGGTCGTCAAAGCAGCCTTCGGTCTCTGATCGTGACGAAACACAGGTCCGGGCGCGCCGCTCCCGGACCTGCCTTTACCAAGTTTTCTCACACATATCGGGGTGCCTCACCCCATCGGAGATCACATGAGCTTCATTACGGATTATAAAATCCCGGTCGGAGATGTCGCCGCCGACTTTTTCGATTGGATGCAAGATCACGGGGGCTGGTTCTTTGATGCGCTCGCCGCCGTTTTGGAATGGATGATCGACGCCGTTCTGTGGATCCTGCAAACCCCACCGCCGCTTCTGATTATCGCCGTTTTCGTCGCTGGCACTTGGGCTCTGCAACGCAACTGGAAGGCCTGCCTTCTCGTTGCGCTCGGGTTCTTGTTCATTCTCAATCAGGACTATTGGGAAGAAGCCACCGAAAGCCTGACACTGGTCGTCGCCTCCTGTGTCGTCTGCATGGCGCTTGGCGTTCCCATCGGCATCTTCGCCGCGCGCCGTCCCGGCTTTTACCGCGTGCTGCGCCCGATCCTCGATCTGATGCAAACGCTGCCGACCTTTGTCTACCTGATCCCCGCCATCGTGTTCTTCGGCATCGGCATGGTGCCCGGTCTTCTGGCGACCGTGGTCTTCGTCCTGCCCGCCCCGATCCGCCTCACGCATCTGGGCATCAGCTCGACCCCGCCCGCTTTGCTCGAAGCCGTGCAGGCCTTTGGCGGCACTTCGCGCCAGATTCTATGGAAAGTCGAACTGCCCTTCGCCCTGCCCCAGATCATGGCTGGTCTGAACCAGACCATCATGCTGTCGCTCTCCATGGTTGTGGTTGCCGCGCTTGTTGGCGCCGATGGCCTTGGCGTTCCTGTCGTCCGCGCACTCAACCAGGTCAACACCGCGCTTGGGTTTGAGAGCGGGTTTGTCATCGTCGTGCTCGCCATCATGCTCGACCGTGTTTTGAGGATTGAACGCAAATGACCGCAGTCATTTTTGACAATGTCTCCATCGTCTTTGGCGACAACCCCGAAACCGCCCTGCCTCTCATGGATGAGGGCAAGAACCGCGCCGAAGTGCAGAACGCGACCGATCAGGTTCTTGGCGTGCATAATTGCTCACTGGAAGTTCAAGAGGGCGAAATCCTTGTCCTCATGGGCCTTTCAGGGTCCGGCAAATCCACGCTTCTGCGGGCCGTCAACGGGTTGAACCCAGTGGTACGCGGCGAGGTGAAGATCAGCGACGGATCCGAGATGGTCAGCGTGACCCATGCCGACCCGAAAGCGCTGCGTGAGCTGCGCCAATCGCGCGTCGCCATGGTGTTCCAGCAATTCGGCCTCCTGCCCTGGCGCTCCGTCCGCGAGAACGTCGGGCTTGGCCTTGAGCTGGCCGGAGTTCCCTCTGACGTCCGCGAGAAAAAGGTCGATGCGCAGCTCGCGCTGGTGAACCTCACCAACTGGGCTGACAGCAAGGTGTCCGAACTCTCCGGCGGCATGCAGCAACGTGTGGGCCTCGCCCGCGCCTTCGCCGCTGATGCGCCGATCCTTCTGATGGACGAACCCTTCTCCGCCCTCGATCCGCTCATTCGCAACCACTTGCAGGACGAGCTGATCGACCTGCAAAAGACGCTCAAACGCACGATCATCTTCGTGAGCCACGATCTTGATGAGGCGTTCAAGCTGGGCGACCGGATTGCGATCATGAAAGGTGGCCGCATCGTACAATGCGGTACGCCCAAGGACATCTTCGAGAACCCTGCCGACGAATATGTCGAAGAGTTCGTCAATCACATGAATCCGCTCGGCGTTCTGACTGCGGGTGACGTGATGGAAGAGGTCAAAGGACATCACGACGAGACCGTGGACGCAAAAACGCCCGTCATCGAACTGATGGGGCAGCTGGCCGGGATGGACAAGCCGCTGGGCGTGACCCGTGAGGGGGAGCTGATCGGACAGGCGTCGCGTGCGTCCTTGCTCAAGGAACTGGCGAAGAAGTCAGCTTGAGATTGGTGAGATGTGAAACGATGAAACCCGCGCTTTTGGCGCGGGTTTTGTTTTTTGGGGGGTGGATTGGTGGCCTACCCTGCACAGGGGCTGACTGCTCCAGACCGCACCTCCTGCCCAGCGCCCACAAGTGTGTGGGCGCGTTCGCACTTTCAAAAGGTCCACTGGACCTTTTGATCTGGCTTCGCCAGACCAGTACTCACCCCATTCTCTCCGAAGCATATTCACCGGGAGACGCAGGAAAGACGACCGTCTTGTCCCCGTTCATAAACACCCGGCGGTTCACATGCGCATGGATCGCGCGGGCCAGCACCTGACTTTCCACATCGCGCCCAAGCGACACGTAGTCCGGCGCGGATTGCGCATGGGTGACGCGCACGATGTCCTGTTCGATGATCGGCCCCTCATCGAGATCCGCCGTCACATAGTGGGACGTCGCCCCGATCAATTTCACACCGCGCTCGAACGCCTGTTTATAAGGGTTCGCGCCTTTGAAAGACGGCAGGAAAGAATGGTGGATGTTAATGATCCGGCCAGACATTTTCTGGCACATCTCATCAGAGAGGATTTGCATATAGCGCGCCAGAACGATGAGTTCCGCGCCCGATTCCTCGACCACTTTCATGATCGCAGCTTCAGCCTTCGGCTTATTCTCTTTCGTCACCTTGATGCAATGGAACGGAATGTCGGCGTTCACGACGACTTTCTGATAATCCATATGGTTCGAAATCACCGATACGATCTCGATCGGCAGCGCGCCGATCCGGGCCCGGTAGAGAAGATCGTTGAGACAGTGGCCAAAGCGGCTCACCATGATCACGACTTTCATCTTTTCATGCGGATCGTGGAAGGCGTAGTCCATCTCGAAGGGCGCGGCCACTTCCTGCATCCCGACGCTGAGCGCCTCACGCGTCACGCCGTCCTCAGACTTAAACGTGACCCGCATGAAGAACCGGCCTGTCTCCACATCGTTGAATTGCGAGCTGTCGAGGATGTTGCAGCTGTTGAGCGCCAAATAGGTGCTCACCGCAGAGACGATCCCCCGCGTGGACTTACAGGCCACGGTCAGTGTGATATGTGTCATGATCTCTCAGCATTCCGGCAGGTTGACCGCAATGCCCCCTGTTGAAGTTTCTTTGTATTTGAGGTTCATGTCGCGCCCCGTCTCCAGCATCACCTGAATGCAGTTGTCGAGCGGCATGAAATGGTCGCCATCGCCTCTGAGCGCCAGAGACGCGGCGGAGACCGCCTTGATCGCGCCCAAGGCGTTGCGTTCGATGCAGGGCACCTGCACAAGCCCCGCCGCCGGGTCGCAGGTCATGCCCAGATGATGCTCAAGCGCGATCTCGGCAGCATTTTCAATCTGTTCGTTCGTCCCGCCCAAAGCGGCACAGAGACCCGCGGCGGCCATAGCGGCGGCTGAGCCGACCTCGCCCTGGCAACCGACCTCAGCGCCAGAGATGGACGCATTGTGTTTGATCAGCCCACCGATGGCCGCAGCCACCAAAAGGATGTCGCGACAGCCTTCGCGCGTGGCCCCGACACAATGGTCGCGGTAATAGCGCAGCACAGCCGGGATCACCCCCGCAGCGCCATTGGTGGGCGAAGTCACCACGCGTCCACCGGCAGCGTTTTCCTCGTTCACCGCCATGGCATAGACACTGATCCAGTCGTTGATCTGATGCGGATGCGCGATGTTATGGCCGCGCTCATCGACCAGCTTGTCATGGATCGCCTTGGCGCGGCGCTTGACCTTCAGACCGCCGGGCAGGATGCCCTCTTGCGCCAGACCGCGATTGACGCAGCCATCCATCGTGTCGAGCAAGGCGTCGAGCTGACGGTTCAACCCGGCCCCCTGCAACACGGTTTCATTGGCACGTTTCATCTGCGCAATGCTCTTGCCGGAGGCGCGCCCCATGTGCAGCATCTCCTGCGCCGTCCCGAAAGGATACGGCACATTCAGCGCCTCCTTTTCGGCGTGCAGGCTGGGCGGGGACAGAAACTGTCCTTCCATCTCGGCCTCGGTGACAACAAAGCCACCGCCGATGGAATAATAGGTCTGCTGATAATAGGTGTTCCCGGCGGTATCATGCGCCTTGAGCACCATGCCGTTGGCGTGTCCCGGCAGGGGATCGCCGTAGTCAAACACAAGATCCGTCGCCGGATCGAATTTCAGCGGGAGCAGCCCCTCGGGATGCACCATGCCCTCGGCGCGCACCTTGGCCTCAATCTCTTCTGCCAGATCAGGATCGAGTGTTTCCGGACGGAATCCGCAAAGCCCGAGGATTACCGCCCGGTCGGTGGCGTGGCCCTTGCCGGTAAAGGCAAGTGAGCCGTAAAGCCGCGCGGAAAAGCTATGAAGCTCGCCCGCACCGGGAATGCGGTCCACACCGCCGCGAAGGTCGTCGAGGAACCGCGCGGCGGCAACCATCGGCCCCATCGTATGCGACGAGGACGGGCCGATGCCGACCTTGAACACATCGAAGACCGAGAGAAACATCAGTCTTCCGCCTGATAGATCGGGAAGCGCGCACAGAGCGCACGAACCTCTTCGCGCACTTCTGCCTCGACGTCCGGGTTACCCTCGGGAGTGTCCGAGAGCGCGTCGATCACCCGCAGGATAAGACCGCCGATCTCTTCGAATTCCGCCTCTTGGAACCCACGGGTCGTCCCCGCAGAGGTGCCAACGCGGATGCCGGAAGTGACAAAAGGTTTCTCCGGGTCATTCGGAATGGCGTTTTTATTGCAGGTCAGCCCAGCCCGTTCGAGCGCCTGCTCCGCCGCCTTACCGGTGACGTGTTTCGGGCGCAGGTCGATCAGCACCATATGGCTGTCGGTGCCGCCAGAGACGATGCCCAGACCGCCGACTTTCAACACATCGGCCAGCGCACGGGCGTTCTCGACAACCTGCGCGGCGTAGTCCTTAAAGGAGGGTTGCAGCGCTTCGCCAAAAGCCACGGCTTTTGCGGCGATCACATGCATCAGCGGGCCGCCTTGGTTGCCCGGAAAGACGGCGGAGTTCAGCTTTTTCGCCAGAGCTTCGTCATTCGTCAGGATGACACCACCGCGCGGACCGCGCAGGGTTTTGTGCGTGGTGGACGTCGTCACATGGGCATGCGGCACCGGGTTTGGGTATTGCCCGCCCGCGATCAGCCCCGCGTAATGCGCCATATCCACCATCAGATATGCCCCGACCTCATCGGCGATCTTGCGGAAGCCTTCAAAGTCGATCTTGCGCGGATAGGCGGACGCGCCGGCGATGATCAGCTTGGGCTGGGTCTCAATCGCCTTTTCGCGGACCTTCTCCATGTCGACCAGATGCGTGTCCGGATCGACCTCATAGGAGACCACATCGAACCATTTGCCGGACATGGTGACGGGCGAGCCGTGGGTCAGGTGCCCGCCATGGGCAAGAGACATCCCCATGATCCGGTCCCCCGGTTGCAACAGCGCGAGGAAGACGGCTTGGTTTGCCTGCGCGCCAGAATGCGGCTGGACGTTCACGAACTCAGCGCCGAACAGCGCTTTGAGCCGATCGATGGCCAGAGTTTCCACCTTATCGGCAAAGGCACAGCCGCCGTAATAGCGTTTGCCCGGATAACCTTCGGCGTATTTGTTGGTGAAAACGGATCCCTGCGCCATCATCACGTCGGGCGAGACGATGTTCTCAGAAGCGATCAGTTCGATCCGGGTCTGCTGGCGGTCCAGCTCTTCGGAGATTGCACTTTCGATTTCGGTATCGGCCATGCCGATCCGGGTCATAAGATCATACATTGGAATGTCCCTGTTGCGGGTTGATACGTCGGTCGTTAGTGGACCTCTGCGGCCAATTCGCGGCAGCAGGTGTCAAGCAAGTGTAGCATATGGGACGCAAAGGTCGCCCAGATGTCCATACGATAGGTCGTCTCAGCGTCACGCCACAGCACAACGGTCGAACTTCCAAACAGCGTCCGGCGACCTTCGCCCACCTTGATGCTGGCGGGATCGCGCGGGCTGCCGATGGACATCAGATCGGTCGCCCCCGGCCCTTCGATGGTAAAGGTGATTTCACGCCCGGAAATATCGACAAGGCTGTGCGGCAGGCTTGAAGCTCGGGATTTCTCGATCAGGGTGGCGGTCTCCGCCCCCACAATCACCCATTCATCCGGGCCGACGCACAGCACTTCGAACTCACCGGACTTGGCGCGCTGGCCGATGGGGCCCGGAAGCTCCAACCCCAATTCCTGACCAAGCTCGGCGACGTTGTCGCGGACCCGCAGGTTGAGACGCGCAGGCGGCGTGCTCAGAGAGACCTGTGCCGCAGATGTGCCGCAGAGCAGCCCGTGCGGGCGGGTGGAAAGCGTATCACTCATGGCTCTCTCCTCAGTTCAGTTTCAGGCGGGTGTTCTCGGGATCGACGAACACGGTGCTGGTGATTTTCGCGGCAATCGTCCGGTCTTCCATCGGGATGTAGACCGTCTCGCCCATCTTGCTGTGACCGCCTTCGATCAAGGCAAAGGCAATCGGACGCCCGGTGGTGCCGGTGTCATAAGACGAGGTCACATGGCCGCGCATCGTCATCGGGATAGCTTGTTTCGGGTCGAACACGATCTGCGCGCCCTCCTCCAACTTGCTGCGATCCTCGGTAAGAAGACCAACGAGCTGCTTGCGCCCTTCGGCCACAAGATCGGGCCGCGCCAGACCGCGCATGCCGACGAAGTCCTTCTTCTTCTTCGCGACCGCCCAGCCAAGCCCCGCATCATAGGGCGTCACCGTGCCATCGGTGTCCTGACCGACGATGATATAGCCCTTCTCCGCGCGCAGAACGTGCATGGTCTCGGTGCCGTAGGGCGTGATCCCATACTCTTGACCAGCGTCCCAGAGGATGTCCCAAAGCTTCTGGCCCATCGGCGTCGGCACGTTGACCTCAAAGCCGATCTCGCCCGTGAAGCTCACCCGGAACAGGCGCGCAGGCATCCCAGCGACGGTGCATTCCACGCATGACATATGCGGGAAGGCTTCTTCCGTCAGATCGACACCCTCGACCAGCGGCGCGAGCAATTTGCCAGCGTTCGGGCCGTTCAAAGCAATCGTGCTCCACTGTTCGGTGGTCGACGTCAGCCAGACGTTGAGATCAGGCCATTCGGTCTGGAGGTAATCCTCCATCGTGTTCAAGACCCGCGCAGCGCCGCCCGTGGTGGTGGTGACGTGGAAGCGATCCTCGGCCATCCGCCCGATCACACCATCGTCGCGGATGTACCCATCGTCACCAAGCAAAAGCCCGTAGCGGCAGCGGCCCGGCGCAAGTTTCGTCCAAGGGTTGGTATACATGCGGTTCATGAATTCCACCGCATCCGGGCCGACCACTTCGATCTTGCCCAGAGTGGAGGCATCGAAAATGCCAACGCTTTCACGCGTCGCCTTGCATTCACGGGCCACGGCCTGATCCATGGTTTCGCCGGTTTTCGGGAAATACCATGCCCGGCGCCATTGCGAGACCGGCTCGAACACCGCGCCTTGGGCTTCGGCCCAAGCATCAATCGGCGTCTTGCGGGTCACTTCGAAATGGCTACCTTTTTCATAGCCCACGAACGCCCCGAAGGTGGTCGGCGTATAAGGCGGGCGGAAGGTGGTCAGACCAACCTGAGGCTGCTTTTTCCCAAGCGCATCGGCGGCGATGTTCAAACCGTTGATGTTGGACATTTTGCCCTGATCGGTCGCCATGCCGTTGGTCGTATATCGTTTGACGTGCTCGATGGACCGCATCCCTTCGCGCACCGCAAGACGCAGGTCTTTGGCGGTCACGTCGTTCTGATAATCCACGAAGGCCTTCGCCTTGCCCGGATCGCGATCCGTCGGCAGTTCTTTGTGCGACTGGCCCGTGCCCGGACGATCCTCAGCCACCTCATAAGTGACATCGGTCGCCGCTTTGCCCAGAAGCTCCGCCACTTCGCGACCTTTCGCGGCTCCATCGGCCATCACGGCCTCGATGCCCCAAAGCCCGCGCGAAGCCCCCGCGATCAGGCAGTCTTCCGGTGTCTCATTCGGCAGGAAGGTCGTGCGATCATCGTCCCAAGCGAGCGAGCCTTTGGTGTGCGAGAAGAGGTGCAGAGACGGCGTCCAGCCGCCGGACATCAGGAGCGCATCGCAAGACAGCATCTCTCCCGCTCCAACAGTGTCCCCCGTCACAGGGTTCACCCGCACAGAGCTCACGCGCAACCGGCCTTTGGTTGCGGTCACCGTATGGGACAGCTTGACGGTGATGGCGCGTTTTTTCGCACCATCAATCAACTCCGGCGCCACAGAGGCCCGCGTGTCGCAGATCGCCACAACCTTCGCGCCCGCATCCGCCATATCGAAGGCAGCATACCACGCGCTGTCATGACTGGTGATCACAGCGGGACGTTTTCCGACGAGAACACCGTAGCGGTTCAGGTAGGTCTGGGCAGACCCGGCCAGCATCACGCCCGGACGGTCGTTGCCATGGAACACAAGCGGCTTCTCAAGCGCTCCCTGCGCCAGAACCACCTGTTTCGCCCGGATCCGCCACATGCGCTCGCGCGGCATATCGGCAGGCAGGCTCGGCAGGTGATCAGTGAGCTTTTCGACCACGCCGATCAGGTTCTCGTGGTAATAGCCAATGGCGGTCGAACGGGTCATGAGTTTGACGCCAAGCTCTTTGAGATCCGCCAGCTCGGACGCGAGCCAATCCCAAGCAGAAGCGCCATTGATCACGGCCTGCGGCTCAGACAGAAGGCTGCCACCCATCTCCGGATTTTCATCGACCACAACGACACTCAGCCCATCAACCGCAGCAGCACGCGCCGCAGCGAGGCCCGAAGGGCCGGAGCCGACGATCAGCACATCACAATGCAGGTTGCGGGAGGCATAGGTGTCAGGATCTTCCTCGGTCGGAGAGACGCCAAGACCGGCAGCCGCCCGGATGAACGGTTCATAGACCTTGTCCCAGAAGCTGCGCGGCCACATGAACGTCTTGTAATAGAACCCTGCCGAAAACAGCATATAGGCCGCGTCATTCACCGCGCCGATGTCGAATTTCAGGCTCGGATATTTGTTCTGCGACGTGGTCTCCAGACCGTCCCAGATTTCTTGCACTGTCGCACGGGTGTTCGGCTCAAACCGCGCCGGACCGCGTTTGGTGCCGACAAGAGCGTTTGGCTCTTCAGAACCCGCCGCCACCGGACCACGCGGACGGTGATATTTGAAAGAGCGGCCCATGAGATGCACGCCATTGGCCAAAAGGGCCGAAGCCACCGTATCGCCTTGTGCGCCGGTGTAGCGCGTGCCGTCGAACGTGAAGGTGACGGGCTTCGCGGGGTCGATCCGCCCCTTGCCTGTTACGCGATAGGTGCTCATTGGTCTTGCTCCTCCAGAAACTTGGAGATGTCGGGGCGCGGTTCGCCCGCTTTGTAAGTGGTCAGGAATTTGTCGCTGATCGTATTGCGGACAGCATTGAAGAAGCGGCCACAGCCATGGACATGGCGCCAGCGCTCAAAATGGATGCCCTTGGTGTTCTCGCGCAGAAACAGGAACTCTTCCCATTCCTCATCGGTCAGTTTCGAAGGCTCTTCGGCGCGCACAATATGCGCTTCGCCCGCATAGGCGTATTCCGTCTCCGGCAGGGTCTCGCCGCAATAAGGACAATGGATCATCAGCATGGGTCAGTCTCCTTATGTGCGCTTAGTGCGCCACGGCGGCAGCGGCCGCTTCGTCGATCAAACGCCCGGTGCGGAAACGCTCCAGCGTGAACGGTGCGTTGATCGGGTGCGGTTCGTCTTTTGCGACAGTCCAAGCGAGCGTATGCGCCGCCCCCGGCGTGGCCTTGAAGCCGCCGGTGCCCCAACCGCAGTTGACGTAGAGGTTTTGCACCGGGGTCTTGCCGACGATCGGCGAACGGTCCGGTGTGTTGTCGGTGATCCCGCCCCATTTGCGGAGCATACGCATCCGGTTGAAGATCGGGAAAATCTCGGTGATTGCCGCGAGCGTATGCTCGATCAGCGGCAGGCCACCTCGTTGGCTATAAGACACATATTGATCGGTGCCCGCGCCGATCACCAGCTCGCCCTTGTCGGACTGGCTGCAATAGGCGTGAACGGCGTTGGACATCACGACACAAGGGAAGATCGGTTTGACGGGCTCGGACACGAGCGCCTGAAGCGGCATGCTCTCAAGTGGCAGGCGCACGCCAGCAGTTTCCATGACCATCGAGTTGTGACCGGACGCGGACACGGCAACCTTTTTGGCTTTGATAAAGCCCTTCGCGGTCTCGACACCGGCGACAGAACCGTCCGGGTGACGTCGGATCGCGGTCACGGCACAGTTTTGAATGATGTCGACGCCGCGCTCAGCCGCGCCGCGCGCAAAGCCCCACGCCACAGCATCGTGGCGGGCGGTCCCTGCCCGCTCCTGCAACGCGCCGCCCATCACCGGGTGACGCGCGGTCTTGGAGATGTTGATCGGCGGGCAATATTCCTTGCACTCTTCCGGGGTGAGCCAGCGGTTGTCGACACCATTGAGGCGGTTCGCGTGAATGTGGCGTTTGAAGCTTTGAACATCGTGGACGTTATGCGCCAGCATGAGACAACCACGGTTCGAATACATGACGTTGTAGTTCAGCTCTTGCGACAGATCCTGCCACAGATCAACCGCGTGATCGAACATCCGGGCACTTTCATCGTAAAGGTAGTTTGACCGGATGATCGTGGTGTTGCGCCCCGTGTTACCGCCGCCGAGCCAGCCCTTGTCGATGACAGCAACATTGGTAATGCCATGCTCTTTCGCCAGATAATATGCCGTGCCAAGCCCGTGCCCGCCCGCACCAACGATGACGACATCATATTCGTCTTTGGGCTGGCTGTCCGGCCATTGCTCTGTCCAGCCTTTCTGGCCGGTCAGGGCGTTTTTCACAAGAGAGAGGGCGTTAAAGCGCGTCATGAGAGCCTCGCGGAAGTGTGTGAGAATGTCAGATTAGAGCGCCCCCAAAAGACTGGATTGTACATTTGCGACACCAGATCGGATAATTGCGTCAGGGGGCAAAATTATCGAAAATCACTCAAAAAAACGCCCAAGGAAGAGGCATTTGACCAAGCGAATCGGGGTGGCTCTCGTTTCTTCGCCGCAAAAACGGGCACAAACACCTTGCGCGCGCTCATCAAATGTGCACCATCAGACAAAACTGACCAAGAAAGTGGCAAAATTCACTTTTATTGACGAGGCCGGTAGACATTCGGCAGCGCCTTGGTCTTGAAAAAAGAAACAGGGAACTGCCCGAGCGCTGAAGATATGGCGTCACGGCAAAAACAACAGGGATAGAACTGTGCTTGATCACGGCTCGGACGCCTTTGTCGTATTCGACAAGGTGCAAAAAAGTTATGATGGACAAACTCTTGTCGTCAAAGACCTCAATCTCTCCATCGGAAAAGGTGAATTCCTCACCATGTTGGGGCCGTCCGGTTCCGGCAAGACAACTTGCCTGATGATGCTCGCGGGCTTTGAAACCGCAACGCACGGCGACATCCTTCTGAATGGCAAGGGCATCAACAACATTCCGCCGCACAAGCGCGGCATTGGCATGGTGTTCCAAAACTACGCTCTGTTCCCGCACATGACGGTAGCAGAGAACCTCGCCTTCCCGCTCGAAGTCCGCAAACTCGGCAAATCGGAACGTGAGGCCAAGGTCAAGCGCGCCCTCGATATGGTTCAAATGGGCGCGTTCGGCGGCCGCCGCCCCGCCCAGCTTTCCGGCGGCCAGCAGCAGCGGATCGCTCTGGCCCGCGCTCTGGTGTTCGAGCCGGAACTCGTTCTGATGGACGAACCGCTCGGCGCACTCGACAAGCAGCTGCGCGAACACATGCAATTCGAAATCACCCGCATCGCGCATGAGCTGGGGATCACCACGGTCTACGTGACACACGACCAGACCGAAGCCCTGACGATGTCGGACCGCGTTGCCGTCTTTAACGATGGCCGCATCCAACAGCTCGCACCGCCGGATGCCCTGTATGAAGAACCGCAAAACAGTTTCGTTGCACAATTCATCGGCGAAAACAACACATTGGAAGGCGTTGTTAAAGAGATGAAAGGTGACGTCGCCGTCGTGCAAATCGACAATGGCGGGCTGATCGACTGTAAGCCGGTCAACGTCAAGAACGTCGGCGATCGCACCAAGGTTTCGATCCGCCCGGAACGCGTTGAAACCAACCCGGACCGTCTTCACTCCGATGCACACACGCTGAAAGCAGAAGTGCTCGAATTCATCTATATGGGTGACATTTACCGGACCCGTCTGCGGGTCGCAGGGCGGGATGATTTCGTGATCAAAACCCGTAACGCCATTGACCAGCCGCGCCTGCAACCGGGCCAAGTGCTGAACATCGGCTGGATGGCTGAGGATTGCCGCGCGCTCGATGCGTGATGGCGAAACATGCGTGACACCGGCACAAGCCGGGCCACGCGTGAAATATAAAAACACAATAAAACAAAGACCAACAAGGAGAGACTAATGAAACTGACGACTCTAGCAGCCGCCCTTTCGGCGACCGCGCTCACCCTCCCGGCAATGGCCGAAGACATGACCATCGTGTCCTGGGGCGGCGCTTACCAAAACAGCCAACAAAAAGCCTATGCAGATCCCTACATGGAGATGCACCCGGACGTGAGCATCATCTGGGACGAAAGCTCCAACGAAGCGACCGCAAAACTGCGCGCCATGGACGAAGCTGGCAACGTGACCTGGGACGTCGTGGACGTTGAAGGCCCGGACGCCGTGCGTCTGTGTGACGAAGGCCTCGCCCTAGAAATCGACGTCGACGGCCAACTCGCCGCCGGCGACGACGGCACCCCGGCTTCTGAGGACTTTGGCGACTCCCTGATCAGCGAATGCTTCATCCCGCAGATCGTGTTCTCCACCACCTTCGGCTACCGTACCGACGTCGAAGCTTGGGGCGACAACAAACCGGAAGACCTCTGCGCCGTGTTCGATCTGGACACTTTCCCGGGCAAACGCGCCCTGCAGAAAAGCCCGAAGAAAAACCTCGAATGGGCGCTCCTCTGTGATGGCGTCGAAAAAGACGATCTTTACGATGTGCTCGACTCCGATGGCGGCGTCGAACGCGCTCTCGCCAAACTCGACACGATCAAAGACGACGTGATCTGGTGGTCCGCCGGAGCGGAAACTCCGCAGCTTCTCGCCGATGGCGAAGCCGTAATCGGCTCCACCTACAACGGTCGCCTCTTCTCCGTGATCGAAGAGCAGCACCAGCCGGTCGCTATGCTCTGGGACTACCAAGTCTTCGATTTCGACGGCTGGATCATCCCGGCGAACCTGCCGGCTGAGCGCGAAGCTGCCGCCCTCGAATTCGTGAAATTCGCCACCGACACCCAACGTCTGGCCGATCAGGCTGCTTACATCTCCTACGGTCCGGCCCGTGCGTCCTCGCAGCCGCTCGTTGGCAAGCATGCTGAGCTCGGCATCGAAATGGCGCCGCATATGCCGACCAACCCGGAAAACGCCAAGCGTTACCTGGTGAACAACCTCGACTGGTGGGCTGACAACCAAGACGACGCCGAAGCCAAGTTCCAAGCCTGGCTGGCTCAATAAACGAAGCACCAGAGGGCAGTTTCCCTGCCCTCTGGTCTTTCCTGCGGTGCCATAGAGCACCCGAAACTATTGTCTCGATGGACGGATCATGAGCGATATTTCTGACACAGCAGACACGTCCGGCCCGGTTCTCGCCGCGGATGGAACTCCCCTCAAACGTAGCCTCGCCCGTGCTCTGCGGATGCAAAAACTGCGGGCGCTGATGCTGATCGCGCCGCTTTTGGTCTTCATCATGGTGACCTTCATCCTGCCGGTTGCCGATATGCTTTATCGCTCGATCGAGAACAGCATTGTCTCCGACACTTTGCCCCGCACCGTGGTCGCGCTCAAAGATTGGGATGAGGCCAGCGATGAGTTGCCGGATGAGGCAGTGTTCACCGCTTTCGCGCAAGACATGCAAATCGCGGCGGAAGAGAAGATTCACACCAAGCTTGGCTCGCGTTTGAACTATGAAAACCCGGGGATGTCCTCGCTGTTCCGTAAATCCGGACGCCAAGTGAAGAAATGGGATCTGGAAACAGACGGCCCGTTCAAAGAAAAATTCCTCGATATCGACAAGGACTGGGGCGATCTCGACGTCTGGCGGACGATCAAGACCTATTCGCCGAAGCTCACCTCCGGTTACTATCTGAACTCCGTCGATCTGCATCTGGGCGCGGATGGCGTTGAAATGCGGCCTGAGAACGAACGCATCTATCTCAAGCTGTTCGGACGCACGCTGTCGATGTCGCTGATCATCACGCTGAGCTGTATCGCGCTTGCGTATCCGGTCGCCTGGCTCCTTGCGAACCTGCCGATGCGCACGTCTAACCTCTTGATGATCCTCGTCCTCTTGCCCTTCTGGACGTCCCTTCTGGTGCGGACCTCCGCTTGGAAAATCCTGCTGCAACAGCAAGGGGTGATCAACGATCTGCTGGTCTGGGTCGGGCTTGTGGCCGATGACAATCGGCTTGTGATGATCAACAACCAACTCGGCACGATCATCGCCATGACACATATCTTGCTGCCCTTTATGATCTTGCCGATGTACTCCGTGATGCAATCGATCAACCCGTCCTATCTGCGCGCGGCGAAAAGCCTTGGCGCGACCAACTGGACGGCCTTCTGGCGGGTGTATTTCCCGCAGACGGTTCCGGGTATCGGCGCGGGCTCGATCCTCGTGTTCATCCTCTCCATCGGCTACTACATCACCCCCGCCCTTGTGGGGGGGACGACCGGGACGTTCATCTCCAACCGGATCGCCTTCCACATCTCGACCTCGCTCAACTGGGGTCTGGCGGCAGCCCTTGGCGGCATCCTTCTGGCGGTGGTTCTGGTGTTCTACTACGCCTATGACAAAATCGTCGGTATCGACAACGTGAAGCTGGGATAATTGCTATGAGTTTGCCTTCTTATGCCACAACCGGTCAGCGTATCTGGTACTACGCCTTCCGCGTCATTTGCGGCCTGATCTTCTTCTTCCTGATCGCGCCGATCGTCGTGGTGATCCCGCTCTCGTTCAACGCACAGGACTTCTTCACCTTCACGCCGGAGATGCTGCGCCTCGATCGGGATGGCTATTCGCTGAAACACTATCGGGATTTCTTCCAGAACAGCGACTGGCAACATGCGCTCTGGAACTCGCTCAAGATCGCACCGATGGCGACGATCCTGTCGGTGAGCCTCGGCACTCTGGCCGCCATTGGTCTTAGCCAACCGCATGTGCCGTTCCGCCGTGCGATCATGGCGATCCTGATCTCCCCGATGATCGTGCCGCTGATCATCTCCGCGGCTGGCATGTACTTCTTCTTCAGCCGGATCGGGCTTCAGGGCACCTATGCCGGTGTTGTTCTGGCGCACGCCGCTCTGGGCATCCCCTTCGTGATCATCACGGTGACGGCGACCCTCGTCGGGTTCGACCACTCCCTCACCCGTGCCGCCGCCAATATGGGGGCGAGCCCGGTGACCACGTTCTTCCGGGTGCAGATGCCGCTCATCCTGCCCGGCGTGATTTCCGGCGGCCTCTTCGCCTTCATCACGTCTTTTGACGAAGTCATCGTGATCCTGTTCGTCGGTTCCGCGAGCCAGAAGACCCTGCCTTGGCAGATGTTCATCGGCCTGCGCGAGCAGATCAGCCCGACGATCCTTGCTGTGGCGACGATCCTCGTCGGGATTTCGATCTTGCTTCTGATCACCGTGGAACTGCTGCGTCGGCGTTCTGAGAAAATGCGTGGCCTGTCCCCGAGCTGAGCGTCACCGCAATGACTGTTTAGAGTTGAGCCGGAAGTTTCCCTTCCGGCTCATTTTTTACGTGACCAGCGAAAGCGTTTAACAGATCAGGGATCGATGCTGTCCTTGAGAAAGCCCGGACGTTCAGAGGATGAGGACGTTCCCGGCATCACCGGAGGCGCGAGGGGATCGACCAGCCCAGTGCCCTGTTGTTCCAGAAACACAGGCGTGGTCGGCGCAGGCTCGGTCGACGTTTGAGACGGCACAGGAATGAGAGGTTCAAACACGGCAAACCCACCGTAGAGCAGCCCAACTGTGACAAGCCAGCTTCCCAAGATATGACACCCAATTTCGCGCCAACGCCGCCCACTCACACGGAGCACCAATGCGACAGTGAGCGGCAGCCAGACACCAAGGCCACTGGCCTGAAGCGCGATCAGATAGACCCCTTCGCGGCTCGGATCATAGAGGGCGACGGAGCTGCCGTAGCCGATGCCAATCAACAGAGACATGGGCAGACACAGGATCACAAAGACGCGCCGCCCCGGCAGTAATCCCGCCCCGAGCAGCAGCACGGAAGCTGGGAACAGCAGGTAGTGATGATTTTCGGCATTCGGGATTTGCGCCATGAGCGCGAGAACCGATCCCGCGAAGTAATACCCCAGACCGATCCCCAAGGCCCAAAAGCCAAGCCCCGCCCCCATAAGCCAGAGCCGGAGAAGAGAGAAGCCGAAGCCGAGCGCGAGTGCAGGCAAAAGGAAGGTCACACGAAGCCATGTCTGCGCGAACCAGTCTCCGGTCTCCGGCAGTGAGAGCGCGACCATAAGACCGCCTGCCCCGAGCAACAAAACCAGCAGGGCCTTAAGCGGTACGAAGACCTGCCCGGCTGAGGTCACTGAGGGCTCATGCGACAAGATAGTAGACCCCGCAAACTGCGATCACAGCGCCGAGCCCACGGCAGAGCCAGCCTTGCCAAATGCGACCGAGCACAAGCCCGACCACGATCCCGATGATGTGGATAAGCCCGGTCGCAACCACGAAACCAACGGCATATTCCGCCGGGTTTGCAGCCATCGGCAATTCCGCCCCATGGGCATAGCCATGACAAATGGCGAAGAACGCAATGATGAGGAGAGACCCCCATTCCCAGGGCTTCCAAGCCGCAGCGATCGCGGCCCCCAGAACCAGAATGGAAAGCGCGATCCCGGTTTCAATATATGGGATGGGAAGCCCCGCAATACCAAGAACGCCGCCGATCACCATGACGAGCGGGAAAGCAACGGGAAGCGTCCAAACGCGGCGCCCTCCCATCTGCGCGCCCCATAGACCGACTGCGAACATCGCGAGGAAATGGTCATAGCCCGTGAACGGATGTTCAAAGCCTGCGGTCAGCCCCCCTGTGCCGGTTGCGACGACATGCGCGGAGGCGGCCTGACTTCCCGCCAAAAGGACAAAAGAAGCCATCAAAGGCAGGGCCAAAAGGTTCACAGACGGGCCTTTATGAGAGTGGAACTGACGCATTTAGAAGCCCCCTGTTTTGAGCGTGTCGACGCCAAGAAACCTGTCTCGCCCCCAAAGCGCAAGAGGCCCTCTCTCTCACCGACCTCACAGCCTGTCATTTTCCCTCGATCAACCTAACGACGACAGGAAAAAGGCTACAGAAGGGATGGTCGGCGTCGGTTCTCAAAAGGATGCTTTGGCCTGTATTTGCCGTTTTCGGTCAATGCGGCAGAATGACCGCATACAGCGTAACATACTGCATTTAAACCAGATTGCTCTTATTTTGCACTCTAACACCACAGGCTGGACACTCTTAGCACAGCCTATATTTCGGCAAGAGACCGGGGAGCGAAGGATAAAAGATATGCCAAAGATATATTAATTAATTGAAACAGTTTCCTTTTGCAGAACCCCACATCAATCGCCGCACAGAACGCATTTCGTTTTGCGATTTCCTTTAGAAAACCGATGTCGCAGGAGATTTGCGTCAATCTGTCGCAGGGCCAACCATGAACAATGGAGCTACCTCGACCCCGTAAACTTACACGCACACGCAGACCGCCTGTGCCCGTGCCTTTGTGCATGCGGCACCCGCCAAGGCTCTCGATAGCCCGTCTGAACAAAAATGAGGCTAAAAGTTTGTCAAAACTGAAGAAACCGCTCCTGGCAGCGTTGGGCATGCTTATGCTCTCCGGATGTCAGTACCATGTCCTGTCTCCACAGGGATGGGTCGGGGATCAGGAACGTAACCTCCTGATTATCTCCACCCTTCTTATGCTCATCGTTATCATTCCGGTTCTGGTCATGTCCGTATACTTCCCGCTGAAGTATCGCGCAGACCGGGAAGATCAGTCGGATTACGATCCGACCTTTGAACACTCCACCAAGATCGAAGTCGCCGTTTGGGGCGTTCCGATCCTGATCATCATCGCGCTTGGCTGGTTCACTTACGTGTACACCCATCGCCTCGACCCGTATCGCCCGCTCGATCACCTCGAAGCTGGCAAACCGGTCGAAGTCGAAGCCGTCTCGCTGGATTGGAAGTGGCTGTTCATCTACCCGGAATACGGCGTTGCCTCCGTCAACGAGCTCGCCATCCCGGAAGGTCGCCCGATCAATTTCAGCCTGACGTCCTCGACCGTCATGAACACCCTGTCGATCCCGGCTCTGGGCGGCATGGTCTATTCGATGACCGGCATGGAAACCAAGCTGCACCTGATCGCTGACAGCACCGGCACCTTCCCGGGGCGTTCCGCGCATTACTCCGGTCCGGGCTTCTCCCACATGACCTTCGACACCCTGTCCATGACGGATGAGGATTTCGACGCATGGGTGGAAAAAGTCAAAGCCGACGGCAACGCGCTGACACGCGAAAGCTATCTGGCTCTTGAAAAACCGACCATCGACGAACCGGTGAGCTACTACGCTTCGGTCGAAGACGGTCTGTTCGATCGCATCGTCGAGATGTGCGTCGAAGAAAACAAGGTCTGCATGGGTCACATGATGATGCAGGACAAGCAAGGCGGTGGCGGCATCGAGGGTATTCCCGCAGCCAATGCCTATAGCTACGACCGCGCCCGCACCATCGACGGCTTCGGCAACCTGATCGATCTGCCGGACCTTCCGGCCCCGGATATTGAAGCGTTCCACGACGCGTTCTTCAACGATCCGGCTTCGATCTGCGGCCCCGACCTCGCAAGCACACTCCAAATTTCGGAGGATAAGAAGAATGGCTGAAGCACACGCACAAGCTGCCGAGACAATCTCGCCGATCTTCGGGCGTCTGACGCTCGACTGGATCCCCTATCACGAACCGATCCTCGTCGCGACCTTTGCCGGTGTGGCCCTTGGTGGCCTCGTCGTCCTTGCTCTGATGACCTATTTCAAACTCTGGGTTCCGCTTTGGCGGGACTGGGTGACCTCGGTCGACCACAAGAAAATCGGCATCATGTACATGGTGCTCGGCTTTGTCATGATGGTGCGCGGCTTTGCCGACGCTCTGATGATGCGGGCCCAACAGGCGATGGCCGCTGGTGGCGCCGAGGGCTATCTGCCTCCGCACCACTTTGACCAGGTCTTCACCGCCCACGGCGTGATCATGATCTTCTTCGTGGCCATGGCCTTCATCACCGGCATCATGAACTTTGTCATGCCGATGCAGATCGGTGCCCGCGACGTGGCCTTCCCCTTCCTGAACAACTTCTCGTTCTGGATGACGGTGGCTGGCGCTCTGCTGGTGAACATCTCGCTCTTCATCGGTGAATTCGCCCGTGTTGGCTGGCTGGCGTTCCCGCCGCTCTCAGGGTCGAGTTACAGTACAGGGCCTGGGATGGACTATTACCTGTGGTCGCTACAGATCGCCGGGGTCGGGACAACCTTGTCCGGGATCAACATGGTCGCGACCATCCTGAAGATGCGTGCTCCGGGCATGAAGCTCATGGACATGCCGATCTTCACCTGGACCGCACTGATCACCAACATCCTGATCGTTGTGGCCTTCCCGGTGCTGACCGCCACCCTCGCGCTCCTCACGCTGGACCGTTACTTCGACTTCCACTTCTTCACCAATGACTTTGGTGGGAACGCGATGATGTACATCAACCTGATCTGGATCTGGGGGCACCCCGAGGTCTACATCCTCATCATCCCGTGCTTCGGCGTCTTCTCCGAAGTGGTGTCAACCTTCTCCGGCAAGCCGATCTTTGGTTACAAAACGATGGTATGGGCCACCGCCTGCATCATGGTTCTGTCCTTTGTCGTGTGGCTGCACCACTTCTTCACCATGGGGTCTGGCGCCAGCGTCAACACCTTCTTCGGCATCACCACGATGATCATCGCCGTGCCGACGGGTGTGAAGATCTTCAACTGGCTCTTCACCATGTACAAAGGCCGCGTGCGGCTTGAAGTTCCGATGCTCTGGACCATTGGCTTCCTGATCACCTTCACCATCGGTGGGATGACGGGCGTGCTTCTGGCTGTACCGCCGGTTGACTTCCAGCTTCACAACACCCTGTTCCTGATCGCGCACTTCCATAACGTGATCATCGGCGGCGTGGTCTTTGCAGTCTATGCGGCGGTCTCCTACTGGTGGCCGAAAGCCTTCGGCTTCCGCATGAACGACAAATGGGGCCGTCGTAGCTTCTGGTTCTGGTTCATCGGCTTCTACTTCGCCTTCATGCCGCTCTATGCGCTTGGCCTGATGGGCGTGACGCGCCGGACCAACATGTACCCGGATCCGAGCTGGCAGCCCTACTTCATCGTCGCAGCCTTTGGCGCGGTGCTGATCCTGCTGGGCATTCTGGCGACCTTCATCAACTTCTACGTCTCGATCCGCGATCGCAAGAAACTCGCTTGTGGCAACGATCCTTGGGATGCACGTACGCTGGAATGGGCAACTCAGTCCCCGCCGGCTCCGTACAACTTCCCGTTTGATCTTCAGGTCACTGGCCGCGAAGCATTCTGGACGATGAAGCAGCAAGGCTTCAAATGGCCGACCGAGGGCTTCCGCCCGATCCACATGCCGAAAAGCACTGTCTATGGCGTGCTGATCTCGGCCTTCGCTCTGGCCTTCGGCTTCGCGATGGTCTGGTATATCTGGTGGCTCGCGATCCTCACCTTCGTGTGCATGATCGGTCTCGCGATCTACAACACCTTCAACTACAACCGCGATTACTACATTCCCGTTGAGGAAGTGAGCGCGATCGAAGCGAAAGGAGCAGCGGTATGAGCCACTCCGCCCCTGCAAGCGTGAGCATCGTCGACCACGATGTTCACCCCCAGAGCCCGACCCCTATCGGGTTCTGGATCTACCTGATGAGCGACTGCATCATCTTCGGATCGCTCTTTGCAACCTATGCCGTCCTTGGCGGCGGGTTCGCAGGTGGTCCGGGTCCGAAAGACCTGTTCGAACCGGGCTTCGTTGCCATCGAGACGGCGCTGCTGCTGATCTCTTCCATCACGTTCGGTCTCGCCATGCTGCGCGCCGACAAGAAAGATCAGTCCGGCACTCTGATGTGGCTGGCGATCACCGGTCTCTTCGGTGCCGGGTTCGTCGCGATGGAACTCTATGAGTTCCATCACCTCATCCACATCGGCGCGGGTCCGAACCGTTCGGCCTTCCTGTCGTCCTTCTTCGCACTGGTCGGCACGCACGGTCTGCACGTGACCTTCGGTATCGTCTGGCTCATCACCCTGATGGCCCAGATCGCCAAACATGGTCTCGGCACGCCGAACATGCGCCGCCTCGGCGCCCTGTCGATGTTCTGGCACTTCCTCGATCTGATCTGGATCGGTGTCTTCTCCTTTGTCTATCTGGTGAGGTTGGTCTGATGTCGCACGATACGCATACCGCACACGATCACGGCCACGGGCATGATCACGGGCACGGGCACGACGATCACGGGTCCGGTCACGGCACCATGGGTCAACTGATGATCGGCTTCGCGCTCGCCGCGATCCTGACCATCATCCCCTTCGGTCTCGTCATGGGCGAGGTTGATATGAGCCGTAACACTCTGATCGGCATCATCATGGTCTTCGCGGCCATCCAGATCATCGTTCACCTCGTGTTCTTCCTGCACCTGAACACCACCTCGGAAGAAGGCAGCACCTTCATGGCGACCATGCTCGCCCTGATCATCCTGTTCATCGTTCTGGCTGGCTCGCTCTGGGTCATGCACAACATGAACGAGAACATGATGCCGATGCACGAGATGGATCAGCAGATCGAACAGATGAAGAGCCTTCAGTCCCAACAGGGCTGATCCTCGATCTCTAAGACAATTCTCCGGGGCCCACGTGGCCCCGGTTTGCTTTGAAAAGGGCCTCTCATGCGTCTATCCTTCCGTATCGTCCTCGTCACCATCATCGCCGCCATCGGCATCGCAGGCTTCATGAGCCTCGGCATTTGGCAGGTGAAACGCCTGCACTGGAAACTCGATCTGATCGAACGGGTGGATGCCCGCGTTCATGCCGCCCCGGTGCCTGCCCCCGGTCCTACCCTTTGGTCAGCGATCACACGCGAGAAAGACGAATACACCCGCGTCACTCTGACCGGCACATTTCTCAATGACGAGGAGGTGTTGATCTATACCCCCTCGGACTACGGCCCCGGTGATTGGGTGCTGACGCCTCTGGAACTTTCTGACGGCTCGATCGTCATGATCAACCGCGGCGTGGTTCCGCAGGAGCAGGCGATGGCGGGTGATTTCTCCCGGATCGACGGCGAAACCACCGTCACGGGCCTCCTGCGCATTTCCGAACACAAAGGCTGGCTGTTCTCGCAGGACAACGATCCGGAGAATGGCAATTGGTATCGCCGCGACATCGAGTCGATCACCGAAGCCAAAGGGTATGACCAAGCCGCCCCCTATTTCGTCGATCAAGACCTGACCGACCCGACAGGTTGGCCGCGCGGTGGCAAGACCGTCGTCCAGTTCCGAAATTCACACCTCAGCTACGCGATCACCTGGTTCGCACTCGCGGCTCTGGTGCTCGGCGGCTACGGATTGTTCTTGCGCAACGAACTGCGCGGAGATCGCGACAGCTGAGACTAAGATCTCTTCTTTTAAGACATCAAATGCGCGAAAACCGATCTCCTCGGTTTTCGCGTTTTTTATAACCGTCCGGTGAGCAGCAGAGAGATCGCCGGGAAAGCCAGCAAAATTCCAAGCCGGATCACATCGGTGATCACGAAGGGAATGACCCCCACCATGATTTTCGACAAAGGCGTATCGCGCGAGGCGCTTTTGACCATGAAAAGGTTCATCCCCACGGGCGGCGTGATCAGGCCCAGCTCCACCGTGACCACGGCAATCACCCCGAACCAGATCGGATCGAACCCATTGGCAAGGATCACCGGGAAGAAGATCGGCACGGTCAGGAGGATCATCGCGAGGCTCTCCATGAAGCAGCCGAGGATCACGTAGAACAATAGGATCGACAAAAGCACCTGCCACGGACCGAAACCGCTGCTGTTGAGAAAATCCACAAGCGCATTCGAGAGTTGGGAGGTGGAGAGGACAAAACCAAACACTTCCGCCCCGATCAGGATCAGGAAGATTGAGCCGCTGGTCGTAATGGTCTCGGTAAAGGCCGCGATCAACTCAGAGCGCGGCACCCTGCGCCAAAACGCGAAGATCAGCGCCAATGCCGCGCCCACGCCACCGGCCTCAGTGGGCGTGAAGAAATTGCCGTAAAGCCCGCCCATCACCAAACCGAAGAGCACAAGGGACGGCGCGAAGAGACGCAGGATTTCGAAGCGGCCTTGCGGGGCCAACTCTTCATCCGTGATCTGTGAAACACCCTCTTCCGGCGGCCAGATCCGCGCCATGATCAGGATCGTCACGAGATAGAGCACAAAGGCGAGAATGCCCGGCAGGATGCCCGCAAGGAACATCGTGCCCACCGATTGCTCCGTGATCAACGCGTAAAGCATAAGCGCAATCGACGGCGGGATCAGAATGCCCAACGTGCCGCCCGCCGCCAGAGAGCCGGTCGCCAATCGGCTGTCGTAGCCATGCGCTTTCATCTCCGGATAGGCCACGCGAGTCATTGTGGAAGCCGTTGCCAGCGACGATCCCGAAACCGTGGAAAACACCGCGCTCGCCGTCACCCCCGCCGCCGCCAACCCGCCGGACCAGCCCCGCGTCAAAAGAAGCGCCCCCCGGAACAGGTCGGCGGCCACGCCAGAACGCGAGATCAGGTTGCCCATCAAAAGGAACAGCGGAATGAGCGTGAAACTGTAGCTCGTCACCGTCTCGAACGTGGCGGTTTTCAGGATACTGAGCGCGGCAGAGACACCGATGGTGGCGGAAAACCCGGCAAACCCCACGGCGATCATGGCAAGCCCAATGGGCGCACCAAACAGCACAATGACGAACATCACCGCAATCGAGATATATCCGATCACCAAAGGGGTCATCACGACACCTCCGGGTGATGACCGTCACTCGTGAGCGCTTCGCGAAGCGCGATCACCGCGAGGGCAAAACATTCGAGCGTGTAGAGCCCGTAGATCAGGAACATCGGGATGCGCAGATCCTGCGTCTCCTCCCCACGCGCGTAGGTCGCCAAAGCCTCATGCCAAAACAGCCAGACCAGCACGAGGGCAAAGGCCAGAATCCCGACGAACCACAGCCGGGCGACAAGGGCTTTCAACAGCGGCGGGAGCCGTCCGACCAGCATATCGACCGCAATCATGCCGCCCTTGAGGGAGGTTGCCAGAGCTGCGAGTGCGATCATCCCGAGAAGATACGAGACCTGCTCGATCGCGCCCGGGATCATCAGATTGATCGCAGCCCCGGTGGCATCGAAAACCATCCGGGCGAGCACGTTGAAGCCCACGACACAGACCATATAAAGCAGACAGAGCGCCGCGAGGCCGAGACAGGCCGCCTCCATCCATCCGGCGATGCGCTTGAGACCGGAGATAAGCATATGCGCTCCTGTGGCTTGCATCTTCTCAGAAATAGGCGAGCCACAACGTCGCGCGGCCCGCCCTTTCAAGCTTAGTTCAGCTCGGTTTCACACTCCGAGACATAACCTTTCACAGCCGCATAGGTCGCCGTCCCCGGAAGGCCTTTGTCATTGAGAAACGCGATGTAGCTGTCTGTCGCCTTTTGCGCCGCCGCATCCCATTTCACACGTTCCTCCTCAGAGAGCTCGATCACGGTGGACTCGGTTTTCAGGCGGTCGAGCACTTTCGCGCCCTCGCTGTCATACCCGCGACCTGCCGTCACGGCCCATTGCATGCCTGAATTGACATCAACGGCGGCTTTGGCTTCGGGAGACAGGGCCTCATATTTCGCCTTGTTCATCGTGGAAATGAACGCCAGCGCATAGAACCCGAAAACAGTGTGATACTCGGTCAGCTCGTCGAGGCGGAAACTGTCCACGCTCTCCCACGGCAGCATGTAACCGTCGATCGCCCCGCGCTGCAGCGCTTCATAGGTGTTCGGAGCGGGCATCCCCACAGGCTCGGCGCCCAGATTGGTCAGAATCTCGCCCACCACCTGCGTCGGGCGGCGCAGTTTCAGCCCCTTCATATCCTCCAGCGTGTAGACCGGCTTTTTCGCCGTATGCAGGTGCCCCGGATCATGCGTGTGGACGAACAGGATGTGCGTGTCCTCATATTCCTCGTCCAACGCCCCGGAATCATAGAGTTTCTGGAAGGCGCAGGAACCGACGGCCCCGGTCTTGAACAGGCCCGGCAGCTCCATGATCTGGCTCAGCGGGAACCGCCCGGCGGTGTAGCCCGGCACGGTCCATGCGATATCAGCGATCCCCGTGACGGCGTTGTCATAGCCCGCTGCGGCCTTGCCCAAGGTCTGCGCCGGGAAGACCTGCACATCGACAGCCCCGTCAGAGGCGTCTTCGACCGCAGTAGCCCAATCTTCAAAAATGACCTGACTTTGCCAGCTGTTGGCCGACATGAAATGCGCATAGCGCAGCGTTTCTTTCGCATAAGACGGTGCGGCGAGACCAAGCGCCAAGGCGCTGGTGAGGGCGATTTTTTGCAGCATAACTATCCATTTCTCCCTGCTGGATTTGCTGTATGTCGATCCTGTGTCTCTTGCTGAGACATCAAGCTCGGGCGTTGATACACCAAGGCCGCTGCTTCGCACAAACCTCTAAAAAGGCAGGCTCGACAGCAGAGAGCCGTTTGCACAGCCTCATACAGCAGAGACGAGAAATCTCCGCTGCTTTTTTAACGAAATGGGAATTTAAGGACAAAATATGGCGCAGCACGCGCGCGCCAAAACCATTTCCCTCACCGTCCGTAGATCTCGGTCCCACGGCGTTTCAGAAACGGATCGTTGATGAACGTCCCCAGCGGCACCAGTGAGGCGACAAACGCCCTGCCCTTATCGCGCGCCTGCCACGCCATACCGCGCATCACGATGAGCATCAGCGCGATATAGGCAAGGAACGCATAGCCATGGATCGGCCCCATGATCTGCACCCAAGACGGGTCTTCCCAACCGTATTTGATCGGCATGGCAACGAAAAACAGAAGAATGGTCGTGACACCTTCGATCAGGGCAATCAGGCGGAACAGAGAAAAGAGATGCTTCTCTTTCGTGCTGGGTGTGTTGGCGGATTGTGTCATGGCGGCGCTCCGAGCGAGAGACAAAAATTTACTGTTTGTCTGGCTGATCTTTGAGAGGAACGGCTCGACGGTGAATATCAGAGGCTAAAGCGTTTCGACTTTAACTTGATCTATCACATAAAGTCGAAACGCCCGCTCCGCTTAGACGTTGCACCGCGTTTCTGCTCAAACCCTGATTCAGGTTTAAGTAGAAACACTTTAGCAAAGCCGCGCGCAAAGCTGAACCCGATGCCCCTGCGCGCATTGCCGCATGTCGCACAGATCCGCACCGTCATCGGAATGAGATAGAGATTTCAAATCCGAGGAGAATTTGGGTTCAGTTTCGAGGAGAGAAATGGCGCACCCAAGAGGATTCGAACCTCTGGCCTCTGCCTTCGGAGGGCAGCGCTCTATCCAGCTGAGCTATGGGTGCGCGGGACTGTTGTCTCGCAACGGTCAGTGCGCCTGTCTATAGGCGATGAAAAACGGGCGCGCAATCGGTTTTCCGCGCCCGTTTAAGGATTTGCACCAGAGCTTAGCCGAAGAATTCGCGGCACAGCTCCAAGGATTCGACCAGACGGTCGACCTCTTGCGTCGTATTGTACATCGCGAAGGACGCCCGGCAGGTCGCAGTAACGCCCATGTGCTGCATCAAAGGCATGGCGCAGTGGCTCCCGGCCCGCACGGCCACGCCTTTTTTGTCGAGCACGGTAGAGATGTCATGCGGGTGCGCGCCCTCCATCGTGAAGGAGAAGATCGCCCCCTTGCCCGCCGCCGTGCCCTGCACGTTCAGCCAGTTGAGGTTTTGGAGACGCTCGGCCGCGTAAGCCGCGAGAGACGCCTCGTAAGCGGCGACATTCTCCATCCCGATCTGCATCAGGTAATCGAGCGCGACACCCATCCCGATGGTCTGAACGATACCCGGCGTGCCCGCTTCGAATTTGAGCGGCGGTTTGGCGTAGGTCACAGCGTCTTTCGTCACCGTGTCGATCATATCGCCACCGCCGAGGAAGGGCCGCATTTCCGCCTGCCGCTCGGCGCGGATATAGATCGCGCCGGAGCCGCTCGGACCGTAAAGTTTGTGCCCGGTGATGGGATAGAAATCGCAGCCGATGTCCTGCACATCGACAGGACCGTGAACGGCCCCCTGAGAGCCATCGACCAGCGTCGCCACGCCTTTCGCACGCGCTGCGTGACAGATCGTTTTCACATCCACACGCGTGCCTGTGACGTTGGACATCTGGGTGATCGCGACAAGTTTGGTCTTCGGTCCGATCGCGTCGATCACGGCCTGCGGGTCAAGCGTGCCATCCGCCGTGCAATCGACCCATTTGAGGACAACACCCTGACGTTCACGCAGGAAGTTCCACGGCACGATATTGGCGTGGTGTTCCAGAACGGAGAGAACAATCTCATCGCCCGGCTGCAACATTTCTGCCGCCCATGCATAGGACACGAGGTTGATCCCCTCGGTCGTCCCGGAGGTGAAGATGATCTCATCCTCATGGCCCGCATTGAGGAATTTCGCCACAATCTGGCGCACGTTCTCGTATTTGTCCGTGGCGAGATTGGACAGGTAATGCAACCCACGGTGCACATTGGCATATTCTTCGGAATAGGCCTTGGTGATCGCGTCGATCACAACCTGCGGCTTTTGCGCAGAGGCCCCATTGTCGAGATAGGTCAGCGGCTGGCCGTTCACCTCGCGTGCGAGGATCGGAAAATCGGCCCGGATTTTTGCGACATCGAACATGTCAGCTCTCTTTCTTCCCAACTTCCGCGAGCATCGCACCCCAGAAGTAAATCAATGCGGCGAGGGCGAGCACGCCCACGCCATTGGTCGTCGCTCCCGGCCCGACGAACCCCGCCGTCAACCCCCAAAGGAGCCACAGCGGTGCCGCGCAGAGAAGGCCCCAGAACATCGCCATACGCACTTCAAACCCGGTGGCCAGACTGCCCAAGAGACGCAAGACAAAGCCCACGATCCCGGCCAGCACGTAGAACACCAAAGGCATGATGAACAGCCAGCTCAGAAGCGTTGCGCCCATGAGCATTTGCACGTCTTGGCCGGTCTCGTATGCAAGCCGCGACAGTCGCGGCCATTGCGCCACGAAAATCAGACCACAGGCGAGCATGAGGGTGACCAAAGCGCCGCCCTCATTGTCGCCTGCCGCAAGCCGGTGCCGAAGCACGGCCCGCGGCGCGCGGTAGCTTTTGCCGATGTCCGAGACGACGCCCATCTTATTGGCGACGCCGTTTCAGCCAGCCTTCGAGACGGGCGAGGATGTCCTCGGCAATCTCCGGTGCTTCGATTTCCTCGATGGCTTCCGCAAGGAAGGCCAGCGTCAGCAAATCGGTCGCATCAGAGGCCGGCAAACCGCGAGATCGCAGGTAGAAGAGCGCCTCTTCATCCAGTGCGCCCACGGTCGAGCCATGCGAACAGGCGACGTCATCGGCATAGATCTCAAGCTCGGGCTTGGCGAGGAACTGGCTGTTGTCGTCCAGCAGCAAGCCTTGGCTGATCTGATAGCCGTCGGTCTTCTGCGCGTCCGGTTTCACAAGGATTTTGCCTTGGAACACAGCTTTCGCACCGTTGCGAAGCACTTTCTTGAACACCTGACGGCTTTCACAGCGCTCAGCATCATGAGTGATGAACACCGTGTCATCGTGATGGAAATCACCATCCCCCATCGCGGCACCAGCAACATGCGCAACAGAGTCGTCGCCGATGATGTCGATGAAAACCTCGTTGCGGGTCAGGACGCCATTGGCCGTCATGGTGAAGGACTTGAACAGCGCTTCCTGACCGACCGTCGCGAAAACATGGGTCACCGCGCGGCGCTCATGGTCACGGCCTTGGGCGCGGACATGGTGGAAGGCCGCCTTATCAGCGACATCGACCTCCATCACCTTGTTGAACCGGGCCGCAGCCGGGCCGTTTTCAAGCACGGTCAGATCGGCGCCCTCTTCCACACGGATCACGTGGTGCAGGATGGCGTCGGAGGTCTCATTCTGGTGCAGGTAGACCAAGGACACAGGTTTCGCGACTTTGCCGGTGGCGCGAATGACCACGCCGTCGGTCGCAAAGGCGGTGTTCATCGTCGCGAAAGGACGCTCGACCGGATCTTGCGCTTTCTTCTCTTGGACACCGTAGGCGTCTTTCACCCAATGGATGTCCGAGGACAGCGCATCCGAGAGACGCATGATCTCAAGGTTTTCGCCCTCAAGCGCGTCGGAGGCCTCGGCATCGAAGACACCATCGACAAACACGAGCTTGATCCGATCCAGACCAGAGAAGGCCGGGGCTTCGTCGGCGACAAAAACAGCCGCCTTCGGAGCTTCTGCCACGACGAGACTGTCCGGACGCGTCCAGCGCCAGTATTCATCCCGCCCTTGCGGCAGGCCCATGGCCATCAACCGGTTCAGAGCATCCTGACGCAGGGCCTCGGCCCAAGGCGCGCCAGCGGGAAGGGTCATCCCCTCTACCCGCGCGCTCGTCGCGTCCAGTTTCCGTTGTTTCAGTTCCGCGCGTTTCATCAGGCCTTCTCCACCTCGGCCAGAAGATCGCCGTAACCGTTGTGCTCAACCTCAAGCGCCAGCTCGGGGCCACCGGTTTTCACGATACGGCCATCATACATGATGTGCACCACGTCCGGTTTGATATGATCGAGAAGACGTTGATAATGGGTGATCACCACGAAAGAGCGCTTGCCGTCGCGCAGCGCGTTCACGCCCTCGGACACGAGCTTCATTGCGTCCACATCGAGGCCGGAGTCGGTTTCGTCGAGGATGCAGAGCTTCGGCTCCAGCATCGCCATTTGCAGGATCTCGTTGCGTTTCTTTTCACCACCCGAGAAGCCCATGTTGACCGGACGTTTCAGCATGTCGGCATCGATCTTGAGGCTCTTCGCTTTGGCGCGAACGGTTTTGAGGAAATCGGTGGCCGACAGCTCTTCTTCGCCGCGCGCTTTGCGCTGCGCGTTCACGGCTGTGCGCAGGAAGGTCATGTTGGACACGCCGGGAATTTCCACCGGGTATTGGAAGGCAAGGAAAAGGCCGGCCGCCGCACGCTCTTCCGGTTCCAGTTCCAGCACATCTGCGCCATCAAGGATCACTTCGCCCTCGGTCACCTCATAGCCGTCACGACCGGACAGAACATAGGAGGTGGTGGATTTACCGGAGCCGTTCGGGCCCATGATCGCATGGACTTCACCTTCGCCAACGGTGAGGTTCACACCTTTGAGGATTTGCTTATCCTCTTCTTCAAGTTTGACGTGGAGATTTTTGATTTCCAACATTTTATTGTCCTTTCACGGAGGAGAGCCCGCGCGAGGCAGAACCCCGGCAGGCGCATGTGCGTTTGTGATGTTCGGATGAGGCGCTGCCCGATTTCAGGTCAGCGCCGGTGATATATGCAAGGTTCTGGCCGGACCGGCTCAGACCCCCGCGAAATGCATAAAGATCAGAATTCCGGAGCCAAGCGCGATCAGCTTGACCATGCCGGATTTGAGCCCGATGTTCAGACGTTGCGCGATCGACAGCCGTTCCTCGGCACTGAACGCGTCGTGCCGGACGCCGGAAACTGTTTTGTTCGCTGGCGTATCCACGTCCTGCAGGCCCGTATAGACCGTCGCACAGGTGTTCGGACCACCCGCTTGAATCCGTTTGATACGATCCGCGAATTGTGCCTGTTGCGAATGCTGCATGCCCTGCCCCCTCTTTCCGATTATTCGTTCCGTCATCACACATGTGATTGGAAACTTGGGAAAGATCGTGGCACGCGCCGGGCTTTGTTGCGACGTCGCCCAAAAGCGCGACATCAACATTTTGTACTGTCAGATATGATAGCTTTGACCGAGAAACGACACCGTGCCCGGATCCGTCGTTGCGGTCACATGAGAGACCCATTGCGGCGAGAACAGACGCGAAAACAGGTCCGGCATCTCGTGCACCACATTGTGCATGGTCACAAGCGCCAACAAAATACCCGCGAACTGCGCCCCCATGTGTTTGACTGCGGAGAGCGATACCAGTTCGCGCAGAATGAAGGCGATCAGCACGGCGAAGACGAGGTTCAGGAGAAAGTCGATATTCACTGAGACCTGCAGAGCGTCGTCCGAAATCTGAAAGCGCAGCCAACGAGCGATCAGAGCGGCCAGACCGCCCATGGCGACGGCGAGCAGATAGGACAGAACCAGCGTCAGCTTCAGACGCGGCTCCCCGGACATTGAACCATGCACGCCCTGCGCCTTGTGCCGCTCCAGCATCTGTTTGAGGTGTTGGTTGCGGCCGTGATTGCGCGTCTGCGCCGGCCCCATCGCATGCAAACTCTTCTCTGGCGCGCGCGATACGCGCCCCAGACGGCTGTAAAATTCCTCGCGCTGATCCATCGCGACACCCTGCTTCACACCATTTCACACAATACGTAGAAACAGCATCTGCCATAAAAATATGGCAGAACTCGGGCGAAAGCACCCGGGCAGCAGAAGCGATATGTGCGCGCGCGAAGGTCATATCAGCCGGAATAGGTCACCAGTTTGATCAGCGCCGAGAGAACCAGCGCCGCCACGGAAGCGAGGAAAGCCGTCGCCGCCACGGAGTTCATGATCAGCCCCTCACGCTTGCCCGATTTCACACGGATCACGAGGCCGATGAAGACACCGATAAAGACGCCAAGACCGATGCCGGCGGATTTTGCGAGGAAATAGGGGATAAGCTCGAAATGCATCGGTTACTCCACGGTCACAGCGGTGCCTGAGGCGGACACCATAAGCATCTGGCCGATCACCTCATAATCGAGATCGACCCCCACAACGGCATTGCCGCCCATAGAGCGCGCCTTGTCCTCCATCTCGCTCAGAGCGGTTTCCCGGCCCTCGGCGAGTTTGGACTCATAGGCGTTCGAGCGCCCGCCGATGATGTCAGTCACCTGCGCGAAGAGATCACGGACGATATTCGCGCCCATGATCGCCTCACCGGTGACAACACCATGATAGGCGGTGATCTTGTGGCCCTCGATGGAGGGGGTGGTGGTCACGATCATTGCTTGCCCTCTTGCAAAATATCGCCGCCGATCAGGCCCTTGCCGGTGAGCGTTCCACCGTTGAGATAGACGTTGTTCTGCACCATCCCGGTCAGTTCCGCCTCGACGCCAGTCGAGAGGATCAGATCGCGATTGATCATGGCGGAGATCACGGTCTTGGTCCCAGGCTTCACCCGGAGCGTGCCGCCGATCATGCCAGAGATCTCGGGCGCGTCGGTCTCAAAGTCGGATGGGATCATCATTTTTGAAACCTGTGATTTGCGGTGACTGCGAGAGTTGTTCTTGTGATGCTCATCAATATCCTCCGTCGGGATCATCACCCCTCTCTCGAATTTCTTCCACCCGAGAAAGATAGAGCTTCAACACAGCCGTTTTTGCGTCTCGGACGTTTTCAAAGCGAGTTTCGGAACATTCAATGCCATCGAAGATCTCCCAGCCATCAAACTCGAAGCTTTCAATTTTCTCAGCGACAACGAGACCCAGCGGGCCATGGAAAAATATCTGTGCTGGAGTGTTTCTCACCGCAACCAGCACTTGTGACGGCATCGAAGAGCCGATGCCAGTCCAAAACTCGTCATAGTGTTCACCCCAACCAGGCATTAGCCCACGGACCCTTCCAGAGAGATCGCCACCAACTGCTGCGCTTCCATGGCGAATTCCATCGGCAGCGCTTGCAGCACTTCCTTGGCGAAACCGTTGACGATCAGCGCCACAGCTTCCTCTTCGTCCATGCCCCGCTGGCGGCAGTAGAACATTTGTTCATCATCCACCTTGGAGGTCGTCGCTTCATGTTCGACACGCGAAGAGTTATTCTTCACTTCGATGTAAGGAACCGTATGGGCACCGCAATCCGAGCCGATCAGCAAGCTGTCGCATTGCGTGTAGTTGCGCGACCGTTTGGCTTTCGGGTGCATCGACACCTGACCACGATACGTGTTCTGCGCCTTACCGGCAGAGATGCCTTTCGACACGATCCGCGAGCGGGTGTCTTTGCCCAGATGGATCATCTTCGTGCCGGTGTCGGCCTGCTGGTAGTTGTTGGTGATGGCGATGGAGTAGAACTCGCCCTGGCTCTCGTCACCGCGCAGGATGCAGGACGGGTATTTCCACGTCACGGCAGAGCCGGTTTCGACCTGCGTCCACATCACCTTCGCCCGATCGCCACGGCAATCGGCGCGTTTGGTCACGAAATTGTAGATGCCGCCCTTGCCCTGCTCATCGCCGGGGAACCAGTTCTGCACCGTCGAGTATTTCACCTCGGCGTCTTCCTCGATGACGATCTCGACGACAGCCGCGTGAAGCTGCGCGGTGTCACGTTGCGGAGCCGTACAGCCTTCGAGATAGGACACGTAAGCACCCTTGTCGGCGATGATCAGCGTGCGCTCGAACTGACCGGTGTTTTCCGCGTTGATACGGAAATAGGTGGACAGTTCCATCGGGCAGCGCGTGTTCGGCGGGATGTAGACGAACGATCCGTCGGAGAACACGGCGGAGTTCAGCGTCGCATAGTAGTTGTCGGAGATCGGCACCACGGAGGCGAGGTATTTCTTCACCAGTTCCGGGTGGTCCTTGATCGCCTCAGAGATCGAACAGAAGATCACGCCCGCCTTCTCAAGCTCGGCTTTGAAGGTCGTGCCCACGGAGACGGAGTCGAACACCGCGTCCACGGCAACCTTGCGCTCGGAATTGTCGCCATCGGCGGGCACGTCTTCTGCGCCTTCGACACCGGCGAGGATCATCTGCTCTTTGAGAGGAATGCCGAGTTTCTTGTAGGTTTCCAGAAGCTTGGGATCGACCTCGTCGAGCGACTTCGGTTTTTCGGCCATGCTTTTCGGACGCGCGTAGTAATACTGCTCCTGAAAATCGATCTCAGGATAGTCGAGCATCGCCCAATCCGGCTCTTCCAGCGTGATCCAGCGACGATAAGCCTCAAGACGCCATTCCAGCATCCATTCCGGCTCTTCGTTCTTGGCCGAGATCAGACGCACGATATCCTCGGTCAGCCCTTTGGGGGCGTAATCCATCTCGATATCGGTGTCCCAACCGTATTTGTATTTCCCGGCGAGGGATTTCACGGCCGCAACCGTTTCCTCCTCGACACCTTCCTTGACCTGAACGTCATCCATCATGGGATCACTCCTTCATGTGCGTCTTTGCCCATTTTCGGGCTTTGTCTCTTCACCCGCTTGCGGGCCTGTCTCATGCGGCGCGTTTGCGCCAGCGTCCATAGGCGGCCAACCAAGCGCTGGCGAACCGCTCCAATTCCTCTTTCGTCACATCCGGACCGATGGACACCCGCAAGGCGCTTGCCGCCTCCTCCGGGGAATATCCCATCGCGGTCAGCACCTTGGAGGCACGGACCTTGCCGGACGAACAGGCCGATCCTGCGGAGACCGCAAACCCAGCCAAATCCATCTGCATCACCTGTGTCTCGCCCTTCCAGCCGGGCGTGATCAGGTTCATCGTGTTGGGCAGGCGCTTCTCGCCCTTCCCTACAAAAATAGGAGCGTCCAGCCCATCGGCCAGTAGCGCCTCAAGCATATCGCGTTTTTGAGCGACCTCGTCCCAAACGCCATCCGCCAAAAGTTGCGCCGCACGTTCCGCCGCAGCCCCGAACCCCGCGATGCCGATCAGGTTTTCGGTGCCACTTCTGCGCCCCATCTCCTGACCGCCGCCCCGGATCAAAGCCTCAACGTCGAGCCCCTGTTTGAGCACCAGAGCGCCCACGCCCTTTGGCCCACCAAGTTTGTGCGCCGAAAGAAGCGCCATATCGCAGCCCAGCCAATTGAAGGCCAGCGGAATTTTCCCGAAGCCCTGTGTTGCGTCACAGACTGCCAAACCTTCCGGCAATTCCTGAATGATCCCCGTCTCGGAATTGGCAATCTGCAGCGTGCTATGGGCCGGGTCCGCGAGTGTCACATGGCCCGCGCCATCGACGGGAAGATCGGTCTCGCACCACGCTGACACAGCCTCATGTTCGACCTCCGCGCACTGCATGCCCTTGCCGGACAGCGCCATCGCCGCCGCCTCTGTCGCCCCGGAGGTAAAGACGATATCCGCCCCCTGCGCGCCAAACGCATCCGCAAGTTGCCCCCGCGCACGTTCCATCAGCCCCTTCGCCGCACGGCCTTCGCCATGCACGGAAGACGGATTGCCGAGTTCATCCATGGCCGCAATCATCGCGTCACGCGCGGCTTGTGCCAAAGGAGCCGTGGCATTCCAATCGAGATATGTCCGCGAACTGTTCACGACAGCCACGCTTTCAGGTCACCCAGCGACATCTCTCTTACCCCTCATCTACGACGGAGAAGATATTCGGAACCGCCGGGCACGGGCGCAGCTCGTTGCGGACCACATCGGACAGGCGCGTCTGATGCAGGAAGACGTAGACATGGGCCGAAAGCCCTTCCCACAGCCGGTTGGTCATCGACTGGGCGCGCGAGCCGGAAATTCCGCCCGAGGCGCCTGCCCCGGTGTGCATCGCCGACACGGTTTCATCGACGGCGCCAAGAATGTCAGACACGCGAATTTCAGAGGCCGGCTTCGCAAGCTTGTAGCCGCCGCCCGGCCCCCGCACGGAGGTCACAAGCTCGGCGCGGCGCAGCTTCACGAAAAGCTGTTCGAGATACGGCAGGGAAATATCTTGACGCTTCGAAATCTCTGCCAGAGACAACAGATTTCCCTCCGGCTGCAAAGCCAGATCCGCCAATGCCACCATGGCATACCGCCCTTTTGTCGACAACTTCATCGTCTTTCCCCTTATACCGAGCGCGCTCACGTCACGACCTCGAGCCTCAGTTTTCTCGCTCTTGTCGCCGTTTGCCGCGATTCCTTACGCGCAGGCAACGAAAACAAACGTAAAAACATTGACGTGCCCGCGTGGGGGCCTTACGTCCTTACCACCCGCGCGCGCTTTGCTTTCGGTCAATTTAGAATGTTTCTAAGTTGCCCGAGGAAATTCGTCAACTATAAACCGCGCCCGGGTTTACAACGGACGCAAAGCGGGCCGAACCGGGCCGCAATGCGCACGACAGACTGCCGCGACAGGCGCCCGAAGTGATTTTTCGCCGGCGCCACATGAGGAGACAGGGACAAGATGCCCGAAGTGATTTTTCCCGGCCCCGAGGGCCGGCTCGAAGGCCGGTATCACCCGCAGCCGCAAAAAGACGCCCCCATCGCCATCATTCTTCATCCGCATCCGCAATTCGGCGGCACGATGAACAACCGCGTGGTCTATAACCTGCATTACGCGTTCCACAACATGGGCTTCACCGTGCTGCGGTTCAACTTCCGCGGCGTGGGCCGTTCGCAGGGCGAATATGATCAAGGTGTGGGCGAGCTGTCCGATGCTGCCTCCGCGCTCGACTATTTGCAGTCGATGAACCCGAATGCGAAACATTGCTGGGTCGCGGGCTTCTCCTTCGGCGCATGGATCGGCATGCAGCTTCTGATGCGTCGCCCGGAAATCACCGGCTTCGTCTCCGTTGCGCCGCCCGCCAACATGTACGACTTCTCCTTCCTCGCGCCCTGCCCCTCGTCTGGCCTGATCATCAACGGCACCGCCGACCGCGTCGCGCCGCCGAAGGACACGCATACGCTGGTCAACAAGCTGCACGAGCAAAAGGGCATCACCATCACCCACGAGGAAATCGAGGGGGCCGGACACTTCTTTGAAGACCCGCATATGGAAGAGATGATCGGCACCGTGGACCAATATGTCCGCCGCCGTCTGACCGAGAACACCCGCTAAAGAGGTTTTGTTATGGGGATCATGGAGGATCTCGCCGACGATCTGGCGAAAGACACAATCGCAGCGCTCGATATCATTCAGGATGAACAGCTTATCCAGGACGTGTCGCGCGTGCTCGGTGCCTCCTCGATCACCACGCAAGAAGCCTTCATGACAGCGGCCCGTGTGCGCCTTGCTGAAAAGCGCGCACGGGAGTACCTGATGAAACGCATCACCGAGGCCAAGTCCGGCCTCGAAGCTTCCGCCCCCCCTCCCGGCGCGGAAGACGACATCGAATACTAGACAGAGACACATGCCCAAAGACAGCGCTTCCCCCCGCCTCGACGCCCAATACGCCTTTCTGATGGAGGCCGACCGGCTCAAGACGGTGGAGCGCGCCAACCAGCTGATGAACCGGTCGCGGTTCGAGAACTCCGCCGAACACAGCTGGCATGCCTGTCTCCTCGCCTTCCTTTGCGCCCCTCTCGCAGCCCCCGGCGTCGATCTGAACCGCGCCATCGAGATGCTGATCCTGCATGACATTGTCGAGGTGGACGCGGGCGATCACCCGATCCACATTCTCTACGACACCGATCAAATCGCGGCGCAGGAAAAAGCCGCCGCCGCACGCATCTACGGCCTGCTCCCCGACGACCTTTCCGCCCGCTACCGCGCGACTTGGGAAGAGTTCGAAGCGATGGAGACCCCGACCGCACGCTTTGCCAAGGCGGTCGATTATCTCGCCCCCGCCTTACAAAGCATCGGCGCGCCCGAACAGCTTGAGGAGGAGCGCGAGATCGTCGGCGGCAACCTGCATCGGGGTCGCGCGGTGAAAGCCAAGGACATTCTGCCGGAGCTGTTCGAGTTCACCCGCGCCGCCTTCGAGAACGAGACGACCGATCCGATCCTCGCCCAACGCTTTGCGTTCTGGTGTGAGGCGGACAGGCTCAAATCCGTCTACCGCGCCACGCCGATTGCCGACGGATCGCGCAAGGAAAACACCGGCGAACACAGCTGGCACATCATGCTCTACGCGCTGACCCTCGCCGATCACGCGCAAGAGGGTGTCGATATCGCCCTCGCGCTCAAAATGCTCCTGCTGCACGACATTGTCGAAGTGGACGCCGGCGACACGCCGATCCACGGCGCGGTAACGCCGGAAGCCCAGAAAGCGCAGGAAGATGCCGAACAGCAAGCCGCCGATCGCCTGTTCGGGCTTCTCCCCGGCGATCAAGGCCCGATGTTCCGCGCGATCTGGGAAGAGTTCGAGGCCGCAGAGACCCCCACCGCCATCTACGCCAAATCCATCGATCGGGTGCAGCCCGTGCTGCACAACCTGTCGGACGATGGCGGCTCATGGCGGACCTATGACGTCAAACTGCACCAGCTCGACAGCCGTGTCGGCGTCAAAATCGCACGTGGCTGCCCGAAGCTCTGGCCCTACATTCGGAGCCAATGCGAACCTTGGTTCGTCGCCCGCGGCGCGCTTTGACAACTCCCGCACGGACAAACCTCGCATGAGTATTTGAGCCGCAAAGGAAACACGCCCGTCCCCTTTGCTGTTCAAAATACTCAGAATCCGTAGATACCCGCGAATTTCTCTTCGAGATAATCGAGCAGCGGCGTTTCTGAGGGCGCGAAGCCACAGGCATGCACAATCGTGTCACGCGGCTCACGCAGCCCGCCGAACTGTTGCAGGTACTCCTTGAGCCAGCCCGTCGCCCCTGAGGTGTCGCCTTTGACGAGTTGCGCATCGAGGTCAGGAATATCGCCGCGCAGCGCCTTGTGCAGGCATCCGGCGTAGACATTGCCGAGGGAGTAGGTCGGGAAATAGCCGAACAGCCCCACCGGCCAGTGCACATCCTGAAGGCAGCCGTTGGAGATCTTGTCCACCTTGACGCCGAAATCGGCCTCGAAACAGCTGTCCCAAGCCTCCGGCAGATCGGCGATGTCGAGCGAACCGTTGATGATCTGACGTTCCAGATCGAAACGCAGCAGGACATGAAGATTATATTGCACCTCATCGGCTTCCGTCCGGATATAGCCCGGCGTGACGAGGTTGATCGCCGCATAGAAGGCGTCCGGCGTGTCGATGCCGAAGTCACCGAACGTGTCCCGCATTTGACCGAAGAGATATTCGGTGAAGGCGCGCGAACGGCCCAGCTGGTTCTCGTAAATCCGCGACTGGCTTTCATGCACGCCCATGGAGACGCCAGCCCCGAGCGGGGTCAGAAGGTAATCGCGGGAGATGTTCTGTTCATAACAGGCGTGGCCGACCTCGTGGATCGTCGAATAGATCGAATTGAACGGGTCGTCAGGATTGGTCCGGGTGGTGATCCGCGCATCCAGACCGGAGCCGGACGAGAACGGGTGCACCGCCTTGTCGATCCGCCCGTGATCGAAATCGTACCCAAAGGTGCCCGCCAGCATGCCGGTCAGCGCCATTTGCTTGTCTTCGTCAAAGGTGCCGGTGAGGCCCTTCGGCTGGGGCGCGCCCATGATCTTGTCCCGCAAAGCCACGAGACGCGGGCGCAGCGCGCCGAACATGGCCTCCAACTCAGCGCCGGACGAGCCGGGTTCATAATCCTGATGCAGCGCATCCCAGAGATCGACGTGATCCGTGCCTTCCTTGAGCGCGGCGGCCTCTTCGCGGCGCAGTTTGACCACTTCCTCAAAGGTCGGCGCGAAATGGGCAAAATCGTCGCGCGCCCGCGCTTCCGCCCAGATGCCCTGAGCGACCGAGGTCACGCGCGCCAGCTCAGCGGCGAGATCGGCAGGCACCTTCGTGTTGCGCGCGTAAGACCGGCGGGTGTGTCGCATCACGGCCTTGCCCAGATCATCGAGGGTCTCGTCATCGATCTGGCTCAGCCATTCCCCAAGCTGCGGATCGACCCGGCGCGCGTGCAGCACGCTTTCGATGGCGGCGAATTCCTCGCCCCGTTGCTCAGCCGCACCGCGCGGCATGACGGTTTCCTGATCCCAAGACAACCGTCCCGCAATCTGGCCGAGGGCTTCGGTGGTGCGCACATAGGCAAACAGATCGTCATAAGCACTCATTTTCAAACCTCTCGGATTACGCGGAACGGATGTATTGGGTTTGCG
Organism: Celeribacter sp. ULVN23_4; assembly: GCF_054788345.1. Taxonomy (NCBI): domain Bacteria; kingdom Pseudomonadati; phylum Pseudomonadota; class Alphaproteobacteria; order Rhodobacterales; family Roseobacteraceae; genus Celeribacter; species Celeribacter sp. ULVN23_4. The sequence goes on along the minus strand of NZ_JBTVYO010000002.1, from coordinate 360,323 downwards.
GGTATTGCGACAGGAAGCGCGCGCGGGAAATCACCACGAACAGGGCCACAGCACCGATCTGGTGGCTGATCCCCAAGGCCAGCGGAGCGCCGTGCAGAAGCGTCGTGATGCCGAGGATCACCTGAAGCGCCAGAACCGCCGCCATCAGGTTGAACGCGCCGACCGTCGTCCGGTTCGCGGATTTGCGGCCCTTGAGCCAAGCCACGATCCCGAAGATGAACAGCAGATAGCCCGCCATACGGTGCATGAATTGCACGGTCGCCGGGTTCTCGAAGAAATTGCGCCAGATCGGTTCGATATAGAACGGATCCGGCGGCAGGAATTGCCCGCCCATCAGCGGCCAGTCGGTATAGCCCCGCCCCGCATCGATCCCGGCGACCAAAGCGCCCAGAAGGATTTGCAGGAAGGCGAGATGCAGCATCCCCGTCGACATGCCGAACAATTTCGCATCCTTGGCCCGCCGCGCCTGCATCAATTCCGCCTCGGACCGCCCGAGCAGAAGGACATACCACGCGATAAAGCCCAGAATAATGAACGCCAGCCCAAGGTGAGTGGCCAAACGGTAAGAGGCCACATCCAACTTGTCGCCGCTCAGACCGGAGGACACCATCCACCAGCCGATCGCCCCCTGAAGCCCGCCAAGGGCGCCGATGAAGATCAGCCGTTTGTGCCAGCCGGTCGGCACTTTGCGCGCGACGGCAAAGCCGAGATAGCCAAAGAACCACACCACGCCGATCACACGGCCCAGTTGGCGGTGGCCCCATTCCCACCAGTAGAGCGATTTAAACTCGGAAAGGCTCATACCTTCATTCTGGAGTTTATACTCCGGAATTTGCTGATATTTCTCGAACTCACCCTGCCAGGCGACATCACTGAGCGGCGGCACCGCGCCGGTGACGGGTTTCCACTCCGTGATCGACAGGCCGCTGTCGGTCAGACGCGTCAGACCGCCGACGGCGATCATCGCCATGACCAAGGCGAAAAGCACCATGAGCCAGAGTCGAATGCCCTTGCGCGCTCCGGTGCCACCCTTCTCGATCAGCCCGCCCTTGGGCGTGTCTTTCGGCTTCTGGTCCGTTTCGACGTCCTCGAAAATGCTGCGTTTTCCAGCCATGGGTGCCTCTTGTCGTTGCTTGGGGGTGAACCTAGGCAGGCGCGGCGGCAAGGGCAAGCAGGATCACGCCAAAAAGCACGGTCCCGCGGCACTCTGTCCCTCGGCGCAATGGCCGATTGGCTCCTGTGACAAAGATCGCTCAGAAGCCAAGTCTGGCTCTATGACACCTATGTCACTTAACAGCGCCACCCGCCCCATAATAGGACAAGGCCACGAAGATCGCGCCCATAGCAAATCCGCTTTGAGAAAAGCGACATGCACGAGATGGTGATCGGAGAAATCTTCTAATGCTCGACGGAAACCGTCGGCATGACCGTTCATGCTTTTGTCTCAGGCCCGAATGCGGGTCGTTAACGAGCAGAAGAGGACACAAGTTATGAAATTCGCATCCAAATCCCTGATCGCCGTCGCGCTGAGTGCGCTTATGGTCGCCGCTCCCGTGGCAAGCTTTGCCCAAGGCCAAGCCCCGGCACACCAGCAACAGGCGCAAGGCCAATACTACGTGAAACCCGGCGTGACGCTGAACGGTCGTTCCGGTCCGGGAACCAATTTCGGCAAGGTGAGCGCGCTCAAGGGTGGCACCCAATTGCAGATCGTCAAGAAACAAGGCGACTGGGCACAGGTGAAAGTTGATGGCGGCTCGCTGATTTGGGTGGCTCTGAGCTATCTGACGCAATCCGCGCCTCAGGCCCAGAAAGCTGCACCGCAACAAGCCAAACCCGCGCCGCAGCCGCAAAAGCCGCGCCCGTAAGAGCAAATTTCTAGGAAACGAGGAGCGCGGGTCTTACCCGCGCTCTTTCCAGCGCTTCATCTGGCGCATCATGCCATGGAAGACCTGCACATCCGCCTTGGTCAGCGGCATCCGCGACCACAAATTGCGCAGCACCATTTTCATCCCATCCGCTTTTTCCGGCGGAAAGAAAAACCCGGCCTGATCCAGCACGTCTTCGTAGTGATCCCCGAGTTTTTCGACCTCGATATGGCCCGCCCATTCGGTTTTGGCCATTTCCATCACCTCAGGCACAACCTCCGTCGTCTGACGGCCCCATTCATAAGCAGTCAGAAGCACTGCCTGCGCGAGGTTCAGAGACGGGAACTCCGGGTTCACCGGCACTGTGACGATGGCATTCGCCTCGACCACATCCTCGTTCTCAAGCCCTGCGCGTTCCGGACCGAACATCACCCCGACCTTTTTGCCTTCAGCGACCAAGGCGCGCGCATGTTCCATCGCCCGCTCCGGCGTCATAATCGGTTTGGTGATCCCGCGCATCCGGGCCGTCGTCGCGAACACGAAATCGCAATCGGCCACGGCGTCGCGCACACTGTCGAAATGTCCCGCCTCGTCGAGCAGACGCCCTGCCCCGGACGCCATCGCCACCGCTTTCTGGTTCGGCCAGCCGTCACGCGGCGCAACGACGCGCATCCGATCAAGCCCGAAATTCCACATCGCCCGCGCGGCACCGCCGATGTTCTCGCCCATTTGCGGACGGACGAGGATGAAAGCCGGGGTCGGGCCTTTGAGATCGGACATGATGCGCTCCTGTGACGTTTGGCGCGAAATAGCCGCATTTGGCCGCGCTCGCAAGGCTTCCACCCGATCCATTCATGGGCTATAGCGGGCGAAACTCCGTGAGGTATGCCATGTCCGAGCCGCAAAACGAAAAGCCGCAAATCTATCTTCTGACGCCGAGCACCTTTGTGCCCGAGGACTTCGCGCCGCGTTTGGCCGCCGTACTCGACGCGCATGATGTCGCTTGTGTGCGTCTGGCCCTGGCCTCCAAGGACGAATACGAGCTTGGCAAAGCGGCGGACGCCTGCCGCGAAGTTTGCCACGCCCGCGATGTTGCGATCGTGATCGAAAGCCACGTCGCTCTGGCCGAGCGCCACGGGCTCGACGGGGTTCACCTCAACGACGGCGCCCGCTCCATCCGCAAAGTCCGCAAGGTTCTTGGCGATGACGCCATCGTCGGCTGTTTCTGCGGCGCGTCCCGCCATGACGGCATGACCGCAGGCGAGATCGGCGCGGATTACATCGCTTTCGGCCCGGTGGGCGACACCGAGCTTGGCGACGGCACGAAAGCCCCGCGCGATCTCTTTGAATGGTGGTCGGCCATGATCGAAGTGCCTGTCGTGGCCGAAGGCGCGCTGACGGTCGAGATCGTGAAAGAGCTGACCCCAGTGACCGATTTCTTCGCAGTGGGCGATGAGATTTGGGCGACGGACGATCCCGCGAAAGCGCTCGGCGAGCTGATCTCGGCGATGGGCTAAGCTCCTACACCCCGAGATACTCTTTCGGAATCTCCGGCAACCCGGACCGCACCGCTGCCTCGCAGCGGGCGGCCATTTCCTTGCGATCCTTCACATCTTTCACCGCAATCGGGTCGTGGAAAATCACGTCCACCGCCCCCTGAGGCATGGCTTTGAGCACCTGCACGAGCGAAGGGCCGAACTCCATCTCCCCCCACCAGCCATAGAACCGCACATTCTCACCTTGCGGCGCGATGTAATGGGCGGTCACCGGCTGAATCCACACCTCGTCCCGCAACTCCGGCGTAAAGAAAGCCGCAAACAGCGTCGGTTTGAACGGCAGGACGCGCAGGCTGTCCGACGAGGTGCCTTCCGGGAAAAACAGAAGCTTGTGCCCCATATGAAGCCGCTCTTCAAAGAGACGCTTCTGCTGGGCGGCTTCCTTGCGATCGCGGTTGATGAACACCGTACCAGTGGCCTTCGCCATCGTGCCGATGCCCGGCCAGTTCGCCACCTCGGCCTTGGACACGAAGAAAATACGTTGCACCGCGTTGAACACGAAAATATCGAGCCAGCTCGAATGGTTCGCCACCACCGCGCCGTGATGGCTCATCGGACGGCCTTTGACGGTGAGCTTGATCCCCATCATCCGCAGCGCATTGCGCGACACGAAACGTGGGTAGAAAGACGACCACGGGCGCCGCTTGCCGACCAATAGCGCCTCAACGCCCCGCGTTGCCATCATCAGAACCATGCAGATCAGGATCATCACGATGATCGGCAATCCTCGACGGATGGCGCGGAGAAGACCCCAATTGACGGGATTGGGCGCACTGGGTGGAATACGGCTTTCCCAAAGCGGACCGTTTTGCGCCGCGCTCATGCGGCGCTCTCCTTGGTGTACATCGCGCGTTGGCGCGGAGAGATCATATCCGTGTCGAGGATCAGCAATACGTCGACCGTATTGAACGCCGTATCGACAAAGGCGCCCTCGCCCACGGTACCGCCAAGCCTGAGATAGGCTTTGATCAGCGGCGGAATGCCCAGCATCGCGCGCTTGCGGTCGATCTGATCCTCTTCGATCAGATCCATGCTCTGGTAATGCTCCGGCAGCGCGCGGGCCCGCAACAGGTCCGGCGCGAGGTGGCGGTGATGCAGAAGCGACAGGGCCTCCGCGTGCTGCGCGACATCCGCGCCAAAGAAAGAGGCCGTGCCGAACAAAACGTCATAGCCCTCTTCGATCACATATTTTGCCAGCCCGGCCCACATCTCGAACAGGGCCATGCCGCCACGATATTCCTTGGCGACGCAGGAACGCCCCAGCTCCAGCAACCGCTTGCCAGAGGTTTTCAGCGCCGTCAGATCGTATTCCCCTTCGGAATAGAACCGACCGAGCTTTGCCGCCTTCTCCCCCGACAAAAGCCGGTAGACCCCAACACATTGCTCCAGAGGATCCTCGGAGCGTGTCGGGTCCAGCAACATCAGGTGATCGTAATCCGGGTCGAACTGATCGGCCTCAAGCTGTGCCTCGTGATCGACCATCGCGCCGTCAGATCCAAGCTCTTCGACGAAAACGCGATAGCGCAACCGCTGGGCCGCCCGCAGGTCCGCTGCGGTTTCGGCAAATCTCAACTGATACTGCGACGTCGCGACGTTCATTCGGGTCTCACTGCTCTTTGGTGGGCGGGTTTTAAGATTTTGTTGATTTCGATGCAACAGAGTGGCGACGACGGGCCGCCCCCAAAACTCGCAAAAGTTGCAAGGAGCGCCATTATGAGCAACCATAAGGACATTCTACGGAGCAATTGCCCCGAAATGTCCTTTACTCGAACACCGGAAGGAGCGCCACTCGCCGACTGTCGATCACGACTTTGCCCTGATGTTGAAACATCACGGTTATCTTGCCGTTGATATTCGACTGGACCTGTCCGATGCCCCAGTCATCTTGGCTCGGGTGACGCACCATCTGCCCCGGTTCAAGCATTGCATTGAGATCGTCCATTCTGCGCCTTTCGCAAATTATCCAGACCATTTCTAAAAGACCCGGAGATATTATGTCCCAAGACCTGACACGCGACATCGCAGCCATGATCGGCTCCCGCATCTGCCACGATCTGATCAGCCCGGTGGGCGCGATCTCGAACGGTGTGGAGCTGTTGTCCATGTCAGGCATCGGCTCAGGGCCCGAGTTAAGCCTTATCTCCGAAAGCGTCGAGAATGCAAACGCCCGCGTGAAATTCTTTCGCATCGCCTTCGGCATGGCCAGCCCCGGCCAGATGACCGCCCGCACGGATATGGCGGTCATTCTGCAAGCCATCGCCACCTCCCGCCTCAGCTATGACTGGACCCCGTCCGCGGACCTGCCGCGCGAGGAGGTCAAACTGGCCTGTCTGATGATGATGTGTCTGGAAACCGCCCTGCCGCGCGGTGGCGAAATAAAGATCAGCTATACAGGCGAACAATGGCAAATCCGCGCCAGCGGGCAACGTCTGGAACCTGCGCCCGATCTCTGGGCCCGGCTCGGCAAAGTCACTGCGCCGCAGGGTCTCAAACCCTCCGATGTGCAATTCCTTCTGGCCCCGTTGCAGGCCGAAGCACTCGGTCGGCGGATCACCCATAGCTCGGGCGACAATGTGATTTCACTCTTTGCCTAAAGCGTTCGACCAAAAACCTGAAACACAGCTTTTGGCCGAACGCCGTGCAACATATGAACGTCGCACGCGCCCAGCCTGTATCTGATGTCTCAGGTTAAAGGCCGGACGCTTTAAACCAAAACGCAAAAGGCGCGCGGGACACTCCCCGCGCGCCTTTCGTTTTCATTGCAGTGTGAATACTTTGCCACGTTGTAAAATCAGCTGCGCACAGAGCCGTCAGAGGTCACAAGATATTTGAAGCTTGTCAGCTGCTCGGCGCCAACCGGGCCGCGCGCATGCATCTTGCCCGTGGCAATGCCAATCTCCGCGCCCATCCCGAACTCACCGCCATCGGCGAATTGCGTCGAGGAATTGTGCATCAGGATCGCACTGTCGAGATGCGAGAAGAACTGATCGACGTTCTCCGGCGTCTCGGAAATGATGCAATCTGTGTGAGAGGAGGAATAGCGCTGGATATGCTCAATCGCCTCGGCCTCATCCGCCACGACTTTCGCGGCGATGATGCTGTCGAGATATTCGCGCCCCCAATCCTCTTCGGTGGCGGGCGTCACAGCATCGACCATGCCTTGCACAGCCGCATCGCCGCGCACTTCGACACCTTTGTCCGTCAGGGCGGCAATCAGATCACGACCCAGCGTGTCGGCAATGTCCTTATGGATCAAAAGACATTCCGCCGCGCCACAAATCCCCGTCCGGCGGGTTTTCGCATTGAGCACGACCTTCATCGCCTTCTCGGGATCAGCAGAAGCATCGACGAAAATATGCACGATGCCCTCAAGGTGAGCGAACACGGGCACACGCGCCTCGCGCTGCACCAGCCCGACAAGCCCCTTGCCGCCACGGGGCACGATGACGTCGATGTAATCGGTCATATGCAGCATCTCGGTCACCGCCGCACGGTCACGGGTCGGAACGCGCTGAATCGCATCCTCGGGCAAACCTGCCGCTTTCAGCCCTTCAACGAGACAGGCATGGATCGCACCGGAGCTGTGGAAGCTCTCTGAACCGCCGCGCAGGATCACGGCGTTCCCGGCCTTGAGGCAGAGCGCGCCAGCATCCGCCGTCACGTTCGGGCGGCTTTCATAGATCACCCCGATCACCCCAAGCGGCGTGCGCACGCGCTTGATATGCAAACCATTGGGACGATCCCATTCGGTTATCACATCACCCACCGGGTCTTTCTGCGCCGCGATGGCTTTCAGCCCTTCGATCATGCCCTGAATACGGGTTTCGTCGAGCTTGAGCCGGTCCATCATCGCATCGGTCAGGCCCTTCTCGCGGCCAAACGCGAGGTCTTTCTCATTCGCTGCGATGATCTCTGCACGGTTCGCCCAAAGCGTATCCGCCGCCGCCAAAAGGGCTTTTTCTTTCGCCTCGGAGGAGGCCGTCGCAAGCGCGCGGGCCGCAGCTTTCGCGCGTTTGCCCAGCTCGTTCATCGTCTCTTTCACGTCAATATCGGTCATGTCACCAAATCGTCTCTATGAATCAAAGCGGCCCGGCCGGGATAGCCAAGGATCGCCTGTATGTCTTCGGAATGCGCGCCTTTGATGGCTTCCGCCTCATCCGAGGTGTAGCGCGACAGCCCGAGCCCGATGCGCGCCCCGTCAGGCCCGAGCACGACGACTGGTTCGCCGCGGCCAAAATGGCCAACAACCTCCTCGACGCCGACGGGCAACAGGGATTTCCCTTTGGCAAGCGCCGAGACGGCCCCCGCATCGATATAGATCTCGCCCTTCGCCTTCATCGCGCCGATCCAGCGCTTGCGGGCATGATCCGGGTCTTCTGTGGCAAGGAACCAAGTCGCCCGTGCGCCATGCTCCAAGGCTTTGAGCGGACGCTCTTTCGAGCCTTCGGTGATCACCATGGTGCAGCCGCCCGCAATCGCGGTCTTCGCGGCCATCACCTTGGTCTTCATGCCCCCTTTCGAGACGCCGGAGACGGGCTCGCCCGCCATATCCTCGATCTCATGGGTGATCTGTTCCACCACGGGCAAATGCACCGCGTTCGGGTCCACCGAGGGGTTCGCCGTATAAAGCCCGTCCACATCGGACAAAAGCACCAGACGATCCGCTCCGACGGTCACGGCGATATTGGCCGCCAGACGGTCGTTGTCGCCATAGCGGATTTCATCCGTGGCCACCGTGTCGTTCTCGTTGACGATCGGCACAGCGCCCAAAGTCAAAAGCGCATCCAGAGTGGCGCGCGAGTTCAGATAACGGCGACGATCCGCGCTGTCTTCCAGAGTGAGCAAAATCTGCGAGGTGGTGATGCCATGCGGCTCCAGCACCTCCTGATACGCCCGCGCGAGGCGAATTTGGCCGACGGAGGCCGCAGCCTGCGACTGCTCCAGCGGCAGTTCACCGGAGGGCAGATGCAAAAGGCTCCGCCCCAGAGCGATAGAGCCGGAGGAGACAAGGATCACATCCGCGCCCTGAGATTTCAGCATGGCGACGTCTTGCGCCAGCCCTTCAAGCCAGTGCGCACGCAGCTCGCCCTGTTCGACCAAAAGAGCCGAACCGATCTTGATCACAATGCGTTTTGCATCCTGCAGAGATGGGATCAGGGTTGCCAAGGCTGATCGTCCTCGTCCTCGCCCTCTTCTTCTTTCTTGATCCGAAGACGGTCCATGGAAATCTCGGCCTTGAGCGCACGGAGCACCGTATCGACACCTTCGCGCGAGACGCCCGACATGGTGTAGACCCGCCCGCCAGACGCCTCTTGCAGAGCTTTCAACTTTTCCTCCACCTCTTCGGGCAGAAGGCTGTCGACCTTGTTCAGGACCGTCACACGCGGCTTGTCGCCGAGAATATGCGAGTAATTGCTGATTTCCGTCACGATGGTCTCGTAATCGGCGACGACATCCTCAGACGTGCCGTCGATCAGATGCAACAGCACCGCGCAGCGCTCGACATGACCAAGGAAGAGATCGCCAAGCCCACGGCCCTCAGACGCACCTTCGATCAGGCCGGGAATATCCGCGACAACGAATTCCGCCCCATCAATGCCCACGACCCCAAGGTTCGGGTGCAGCGTTGTGAAAGGATAATCCGCGATTTTCGGACGCGCGTTGGACGTCACCGACAGGAAGGTCGATTTGCCGGCGTTCGGCAGGCCCAAAAGCCCCGCATCCGCGATCAGTTTCAGACGCAGCCAGATGGTGCGATCAATACCGGGCTGGCCCGGGTTCGCCTTGGCGGGGGCTTGGTTCGTCGAGGTCTTGAACCGTGCGTTGCCCCAACCGCCATTGCCGCCCTTGGCGAGCACGAATGTCTGCCCCACTTCGGTCAGATCGGCGATCACCGTTTCTTCGTCCTCATCAAGCACTTCGGTGCCCTCGGGAACGCGCAGGATGATGTCATTGCCATCCTTGCCGGTGCGATTGTTGCCCATGCCGGACTGCCCGTTTTGGGCAAAGAAGTGCTGTTGATAGCGGAAGTCGATCAGCGTGTTCAGCCCGTCGACCACCTCGATGATCACAGAGCCGCCTTTGCCGCCGTCACCGCCATTCGGGCCACCGTATTCGATGAATTTCTCACGCCGGAAGGAGACACAGCCGTTCCCGCCAGAGCCGGAGCGAATATAAACCTTGGCAAGATCGAGGAATTTCATAGGTCTTGTCCTTTTCTACTCCGATCCCATGTCGATAGACCGAAGGCTTTCGGGCAGATGTATCTTGCCCTCGCGTTAAACTCAATTGCCGTTTCGCGCCTCAAACGCCTTACGGGTCAGATGCATGTCGATCCGCGCGACCTCTGCGCCCCGCGCGAGGCTAAAACTGCGCGATGTGCCCGTCTCCACGAACCCCATGGCGCGGAGCACTTTGGAGGAGCGGGCATTCTCCGTGAAATACCCAGCGCCTATGCCGTCATGCCCCGCTGCGAAATAGGCGCTCAGGACCGCCTCTGCCGCCTCCGGCATAAGCCCCTGCCCCCAATACGCCCGCCCGAGCCAATACCCGAGCTCCCCCTCGCACCCGATGGTGCCGACATTCCGCCCCTGATACTCGACCCCAAAGACAAAAGCCTTGGCCGCCACCCGTCGCGTGAACCAGTTCGCATCATGAACAGAATACGGATAAGGAACACGGGTGAGCCATTTGCTTACCTCAAAGTCGTTCAGATTGCGCACAACATCGGTGGCATCCTCGGGCCGCAAGCGGCGCAGGATCAATCGGCGGGTTGTCAGGATTTTGTCAGTCATCGGGGTCTTCCTGAGAGGTGACCCCGATCAGGGGCCGTCAGAGTTTGCGCAAATAGGTCCAGGTTGGAACATGCGAACCGCGCGCCACGGAATAGGTTTCCGCATCGCCGATATATTCGAACCCGGCAGCGGTCACGACGCGAGCAGAGGCCTGATTGTCCTGGAAAATTTCCGCGAACATGGTCTTGGCACCCATTGGGTTGGCCTCCACCATCGCTTTGAGCGCCGCGCGGGCCAAACCGGTGCCCCAGAAGGCCGGTGCCACCCAAAACGCCACTTCGCATTGATCGCGATCCAGCGGCTTGAGCGAAATCACCCCAAGCACCTCGGACAGACCTTGCGCGGAACCATCGAGAATCCAGACCTTTTCCTCGGTCTCAGGCTTCAACGAGCGGGAAACAAAGGCTTCCGTCGCGCCCGGCGGCATCGGATGCGGCAAGGAACGCGAATTGCGCGCCACGCGGACATCGCTCACATACATGTTGAGAAGGCCTGCATCAGAGCGGCGCGGCGGGCGCAGCACAAAGCGCTCCGTCTCGATCACGGCTTGCGTGCCATGTTCCAGCCTGTCGTCTACAAAATCCATTCTCATCTCTCTTTCCTCCAACCGTGCCGTCTCTCGCCCCCTCCCGAAGACGATCCGTCACGCATCGCATGCGATGCAGGACCGGCCCGCCGTGTCGCAAAAGACGTTGCGCAAGGCGCGCAGATTGCCAGTCCAATACGACAGTCGTGTTAACCACATGTAACAGCTGCGGCGACACGAAGGCACATTTGGCCAAATTTTATGTTTCTTTTCAAGCTTTCCGTTGCATTCGCAGCGAAACGGCACTCGAAAACTGAAGCGTAAAAACGTGAAAAGGGACCGGCTTTCGCCGATCCCTCTGATTTTCTAACCTTGTCGAGGTCGGCTTACTCAGCGGCCTCCGCCACCGGAAGCACGTCGATAAAGGTGCGTTTTTTCAGGCCCTTGCGGAAGGTCACAGTGCCGTCCGTGGTTGCAAAGATCGTGTGATCTTTACCAAGGCCAACGCCTTCGCCCGGCCAGAACTTGGTGCCGCGCTGACGCACGATGATGTTGCCAGCGATAGCGGACTGACCGCCGTAGAGTTTGACGCCGAGACGGCGACCTGCGGAGTCGCGACCGTTACGGGACGAACCGCCTGCTTTTTTGTGTGCCATGGTGTTCTCTCCTTAACGTGTCTTACTTGGCCAGTTCTTTGGCCTGTTCAACCCAGCCTTCGCGCTCGATGCGGCCTTTGAAGGACAGCTTCTCGTCGAATTCTGCGATGTCGGCTTCGGACCATGCGGCGATCTGAGCGAAAGAGGTGACGCCAGCGGCGAGCAGCTTTTTCTCCAGAGCCGGACCCACGCCGGACAGTTTTTTCAGATCGTCTGCGCCAGCAGCGGCCGGGGCCTCAGCTTTCGCGGCAGCTTTCTTCGGAGCAGCTTTCGGAGCGGCGGCCGGAGCAGCGGCAACGGAACCTGCACCAACAGCAGCTTTGACACCGGTCGCATCGGCACCCGCTTCGAGGATGTCGGTGATTTTCAGCAGGGTGAGCTGCTGACGGTGGCCTTTTTTGCGCTGCGAAGAGTGCTTACGGCGACGTTTGACGTAGTGGATGAGTTTCTCACCCTTGATCTGGTCGATGACTTCGGCTTGCACGCCGGCGCCTGCCACGAAGGGCGCGCCGATGGTGGAGCCAACCATCAGAATCTCGTTGAACTGGACTTTTTCGCCAGCATCAGCAGCAAGTTTCTCAACGCGCAGAACGTCACCCGCCTGCACCTTGTATTGCTTACCGCCAGTTTTCAGAACCGCAAACATGCAGTCTTCCTTTCGATATACCCGCGTCCTGTGGCCCCGGTCTGCTTTGAATATCAAAGCGTTCCGATGTTGGTTGCCTCGAACGGCGCGCCCCTCGGAGGGGACGAGATTGTCATGAAAGATGCCCGCTGGCGGAAAGGGTTCCGACAATAAGACATCACCCGGTCAAGCCCAATGGACCGCCGGGTGCGCGGTATATCGGGAATCATTGGTAAAAAGTCAAGTCCGCAGTGTGGCCTGACAAAGGAAAGCTCAGCTGTTCAGAGCTGCTCGCCTTCATATTGCTGCATCAGCGTGGCCGTCCCGGCCCCGAGACCGCGCGACAATTGCTCATACACCGCATCGAAAGAGGCGAAAAGCGCAGAATTGAGCTCCTGCCCCGCTTTGGTCCGCGCGAAATCGACATAGGCTTTGAACTCTTCATCCGACAGGGTTTCATACGCCAATGTCGAGAACCCGTAGACCCATTCAGAGACATCAGCCCGCACGTCCGGTTCGCTGGCCCAAATCTGGTTGAGAAGATCGCGATCCGTCAGCCCGTCCTCCATCTCGAAACCTTCGTTCCAGAGGCCCTGATAATAGGCGATATCACTGTTCATCGCGCCGACCACGTTCATCTCAACGAGATCGTTGACCTGCACGTAATCCTCAATCAGCTGCGCGCGCTTCGTGTCCGGATCCAGCTCAGCCCAAGCCTGCCCCGCCGCAGCCTGCGCCGCGTCATCGGACATGGCGCGCCGCGTATCAAGCTCCAACCGGGCGATCCGTTCGCCGAGATCGGTGGAGAAAAACGCCACCATCGCCTTGAGATCACAGCCATCGAGCGATGCTGCCATTTCGTCATGGAAGGCCTGCGTCATGACATCCGGGTCGTAAAGCCGGGTCAACATGCCGGACCACGCAGGCTTCGGCACCCCATAGCCCGCATCCGCGAAATCCTCGGCCATGCCCTGCCCTTCCTGAGACAGAACAGAGACCACCTCGTCAAACAGCATGGCATCCATCAGCTGATCAAGCTCTGCCTCATCGACCTCTGCCGAGGCAGCAAAGGGAACCGTGAGCGCGAGTGAGAACGCGGCCAGCGTCCGAAACACGGCCCGCCCGAACAGGTTCGTCTCGGAGAATTTGGTGACAGACATATCAGTCATAGCGACCCTTTCCCGGCTTGATCTTGCCAAATCAGCTAAACAAAGAGTTGCCTCCGGGACAAGCCGCGACGGGAAAATGTTACTCACCGGCGAAATTTCGCGACGTCTGGTCAAGTGAATTGCTTAAAAGAATGTCACGAAAAGGGGTTGCGCCCGCCGCGCGGCGCGGATAAATCACCCGCCACCAGACCCCCGCGGAGAGGTGCCGGAGTGGTCGAACGGGGCGGTCTCGAAAACCGTTGTCCCTTTACGGGGACCCAGGGTTCGAATCCCTGTCTCTCCGCCATTTATCGCCCCCGTACGATAGACAGCACTTGCTGTCTAATGTCCCGTAAAAAGTTCGGTATGCTCGGGCCTGATTTCGTTTCATTCTTCGATCCAAGAATGACAGGAAGCCAAATGCAAACCCCAAAGCACCCAACCCTGTACAGACAGCGGTCATTTCGTTATGCATCTTAGTGTTGCTTAACAATATAGAGCCAGCGCATATTCCGCGATCGTCTTGCCCGGGGGGGCTTACATTTGGCTTCTCAGATCCAAACGCCCACAAAGCGCGGTTCTACCCCTGTCATCAGCCTGTCCCACTTGGGCGGCGCGATGCCAGACAAATACGTCCTGAGCTGTTTCGCGGAAATCTGGCGAGAGATGGGCCTGACCGTAAATGTCGGCTCTGAGTTCACAGAGGATGCCGATCTTTGCATTCTTCATCACGACCTCACACGCTTGCCCCACGAAAGCTTGCCAAAGGCCCCAAATGCGGTCCCGGTGTTGAACGGAGAAGTGCTCGACATTTCCAAGCGCCGCTATTCTTCTCTATGCCTGAAACCCGGTGACGATTGGGACGGTCCCGTCATCGTCAAATCAAACCTCAATCATTTCGGCGGCCCGGAACAGCGTCACCTGCCGAAACTTACGCAATGGCGCAAGAAGGCGCAGCGCAGTCTGGCACGGCTCAACTGGGATCTGGCGCGCAGCCTGCCGAAGAAAACTTACCCCGTGCTCGACGGCATCCACAAAGTGCCGAATTGGGTCTGGGACCAGGAAGATTTGCTCGTCGAACGGTTCATGCCGGAACGCGAGGGGGAGCATTATTGCCTGCGCGGTTGGCTGTTCTTCGGCTCCGCCAGCTACGGCTATCGGTTGATCGCGACCGATCCGCTGGTCAAGGTACGCACCATGGTGCGGTACGAATATCTCGACGAGGTGCCGCCGGAACTCGAACGTCTGCGCAAGGAAATGAACTTCGACTTTGGCAAGTTCGATTATGTCATGCACGACGGGCGCGCCGTGTTGCTGGACGCCAACAAGACCCCAAGCTTCGCGGGCGACCGCAGATCCGAACGTATTTTGCGGCTCGCTCAGGCGGTGCAGCAGTTTCTGCCATGATCGCTTTGGCCCCGCTTTCCCTGTCTGTACCCGACACGACCCTCTGCCCGGACAATGCCGCCTTTATGGCGCGCACAGATTTGGAACAGACCCGAATGCTGGGATATACGCCCTTCAATCTGGATGCTGTGACAACATTCCTCCTCGGGCTATTGGGGAATCGCGCAACGGTGCGCCACATCTGCGGCACCACGGATGAAATCCTGCGCTTCCTCACCGAGGCCGGGCTGTCGATCACTGAGGACATGCACCGCTATGAAAACGGTGCAGAGGCCGAGACGATTGCCGACAGATTGGTATCAGAGGGCAAAAAGCTGTTCTGGCCCTATCCCTTGCGCGCCGGGCGGTTCACGGACGCCGCGCATCTGGTCCCCCCTGCGCTTTGGGCCAGCCTCAACAGCAAGACCACCCTGCCCGATCTTGTTCCGTCTGATGCCCTCGCCCCACGGCGTCAGTACGCCACAGAGGCGCTCGCACACGGGGTTGAACTGCCTGCCTACATCAAGGCCGGAGGGACGGAGGCGACAGGCTGGGGCTATGCGGTGCAATATTGCGAGACTGCCGAGCAGGTCGCCAAGGCACAGGCTGAGTTCGCCGACAAAAGCATCGACACCGTGATCTCCGAGGCCGCGATGCCCGTGCTCCGCTGCTGGTGCGTCAATCTCGCGGTCATGGCGGACGGTGTGCACGTCCTCGGCGCTGCGGAACAGACCTTCTCCGCCCCTGCACGCCAACTCGGGAGCGTGATCGACCCGGATCACCTATTTCCGACGGAGGGCCACGCGCTCGCGCTCACCGTTGCAGAGGCCGCTCGAAAGCGCGGTTTCCTCGGCGTCTGCGGGCTCGATATCGGACAAACGCCCGAGGGGCGCTTCATCGTGTTCGATCCGAATTTCCGGTTCAACTCCTCGACGCCGCAAGTCCTGCTACATCCAGCGGCCACCGCGCGCAGCGGGCTGAAGCTCAGCCAATCTTTCGGCGGCAAAACAAATTCATCCGTGACGGCTCTGATTGATCGCGTCAAAGGCCCCGTTGAGGACGGTTGGTTCGTTCCGACGCGCCTGATTGACGGAAGCCTCCTCCCTGCGGCAGAGGGGATCAGCCATTGCACGGGCTTCGTCCTCGCCGACACCCGCGCAGAGGCAGAGACGCGGAGCCGCCTGCTTCAGTCGTTGATCGACAGCTGAGCCAAGGCGTCATCGCGCATCGGGATCACATCACCCATCCGCGACACAAACCTGCCACTGGGTTCCAAGCCCTTCGCCCCCAACTTCCACCACATCCCCCGCGCGCAGATAGCGCGGCGGGGTCAACTGATCCCCCGCCACATCCTGAATGTGGTCCGACAGATCGCGCAGCCGTCCCTTGCCGTCGATCAGTCCCGGATTTTCCGCACCAGTCTCGCTAAAACGCACCAGTTTCATGAGCCTCTCCCCTCTTTGCTTGCCCCTTTCACGACCTGTCTGCGGCGATGAGAAAAGAGGCAATCGGGGCGCATAAAGAGTTTACCTTTCATGGCCTTGCCTGTCCCGCTCAAATCGCGAATGTAGGGGCACGCTCATCCCGGAGGCCCGATGTCCAAAGCTCAGACCCGTCACGCCGCGCTCGCGCTCATCCTCGGCACGGTGTTTTTCCTGTTCGAATTCGTCGCCCGGATTTCGCCCTCCACAGCGACGGAGGCCATCACGGCGGATCTCGGCCTCACGAAAGCCCAGCTCGGGGTATTTTCGTCCCTGTTCTTCTGGGTCTACGCGCCGATGCAGATCGTCGTCGGCCTGCTCCTCGACCGTTGGGGCGCGCGGCGGTTCGTCGTGCCCGCCATTGCGCTTTGCGCGGGGGGCATCGCGCTTGTTGGCACGGCGCCGAATGCCTTTATCGCTGGCGCCGGGCGGCTGATGACCGGATTTGGTGCGTCATTCGCCTTTGTCGGTGCGCTCTATGTCGTGAACCACTGGTTCGCGCCGAAACGCTTCGCACTTTTGTCGGGCATCGTGAACGCGGTCGGCATGCTTGGCACGGCGATTGGCGTTGTCTGGCTCACCGCGCTGACCGAAACGGCAGGCTGGCGGTCGAGCTTTATCGGCATCGGTCTGTTCGGCGGCGCACTTTTCGTTCTCGCGCTCCTGTTCTACCGCGATGCGCCGTCTTCCGGGGACACAGAAACCCACGCCAACCCGCTTGGCCCGCTGCGCCAGATCGTCAAAAGCCCGCAGGTCTGGCTTTTGTCCATCGTCGGCGCGCTGGTCTATATGCCAATCAACGTCTATGGCGGGCTTTGGGGCAATGAGGAGCTGACCGCCGATCACGCCCTGACCTCTGTGTCTGCCGAGACCGCCGTGTCGATGGTGTTTTGGGGCATGGCGGCAGGATCGGTGCTGTGGGGCGCGGTTTCCGACGCTCTGGGCCACCGCAAATGGATCGTCTTCGGCGGGGCCGTTGCCGCCACCCTCGCCTGGGCCGCTGTCATTTTCACAAGCATCCAGACCGTTTGGCTCCTGTCTCTGGCGCTGTTTCTGGGCGGGCTGTTCTGCGGGGCGCAAATGCTGACCTTCGCGATGGCCAAAGAAGGACAGGATCAAAGCACGGTCGGGACGGTCACCGCTTTCGTCAACATGATCGGGATCGGTGCGGCGCTGGTGTTCCAGCCTTTGGTCGGATGGCTTCTCGACCTCTCGGGTGGGGATCACGCTTTGGCGCTCTCCTCGGTTCCGATCTGCCTTGGCACGGCGGCCCTGCTCGTACTTCTGCTCAAAGAACCCGACCAGCCGCACTTGCAGGGCGGGAAAGAGCACCCCTGAACATCCTTTGTATTTTTCAGAGTGATCTTTAGCTGTCGCTCGCCACTCTCAGCGCCTCACATCCGCCCTGCGGCAGCAACATATCGGGATTGGGCAGGGTCAAAAGCGCTTCCAAACCGGCGTTGTCCTCGACCAAATCCTGCAGGGTCATGTCATCAAGCACGCCGTAAAACGCCTCCAGCGCAGCTTTGAGCGCCACGCGCAACCGGCATACGCCTTGCAACGGACATGTGTTGCCGGTCTCTGCAAAACATTCCGCAAAAGGCACGCCCGCCTCAAAATGGCGAAAGACATCCCCAAGAGAAATCTTGTCCGGCGTCCGCGCCAAGACAATGCCCCCGGCCCGACCCCGCGTCGTGTCGATATAGCCCCCTGCGGCAAGCAGATGCACCACCTGTGCCAGATGGTTTTCAGAGGCATTCGCCGCTTTGGCGATCCCGGCCCGGCGGATCATATGACCTTCGTTCACGGCACAGGCCATCAGAACGCGCATGGCTAGATTGGTTCGGATCGTCAACCGCATCTTGCTATCCTATTTGCTATCAAAAGGCTTCAAATCCACGGCAGGGTAAAAGCGATCCCCCGGTGCGACGTTGATCTGTGTCAGAAAGATATATCTTAAACTGCGAAATACGAACTGTCGAACGGGCAGGTTACGGAGCGTCCGTCTTGCCCGGTGACCGTCAATTTCCCCGCCGTCACAGCGACGCCTGCCACGCCCGCCCACCCGTCGGGCTGCGGCAAGACAACAATGGCATGACGCAAGGTCACAGTCCCGTCTGCGGAAAGAGGCACTGAACTCGCCACGCCTTCTTTCGACACCGCATTCTCTCGAAGCGCAGCGCGATGCCCTTCGGCACCCGCTGCACAGCCGTCCTCGATCCCTAAGACCCCGTCATGGCGCCCGTCCCAAGGTGCATAGTCCCGCCCACCGTTGGAAATCCAAAGCATCGTCACGGGCATCACCGCACTGTCTTTGAGCACCACAACAATGTCCCCCTCAGCCGCGCGCGATACGGCAGTCCAGCCAAGGCCCTGAGTGTCCCGCTCGATCAGCGTCACGAAATCCTCATGGCCCGATCCGCGCGGATACTTCGTGAGATCCACTGTCCCACCCTGCGCCGCAGGGAAGGCCGTCAGATCTTCGCTCCGTCCCGGACAGGCCAACAGATGAGACGGTTCCAGCGGGTCCGTCGTCACCGCCGCACGTTTCGCCGAATAGGCGATGTGATCGCCGCCCGACACCCGGAACATCGGATGATGCGCGAAGGTCAACCCACCCTGCCCGCCGGAGATCACATGGCGCTGGTAAAGCACAGGATGCCCGTCACAAAACCGCAGCTCTTTGCTGATCTCTGCACCCATCACCTCGCGGTTCAGCGCGAATTTCATCACTGCGCAATCCCCATCCTCGGCCCGCACCACCAAATGCCAGCGCGAATTCGCGCTCCAGCCATGTGGCGGGTCCGCGACCAGATCAGATGTGCCGAAAGGTGCGGCGAGGAAATCCCCCGCCAGATGCGCATCGATCACGCTGCCCGCCTGCTCCGAAGCGGGCGTGCCAACCCAATGTGCCGTGTGGAAAATCTCGCGCCCGTCGATCGCGAAGCGGCGGATATTGCCGACTGCGGGATCGAAGGCCAGATCGAGCGGCCCCGCCCGAAGACGCAGCCAGTCATCCATCAGCCCCGGAACCCCGTGGCGACGACGAATTTCTCGGAACTGTCAGAGCGTGATGCAGGCGGCTTCATGTTCACCACCTTTTCGAATTTCTGCTTGAGGAGCTTCTGCAAATCGCCCTCTGCGCCGCCGGCCAGAACCTTGGCGACAAAGGTGCCGCCCGGCGTCAGAACGTCGAAGGCGAGATAGGCCGCCGCTTCGCAGAGCGCGATGATCCGCAAGTGGTCAGTTTGTTTATGCCCGGAGGAAGCCGCTGCCATGTCGGACATGACCACATCAGCCTCGCCGCCAAGCCATTCTTTCACTTTCGCATCAGCATCATCGGACATGAAATCGAGCTGGTGCGTCTCCGCCCCGGCAATCGGCTCCACCTCCTGCAAATCGACGCCCAGAACCGTGCCGATTTTCTTGCCGCTCTTCTCGCCAAGCGCATTCACGCGTTTGACGGCCACCTGACACCAGCCCCCCGGCGCACAGCCGAGATCGACCACCCGCGCGCCCGGCACGAGAAAGCGATACTTGTCATCCAGCTCGAGAATCTTGAAAGCCGCCCGACCGCGATAGCCCTCGGCCTTGGCGCGTTTCACGTAAGGATCGTTGAGCTGACGTTCCAGCCAAAGCGTCGAAGACAGCTTGCGCCCGCGCGCAGACTTCACCTTCACCCGCAAATCGCGCGCGCCGCGCCCGGAGGATTTCTTGTCAGCCATATCTCTCAGAGTCCTTTTGATCGAAAGGCCTTATAACAGAACCTCGCGCCACAGGGAAAGGCCCTCCGGCGGGAGTATTTTTCGCAGCAAAGGAAACCGCGTGGCGTCTCCTTTGCTGTCTCCTTTGCTGCCTCAAATACTCATTCAAACGCTTTGAGCCGCGCCAGAAGGCTCGATGTATCCCAACGCCCGCCGCCCATGGTCTGCACGTCCTTGTAGAACTGATCCACCAAGGCCGTGAGCGGCAGCGCCGTGCCGGTTTCTTCGCCCGCGCCGAGGCAGATCGCCAGATCCTTGCGCATCCAGTCGACGGCAAAGCCGTGCTCATACTCGCCCGCAATCATGGTCTTGTGGCGGTTCACCATCTGCCAGCTGCCAGCAGCCCCGCCCGCGATCACCTCGACAAGCGCTTCGCCATCGAGGCCGGATTTCTCGGCAAGCAGAAGCGCCTCAGAGAGGCCCTGAACAACGCCCGCGATACAAATCTGGTTACACATCTTCGCGGTCTGGCCCATGCCGACACCGCCAAGACGTTTCACCGTGCGGCCATAGGCGGCCATGATCGGCTCGGCCTTGGCGAAATCTTCCTCGGCCCCGCCGCACATGACGGAAAGCACACCGTTCTCCGCACCGGCCTGACCGCCGGACACGGGCGCATCGACGTAGCCGATGCCATTTTCCGCGGCCACGGCCGCCAGTTCGCGAGACACGGAGGCGGACACAGTGGTGTGATCGACAAAGATCGCACCCGGTTTCATCCCGGCGAAAGCCCCGTCCGCGCCAAGGCAGACAGAGCGCAGATCGTCGTCATTGCCGACACAGGCCATCACGAAGTCGGATCCTTCGGCAGCTTCGCGCGGGGTCGGTGCAAAACCGCCTTTGTGCGCGGCGGCCCAGCCTTCGGCCTTGGCCGTCGTCCGGTTGAACACGGTCACCTCATGCCCCTTGGCCTCAAGATGACCCGCCATCGGATGGCCCATGACGCCCAACCCCAAAAACGTGACCTTCGCACCTGTTTGAAGCATGCCTTTTCCCTCTTCGCCTGATGTGATTTAACGGCCAGAACGGTAGCCGCTCCCGGCCCGGCGTCAACATCCATTCGTGCACATCCGACAGGACCGCCTTGCCCATGGCTCGCATCTTTTCGCTGCTTCTCAAACTCGTTTCCGCGCTCGTTCTTTTGACGATCATCGGCATTTGGCTCACCTATTGGCTCGCCTCCCGGTCGCTGCCCGACTATGACGCCGATTACGACGTGTCCGGGATTTCTGCGCCGGTCGAGATCGCCCGCGACAACGCCAACGTGCCGCATATCTTCGGCAAGACGGACGAGGACGTCTATTACGGGCTGGGCTTTGCCCATGCGCAGGACCGCTTGTTCCAGATGGAGCTACTGCGCCGCACGGCACAGGGCAAACTGTCGGAAATGTTCGGCGAACGCACCCTCAAAACCGACGAGCTGATACGGCGGCTCGGCCTTTATGAAGCGGCGCAGGCCTCCGTTCAGGTTCAAAGCCCGCAGGCAAAGGCGGCGCTCGAATCCTATGCCCGCGGCGTCAACGCATGGATTGCCGAGGTGAACGAGGGCGCGCGGGGACGCGGTGCGCCGGAGTTCTTCCTGTTCCCGACGGAGATTGCCTATTGGCGACCCGCCGATTCCATCGCCATTCTGAAACTGGTCGCCTTCCAGATGTCCGACCAAATCCCGAACGAAGTTCTTCGCGCGCAGGCCTCGCTCTTGCTGCCGCAGGAACGCCTGCGCGATCTGATGCCTGACGCGCCCGGCACCGGCACGGCGCTTTTGCCCTCCTACGCCGCGCTTTTCCCTGAAGTCGTCCCCGGCAAGAAACCCTCCGGCACCGAATATGCCATGGCGCCCTTCCCGAAACCCGGTCTTGCTGGCGCGTCAAACGCTTGGGCTGCGGCACCGGGCCGCTCGGCCACGGGCGAAACGCTCTTGGCCAACGATCCGCATCTCGGGTTTTCTGCCCCCGGCGCGTGGTATCTGGCGCGGATTGAGCTTTCGACCGGCGGCGTGATCGGTGCCTCGGTGCCCGGCATTCCGGGCATCGTCTCGGGCCGGAGCGAAGATTTCGGCTGGGGCATCACCGCCGCTTATCTCGATGACGCCGATCTCTACATCGAAAAGCTCAACCCCGAGAACCCGGACGAGGTTCTGACCCCCGACGGGTTCAAGCCCATGCGCACGCGTCCCTCCATCGTGCAGATCAAAGACGCCGCCCCCAAGACCCTGACCCTGCAATGGACCGAAAACGGCCCGGTACTGCCCGCGACGTCCTTTGACGTGGACACGATTACGCCTCCGGGCCATGTGGTCTCGACGGCTTGGACGGCTCTGGTCTCAGATGATCGTTCGATCTCCGCGCTCGTGGCGCTCAACCATGCTCACGACATGGACGATGCGATGAAAGCCGCCCGCGATTTCGCCGCGCCCGCCATGAACCTCGTGCTGGCCGATCCCGAAGAGGTGGAGATGAAAGTGATCGGGCGCGCGCCGAAACGCGATGCGCGCCACCAGTCGCAAGGCCGTATTCCATCGCCGGGCTGGATCGAGACCAACCGCTGGCAGGGCTGGCGTGACTTTGACGATCTGCCGCTGTTCACCGGCGGCGAGACTGGCATCGTCGGCAACACCAACAACAAAACGGTCGATGCGCCCTTCCCCAACCACCTGTCCTATCACTGGGGCGACACGCAACGGGTGCAGCGCTGGACGCGGCTGATGCAATCACGCGAGGTCCACACCCGCGACAGTTTCATCGAGATACAGAACGACATCGTCTCCCCCTCCGCGCGGACGCTTCTGCCACTCGTTGGCGCCGATCTCTGGTTCACCGGCGAGGCCGCCCCCGAAGGCACGCCCGAGCGTCAGCGTCAAAAAGCGCTGAGCCTCTTGGCGGAATGGAACGGCGAGATGAGCGAGCATCTGCCCGAGCCTCTGATCTATTACGCTTGGATGCGCGCACTTCAGGACCGCTTGATCCGCGACGAAATTGGTCCGCTGACGCGTGAGTTCACCCATGTCGATCCGCTGTTCATTGAACGCGTCTTCCGCAACATCGACGGCGCCTCCGCCTGGTGCGACGTGATCCAGTCCGCCCCGGTTGAGACCTGCACCGATATCGCGCGCCAGTCGCTTGATGACGCTCTGCTGTGGATTGGCGAACATTACTCGACGAACCTTGAATCCCTGCGCTGGGGCGACGCGCATATGGCGCATCACGATCACCCGGTTCTGGGCGATGTGCCCTTCCTGAAATGGGTGGTGAACATCCGGCAATCGACCTCGGGCGGCGACAACACCCTGATGCGCGGCGTGACCTCCGGCGATCCGGATGATCCCTTCACCAACGTCCACGGTGCGGCCTATCGTGGGGTTTACGATTTCGCCGACCCGGACAGTTCCGTGTTTATCGTCGCCACAGGCCAATCCGGCCATCCTTTGAGCCGACACTATGACGATCTGGGCGAGCTTTGGCGGCGCGGTGAATATGTCCCGATGAGCCTCGACCCGGAACTGGCGCGCGCCGCTGGCGTCGGCATCACCCATCTGGTGCCGAAGGAATGAAAAGGAAATTTTTATGGTGTCTAAAATTTTTAGAAAGAAGGAGTTACGCCGTGAGATCGCTGCGATAGAATTCAGGTATTTTCTGTCTTCTGCGGAGACTGTTATTGAAACACATAAAAGCCGATCAACATCATTTTCTGAATTAGATCAGGCGTATAGTTTTCACCTCACCTGTGAAGATAACCATTTGCAAGCCAGTTTCGAAAAACGGAAACTAGCCTATCTCAACCTCGAGGGCGATCCTGACGTCGAGTGTGGCACGAGATTAGTATATAGTTTGAATCCGACTGGTATTGTCGGGTGCCTCTTATATCCTGCTCGCAACCCGGTATCTGATGTCCAAGAATCTCTCATCCTGTTGAGAACAGGTCAATATTCAAGTTTTGAATTGCAAAAGCGCCTGAAGCGCGACCTGAAACTCCTCGAAACATACCTCTTCGTCTCCTCTCCGGACTTATCGGCAAGTCTTTTACAGCGTATGAGAATATTCTGGATACGGACATTGGGGCGCCTCCAAAAGAAGGGAGATGTTTCCAAATCTAGATTGTTTCTTTGGTTCTATTCGGGCGCAATTTTCATTCTAGGTTTTCTATTTGAAACTCTCCTAACATTTCTATTCGGTCTTTGAGTAACTTATTAGGCTAAAAGTAATATGCGCTTGTGATGCAACCGTAAGAAAGAAGGTAATATGACCTCAGAGCTCGGCAAAATGCGCGCGGGCCAGTGGTATCACAGCCTCGACCCAGAGATCGACGCGATCCGCACCCGCGTGTTCGATGCGGTGCATCGGCACAACATGGCCCTGCCATCCGAACGCGGTGACATTCATCCTGAGCTGCGCGCGCTTTTAGGCTCCGCGCACGACACCGCGCGGATCGAGGGGCAGTTTCACCTGCTCTATGGCGAGAACCTGCATCTTGGCGAAGGGGCGTTTCTCAATGTCGGCTGCGTGGTACTTGACAGTGGTCGTGTCGAGATCGGGGCGCGCACGATGATCGGGCCGAAGACGCAAATTTACTGCGCCGATCACCACCGCGATCCGGAGCTGCGTGGTCAACTGATCGAACGCGCGCTGCCGGTCACGATTGGCAAAGATGTCTGGATCGGCGGCGGCGCGATCATTCTGCCGGGCGTGACCATCGGAGATCGCGCCATTGTCGGTGCGGGAGCGGTCGTCACAAAAGACGTCGCGCCGGACACGCGTGTCGCGGGCAATCCGGCGCGGGTTCTCACATCAAAAGGGTAAGGCGTCACGCCTGCCCTTTGATCTCTTTCTTATAGACGAGGAAAGACGCGCCTTTTTTCACGGCCGTACGCGCGGCACGATCCAGCGCCGGGTCTTTGAACGGCTCTTTCTGCTGGGTGATGTCGCCCGCTTTCTTGAGCTGAATGGCGGACCAACCAGTCACCTCAAGGCCTTTGAACCCCTTGGCAATCGCAGGCTTTTTGTCCGAGGCCACCATGAAGACCATGATCGCGTGACGCGCGCCCATGCGCAGCCCGGTTTTCGCGCCAGCTGTGGCTTCGAACAGCATCATGAAAAGATGCGGTTTCTTGCCCGGCGCGGGCTTCGGTGCCGCCTGTTTCGCAGCTCCCTTTTTGGGGGCGGCCTTATTAGGGGCGGCTTTCTTGGTCGTCTTGGTCGCCTCAGCGCTCATCTCACATCTCCCGGAATTGCTTTTCCTGCCGCGGTGTCCACAACACCTTGAGTTGGTATCCCTCTTCCGTCATCTCTTCCGAAAGAACAACCCCTTCCTCAAAAAGCCATGCGCGCTTGCGGCCATCAGCATAGGGCAAAAGCATATCGCGTTCGATCTTCTCTTCTTCGAAAAATGCGGAAATCCCGGCGAGAAGCTCCGGCACGCCTTCGCCACTCACAGCCGAAATCGCGAAGATATTCTCCTCATGCGCGGCGCGCTCCAGGCGGGCGGCGCGGGCCTCCTCGTCCAGAAGGTCAATCTTGTTCCAGACCTCGAACATCGGCGCATCGTCCTTGATCCCGAGATCGCGGAGGATTTTCAGAACGTCATCGCGTTGGTTTTCGCTCTCGTCCGATGCGATGTCACGCACATGCAAGATGAGATCAGCGTCGAGCACCTCTTCCAGCGTCGCCCGGAATGCGGCGACAAGCTGGGTCGGCAGTTTGGAAATGAACCCCACCGTATCAGAGAGGATGATCTCCCGATCCCCGCCATGGGCGTTTTCGATCACCATCTGACGCATGGTCGGGTCGAGCGTTGCAAAGAGCATGTCTTTGGCGAACACATCGGCGCCCGTCACCGTGTTGAAGAAGGTGGATTTCCCGGCGTTGGTGTAGCCGACCAGAGCGACAATCGGGAACGGCACCTTGGCGCGCGAGGCGCGGTGCAACTCGCGGGTTTTCACGACCTTCTCAAGCTGACGGCGCAGGCGCGTCAGTTGTTCGTCAATGGCACGACGGTCAGCCTCGATCTGGGTTTCGCCGGGGCCGCCGACGAATCCGAGACCGCCACGCTGGCGTTCAAGGTGGGTCCAGGCCCGGACAAGGCGCGTGCGCTGATAGGTCAGCGCGGCCATTTCGACCTGCAAAACACCCTCTCGGGTCCGCGCACGGTCGGAAAAGATTTCGAGGATCAGGCCGGTCCGGTCGAGCAGTTTGACCTTCCAGTCCTTCTCAAGGTTGCGCTGCTGCACCGGCGTGACCGGCCCGTCGACGAGAACAAGTTCGACCTCATTCTCTTTCAGGCGCTGTTTCAGCTCTTCGATTTTACCGGACCCAAACAGATGCCCCGGTTGGATTTTCGGCAGGCGGACGACTTCGGACCCGACGACTTCGAGATCGGGCAAAGCATCCGCAAGCGCCACGGCTTCTTCGAGCCCTGAGACCGCGTCGCGTCGGTTCCGGTCGGAGGTAATATCAGGATGAAGCACCCAAGCACGGGTCTTCTTCACCTCAAGATCATGCAGTTCGGCCAAATGCCGCTCCTTTAACGTGAGAAAGCACCCGTCGCCTTACGACAGGTGCGCGTCACTTAATCCTTGTGAGACGGAATGCAAGGGCCTGGGATCAGGCCTCTTCACCATCGTAGAGATTGATCGGCTGGGCCGGCATGATGGTCGAGATCGCGTGTTTATACACGAGCTGCGATTGACCATCGCGGCGCAGAAGAACGCAGAAGTTATCAAACCACGTGATCACACCCTGAAGTTTCACACCGTTGATCAGAAAGATCGTCACGGGGACTTTGGTTTTGCGAACGTGATTGAGGAAAGCGTCCTGAAGGTTTTGTTTGTCGGCGGCCATGATCTTTGCCTTTTTCTTGCGCTTTTGATGCGAACTGTCCCTCGGGCGACAGCACTTGAGGCTGAGTTCGCCGGAGTTTGGCCCGAATGTCAAGATAAGGCGCTGATTTTCCCGGACATGTTTTCGACTCGGCGCAAATTTGTGTCACATCTTGTAGATGGCAGCGCTAACGCCCGCCGCATGTGGACACCAGACGCGCTCACAGCGGTCGCGCGCTTACCATCATAGAAAGACACAGTTTCCAGAAAACAGATCAGCGCCGCCAGAATTCGGGGTTGAGCAGCGCAATGATCGCAAGCATCTCAAGCCGCCCCAGCACCATCGTCGCCGCAAGGATCATCTTCTCCGCGCCGCCTAGGGTGGCATAGCTCAGAGAAGTGTCACCCGCGACCTCGACCAGCGGCCCGGTCGTGGTGAGCGCCGAAATGGTGAACACCGTGGCCGCCTCAAACGAGAGCCCGAACAGAGACAAAAGCATCATCACAGCAGCAATGGTAAAGGCGAAGACCATGAAATAGACCCAAGCCACATAGGCCCCCTCACGGCGAATACGACGCGCATTGGCCCCGGCCCCGCCGACAGAGTGCGGAGAAATCAGCTTTTCGATCTCGCGTTCGCCGTGGCGCACAAGCGCGTAGAGCCGGATCAGCTTCACGCCCCCCGCAGTCGTCGCCACACCGCCGCCAAAGATCGCCAGCCCCATAAGCAAGACACCGGGGGCCTGTAGCCCGGACCAAAGCCGCGCTTCTTCCCAGCCTGCGGATTCGAACCCGGCAGTGGACAGGAAGGACAACACCATGAACGTGCCGCCCCAGAGCGAGGACAGAGCGCGCCCCAAAGTCCAGTCGCCCGAGACTTCCAGCACCGCCACCCAATGACGCAGGAACAGGAACAGCGGCACGGTGATGATCAGGGCCAGCGCGATTTTCATCTCTGGGTCGCGCCAGAGCGGCGGTGCATCGATGCGGGGCTGATCCGCCGTGAAGGTCTTGCGCGAGAGCGCGAGGAACAGGAAGGCAAAGACCAGCAATTCTCCCATGAACCCGGACCCTGCCCCCGTCAGCCCGCCCACCGGCGAAATACCGGAGGTCGCCATGACGGACATGGCATGGCACAGCGCCACATAGGGCGAAGATCCAAACATCGAGAGCGCAAACCAAAGCGCCAGCGTGAGGCCGAGATAGATAGGGAACAGTTTCGTGGTGAATTTTGCAATGCGTTCCGGGGCCGCCGCAATCCGGGTGATCTGCGAGACGCGCACATCGCTTTGCCCGGCCTGACGTGAGGAAATCACCTCGAACCCGCCAAGGTTCAAAGGCGCAAGCACCGCAATCGCGGTAATCCACGCAAAGAGCCCCCCCAGCCAACCGACCAGAGCCGTCCAGAGATGCACCGGTTTCGTGAGCCGCGCCGGATCGTCGAACAGGGTCGCCCCGGTCGTGGTGAGCGCGGAAACCATCTCGAAATAGGCGTTGAAATAGGTCGTGTCCTTCGTCGCATCCGCGAAGGGCACGGCAAGGATCAACGGCAAAAGCGTATAGACCCCCAAAAGGGTCAAAAGCTGATTGCGCCCTTCCCGGTCCCGATCACGCCGAGTTTCGCGATCTTCCGTGCCCTCAGGCCGAAACCGCGCCATGGCGATGAACACGGCCAGCGAAGAGAACAACACACAGGCGTAAAAGAACGCCCGCACATCGTTCCATTCGCGCAGCACAACGCCATAGATCGCCGGGACCAGCATCGCGACACCGGCCACCAGCATCAGCTGGACGAAAAATGGCATGCGCGAGAAGCGGTTCATTAGAAATAGTCGATCGAAACTTGCAGCAGGCGTTCAACTTCCGGCACGTCGGCGGCCAGCGAGAAGATGGTGATCACATCGCCCTCGTCGATCCGGGTTTCCCCCATCGGCTTGACGTATTTCTCGCCCTTGGCAATCGCCCCGACCAAAACGCCTTCGGGGAAGTCGATGTCGCGAATCCGCTTGCCTGAGATCGGCGAGGTGGACAGAACCTGCGCTTCGATCACTTCCGCCTCGCTGTCGCCGACGGAATAGACGTTGCGCACCCGCCCGTGACGGATGTGGCGCAGGATCGAGGACACGGTGGTCGCGCGCGGGTTGATATAGGCGTCGATGTCGAGCGCGTTGAGGATCGGCACAAGCGTCGGATCGTTGACCAAAACAATGGCCATCTTCGCCCCACCCTGTTTCGCCCGCACCGCTGCGAGCATGTTAACCTTGTCGTCATCGGTCACGCAAAGCACGGCGTCGGCGCGCGAAATGCCACCCTCGGCCAGAAGCTCGGGATCGAGACCGTCGCCATTGAGCACGATGGTGCGTTCCAGCGCGTCTGCGGCTTTCTCGGCGATCTTGCGGTTCTTCTCGATGATCTTGGCGCGCATGCGCTCGGTCCGCGCTTCCAAAGCCTGCGCCACACCGAGACCGACATTGCCACCACCGAGGATCACGATGCGTTCCTGCTTGGCATTGGTCTTGCCGAAAATCTCCAGCGTGCGGGTGATATCGTCGGAATGGGTAAAGACATAAATCTCGTCGCGCGCGAACAGCTGATCCTTCGGCTCGGGCGCAAACAAACGCCCTTCACGGCGCACCCCGACCACGGTGGCGCGCAGGGTCGAAAAGAGATCGGTCAACTCCCGAAGCGAAGTGTTGAGCACCGGGCATTCTTCTTCGAGAAGAATCCCCATGAGCTGCACGCGACCGGCAAGGAAGGCCTGCGTGTCAAAGGCGGCCGGGGCCGCGAGACGGCGCAGGGCGGCTTCCGCCACTTCTTTTTCCGGCGAAATCACCACGTCGATCGGCAGGTGATCGCGGCGGTAGAGATCGGAATAGATCGCGGTCAGGTAGGATTGCGCCCGCAGACGCGCGATTTTGCGCGGCACGGCAAAGACGGAATGCGCCACCTGACAGGTCACCATGTTGACCTCGTCGGAATGGGTCGCCGCGATCACCATGTCGGCATCGCGCGCGCCCGCTTTGTCCAACACGTCGGGATAGGAGGCGAAGCCCTCGATCCCCTGAACGTCCAGAGTGTCGGTCGCCCGGCGCACCAGCGCGGGGTTGTTATCGACGACGGTCACGTCGTTTTTCTCGACGGAGAGCTGTTTGGCGATCTGCCAGCCGACCTGGCCCGCGCCGCAAATGATGACTTTCATTGCATCATCCCTGATCTAAAGCGTTTCGCGAAAGGCTTTCGCTTTGCCAAAGGCTTCGCATTTAACGACGGGGGCGTCAACGCGGCAGCGTGCCCGCACGCAGTTTCGCGCGACACGCCCCTCTGTGACGTCACGACTGAGTTTTATTCCGTTTCCTCGGCCACATAGGCCACACGCCCGCCCTGTTTGGTGCCTGTGACAACGCCCAGAGACTTGAGCTTGCGGTGCAGCGCCGAGCGCTCCATGCCCACAAAGGTCGCTGTGCGGGAAATATTGCCGCCGAACCGGTTGATCTGGGTCAGCAGATATTCCCGCTCGAACACCTCACGCGCCTCTCTGAGCGGCAGGGTCGCGATGGCGGGAGAGAGCATTGCCCGACCGTCATCCTCACGCACTCCGTCCTCGGACGGCAGTTCTTCTGCCTCAATCATGCCGGTGCTGTCACCGAGGATCAGAACCCGTTCGATCACGTTCTTGAGCTGGCGCACATTGCCCGGCCAGACCATCGTCTGCAACATCGCGGAGGCATCTTCCGACAGGTCCCTGAGCGGCAGGCCCTGCTCCCGGTTGAGCTTTTCAATAAAGTAGCGCGCCAGTTCCGGGATATCCTCGCGGCGCTTCTCAAGCGCGGGCACTTCAATCGGCACGACATTCAGACGGTGATACAGCTCCTCTCGGAACCGCCCGGCCTCGATCTCTTCAAGAAGATCGCGCGAGGTGGAGGAGACCACCCGCAGATCGACAGACACTTTCGAGGTGCCGCCAACCCGGGTGAACCGCTGATCGACCAGCACGCGCAGGATTTTCGACTGGGTGCCAAGCGGCATGTCCGCCACCTCGTCGAAATAGATCACCCCGCCATTGGCCTCTTCGAGAAGCCCTTTCTCGATGCCCCGCTCCGGCGTCTCCCGCCCGAACAGCACCTCTTCCATCCGGTCCGGCTCGATTGAGGCCGAAGATACGGTGACAAAGGGCGCGCCGCTGCGCTCGGACCCGGCGTGAATGAACCGCGCCGCGACTTCCTTGCCGACGCCAGCCCCGCCGGTGAGCATCACGCGACCGTTGGATTTGGTGACCTTTTCCAGATTGCTCTTGAGCTGTTTGAAGGCGGTCGAGACGCCGATCATCTCCAGATCGCCCGCTCCAGACCGTTTCAGCGTGGCGTTCTCGCGCCGCAGACGGGAGGTCTCCATCGCGCGGGTGATCACCACCATCAGCTGGTCAATATTGAACGGTTTCTCGATGAAATCGTACGCGCCCTGTTTGATCGCCGCCACCGCGATCTCGATATTGCCGTGGCCCGAAATAATGATGATCGGAACCTCAGGATGCTCGCGTTTGACATGCGTCAGGATGTCGATCCCATCCATCTCGCTGTCCTTGAGCCAGATGTCGAGGATCATCAACGCAGGAACGCCGTCCTCGATCTCCTTGAGACATTCGTCGGAATTCGAGGCCAGCCGGGTCTCGAAGCCCTCATCCTGAAGGATATCTCCGATCAATTCGCGAATATCGCGCTCATCATCGACGATCAGAATATCAGACATCTTTCACTCCAGACTTCATCTTTACACTGCAAGCTTTTGTTTTTCATTACGATTAACCTCACCCATAACGGCAAGGCGAATGGTCGCACAGGCCCCCACACGGCCCGAGGCATCCAGAGGCACACCATCGGTCAGCGTCAGCGTCCCGCCATGTTCCTCAATGATTTTCTTCACGATCGGCAGCCCAAGACCGGTGCCTTTCTCGCGCGTCGTGACATAGGGCTCAAACAGGCGCGACCGATCTTCCGGCAGGCCGATCCCGTTATCCGTGATGCAGATCACCGCCTCTTTGCCTTCGCAGCTCATCGCCACACGGATATGCGGAGAATGCCCTTCCGGAACACCTTCTTCCTCAAGGCTTTCAAGGGCTTCCCCGGCGTTCTTGATCAGATTTGTCAGCGCTTGACCGATCATTGTCGCGTCCACCTCGGCCATTGCCGTGGCGGGTTCAATTTCTGCTGCGATCTTCACATCCGGCTGGGCGTTCTGCTGCAACAGCACCGCGCCTTTCACCAGTTCGACCAGATCATGCTCCCGCCGTTCCGGACTTGGCATGCGGGCGAATTTCGAGAACTCATCGACGATCCGGCGCAAATCTCCGGTCTGGCGCACGATCACGGAGGTGTATTGCTCCAGATCGGCCCGCCCGTCCTCATCCAGCCCACGGCCAAACTTGCGCAGAATGCGCTCGGCGGAGAGTTGGATCGGCGTCAGCGGGTTCTTGATCTCATGTGCGATGCGGCGCGCCACATCACCCCATGCGGCCAGACGCTGCGCACTCACGAGATCGGTCACATCGTCAAAGGCCACAACATAGCCCTCAAGCGCCCCCTCGACATCGCGACGCGTGGCGATACGCACCAAAAGGCTCTCCTGCGCGCCGGAGCGGATCAGCCGCAATTCTTCCTGCGCCAGCTCGCGCTTATTGCTCCGCAACACATCAAAGAGCGGCCCGAATTCCGGCACCACAACCGCAAGTGCCTCCCCGGTGACATCCTTCTCCCCGAGGTTCAAAAGCGCCTGCGCCGAGCGGTTCAAAAGCGTCACGCGCCCATCCGCATCAAGGCCGACCACACCGGCCGTCACAGAGGACAGAACACTGTCGAACAAGCGACGGCGGTGTTCGATCTGGGCGTTGCGCTCCAGCAACTCGTCGCGCTGCACCTTCACCTGCCCGGTCATCTGGTTGAACACACGTCCGAGGGTCGCGATCTCGTCTTGACCATCTTCTTCCGGCACCCGCGCACTCAGATCGCCTTCCCCAACCCGCTGCGCCGCACCTGCCAGCCGCCCAATGGGGCGCGCGAGGCGTTCAGCGAACCACAGGCCAAGCCAGGTCGCGGCCAGAATGAGGATGATTGCGAAGCCGATGTACAAAAGGCCGAACTCGAACAACAGCCGACCGCGCTCGCTTTCAAGCTGGTTGTAAAGCGCGATACTGTCCTGTGTCTCATCCAGCAGGCTGAGGATTTTCCCGTCCACATCGCGGGTCACATAGAGATAGCGATCGGAAAATCCTGCAAGCCGCTGCAACGCCCGGCTCTCGTTGTGATCCCAATCGTCAATAAGCATCAACTCCCCGCTTTCGGCGCGGGCCAGTTGGTTCTCCGTCGGCTTCTCATAGTCGAACAGGTAAGACCGTTCCCCGCGGGCTTTGATCTCTCCGGCGCGGTCGATGACATAGGCCTCGCGCAGGCCACGCTGAATGAGCCCCTGCCCCTGATTGAGCACCTGTCGCAAACCACCGTCCGGCAGGATGGTCACGGAGCGACGCTTGTCGATGATGAAATTCGCCAGAGCGCGCGTGTCTTCGGCAAGACCGTCACGGTGTTCGGTTTCATAGGCCTTCGCCGCCTCCAAAGAGGAGCCGACCACGTTGCGCACCCGGTCGGAGAACCAGCCCTCAAGGCCGAAATTCACCGTGACCACGGCAAAGACCGCAACCATAACCGTCGGGATCAGAGCCAGAAGGACGAAAGCGCCAGACAGTCTGAGGTGAAGACGAGACCCTTCTGAATGCGCGCGCCGTGCCGCGACAACGCTTGCAATCCTTTGCGCCACAAGCCCCGCAACAACGATGACATAGACCACATCGGCGAGCAGAACGCCCCGCAGAACTGTCGAGGCCGGGCCGTGATCAAGAGGACCGAGAACGAGGAATGTAAGCACCGCCAACAGCGGCCCCATGACAAAGACCGCGATGGTGGCCGCATTCTGCAACCGACGTTGCCGCCGCAGTCGCACAAGCCTGTTCCAGCTCTGCCGACCGATTCTTTGTACCACAGGCTTTTGCGCCACCGTCTGGAACCCCGAACTGCTCAACCCAGCTCTGCGCGCCCTTGTTTTTTGGGGAAACTTGCACACAAAGCACCGTGGCAGAGAGAGCGCAGCCCCGTGATATTCCGGTCACTGCGCCCAAATCAGCACGGCTGTGGCCTTTTTACATCAGCTTACGGCGGCGTGTCACCTGAATATCGAGGTCGTTGATCTTTTTCCGCAAGGTATTGCGGTTGATGCCAAGAAGATCAGCACATTTGGCCTGATTTCCACCCACAGCATCGAGCGCGATTTCGATCAACGGTCCTTCGACTTCTTTCAAAATCCGCTGATACAGGCCCGGAGGCGGCAAAACCCCACCGTGCAGGTCGAAATAGCGGCGCAGATGTTTTGCAACAGAACTCGACAGCTTCTCGCCTTCGCCACCGCCCTGAAGCGGCTCCATGGCGGGCTGATTGCCAAGCACTGTTTCCACCTCGACGCGGGTGATTTCCTCTTCCGGGGAGGTCACGATCAGGCGGCGAATGGTGTTTTCCAGCTGACGCACGTTGCCCGGCCAGCTGTAGCTGCGCACCAGATCCATGGCTTCGGAGGTAAAGCGGCGCGGGCTCAGGCCGTCGCGCTCGGCTTTGGTCAGGAAGAACTCCGCCAGCAGCGGGATATCGTCCACACGTTCGCGCAGAGACGGCACGGAAATCGTCACACCGCCGAGACGGTAGAACAGATCCTGACGGAACGCGCCGTTTTCCATTTTGGCCGAGAGATTGGCCTGCGAGGTCGCCATGATGCGCGGCGCATTGTCGGTGAAACTGTCGAGCATCCGCACAATGCGGGCCTGAGCTTCCTCATCGAGATCGCCGACCTCATCAAACAGGATGGACCCGTTCTTCGCCTTGGAAATCACCGCAGCGGGCCCTTCCATCGTCGCAAGGTCAGACGCGGACACCACCACGAACGGCAGGTTGCGACGGTCGGAGAAATCGTGGATCGCGCGCGCGATCAGGGATTTGCCCGTACCGGACTCGCCGGTGATCAGCACCGGCAGATCGGTGTTCATCACGCGCGCAACAAGGCGATAGAGCGTCTGCATCGCGGGCGTGCGGCCCACGAGCGGCAAATCTTCCTGCGGCCCACCAATCTCAGACGGCGCTTTCGCGTTCGACGGCGCCGGGTTGGCGCGGCGCTTCACGTCGAGCGCTTTGGAGGCGCGCTTCATCAGATCGGGAAGATCAAAAGGCTTCGGCAGATAGTCGAAGGCTTCGGCTTCGGCGGCCTGAATGGCCGTCATGATGGTGTTCTGCGCGGAGATCACGATCACCGGAAGACCGGGGCGCAGCTCAGCGATGCGCGGCAGGCTCTCAAGCCCGTTGCCATCGGGCATCATCACGTCGGAGATCACCAGATCGCCTTTGCCCTCTTCGACCCAACGCATCAGCGTCACCAGAGACGAGGTTGCATGGACCTTGCAGCCCGCGCGCGTCAGCGCTTGGGTCAGAACCGTGCGGATCGTGCGGTCGTCATCGGCGACGAGGATCGTGCCATCCATAGTATTCTCTCCTTGTCAGTGGCGCATCGAACCAAACGGTCCGCGCGCTGCCCCTTTTTGGGTGGGGCTTTTTGCAACTTTATGACCTGTCATCCCCATGTCATGCCTTTTTCACGTCGCGCGGGGCGACAGGCAGGGAGATGCGGAAGACTGTCTTGCCGGGCACGGAGTCCACGGAAATCCAGCCTTCATGGTCGGAAATGATCTTGGACACGAGCGCAAGGCCAAGCCCCGTGCCGTTCTCGCGCCCGGATACGAAAGGTTCAAACACATCGGCGGCGATCTCCGGCGGCAGGCCGGGACCATCGTCGATGATTTCCACCTGCAATGGCAAGGCGCCGCCGCTGCCATCCTTGCGGCGCAGGCGCAAGGACAGATCATAGAAGGTCCGCAGACGGATCGTGCCACCGTCTTTGCCCGCCGCTTCCGAGGCGTTCTTGATCAGGTTCAGAAAGACCTGAAGAATTTGGTCGCCATCGACGAACGTGGGCGGCAGCGAGGGATCGAACTCCTCGATGAATGTCATATTCGCGCCGTAGGACAGTTCCGCCGATTTGCGGGCCCGGTCCAACAGGTCGTGAATGTTGATCGCGTGTTTCGCCGGTGGGCGCAGGTTGCCGAATTGCTCCACCTGCTCCAAAAGCGCGACAATGCGGCGGCTCTCGGCCACGATCAAATCGGTCAGTTCGAGATCTTCGGGTGAGAGGCTCATCGACAAAAGCTGCGCCGCGCCAGTGATCCCAGCGAGCGGGTTCTTAATCTCATGCGCCAGCATCTCGGCCATGCCAATCGCGGAACGGGCGGAGGTTTTCACCTGATGCGCACGCCCCAGACGGTCGGCGATCTGGCGCGGCTCCATCAAAAGGACAAGCCAGTCTTCCATGCCCTGAAGCGGCGCGATCTGGATGTTGCATTGCACCGGCGCGGCATTGCCGCCCGACACATCGACATTGTTGATAAAGAGCGGCGAGTCATCGCGGCGCACCCGGCCAAAAGCCTCTTCCAGCGGCGCATCAATCGCCAGCTTGTCGAACACCGGCACACCGGTCAGCACTTTGGCCGACGCGTTCAGAAACAGCTCAGCCGAGGAGTTGACCTCGACGATCTGGTTGTTCGCATCCATCATCAATGCGGGCACAGGCAGCGACGGCCAGAGCATGTCGAAACGATGGGTCATACGGCGCAGATCTCCCCGCTCAAAGCCTCTGGCAAAAGATCGAACACGCCCTTCGGCGTCTTTTCGGTCAGCACCCGCTTGCGCAGCCCGGAGGACGTGCCCGCCTCATCCATATACCACCCCAAATGTTTGCGCATCACGCGCCCCCCAAGAAATTCACCATAAAAACTCAGCCCGGCCTCGTAGTGCCCCGCGACCATCTCCGCGAAAGCTTTGCCCTCCGGGCGCACGGGCTCCGGTGCGCCGGTCAGGTTCGCGGCGACCTGCGCCAAAAGCCAGGGACGCCCTTGCGCCCCCCGCCCGATCATCACGCCATCGGCCCCCGATTGCGCCAAGGCCGTGCGGGCCTCCGCGGTGCCCGTGATATCGCCATTGGCGATCACCGGGATCGACACGGTCTCTTTGACGCGGCGGATCGCAGCCCAATCGGCGCGGCCCTTGTAGAACTGACACCGCGTGCGGCCATGAATGGTGATCATCTGAATGCCTGCGGCTTCGGCGCGCCGAGCCAATTCCGGCGCATTCAGAAGCGCATCGTCCCACCCCAGCCGCGTTTTCAGCGTCACCGGCACGGACACCGCCCCGACCACCGCCTCGATCAGCGTCAGCGCATGATCCAGATCGCGCATCAGCGCCGAACCGGAATAGCCGGACACGACCTTTTTCGCCGGGCAGCCCATGTTGATGTCGATGATCTTGGCGCCATTGTCCTCGGCCATTTTCGCCGCCAGCGCCATCGGCTCCGCTTCGCGCCCCGCCAGTTGCACGGCGGTGTTCTCGACGCCAAAGCCAAGCTCGGCCTTCTCGCGCGCGCCGGGACGCGCATTCAGCATGTCATGCGAGGCCACCATCTCGGACACAACGAGACCCGCGCCGAAAGACGCGACGAGATCGCGAAACGGCAAATCCGTGATTCCGGCCATGGGAGCCAGAAACACGGGTGGGTCCAGTGCAAGTTGCGCCAATTCAACGGGCAAGCGATTAATCCTTGAGCATTTCGGACAGGGGTAGCGGTCACAGCCGCGAGTCGCAAAGCTTCACGACGAAAAAAGTAGCGGAAAACACGTCATGCACAAATTTTAATCTACAAAAAGGTCAAAAACAGCGCATTGCAAGCCTGCGCGCCACCGATTATGCCAAAACCTATGACAGAAAATGCAGCTCTGATCGTTGCCGCCGGACGCGGCACCCGCGCAGGCGGGGAGATGCCGAAGCAATGGCAAAAGCTTGGCGCTGCCCCGGACGCACGCCGGGTGGTCGAGCATGCCATCGCCGCGTTTCGCCCGCATGTGTCGCGGATCGTTGTGGTGCATCACCCTGACGACAAGACAATGGCGCAAAGCCTTGAAAACGTGACACTTGTCGAAGGTGGCGCAACGCGGTCCGCATCGGTCAAGGCGGGGCTCGAAGCGCTTGCAGATCAAGACATCGACACAGTGCTGATCCATGATGCCGCCCGCGCTCTGATCCCTGCGGATGTCATCACATCTGTCCTCACCGCCCTGCAAAACACCCTCGGCGCTGCCCCGGCGCTTATGGTCACGGATGCGCTCTGGCACGGGGGCGCGTCGCAAAATGGCGCGCAAACAGGCATTTTTGTAGACGGCACCCGCGATCGCAGCGGGCTTTATCGCGCCCAAACGCCGCAAGGGTTCAATTTCGAGGCGATTCTCGCCGCGCACAGGGCTTTCGCTGGCGAAGCCGCCGATGATGTCGAAGTGGCCCGCGCCCATGGCATTGCTGTTGCGATCACCCAAGGCTCGGAAGAGAATTTCAAGATCACCCACCCGGAGGATTTCGCCCGGGCGGAGGCGCTTTTGCGTCAAAGAGCGCAAGAAAAACCACAGGAGACGGCACAGATGGATATCCGGCTGGGCAATGGCTACGACGTACACCGGTTTGGCGAGGGCGATCACGTCTGGCTCTGCGGTGTAAAAGTCCCGCACGGGCGCTGCCTTCAGGGCCATTCGGACGCCGACGTCGGCATGCACGCTCTCACAGATGCGATCTACGGCGCCTTGGCGCGCGGTGACATCGGCCAGCATTTCCCGCCCTCTGACCCGCAATGGAAAGGCGCGGAGAGCCATATCTTCCTGCGTCACGCCATCGGCCTTGCGCGTGAAATGGGGTATGAAATGATGAATTGCGACGTCACGCTGGTTTGCGAACGCCCGAAGGTCGGCCCCCATGCCACAGAGATGCGCGCGGCACTGGCGGAGATCATGAACGTCGATGTGGACAAAGTGTCGGTCAAGGCGACCACCTCTGAGCGTCTCGGGTTCACCGGGCGCGAAGAAGGCATCGCCTCGCTGGCGACAGCCGCGCTGATCAAGCGCTGATCGAGGAGAGATGAGATGAACCCATTCGCTGAACTGATCGGCACCATGGCCCGGATCGGCTATATGAAACCCGCCTCCGGCACTTGGGGCTCTGCCGCCGCCGTGCCGCTGTTCTGGGCGCTGGATGTGGCTCTTGGCGTGCCCGGCGTCATCATCGGCACGGTTGTGGCCTTTGTCGTCGGTCTCTGGGCCACGCAGGAGATGACCAAGGCGAAGGGCGAAGAAGACCCCTCCGAAATCGTCATCGACGAATTGGTGGGCATGTGGATCGCGCTGATCCCGGTTTCCATCGGTTCCGCCATGGCGGGCATGCCCTCCACAACGCTCTGGCCCGCGTGGCCCACGGCCTTTCTCGCCTTCCGCCTGTTCGACATCTGGAAACCCGGCCCCATTGGCTGGGCCGACCGCCGCGGCGATGCGCTTGGCGTGATGCTCGACGATGTGATCGCAGGCGTGTTCGCCGCCATCGTCGTGCTGCTCTTTGCGGGCATCTATCACGGCATGCTGCAATGACCGCCCTGCCCCATGCCCTCGCGGAAGAAGTGCTCGCGCTCGCACGCCGCGCGGGTGTGATGATCTCCACCGCCGAAAGCTGCACCGGCGGGTTGATCATCGGCGCACTGACCGAAATCCCCGGTTCCTCCGATGTGGTGGATCGGGGCTA
Source organism: Celeribacter sp. ULVN23_4 (assembly GCF_054788345.1). Classification (NCBI taxonomy): domain Bacteria; kingdom Pseudomonadati; phylum Pseudomonadota; class Alphaproteobacteria; order Rhodobacterales; family Roseobacteraceae; genus Celeribacter; species Celeribacter sp. ULVN23_4. Next base: position 320,962 of record NZ_JBTVYO010000002.1, on the reverse strand, counting down.
TGTCACCTATTCCAACACCGCCAAACGCGAAATGATCGGCGTCTCGCCTGTGACCTTGGCCGAATATGGCGCGGTCTCCGAGGAGGTGGCGCTTGAGATGGCCGAAGGCGCGTTGAACAAATCCCAAGCCGGGGTCGCGGTCGCCGTCACGGGCATCGCGGGGCCCGGCGGCTCGGAGCACAAACCCGAGGGCCGCGTCTGTTTCGGTCTCGCCCGCAAAGGCGCGACGACTGTGGTGGAAACGGTGGAATTCGGCCCCCTCGGCCGCTCCTCTGTGCGCGCTGCAACGGTCGAACATGCTCTGGAAATGCTGCGCTCTGCGCTGCGGGGGTGAGCGGAGTGCCACACAGGCACCAAGCCCGAAACGGAAGAACTGCCCCTCCCCATCGCGTTAACCTTAATCTGATTAACCTTAACGCGTGAGAGGGGGAGGCTCAACGTGGCAGGCGCGCCAGAGCGCCCGTCGCAGCCTTCACAGGAAGGACACGGAAGCCGCTCTCTCAGCCGTAAAGTTCCTGCGCCCGACGCTCGAATGCGCGAACGATGCGCTGCATCGCCTCGTTGAACACAACGCCGATCACGCCCTGAAGGATCGCGTTCTTGAATTCGAAATCGACGAAAAACTCGATCTCGCAGCCACCGTCTTCAGCGGGCGTGAACTGCCACCAGCTTTTCATGTAGCGAAACGGGCCGTCGAGATATTCCGTGTCGATCTTGCGCTCAAGCGGGAAAAGCTTGACCCGCGAGCCGAATTTTTCGCGGAAGACTTTGAAAGAAATCACCAAATCCGCAAGCATCAGAACATGGTCGCCCATGTCCGTGCGAGACCGAATTCGCGCTGCGGCATTCCACGGCAGGAACTTCGGATAATTCTCGACATCCGCCACCAGCGCGTACATTTGATCTGCGCTGTAAGGGAGGTGTTTTGTTTCCTGATGCGTCGGCATGGTCTCTGGTCTGTCTTTGCTCGGCCTGATACATCTATGGCGGCGACGAAAATTGCAAGGGTGCAAAGAGGGACAGCATGACGCAGCGACCTTATCACATCGACACCATGATCTCTGCCAAGACGATCGCGGCGCGGATCGAGGATCTCGCGAAAGAGATCCGGCGGGCCTATAGCGATACGGATAAATTGGTGGTGGTTGGGCTGCTTCGCGGCTCTTTCGTCTTCATCGCGGACTTGGTGCGCGAGCTGGAGATGAATGTCGAGGTCGACTTCCTTGAGGCCTCCTCCTACGGCAACGCCACCGAATCTTCGCGCGAAGTGAAAATCCTCAAGGACCTGCGCGGCGGCATCGAGGGCCGCGACGTGTTGGTGGTCGAAGACATCGTCGATACCGGCCACACGCTTTCGGCGGTGATCAAGCTGTTGAAATCGCGCAATCCGCGCAAGCTTGAGACCATCGCGCTTCTGGACAAACCCGCGCGGCGGGAAGTCGATCTCAAGGCGACATGGACGGGGTTTGAAATCCCGGACGCCTTCGTCGTCGGCTATGGCATCGACTTTGCCCAAGCCAACCGCAACCTGCCCTTCATCGGCTCGGTCGTGTTCGAGGATGAGCCGGAAGGCGGAGCACAGGCGTGAACGATCTGCGTTGGCTTCTGCGCGCCAAACGCTGGGCGCAAAATCCGCCCTCGCCCAGACGGGTCAAATTCGTCTTCGCCATCATCGCCGCCTGCATCGCGCTTTATGCGATTGAGAAAACCGTCGGATTGCCGGAGTGGATGCACGTTGAGGGCCAGACCCGTGTAAAGGTCCGGCCCGTGTCTTCGGAATAAGCCCTTAGCAGCGGCTTGCCCGTCGCCTCATTCGGCAACCATGAGGCTCTTTTCCCCAAGCAAGAGCGGCTCTTGCGCCTCAAGCGCCGCCGCGATGCGGGTCCGCGCCTGACGCAGACGTGGCGCATCGGCGAGATCGGCGTGCGAGGCCACGAACACCGGCAACGGCGGCAGATCGACCACCGGCTCAACCTGAACCAGCCGAGAGGACGCATTGCCGACCACCACCGGGAGCATCACCCGGCCAAGCCCCGCTTCGGCGAGCGCGCGCAGGGTCAGGAAACTGTCCCCCGCAGAGGTAAAGACCGCTTTGCGACGTTCCAATTCCTCACGCAGCTTCTGCGCGGCATGCGAGCGCCCGATGGCCCCCGTCAGCCCGATCCAGCGATTGGGCGACACGTCTTCAGACAGGGCATAGAAGCCAAAGCGCATCTGCGCCGCCATTTCTCCGTGCAGGTCTTCCGGCAGTTTGAAGGTCGGGCGGACCGTCACATCGGCATGCAGCCGCGACAAATCCACATGGGCGTTGTTCGAGACCAGCTCGAAAGACAAATCCTGCTCATGGGCAGACATCCGCGCCAGAAGCGGCGGCAGAACCACCTGACAGAACGTGTCGGTCGATGTGACCCGGATCACCCCCGCCAAAGGCGCTTCGCCCGCTTTTGCAAGACGTTCAACGGCACCAACGGCGGCCTCCACCTCACGCGCGGCCTCGATCAGCCGCAGCTTTTCAGGCGAGACCTCATAACCGCGCACGGATTTTTCGAACAGCTCGACCCCGAGACGCTTCTCAATCCCCGCCACGCGCCGCAGCACGGTGGCGTGGTTGACGCCCAACTCCCGAGCCGCGCCAGACACCGAACCCGAACGGGCCACGGCAAGCACGAACCGATAATCATCCCAATTAGGCCTGTGCATCATTTCCAAATCTCCCCTCCTGTTCTGACAAATATTATCATGAGGGCGGCTTTGCAGCCTTGAGGAAGATCACTTCCGCAACGATTTTTGCACATGTTTAAAAAAATTCAAAAAATTGAGTATTTAAAGTGGAGGGGTTTTATAAAGTCGAACTTTCAAGCCGCCATGGGCAATGGGCGCTCCGGTTGGCTCCCACGGCAGCCCCGTGGCCTGCGCCAATTGCCCGTCGGAGGTAATCATCCCGACGCGCCAGCCCTGGAACCGGTCGCGCATCACTTGGCCGAAACTGCCGTAAAGCGCGTAGAGGTCTTTCTTTTTCCCGATCCGCGCGCCGTAGGGCGGGTTCACGATCACAAGCCCTGCCGGGCCTTCGGGACGCTCCAGTGCAGAGATCGGCGTCGGCTGGAACATGCAGAGATCGGCGACACCCGCGCGCTCGGCATTTTCGTTCGCCATACGCACAACATTCACATTGCGATCAGATCCGTAAAACTGCAAATCGCAGGGCTTTTCGACCCAGCCTTCTTTGAGTTTTTGCACAGTGGTGGAATTAACAGCAGCAGGATTGAAAGGCGCGAGCTTTTCGAAGGCAAACCCACGGGCACGCCCCGGCATCATGCCGCGTGCAATCTCCGCGGCTTCAATGACAAAGGTGCCGGACCCGCACATCGGGTCGAGCACCGGCTCGCCCCCAGCGTAGCCACAGGCACGCAGGAAGGAGGCCGCCATGGTCTCCCGCATCGGGGCCTTGCCGACGCCCGCCTTGTAGCCGCGCTTGTGCAGCGCCTCGCCCGAGGTATCGACGGAAAGGATCACATTGTCATCCTCGATCCGCACCTTAAGCACGACCTCGGCCTCGGCGGAAATCGGCGCGCCAAGCTCTTCGGTGATCGCCCGTTCAATCCGTTCCTGCGCCGCGCCCGCGTGGTAAATCTTGTTGCGCTTGCCCGTCACCACCTCGACGCGGAACGGTACATCGGCGCGCAAAACATCTCCCCAAGGAAACTTGCGGCTGCGCTTGTCGAGCTGTGCAAGATGGAAGGCCCGGAAAGAGCCGATCCGCGCCAGAACCCGCGCGGCACCGCGCAGGGTCAGGTTGGCCCGCACCACATCGTCCCATGTGCCGTCAAAGGTCACACCGCCGCCCACGGCTTCAGGGGCGGGAAACCCCGCCTCCACCGCTTCCTCAAGAAGATACGGCTCCAGCCCCGGCTGCGTGCCGAGGAAAATCTCGAATGTCTGCACCACTTACGCCTGACCGAATTTCTTGAGACGGTTTTCGCGCAGACGGGCAAAGTCGTCGCCCGCATGGTAGGACGAACGCGTCAGCGGCGTTGCGGAGACCATCAGGAAGCCCTTGTTGATCGCGGCTTTCTCATAGTTCTTGAACGCATCCGGCGTGATGAATTCTGCGACCGCGTGGTGCTTCGGCGTCGGCTGGAGATACTGGCCGATGGTCATGAAATCGATGTCGGCGGCGCGCATGTCATCCATGACCTGCAACACTTCCGGACGTTTCTCGCCAAGACCAACCATGATCCCGGATTTCGTGAACATGGTCGGGTCCAGTTCTTTCACCCGCTGCAACAGCCGCAGGGAGTGGAAATACCGCGCACCGGGGCGCACCTCGTGATAGAGGCCCGGCACGGTTTCAAGGTTGTGGTTGAACACATCGGGCTTCGCCTCGACCACGGTTTCCAGCGCAGAGGGCGCGCATTTCAGGAAGTCAGGCGTCAGAATTTCAATGGTGGTCTCGGGAGAGCGCTTGCGGATGGCGCGGATGGTCATCGCGAAATGCTCCGCCCCGCCGTCTTCAAGATCGTCACGGTCCACGGAGGTGATCACCACGTGCTTGAGGCCAAGCTTTTGCACGGCATCGGCGACACGCCCCGGCTCGAACACATCGAGCTGATCTGGGCGCCCGGTGGCGACGTTGCAGAAGGTACAGCCACGGGTACAAATCTCCCCCATGATCATCATGGTGGCATGACCCTGCGACCAGCATTCGCCCGCGTTCGGACAGCCCGCTTCTTCGCACACGGTGACAAGCTTATGCTCGCGCATGATCTTATGCGTCTCCATGTAGCCTTTGGAGGTCGGGGCTTTCACCCGAATCCAATCCGGCTTTTTCGGCTGGGCGTTGTCGGGACGATGCGCCTTTTCAGGGTGGCGCTGGTCGGGGATCTTGAGATCACGCATGGCGGGGCCTTCTTTTCCGTTTGGATCACGATATAGGCAACCTGCCCGCAAATGTCTCGCGAAAACCGCGCATTTCGCCCGCACTTCGCCTGCGCAACAATTTTCGCCGCAGGCGCATTGAAGCCATGTTTAGAATCGCTCTAAACCCTACGCCATAATGAAGCGCTCCCCCGCACGGAGAAGCGCAATCTCAAGGAGCCAGTCTCATGAAAGCCGGTTACAAACTCCCCGAAGTGACCTTCCACACCCGTGTCCGCGATGAAAGCATCGGCGGCCCGAACCCGTTCAAATGGGAAGACAAAACGACTGCGGACTATTTCGCAGGCAAGCGCGTTGTGCTCTTCTCCCTGCCGGGTGCCTTCACCCCGACCTGTTCCACCTACCAGCTGCCGGGCTTTGAAAAAGGCTTCCCTGAGTTCAAAGACCTGGGCATCGACGCCATCTACTGCATGTCCGTGAACGACAGCTTCGTCATGAACAAATGGGCGCAATCTCAAGACCTTGAGAACGTCGGCGTGATCCCGGACGGCTCCGGCGAATTCACCCGCCGCATGGGCATGCTGGTCCGCAAGGACAACCTCGGCTTCGGTCTGCGCTCCTGGCGCTACGCCGCCGTCGTCAACGACGGTGTTGTTGAAGCATGGTTCCAAGAGCCGGGCCTTTGCGACAACCACGGCGAAGACCCCTACGGCGTGTCCTCCCCGGAGAACGTGCTCAAGTGGCTCAAAGGCGAAGAAGCCGAAGCCGTCGCATAAGACCTTCGCATTTTCGACGATACGAAAGGCCCGCGGGACAGTCTCGCGGGCCTTTTCGCATCTGCGGCAAAATTCGGAGTGGAATGGCCTTCGGAATACCGTCGCATACCGGAAATGCCCGAGGCGCATGGCTAAAAGACCGTCTCAGCCACGCCCCCGCGCATCCGCCAGCAACTCCTCCCCGGCATCGGTCAAGAGCGCCGCAAGCTCGGTGAACCATGGTTTCGCCTCCGTCGATTGCCGCCGTACCAGCGCCACAACGCGTTGCGGCTCGGGCGCAGAAAAACGCAACACCCGCATGTCCGGGCTCGCAGCCATTTCCGAACACAGCGCAATTTCCGGCAGCAGCGTCAAACCGAACCCCTGCGCGACAAGCCCACAGAGCGTCGCCAAAGACGAGGCCCCGAGATCGACCGACTGCCGGTTGCGTTTCAACCCGCAGACCTCAAGCGCCTGATCCGCCAGACAATGCCCTTCATCCAGCAACAACAGCGTGTCCGGCGACAGGTCCTTAGGATGCGGCACATGTTCGGCAGAGTTATATCCGGCAATCCGGCTTTGCGACCCGGCCAGCAGGAAGTGATCCACGAACAATGGCTCCGCCAGAAGCCCCTGCAAATCATAGGGCAATGCGATCACCGCCGCGTCCAACTTGCCGCTTGCGACAAGCCCGATCAGCTCCGCCGTCTGCGCCTCCCGCACCCGCATATCGAGGTTGAGCGCCGCCGCCTTGATCCGCGTGAGCGCGCGCGGCAAGAGATAAGGCGCGATGGTCGGAATGACGCCAAGTGTCAGCCGCCCCGTTAGGCCTTTCGACAGCCGGATTTCCGCCTCAAGATCGCGCGTCATCGACAGGATTTGTCGCGCCCGGTCGAGCACCACCTGCCCCGCCCGCGTCAGTCGAATGTCGCGCGGCAGACGTTCGACAAGCTGAGTGCCGAGACTGGCTTCCATCTCTTTGATCTGCTGCGACAGAGCCGGTTGGGTGACATGCACGGTTTCCGCCGCCGCCGAAAAGCTGCGGGTTTCGGCGAGAGCCACGAAATAGGTCATTTGTCTGAGCGTGAGCATGCGTCCTCCTGATCAGAAAAACTAATGCAAGAAGCCACAAATTACAATTTCAATTGATGTGACAGGGCCGATATTCAGTAGCCACCTCAGTAGCTATGAGGCTGTACGGGGCTATCGCCCCACCTTGAGACCGTCTGTGGCACAGACGCACTTCACCCGAAGGCGCGCCCTTCGGGTGCTTTTTTGTCGGCTATGAGCGTGTTCCCGAGTTTCACCCAATCAGGTTCGAATAGCCTGCCCTGTCGTAATGCGCCTTCAAACGCTGCAACGCGATCCGCAAAACGATCTTGCCGGACCGCGCCGACCAGCCCATGCGCTTCTCCGCCTGCTCCATGCCCTCCAACAGACAGCAGCAGCGCAAAGCCACATCGCCCAGCCCCGGTCCGAGATCGGACAGCGCCGCCGCGACGCGGGCTTTCGCAGCCTCGGGGCCGCTCCCTTGCGCATCGCCATGCGCCCCGGCCCCGCCCTCAAGTGCGGTCCGAGCCCAGTCCATTTTGGCCCAGTCCATCTTTGCCCCGACCGCCATCTGCGCCAGTTCAAAATCCTCGCGCAACCGCTCCGCCGCCGCCACGAGTTCCGGCGACAGGAACAGCCCGCCATCCTTATCGCGCCGCCGCGACAGAACCATGACCGGGCTCTCCGATGGCTGATATCGGATACGTTTCGCCCGCACGGTCGGCACCGCCCCGGCGCGCAGCGCAAAGCTCTGGCTCCCCGCCTCGAATGTGGTCGGTGCCTCGGCAAAGCCCACACGGACCATTTCATCCTCCATCAGAAACGCTCTGAGCGCCGCACGCCCTGTCCCAGAAATCGTATAGCGCGTGATTTTGCCCTTCACCTCAGCGACGATCCAGCCCTTGAGCGCCAAGGCCTGCGCGATCGGACGGTCCAGCACGGCGGTTCGGGCCGTGCGCCCGTCCGGCAGATCGCGGACGACCACGGCCTTTTCCATGTCCTTGGCCACCGCCAGACAGGCCCCCGGCTCCGACAACCGCCGCAGAATGCGACGCGCCTCGCGGGCGATGGTGGCATCATCCGGCGGGAAGGCACCTGTGGGGTCATCGAACGGGCGTTGGTCGGTCATGGCAGGCTTATCCTTGCTGAGAAATGTGACGGCAGACGGGTCTGTGGGAGCCACAAAATCCCCCATCGAAGCAGTGGACTGATGAGCGCCCAACACGGTGAGCGCCTCGTCAATCAAGGGATCGTCGCGCTTCTGTTCCAGCTTGCGGACCTGCCGCATCACCGTCGACGGGGCGCAGCCGCCACGCCGCGCCAAATCCCGTATCGTATCGCCCCGTTCCGTGTGCGCCAGATAGCGCTTGGCTTCGAGCGGCACCCATTGCGGCAGCCCTTCGTCCGCCCGATCTCGCCCTGTTCCAGTTTCCATTTTCAGCATGATGCCCCCATATATCGCAAAAATTGTTTCCATTTCAGACACAAGAAAAGCAGCACTGGAGACACCGGTTCTCCACGGTTTTTCCACTGTATTTCCACAGCTTATCCACTGACTTATCCCGAATCCTAAATCAACCGTGAGTTGTATTCCTTACCCAAAAGTTAACTGTATCCATTTCGAGAATTATCGTTTCCCAAGACTTAACAATGCAGCAGCGCACCGTTCGCCGATCCGCACCAATGCGCAACGCCCCTCAAGGCCGTGCCAAGCTTTCCTCACAGCAGATTTTTCAGCGAATTTTCCATGCGTCCGCACCGCCGCCCCAAGGGCGAAGGCGCTCAGACGCAAAGAGTTTCAGGAGAGCCAACCATGACCGATGTCACAGCCTTGCTTGCCACCCTGCGTCGCCCCCGCCTTTTGATCCGCGCCGCGCGCTATGGCCTAGAAGGCTACAATCGGAACCGAGACCTCAAACGCGTCATGCGCACGGGAACGCCGCCCACGCCCCTGCTCGCCCTCACCCGGCTGATTGAAGAAGAAGCCCGGATCGAGCACATTCGACGCTCCGGCGACGCCACCTATAACGTGACGCGCCATGTCGAAGTGCTCATCGCCTTGATGGGCGAGGCGCGCTTGCTGCCGAAGGTTCCGCAAAGGGCGTGACTGGCTCAGATAGTGGCCAAAGAACGACCGAAGGCACCCGTTTGCGCGCGCTCCCGCGCCGTGACGGGAGATTTTTCATCGCAATTTGCACTCAGACCCGGCCGGAGGTGGGAATCCATCTTGCCTGAAACGGCGCGCACGCATAAAGGCAGGGCATGACCCAGACATCCCATGACCGCCTCCTCATTATCGACTTCGGTTCCCAGGTGACGCAGCTCATCGCGCGCCGTCTGCGGGAGCTGAACGTCTATTGCGAAATCCACCCCTATCAGAAGGTCACCGACGCCTCGCTGAAAGAGTTTGATCCGAAAGCGATCATCTTCTCCGGCGGCCCGGATTCGGTGATGCGCGAAGGCTCCCCGCGCCCGCCGAAAGCGGCGTATGAGCTGGGCGTGCCGATCCTCGGCATCTGCTATGGCCAACAGGTCATGATGCATGATCTCGGCGGCCGCGTCGAAGCGGGTGAACATGCCACCGCCGAATTCGGCCGCGCCTATGTCACCCCGTCCGAAGACCGCCCCGACTTCCTCAAGGGCTGGTTCATGGACGGCACGGGCAAAGAACAGGTCTGGATGTCCCACGGTGACCACGTCGCGGAAATCGCACCGGGTTTCGCGGTCTATGGCACCTCGCCGGGCGCACCCTTCGCGATCACCGCAGACCTTGAGCGCAACTTCTACGCCGTTCAGTTCCACCCGGAAGTCCACCACACGCCGAACGGCGCGACGCTTTATGAGAACTTCGTCAAACTGGCGGGTTTCAAGGGCGACTGGACCATGGGCGCTTACCGCGAAGAGATGATCGCGAAAATCCGCGAACAGGTCGGCGACAGCCACGTGATCTGCGGCCTCTCCGGCGGCGTCGACAGCTCCGTGACCGCGATCCTGCTGCACGAAGCGATTGGCGATCAGCTCACTTGCGTCTTCGTGGACCACGGCCTTCTGCGCCTCAACGAGGCCACCGAAGTCGTGAAAATGTTCCGCGACAATTACAACATCAAGCTGATCCACGCCGACGAGAGCGATCTGTTCCTTGGCGAGCTTGAAGGCGTTTCCGATCCGGAAACAAAACGCAAAACCATCGGCAAACTGTTTATCGACGTATTCCAGAAATATGCTTCGGAAATCGAAGACGCCGAATTCCTCGCGCAAGGCACGCTCTATCCGGACGTGATCGAATCCGTGTCCTTCTCCGGCGGCCCCTCGGTGACGATCAAATCGCACCACAACGTCGGCGGCCTTCCGGAAAAAATGGGCCTCAAACTGGTCGAACCGCTCCGCGAGCTGTTCAAAGACGAGGTCCGCGCGCTGGGTCACGAGCTGGGTCTTCCGGCCTCCTTCATCGGTCGCCACCCCTTCCCCGGACCGGGTCTTGCGATCCGCTGCCCCGGCGAGATCACCCGCGAAAAGCTGGCGATCCTGCAAAAGGCCGACGCGGTCTACATCGACCAGATCCGCAAACACGGTCTCTACGATGAGATTTGGCAGGCCTTCGCCGCCATTCTCCCGATGCGCACCGTCGGCGTGATGGGTGACGGTCGGACCTATGACTACGCTCTGGCGCTCCGCGCGGTGACCTCGGTCGATGGTATGACGGCGGATTACTACCCGTTCACCCACGAGTTCCTCGGCGAGACCTCCACCCGGATCATCAACGAGGTGAAAGGCGTGAACCGCGTGTTCTACGACTGCACCTCGAAACCGCCGGGAACGATCGAGCTGGAGTGATCCAGTCGGTGACACATCGAACAGCATGTTCTGGTTCAGAACATGCTGTTTTTCTTTCAGAATATCTCTGTAGCCCCCATGTCCTCCGCCCATTTCTCCTACGTCTTTGATCAAGGCTACGCATTCCCAACACTTGTGTCGCTGGCATCCCTGCTGCGAACCACGCAATCGGACTGTGAGATTCTGCTCCTGACGGATCGGGCAATGCCCCACTTCCGCGCGGCTCTGGACCAACTGATGCAGCTCCACCCGAAGGCCAGCGTCTCCCTTGTCGAAAACCCAGATCTTCCGAGCGAACCTCCGGCTTGGGCGGCTGGCGCGCGCATCAAGATTTTCTGGCAACTGAGGCTCTACCCGCTCCTTCAACGCAAGAGCCTCGTGATTGATGGCGACACTCTGGTCATGGACGACGCGGCACGTGCCTATGACATCCCGCTCGGGTGCCACGCCATCGCCGCCGCCCCGGATTATTATTACCGCCACCTGTTCTACAAACGCCGCCACTATTCCCGCTTCCGCCCGTTTCAGGCCCGCAAGCTGAAACGTAAAGCGCGGCGGATCGTTAAAGATGCCACGAAGCAAATCCAAGCGAGCAAACGCGACATTCCCCTCGCAGGCTATACCAACACTGGCGTGGTTCTCATCGACATGCCGAAGCTGCGCGCGCAGGGCAAGGCGGACCGGCTCTGCGATTTCGACAGCTGTCTGCGGACCCACGAAGAGAAAGGCTGGGGGCATCAGGACCAGGACTGGCTCAACTTCCTTTTCGCCAGTGACCTCGCGGAGATGCACATCCGCTGGAACGTACAACACACTCAAATCGTAGAAGAAAACACCCAAAAACCCTATGTCCCATCCAAACAGAGACAGGGCTATCGCGAGGCGCTCGACAATCCGGGAATTCTGCATTTTGCGGGCGATCAAAAACCTTGGCACGCACCTGAGGACACCCGCTCCATGACCGACTTTCAGCGCCAAGCCCACATGCATTGGCGCAAAGAGGCTGCGCAGCTTTCGGACGAAACAGGGATGGACATCCTGCGCCTTTGCAACGATCCTTTCGCGACCTGACGCGACCGATTTTCAAGACGCACTGACCGCACGCGAAGGCTCTGGGAGGAGAACCAAATGGCTGGCAAAGTCCTGTTGACCGGCACCATGACATGCGCCCCCGATGAGGTGGAGAATGTGGTCGCGCTGCTCCCCGAACACATTCGCCTTTCGCGCGCGGAGCCCGGCTGTCTGCAATTCGATCTCTGGCAGGATGAGGTCCGCCCGACCGAGTTTCACGTCACTGAAGTGTTCCGAAGCGAGGCCGCCTTCGCAGCCCACCAAGAGCGCACGCATAATTCCGACTGGTTCCGCGTCACCGGTCACATGGCCCGCGACTTCAACAAAAGCCTGCACAGTGCCCAAAAGTAATACGCACAACGAGACGAAAGCGAACACGCCCGTGAATAAAGATTCTCAACCTCTCAAGGCAGCACTCTGGATGAGTGGGGCGTTGCTCGGGTTTTCTTCGATGGCGGTGGCCGGGCGTGAGCTCGGGGGGCATCTGGATACCTTTGAAATCATGGGGTATCGTTCGTTCTTTAGCCTCCTGATCGTTCTCAGTGTGGCTCTGGCTCAGCGCCGCCTGGCGGAATTGCACCCGACAGCTATGGCGCTGCACTTTGGTCGCAACCTGAGCCATTTTGCCGGACAAAACCTGTGGTTTTACGCTCTCACGGTCATTCCAATGGCCCAGCTTTTTGCGCTTGAATTTGCCTATCCAATTCTGGTCGGTCTCGGAGCATCAATTTTCCTCGGTGAAAAGATGACGCCGACAAGAGCCGTCGCAGCAGCCATGGGGTTCGCCGGGATTCTCATCGTCGCAAGACCCTTCGGAGGTGGAGGACTTTCAGCAGGTCTCATCGCCGCGGTTCTCTGCGCATTCGGCCTGGCAACCTCGGCTCTTTTCACCAAACGCCTCACCCAAACAGCGCGTGTGTCCGTTCTGTCGATCATGTTCTGGATGGTAACATTTCAACTTGCCCTTGGTATCATATGTGCCTTTGCTGACGGCCATGCGACCTTGTTGAAGCTACAGGACCTGCCTTGGGTTCTTGTGGTCGCCGTCGCCGGGCTTGGCGCGCATTTCTGCCTGACCACTGCGCTGTCTCTCGCGCCAGCCTCCATCGTCACGCCCATCGACTTTCTGCGTCTCCCGATCATCGCTGTCGTCGGAATGGTCTTTTACGGCGAAGGTCTCGACATCTATGTTTTCATCGGCGCGGCGATTATTTTTTCAGCCAACTACATCAACATTTTGGCCGAAAACCGCCGCATCTCCCGCCCCACAAGCATAAGCTGATGCACGAATGCCATGGTCAGCAGGTTGCAACCATGACGCGGCGTCAGAATTGCTTGAAATTTTGTCGCAGCTTAGGCTGATTGAACAATAAGGGCGAAAAATCGCTCATCACGACACTTTTAGATCTAGAGGGCGGGCTCAGGGCTCGTCAGGGATGGAGATCAATGAAAAACACGACACGTTTGGCGGCCTCTTCTGCCGCTCTGGCCATTATGGCCGCAACCGGTGCCTCTGCTGGTGGTCTGGATCGTTCCGGCCTCTCAATCGCCCCGATTTTCGAGGATGGCACCTATGCCGAACTAAGCTTCGGCTCCGTGAGCCCGGACGTTTCCGGCAATCTTCTGGACACATTCGACTCGGGCGACATGGCCCCGTCTTTCAACATGGTGTCCGGTGCCTATAAACGCGACCTGAACGACAAACTGTCCATGGCTTTGATCATCGACCAGCCGTTCGGTGCCGACGTCGATTATCCGAGTGGCACGGGCTATCCGGTCGCTGGCTCCAACGCCACCGTGGACACGATTGGCGTCACTGCGATCCTGCGCTACAAATTCAACGACCGCGTGTCCATCTACGGCGGCGTCCGCAACGTCTCGACCAAGGGCGAGGTTGAACTCTACGAAAGCGGCAGCCTTGGCTATACCATGGACACATCTCATGAGAACGATTGGGGCTATCTGGTCGGGGCCGCATATGAGATCCCAGACATCGCCCTGCGCGCCAGCCTGACCTACAATTCTCAGATCGACATCGACTTCACTGCGCATGAAACCGTCGTAGGTTTCGGCAGCGCCGATACCGACATGGAAGTCAGCCTGCCGCAATCGGTGAACTTCGATTTCCAAACAGGAATCGCCGCCGATACACTCCTGATGTTCTCCGCCCGTTGGGCAGAATGGACGGAAACCACGATCACGCCGGACCTCTACACAACCTTTGTTGATCCGGGAAACAACCTCGTAGACCACAACGACGACACGATCTCCTACAGCCTCGGCGTAGGACGCCGCTTCAACGACAAGCTTTCCGGCTCGCTCTCTGTCGGCTATGAAAAATCCTATGGCGGCATTCAGGGCAATCTGTCGCCCAAAGATGGCTACAAATCCATCACCGCAGGCCTGAAATACCAGATCACCGCACAAACCGCGATTGCGGGTGGTGTCTCCTACGCTTGGATTGGCGACGCGAACACCTCGCTCTCTGGCTTTGAAACCGAGTTCGAAGACAACACCGCAATCGGCTTCGGTCTGAAACTCTCGCATCACTTCTGATCCGGGCGTTACATCTTAGGAAAGGCCCTGCGATCTCGCGGGGCCTTTTTCATGCTTGCCGCCCTGCTCACCCCTACCCGTTTCGTGCCCGACAAAAGTCCGACAGAAGTCCGACGCTTTGCCGACACCTCATTTCACCGCCATCCCCGCTGCTTCCGAGCGAAAACCGCGATCCGCGTTTGCACAATTTCCGGTTTGCCAGCACGCCCCGCACGGGTGATTTTGCAAGACATTGAAAGGAGCGCAGCATGGCCGCACAAAAGACCATTTCCCCCGCCGCATGGGCCGGGCTGTTCGCCATGGGGTTTCTCTGGGGCTGTTCCTTTCTGGCCGTCGCCTTCCTGATCCGCGAGGTTCCGATCTATTGGGTCGTCGCGGGCCGCGTGTCCATCGCCGCCGCCGTGCTTTGGACCTACGTGATCGTCAAAGGCCTGCCGGTTCCGAAGTTTTCCCTGTATCTGTGGCGCTTTATCTTGGTTGGCGCACTGACCTCCGCCGTACCGTTCCTCCTTATCACATGGGCGCAGCGGCACATCCCCTCCGGGCTTGCGGGTATCCTGAACGCCTCAACGGCGATCTTCGGCGTGCTCTTTGCGGCGCTGATCTTTGCCGATGAAAAGCTCGGCTGGCGCAAAGGCACGGGCGTGCTGCTCGGGGTCTTGGGCATCATCACGATCATCGGGCCGGAGGCGCTCAAATCCTTTGACCTGACCTCTCTCGGTCAACTCGCCATGATCGCCGCCACCATGTCCTACGGGGTCTCCAACTCCATCGGCCGCATTCTTTTGTCCGATCTGAAACCCGAAGTCGCCGCCGCCGGCATGCTCACCGGCGCCGCCATCATCGCCCTGCCCGTCGCCTTGCTGGTCTCGGGCGCGCCGCCCGTCTCACTCAGACCCGAAACATGGGGCGCGATGCTCTACCTCGCGGTGATGTCCACGAGCCTCACATACATCATATATTACAAGGTGATACAGGCGGCGGGCGCGGGCAACACTTCGCTCACGACACTGATCGTCGCGCCGGTCTCCATCGCTTTGGGCGCAGCTGTGTTGGGCGAAAGCCTCCCCCCGCAGGCCTATCTCGGATTCGGGTTGATCGCACTTGGTCTTTTGGTGATCGACGGACGGATTTTGAAGCGGCTCCGACCGCGCAAAGCCGCTTAACTCTTGCAGCGACGCGCGCCCCGTGGCACCACCAATCGCGACCAACGGGGAAGACTGATGAAATACGAAACTGGTGCGGACTGGCAAGGCTGCGAGAACAAACGCCTCATCCTTTTCGGGATGTCGGGCCTCGGCAAGACCGTGATTTCCAACATGCTGCGCGAGACGGGACAGTGGTATCACTATTCCATCGATTACCGCATCGGCACGCGCTATCTGGGCGAAGCCATTGACGACAATCTGAAAAAGATCGCCATGCGCGAGCCGTTTCTGCGCGAGCAATTCCTCTCCGACAGCATCTACATCAAAGCCAACCTGAGCTTTGGCAACCTCGCCCCCGTGTCTTACTTCCTCGGCAAACCCGGCTCGGAAGCCCTTGGCGGCATCCCCTTCGCCGAGTTCCAGCGCCGCCAAAAGCTGTTCCGCGAGGCGGAAGAAGCCGCGCTAATGGACACCGGCCATTTCATCACCCGCTCCGAGACGCTCTATGGCTACCCGCATTTCGTCTGCGACACGGGCGGCTCGATCTGTGAATGGGTGGACGCGGAAGATGCCAACGATCCGATCCTCAAAGCGCTCTCGCAGGACGCGCTTCTCGTTTGGCTGAAAGGCTCCGAGGCCCATACCGAAGAGCTTGTCCGCCGGTTCGACAAAGCGCCGAAACCGATGGCCTATCAGCCCGAGTTCCTCGCCACGATCTGGGAGGAATATCTCGCCGAGAAAGCCGTCCAGGAAGACGAGGTCAACCCCGACGATTTCGTCCGCTACACCTATGCGCGCGCCCTCGCGCATCGCCAGCCGCGCTATCAGACGATGGCGGACAACTGGGGCATCACGCTCGATTACGAGCATGTCAAACAGATCAAAGGCCCTGCGGATTTCCATAGCCTCATCGCCACTGCGCTTGATAATCGTCCGAAACAGTCCTAAATCTGGCTCCTTCACCCTTTAAGAGGTCCCAAAATGCCCATTACACTGCCCGAAAACCTGCCCGCCTATGACGTCCTCTCCGCCGAGGGTGTCATGGTCATGGGCGAGGGTCGGGCCGCGCGGCAGGACATCCGTCCGCTCAAAATCGGGCTTTTGAACCTCATGCCGAAGAAAATTCAGACGGAGAACCAGTTCGCCCGTCTGATCGGCGCGACGCCTTTGCAGATCGAATTTCACCTGATCCGCATGAGCGAGCATCAGACCAAGAACACCGCCGCCGAGCACATGGAGCAGTTCTACCGCCCGTTCAACGAGGTCAAAGCCTCCGGCGATAAATTCGACGGGCTGATCATCACCGGCGCGCCGATCGAGCACCTGCCGTTTGAGGACGTCACCTATTGGGACGAACTCAAGGAAGTGTTCGAGTGGACCCAGACCAATGTTTTCTCCACCTTCGGCGTGTGCTGGGGCGGGATGGCGATGATCAACTATTTCCACGGCGTGAAAAAACACCTGCTGGATCACAAGGCCTTTGGCCTGTTCCAACAGGAAAACCTTGCGCCAAGCTCGCCCTACCTGCGCGGATTTTCCGACCAGTGCTATATCCCGGTGAGCCGCTGGACGGAGATGCGCCAGGCCGAGATCGACGCGGTTCCAAGCCTGATCCCGCTTCTGGGCTCTGACGAGACCGGCCCCTGTCTGGTGCAGGATCCGGAGCATCGCGCGCTCTATATCTTCAACCATTTCGAATATGACACGGGAACTTTGTTCGAGGAATATCAACGGGATGTCGAAGCCGGCGCAGAAATCATCCTGCCGCAACACTATTTCCCGAACGACAATCCGTCGCTGCGCCCAATGAACCGGTGGCGCTCGCACGCCCATTTGCTCTACGGCAACTGGATCAACGTGATCTATCAGGATACGCCTTTCAATCTGGAAGACATCGGGAACTGAGCCGATGGTCGCGCAGGCGCCCAACCCGCTCACCCAGATGCCGCTCCGGCAGGGCCCCATGCGGGCCCTGAAAACCCGCCGCAAAGGCGAGTTGATCAAAGGCGCGAGTGGCGCGAAAATCCATGTTGAGAGCTACGGCCCCGAAGAGGCCCCGCCCGTCGTGTTGATCCACGGCCAGTCCGGCTCGACCTATGACATGAGCTTCGCCCTCGCCCCGGCGCTGGAAGAACATTTCCGGGTCTATCTCATCGACCGTCCGGGCTTTGGTCACAGCCCCTATCACAAGGACGAAACCCTGATTGGACAGGCCCGCGTGATCCGCGAGGCCATTGCGGAGATCGAACCGCGACAGCCCATCGTGTTGGGCCAGTCCTATGGCGGCGCTGTCGCGCTCCGCTGGGCGATTGACGCGCCAGAGACCTCCGCCGGTTTGGTGCTGGTCTCCTCCCCGTCGCATCACTGGGACATCAATTCACCGCTCTTGCACCGCACCTTGGTGCGCCCTGTGATCGGTTGGTGGGCGGCGGAGCTGATTGCCTTCCTGACGCCGCAAAGCATCGTGACGCAGCAGCTCTCCAAAGTCTTTGCTCCGAACCCGGTGCCGGAAGGCTATGCCGATCATTTCCAGCCCCGGAACTCCATCGTGCCCCGCCGTCATCGCCTCAATGCCCGCCAGCGCGTGGCGCTCAAGGAGGAGATTTTCGAAATGATGGATGAGTATCGCCATCTCGACATGCCGATTGAAAGCATCCAAGGCGTCTCCGACATCATTGTACCGGAAATCCTGCACGCCAAACCTTTGGACGCGCGGGTGGAAAGCAACCATCTGGTCCGGCTTGAGGGTGTCGGTCACATGCCGCACCATGTCGCGACCGATGACGTGGTTCAGGCCGTGCACCGCGCGCAGGAGCGCATCGCGGCACGTTGCAACCGGGGCTGAAAAACCCCATAGTGTTAAAGCGATTAACACGGAAGGCCCGCGACATGACCGACCTGCCCTTTGACGGCGCCATCTCCCGCTATTTCGAAAAAGACGCCCCGAAATCCATCCGCAAGGCGGTGGAAGACGGCGGCAAGAAAGAAATTCTCTCGCCCTCTTTTCCCTATGAGACATGGTTGAAGAAGAGCGACTATGAGGACGAGATCGACGCGCTTCAGCTTGAGCTTGTGAAAATGCTCGCCGATGTGCGCGAAACCGGCAAGCGGATCGTCGTCGTGTTCGAAGGCCGCGATGCAGCGGGAAAAGGCGGCACGATCAAACGCTTCCGTGAATATCTCAACCCGCGCGCCGCACGAGTCGTCGCCCTGTCGAAACCGACCGAGCGCGAGGCCGGGCAATGGTATTTCCAGCGCTATATCGATCACCTTCCGACGGCGGGCGAAATCGTCCTGTTCGACCGCTCGTGGTACAATCGCGGCGTGGTGGAAAAGGTCTTTGGCTTTTGCTCTGACGAGCAGCGCGAGAAGTTCTTTCATCAGCTCCCGGAATTCGAAGAGATGCTGGTCTCCGAGGGCATCCAACTGTTCAAAATCTGGCTCAACGTCGGACGTGCCGAACAGCTCCGCCGTTTCCTCGCCCGCGAAAGCGATCCTTTGAAACAGTGGAAGCTCTCCTCGATTGACGTCGAAGGGCTGAAACGCTGGGACGCATACAGCAAGGCGATCTCCGAGACGATGGAACGCAGCCACACGCTGATCGCGCCCTGGACCATCATCCGGTCCGACGACAAATACCGCGCGCGGCTGAATGCGATCCGCTCGGTGCTGATGAAGATCGACTACAAGGGCAAGGATGCCAAGAACCTCGGCGCGATCGACACGGAGATCGTCGATGGCCCGAAAATCCTGATCACCGGCGACGAGGACGAATGAGAGCGGCCTCATGAGCAAACGCGGCTATCATCACGGCAACCTGCGACAGGCGCTGATCGAGGCGGCTCTTCAACTCATCGAGGAGAAGGGCCCGACCGGTTTCACCCTGTCGGAAGCGGCGAAAACGGCGGGGGTCACCCCGGCGGCAGTCTATCGCCATTTCGAGGGCCGTGAGGATCTGATCGCGGAAATCGCCTTGCAAGGGTTCGAGGTGTTCGGCGATCTGCTGCATTACGCCTATGAAACCGGCCAGCCCTCCGCGCTTGCCTCCTTTGAGGCGGTGGGTCGCGCCTATCTCGCCTTTGCCCGCAAATACCCCGGCCATTACATCGCGATGTTCGAGAGCGGCATCTCCATGCAGCGCAGTCCCGAGCTGCACACTGTTGCGAACCGCGCTTTGGGCGTGCTCGAACAGGCGGCAGAGCAACTCTCCGAGCAAATCCCCGAGGGCAAACGCCCGCCGCCGCAGATGTTCGCGGCCCATGTCTGGGCGATGTCCCATGGCGTGGTGGAGCTTTTCGCGCGCGGCACGCCCGGCGCGCGTGTGCCCTTTCCGCCCGAAGACCTTTTGGAAACCGGAATCGGGATATACTTGCGTGGATTGGGGCTTATTCCACAGGACAAATGAGCCTCGAAAAGGAGGCATATGTCTGATTTCACACGCAGAACATTGATCGCCAGCGGCACGGCGGCACTCGCCTTTCTAGGGATCGCTCGGGCCGAGACCCCGCCGGAGACGCGCAATTACGGGGCGGCGGAGCTCGACATCTATCGCGCGAACAGCCCGCGCGGCGCGGTGATTTACGTCCACGGAGGCGCTTGGCGCATCGGGTCGCGCAAGGCGGTGGACGCCAAACCCGCCTGGTTCAATTCCATGAGCCTCGATTTCATCTCTATCGATTACCCGATGCTGCCGGAAACGCCTGTGCCGGGTCAGATCAAGGCCGTGCGGCAAGCGATCGACTGGTGCTTCGCCCATGTCGCCAAACCGGACCGCACCATCGTGATCGGCCATTCGGCGGGCGCGCATCTGGCGGCGATGGCGACCCTGACGGGAAGGGTGCCGCGCCCGGCGGGGGTCATCATCAACGACAGCGGGGCGGTCGATCTGATCACCCTCGCCCGCGCGCATCAAGGCCACCTGCCCTTCGCAACCCGTGGCGCGTTTCGAGACAAATCTCAATGGGGCGCGCTGTCTCCGGCCTACACTCTTGCCAAGACCCTGCCGCCGATCCTCGCGATCTGGTCGCAAGTCCACGGCCACGCCTCCGCCATGTCGAATTTCGTCACGCTGGCGCGCTCAAAGGGGGGCGATGTGAGCGTGTTTGACGGCTCTGAGTATCGTCATGCAGAGGTCAATCGCACGCTTGGAACGGGCGCAATTCCCGATCTGGAACGTGCGATTACCGGGTTCGTGACGAAATCCCTCCGCCAATAAGCGCTGTTACTGACCCGCGCCAAACACCACCAAAGCGCCCGGAGACCAGCTGATCCGTGCAGAGGTGCCCACATCGAGCACATCACGCCCGAAGATGTTGCGCATGGAGATGCGGACAGGTTTCTCGACGCCTTCGAATTTGACGTCGTAATAGGTCATATCGCCGTAATAGACGACTTCTTCGACCTTCGCAGGCGCCTCGCGGTGGGTGGCAGACTGGCCTTCGTAGAGGATGGTCACAGTCTCCGGGCGGAAGCCGACAGTGGCCTCGCGCACAGGCACGCCAGCCGGGCATTGCGCCTCGGAAATTTCCGCGTCGCCAAGGCCCGCGACGGTGGCGATGTATTTGCCATCCTCTTCGCGCACGGTCGCCGGGAGGAAGTTCATCACGCCGATGAAATCCGCCACACGTTTCGATTTCGGCTTGCGGTACAGCACTTCCGGATCGTCACATTGCGCGATCTCGCCCTCGAACATCACGGCGATGCGGTCGGACATGACAAGCGCTTCTTCCTGATCGTGGGTCACGAGGATAAAGGTAATCCCCACCTCGCGCTGAAGTTTGATCAGCTCCACCTGCATCTGCTCGCGCATTTTGCGGTCGAGCGCGGAGAGCGGTTCGTCAAGCAACAAAACCTTGGGTTTGAGGACCAGCGCACGGGCGAGTGCAACCCGCTGGCGCTGGCCACCGGACAACGCATGGGCGGCGCGGTGGCCGTAACCTTTGAGGCCGACCATCTCCAAAGCATCCTCGGCCGCCTTGGTTTTCTCGGCTTTCGACATCGACGATTTGCGCAGACCGAACGCGACGTTCTGCAACACCGTCAGGTGCGGGAAGATGGCGTAGGACTGGAACACCATATTCGTGGGGCGTTTGTTGGCCGGCACCCCGCGCATGTCTTTCTCCGAGATCATGACATAGCCGGTGTCGTAATCCTCAAACCCCGCGATGGTGCGCAAAAGCGTGGTCTTGCCACAGCCGGACGGCCCCAGAAGGGAGAAGAACTCGCCCTGCCCGATTTCGAGATTGATGCCACGCAGCGCGTGATAATCCCCGTAATGCTTGTTGACGTTCTGAAGCGAGATCAGCGCCGGTCCGGCAGGTCGTTTTTTGATGGTCATTAGAGGAAGCCCCCGGTGTCTTTGAGCCCGGCGCGCTTGGCACCACGGCGGCGGAAGAATTCAGCGATTACGATGAGGATGACGGAGAGCACGACAAGGATCGTCCCAAGCGCCATCACCGCAGGAAGAAGTTTCGGGAAGCGCATCATCGAGAAGAGATAGACCGGCAGGGTCGGTTCGGCCCCGGTCAGGAAGAAGGCGATGATGAACTCGTCCATGGAAATGGTGAAAGAGATCAGAAGCGCGGAGATGATCCCCGGCATGACGAGCGGCAGGGTCACCAAGCGGAAGGTCGACGCAGGCGTTTCGCCCAGATCATAGGCCGCCTCTTCGAGCGACGGGTCGAGCGAAGCGAAGGCCGATTGCAGGATCGCGATGGCAAAGGGCGTACAGATCAGCGTATGCCCCGCGATCACCGACCAAGCACCGGTGTCAAAGCCCATGCGCAGGATCACGATCAGAAGCGACACAGCGACGATAATCTCCGGCAGCACCAGAGGCAGCATGATGAAGCCCATGATGCCCTTTTGTCCGGGGAAGGAATAGCGCGTCGCCGCCATGGCCGCGAAAACCCCGAGGCCAGTGGCCAGAACCGCAGAGGTCACTGCGATCTTGAGCGAGTTCAGCAGCGCGCCATGCATCTCTGAGAGCGTCAAAAGCGTGGTGAACCATTCGGTCGTAAAGCTCTCCAACGGGAAGGCGATCACCGAGGAGCTGTTGAAGGCAAACAGCGGCAACAGGAAGATCGGCGCGTAGAGAAACAGCAGGTAGAAGATGGCGTAAACCTTGAGCGACTTCATTTGCGGCCTCCCTGTGCTTTGCCGCCTGCGGCCTTGTTGCCCAAAAGCATGAAGACGATGGCGATCACTGCGACGATCAGCATGGCAAGCACCGCAAGCGTGGCCCCCAGAGGCGCGTTGTTGAGGCGCAGGAACTGGGTCTGGATCATATTGGCGATCATCAGCCCGCCGGGGCCGCCGACAAGGCGCGGCGTGACGTAATCACCGATGGTCGGAATGAAGACGATCAGCACGGCGGCCACCACACCGGGCGCGGCCAGAGGCAGGGTCACGCGCAGAAAGGTCATCGTGCGGCTCTCGCCGAGATCGCGGGCGGCCTCAAGCAGCGAGCGGTCGATCTTCTCCAGCGCGACAAAGATCGGCAGGATCGCAAAGGGCGCATAAGCATGGGCCAGAGTGATGATCACCGCGTTGACGTTGTAGAGGATGAAGGTCAGAGGTTCTTCAATCAAACCAACGGCTTTCAGGCCGGAGTTCAGAACGCCGTTATAGCCGAGGATCACTTTCCAGAGGAACACGCGGATCAGGTAGGAAGTCCAGAACGGGATGGTGATGAGGAAAATCCAGAGGGATTTATGCTCGGGCTTCACACCAAAAGAGACGAAATAGGCAATCGGAAAAGCCAACAGCACGGTGATCAAAGTCACCAGCCCCGACACCATCAGAGAGCGCAGCATAAGCTGGCGATAAAGCGGATCGGTCAGCGCCTCTTTATAATTCGCCAGCGTGAAGGCCGTGTCGAAATCGCGGACGCCCGTCTGGGTCCAGAACGAAATCACCAAAATCGCCAGCAAGGGCACCGCCAGCAACAACAGCGCATAGAGCGCCGTTGGCGAGACGAGCATCAGCCCCACCCCTTGTTCGGTGCGGAAGAACCGCCGCAGCTTTTCGCCGATTGTCATGCCCTCTTTCCCCTTGAAACACATGGATCATATGAGACCATCTGATCCTGTGAATTATTTGATCAAATTTGCAAGTACTAACGCACCGGCCTCCCTACGCAATGGGCAAATTCAAGGCAGATGCCACTTGATCGATCATCAAAGAGGCAAACTCTGCATTGCCATGCAATACGTCATCCGCGTCATGCGGCAGGTCTTTGCGCTGCGCAAGTCGAACCGAGCCGCGCAGGAACTCTTCGCGCGTGAAAAGCCCCTTTTCAATTGTCCCCTCCGGCTGCGCGATGAAGCCAATCCCCTCCGCCTCGCACAGGCTCCGGGTGGCGGTATCGAACCAATCGGAGACGAAGCCGCCATCGCCCCGCGCATCGAGCTGCACAAAGCCGAGATAGGTTTTGCCTTGGTCACGCACCCGTTCCGACGGGCGCGGCTGGCTTGCGATGAAGACCGGCGCATCCGTCGCTTGTTTAAGCGCCATCGCGAGCTGCATCCCATGAGTCCGGCGCAAACGCTCTTCGCCGTAGGCGCGCAGCATCGCGGCCGAGGCCAAGGGGCGCGCGCCTTCCACGGCACGCACATCCCCGGAGATCGACGGCATATCAAGGCTGGAGAGTTCGCGGAACATCCGCACGAAGGTGAAAATCGCCACATGCAGCCCTGTGACGATGAACCCGTCGTAGTCCGAGAGCGCAAAGGAGTCGCGCCCGACCAGATGTGTGAGACGCATGTTCGCCTCCGCATTGGCGCTTTGCAGCCGTCCCTCGACCACCTCGAAATGCGACAGGCTATCGCCATGCGCGCCGAACATGTCGAGCGCCAACCCCGGCCAGCGCGCTGCAAATCGCTCCGCCGCAGAGGCATAGGCCGCCATATGGGAATTGCCGAGCACACATAGACGCATCGTCATTTGCGCAACGCGTCCAAGAGCGCTTCTTCGCAAATCACATCATCGGCATCCTCGAAGGCGTCATCCTCTTCCGCGCATTCATCCATATCTGGCTCCACGGCGTCCAACAGCCCCTGCGCTGTCAGGAATACGGCCATCACCTGCTCCACCATCTCCGGTCTGACCGAGCGCAGATTGGGCGCGAAGGCCGGTTCCGTATTGGCCCATGTGGTGACCATCTCATAGGAGGGAAAGTAATCCACCGCCTCGTGATCCGCCGCGAAATCCCCGGCCGCCGCGCGCAGAACCGCTTTTGAGTAGGTCGTCGCAGAGAGAACATGCTGCCCGGAGGCCGTCGCGGTCAGAGGCACGGGTGAGACGGTCAGCAGCAGTTTGATGTCCTTGTTCATCTGGCGCAAAAGCCGCTGCATTTCAACGAGATCCGCATAGATTTCATCATAGGTGAAATTCTGGAACACATGGCGGCGCGGGCGGTAGTCCCCCGCGATGACACCCGGCGCCACGGCCATCGTCCGCCCGGAGCGTTTGGCGATCCAGCCTTCGGTGAGGCCGAGCGTGAAGACGAACACATCCGCCTTTTGTACCAGAGACACCACCTTCATCAGATGGGCGCGGCGCAGTTTCATCGCCTCTTCGCGACTATCGCAGCCCTCCGGCTCCACACCGGGGCGCAACATGTCGAACCAGCGCTCCCCTCGCTGCGCGAACAGGTTCTTGCGGACCTGCCCCGCCATCGCATCTTCGAGCAGCTCACGCATCTGCCGCGCCGTGTAGACATTGCCGTAGCGCGCCGAATAGATGCCGTAGCCATATTGGCGCGCCAGCTCGTCGCTCATGCCTTTGGGTTTGGGCTCGACATCCAGAACATTCACCCCGGAGAGGCGCAGGTAATTTCCGATATGTTGGGCAAAGCAACTGCCAGCTGTGGCGACAGACGTGTCCCGCGTGATCCGAACTTTCGGATCATACAGCCCCGGCCAGCCCTGCCGGTCGGTGTCGACCACTCCGCTGCGCCAGAAGCTCTGGGATGGGATGTCTTCATAGGGGTGAGGCAAAGCAGAGACTCTTCAATCGCTTGAACCTCACTATGGCGTGGACGCCCCTCGAATCCAAGTGTTTCGCACCACCGGACCCGCCAAAGAAAAAGCCGCCACAGAGAGCTCTGCAGCGACTTTTCGAAAATATATGCAGTCCGGCGATTAACGCTTGGAGAACTGGAAGGAACGGCGAGCTTTGCGCTTACCGAATTTCTTACGTTCAACAACGCGGGAGTCACGGGTCAGGAAGCCAGCAGCTTTCAGAGCGCCGCGCAGTTCCGGGTTGTAGAGCTGCAGAGCTTTGGAGATGCCGTGTTTCACAGCACCGGCCTGACCGGAGAGACCACCACCTTTAACGGTAGCAACCACGTCGAATTCACCTTCGACGCCAGCGATTTCCGCCGGTTGTTTCACGATCAGCTGGAGCACCGGACGGGCGAAGTAGACAGACATGTCTTTGCCGTTGACGGTGACTTTGCCGGAACCCGGCTTGATCCAAACGCGGGCAACAGCGTCTTTACGCTTGCCGGTGGCGTAGGAACGGCCCAGTTCGTCACGAACGGGTTCGCGGGGCGCAGCAACTTCGACGACGGCTTCACCACCAGCGACGGCGTTCAGCTCCTCAAGGGATTTGATTTCATCAGCCATGATTATGCGCTCCGGGTGTTTTTCTTGTTCATGGATTTGACATCCAGAACTTCGGGGGACTGCGCTTCATGCGGGTGCTCGGCACCAGCGTAAACGCGCAGGTTGGTCATTTGCTGGCGGGAGAGTTTGCCGCCCGGCAGCATGCGCTGCACGGCTTTGGTCACAACGCGCTCCGGGTGGTCGCCGTCGAGCAGCTGACCGATGGTGCGGGATTTGATGCCGCCCGGGTGGCCGGTGTGCCAGTAGAAGTTCTTGTCGGTGCGTTTTTTGCCCGTCAGCTGAACTTTTTCGGCGTTGATGACGATCACGTTGTCACCCATGTCCATGGACGGGGTGAAGGTGGCTTTATGTTTGCCACGCAGGCGCATCGCGACGATGGAAGCGAGACGGCCCAGCACGACGCCTTCAGCATCGATGATGATCCATTTCTTGTCCACGTCCGCGGGAGTAGCGGAGAAGGTTTTCATTTTGCTTGCCCTTATTGGGTGAGAATTCGATTGAGCGTGTTCTAAGCATTTCGCGCGCCACGTCAAGCGCATGCTTTTGCGATTTAACAAGTAAAAACAACCCCTTAAAAAATAGGTATTATTTTACCCCACATTTTTCACCCCTTTTGGCGCGAAACAGAGGTTTGCGCGATGTCATGGCGCGCCCTATTGCTGTTTTGTACCACGTTTCAGACAAAACAACATCAGGTCCCAGCATGTTCGCCAGGCTCAACCTTATGGATCACCTAAAACAGATCGTCTACGGCGGCAATGACGGCATCGTCACGACCTTTGCCATCGTCGCAGGGTTTGCCGGGGCGAGCGCCGAGGGCACCGGGGAAATCGCGACATTGGCGGTTCTGGTGTTTGGTCTGGCCAATCTCTTTGCCGACGCCACCTCGATGGGACTGGGAGAATTCCTGTCCGCCCGCGCCGCCCGCGACATGATCGGGAGGCGGCGAAAACGACTGACCCACAATCCATCGGAACAGGTCGCGGCCCTCACCCGGCACCTCAAGGGGCACGGGCTGTCCACCTTGGACGCCACCACCATGGCGACACTGGCCGCCAAATCGCCGGAACTGATGGCCGAAATCACGCTCTCTCAGGTCGAGGGATTGGAAGATCCGGGCCAAGGCCCGCTCTGGCCGCGCGCTCTGGTGACTTTCATCTCCTTCGTCGCCTTTGGCACGATCCCGATCCTGCCCTACATCCTTGGCCTTCCGAGCGCGCTACAATTCGGCGCCGCCGTCGCCGCGACAGGCATCGCGCTTACACTTTTGGGACTGCTGCGCCACGTTGCGACCCGCGCAGCGCTTTGGCGCGCGGTCGGGGAGACCGTCTTGCTCGGCGGACTTTGTGCCGTGGTGGCCTATGCGGTGGGGCTGATCGTGGCCGGGTGAACGTAAAAGGCCTGCCCCCGAAGGAGCAGGCCCGCCTGATATTCAAATATGCAGCGCGATCAGAAGCGGTAGGTCATCCCCACTTCGATGGTCCGACCACGACCACCGATACCGTCGGTGAACATTCCCTCACCCGAGGTCGCCAGACCGGTCCCCGCCTCGCGGTAGAACTTGTCGGTGAGGTTTTCGACGCTGGCGTAAAGCTCCAACCCGTCACTGACCTGCCACGATCCGTAGAGGTCAAACAGCGTGTAAGAGTCGAGATCGACAGTCGTGCCGCTCATATCCACGAAGGAAGTGTAGGTCGCAACCGAGCTTTCGCCGACATAACGGACACGGCCACCGATCCGGGCATCGCCATTCATAAGCTTCACACCGAGATCCAGCGTCACATAGTCGTCGGGCAGTTCGCCGTAGGAATCCTTGCCGAACCCGGCTTCGTTGCTGATCGGCTGATCCGTATCCGCGATGGTCACGGACAACGACCCAAAGAAGCGATCCGTGTCAAACCCGCCGGACAATTCAAGCCCGGTCATCGTCACAGTGCCATCCGTGTTGATGAAACGCACGGTGCCGTCGCTGTCTTGCTCATAATTGATGTAGTTTTCGATGTCGGATTTGAACACGGTCGCCCCGGCCCAAAGTCCTTCACGCGCGAAATTCACACCAAGCTCGAAGGTCTCAGCCGTTTCCGCTTCAAGGTCAGGATTGGTGTAGATCGCGGAGCTGGCCGTGGCGTGCGATCCGCCGCTGTAGAACATCTCCGTCACGGTCGGCGCGCGCATGGTTTCGGCAAAGGAGCCATAGGCCGACCACTCTTCGTCAAAGTGATACCGGGCCACGAGGCTGCCGTTCAGCTTGCCATCATCCCGTGTCACGTCCTCGCCGTCGATCGTGCTGTCGAGCTCATAGTAGTCATAGCGCAGACCACCGCCGAAATCCCAATTTCCGAGCGTATAGGCGGAGTTCATGAACACCCCGGCCTTGGCCAGCTTGCCCGCCGCATTCGCGCCAGAAGTGCTCTCTTCCGTGTCGAAATCGTTCTGCGTATAGGCGACACCATAATCGAGCAGCAGATCACCGATACCCAAGGCAAACAGGCTGCGGTTGCTCAGGTTGGCCCCAAGCGTCTCATCCGTCCCGTTGCGCCCAAGGTAAGAGCCCGAGGTCTTGCCCTCCCCGGTCGGGAAATCAAAGCTGAGATCCTGCCAGTAGACTTTCGCGGTCATATCGATCAGCGGATCGCCCGGATTGTAATGCATATCCGCGACCACGCTCTGGCGCTCCACATCCCAGATGTAGCCCGAGGAATCCGTCGGGTAGAACGTGTTCTGATAATCCTGCGCCGTCAGGTTGAATTCGAGGTCTTCCGTCGGACGGTAGCGCATCTTCGCCAAAATCGTGCGCGGCTCGTCTTTATAATACTCGCTGGACTCAGTCCCTGCCCCGTCCTCAAACGGCCCGTGATTATAGCCGCTCACCGCAGCCATGCCGCCAAAACGACCGTCCTTGCTTTGCATCGCACCGGCGAAGGTCGCGGCCACATCGCTGCCATTGGTGCCAAAGCTCAACCGCGCCATGCCGCCGGTCGTCTCACCCTCTTCAATCAGGTCGTCGATCCCGATGGTCCGGAAATTCGCGGCCCCGGCCAATGCGCCCAGACCATCCGCCCCGGCGACCGCCCCTTTGGCGATATCGGTGCTGGCGATCAGCCCCGGATCGAGAAAGACCTGATCGTCATACGAACCGCCATGACCGGAAATGTTGCGGAAAGTTTGCGGGATGCCGTCGATCATCGTGTTGACGCGGCCAAAACCTTGCAGACCACGGATGTTCACCGCGACCGTCGGGCTGTCGGCGGGCGAGCGGGTGAAGGCCCCGGCAGTGGCGCGTACCGCCGTGCCGATGTCATTGCCATATTGCTCGACCATCGTGGAACCGTCCAAAGCGCTGACAGACGCCCCGTTCAGCGTCGTGGTCGCGCCCGCCTCGGTTTCGCTTTCGACGATGATCGGCTCAAGCGCGGTC
Source organism: Celeribacter sp. ULVN23_4 (assembly GCF_054788345.1). Lineage (NCBI taxonomy): Bacteria > Pseudomonadati > Pseudomonadota > Alphaproteobacteria > Rhodobacterales > Roseobacteraceae > Celeribacter > Celeribacter sp. ULVN23_4. The sequence goes on along the minus strand of NZ_JBTVYO010000002.1, from coordinate 291,624 downwards.
CTATCCTGCGCCTGAGCGCTCAGCGGCAGCCACGGCAACAGAAGCGCCGCGCTGAGAAGCAAGCGCGCGCGGGCCCCGACGGGCCGAAGATAAATGGTCATGAGATTCCCCTCTCATATGTCCGGATCAGTTGATGCGTTGACGATCTCTTGATCTCGGGGGCCGGGTTCGGGGACCTTGGGCTGCCTAGTTACAGCATGTTCACAATGCCGGAAAAGCGTCGGGCGGACGATTATTATCTCTTAGTCTTTCTGTCAACTTTCACCCCTACGTGCGCAAACGCACAAATTGCGCCTCGTTGCCGTTATGCAACAACTGATCCACACATAAGCCTCTCCAACGACGCCCGAAATTCAGGCACAACACCGCTTTGTCGGTCTTGTTTACGGTCGAGATCGCAGTTTTGTGAATATTTGGTATGCAATGGTATGCACACCTTTCGTTAGCGTCTGAAATGGTCTAAAAGAAAGCGACTCTCCCAGACCTCTCATGGAGCTCCCCAGATGACCAAGATCAAGGTAGAAAACCCAATCGTCGAAATGGACGGCGATGAAATGACCCGCATCATGTGGGACTTCATCAAGAAGAAGCTCATTCTGCCCTATCTCGACCTCGACCTGCTCTATTACGATCTCGGCATCGAGTCCCGCGATGAAACCGATGACCAGATCACCATCGACGCAGCCGAGAAGACCAAAGAAATCGGCGTTGCCGTCAAATGTGCGACGATCACCCCGGACGAAGCCCGCGTCGAGGAATTCAACCTCAAGCGCATGTACCGCTCCCCGAACGGCACGATCCGCAACATTCTCGGCGGCACGATCTTCCGCCAGCCGATCATCTGCCGCAACGTGCCGCGCCTTGTGCCGGGTTGGACCAGCCCGATCGTCGTCGGCCGCCACGCTTACGGTGACCAATACAAAGCCACCGACTTCCACTTCCCGGGCGCAGGCCAGCTGACGATGAAATTCGTTGGCGAAGACGGCACCGTGATCGAGAAAGAGGTGTTCAACGCCCCCTCCGCCGGTGTCTATCAGGCGATGTACAACCTCGATGACAGCATCCGCGACTTCGCCCGCGCCTCGCTGAACTACGGTCTCTCCGTGGGCTGGCCGGTCTACCTCTCGACCAAGAACACCATCCTCAAAGCCTATGACGGTCGTTTCAAAGATATCTTCCAAGAGGTCTACGAAGAAGAATTCGCCGAAGCCTTCAAGAAAGCCGGCATCTGGTACGAACACCGCCTGATCGACGACATGGTGGCCTGTGCGATGAAATGGTCCGGCAAATTCGTCTGGGCCTGTAAGAACTACGACGGCGACGTGCAGTCCGACACCGTGGCACAGGGCTTTGGCTCGCTGGGCCTGATGACCTCGCAGCTGATGACCCCGGATGGGAAAATCGTCGAGGCCGAAGCCGCCCACGGCACCGTGACCCGTCACTATCGCCAACACCAAGCTGGCGAAGCCACCTCGACGAACTCCATCGCCTCGATCTTCGCCTGGACCGGTGGCCTGAAGCACCGCGCCAAACTGGACGACAACGAACAGTTGATGCGCTTTGCCACGACGCTGGAAAAAACTATCGTCAACACCGTGGAAAGCGGGTTCATGACGAAAGACCTCGCGCTGCTCGTCGGCCCGGATCAGGGCTGGCTCACCACCATGGGCTTCTTGGAGAAAATCGACGAAAACCTGAACAAAGCGCTGGCGGGCTAAGCCCCCCCATCCAGATTTGAGACAGGCCGGGGCCAAAACGCTCCGGCCTTTTTCTTTGCCACGTCTCGACCTCTTTTCGCAACGACAGCCTCGCAACCACTTGCCCGACCCGCGTCTCTTCGTCAGATTGGACAGCAGGCATGACCCAAACCGGGATGCTTTTGACCTCAATAAGGGACAGTTATGAAAAAACATCTTTTGACCGGGCTTTTCGCTCTTCTCGCGACACCTGCGCTCGCCCACCTTCCGCCCGAAGAGCACGGCTCATTTCTCGCTGGCGTCTCGCACCCGCTTTTCGGCCTCGACCATGTGCTCGCGATGCTGGCCGTTGGCGTCTGGGCACTACAGATCGGCGGCAAGGCGCTTTGGGCCGTTCCCGCAGGCTTTGTTGGCGCGATGACGCTGGGCTATATCGGCGGCATCAGTGGCCTGCCCCTGCCCTTCGTCGAGCCGATGATCCTTGCCTCCGCCATCGTCATCGGCCTTCTGGTCAGCTTTGCCGTGCGTCCGGGCCTTTGGGGCGGCGTTGCCATTGCGGGGTTCTTCGGCCTGTTCCACGGCCATGCCCATGGCGCGGAGCTGGGCGCGGCCCATGCGCTCGGGTTTGGCGTCGGCTTTATCCTCGCCACGGCGGCTCTGCATGCGGCGGGCATCGTCTTGGCGCAGTTTATGGCCCGCACACATCCGCTCGCCCCGCGTTTTCTTGGCGCGGCCTCTGCGCTTCTCGGCCTGTCTCTGGTGTTCGGCTGATCGCATTTACCATAAGCCACGAATTGCGCGGGAGATTTTCCGCGCAATTTTACCTGTTACCTTGGCTTTAACAGACTGCATCCTATCTTCGGCTCGTCAGGAGAACAGAAGGTTTCCGATGCAGATTTCCTCTGCCCATCATCCGCTCACAGGACTTGGCCTGTCGCAGAACCAAAGCTCCGCCTCCGATCAGGAGACGCGGACGGCGTCAGAGCATGACAAGCCCGCAGAGACCGAGACCAAATCCAAAAGCACGGCGATCAAGAGTACGGCGATCGAGACCGCACGGGAGATTTTCGCGCGCTACGATCTGACCGCGATCTCCCCGACTGCCATTGATGAGCTGACGGCGGAGCTCAAAGCCGTCCGCTTCGATGATCTCGGCTTTGTCATGGGGCTTGAACGTCAAGGCGCCGCCTATCTGTCGGAGATGGCCGCCACAGGCCGCGTCTACGGCACTGGCGAGGAAGGCACCGATCCGAACGCCCCGGTTGACCTGATCGCGCGCGCCCGCTCCGATCTCGCCTCCGCCAGCCGCTATGGGCAGGACACAGAACGGCTCACGACACATCTGTTCAAACTCGAAGAGGCGCAGATGAGCCGCCCGGTCGCCAGCGCCCCCGCCTCGACCTCGCCGCAACTTGCGGAAACACTGGTCTTGTTTCAGGCCCAAAGGCTCTGGATCGAGTGATCCTCCGCGCCACTCAGGCGACCTTTGCCCTCTATAAGCCTTTCCCCTGCTGCATTTTTCGACAGCCCGCCAACTTCACAAGAAATTGCCGGGATGCCAATGCGTTTTGGACTAGACAGGTCAATATCGCTGTCCTAATTGAGTCTTATGCCAGCGCCCATACCAATTACAGAATCGCCCACCAAACACAGCCTCATTGAGGATGTGCAGGGCTTTTCCATTGCCTTGATCACCACCTCCATCGGGCTCGTGATCATCAACCAACTGGGCTTTATCACCGGCCAGACGGCGGGGCTCGCTCTGGTCATCTCCTACCTCACCGGCTGGTCCTTTTCTTGGGTCTTCTGGCTGATCAACGTGCCCTTCTATGCGCTGGCATGGTTCCGCATGGGCACGGAATTCACACTCAAATCCGCGCTCTGCGTCACGGCAGCCAGTCTCCTCGTCGCGATCATCCCCAACTGGATGTCTTTCGACCACCTCAACCCGCTGTTCGGCACCATCGCCTTCGGCATTCTCACGGGCTACGGGCTTTTGGGCATTTTCCGGCACAAGGGCTCGCTCGGCGCGCTCGGGGTGATCGCTCTGGTTGCGCAGGATCGCTTTGGCATTCGCGCTGGGATTGTCCAACTCGGCTTTGACGCGGTGCTCTTTGGCGTAGCTTTCTTCCTTTTCGAACCGACCCGGGTGCTGTATTCGCTCTTCGGCGCGTTGATCCTGAATGGCGTGATCGCCTTCAACCACCGCCGAGACCGTTATATCGCAGACTGACCCCGGAGCCTCCAATGACCGCAACAGAAGCCGAAAAACCGCGCGAAGAAGACCAGCATTCGTTCTTCGACGATGCGCAGGGCATCCTGTTCGGCACGATCATGTGCGCCTTTGCCCTGATCCCTCTGCGCACCCTTGGGCTGATCACCGGTCAGATTGCGGGCTTTGCCGTGCTGATGTCCTATGTCACCGGCTGGTCATTTGGCTGGGTGTTTTTCGTCGCCAACCTGCCGTTTTACTGGTTCGGCTATAAACGCCTCGGCAAGAAATTCATGCTCAAGACCTTCGCCGCCGTTGTCATGGTCTCGATCTTCTCCGAATGGTTCCCGACGCTCGCGACCTTTGAGACCCTGAACCCGCTGCTCGGCGCCGTGATTTTTGGCTTTGCCACCGGCGCCGGCCTTTTGGCGATCTTCCGCCACGGGGCGTCGCTGGGCGGGATCGGGATCATCGGCCTCTACATTCAGGACGCGACCGGGTTCAAAGCCGGATACGTGCAGCTGATCTTTGACGCCTGCCTCTTCATCGCGGCCTTTTTCCTTCTGCCGCTGCCGATGGTGCTCTACTCTCTGCTGGGTGCGCTTCTCGTGAACCTCGTGATCGCCATCAACCACCGCCGCGACCGCTATATCGCAATGTAAGGAGGCGAAATGCCTGCGCATTACATCTACCTCATCATCGCGATCTGCCTTGAAGTCATCGGCACCACCGCCATGGCGGCCTCGCAACAATTCACCCGGCTTGTCCCCGTCGTGATCCTCGTGATCTCTTACGGGCTGTCCTTCTACTTTCTGTCCATGACCCTGCGCACCGTGCCTGTCGGCATCGCCTATGCGGTTTGGTCGGGGCTGGGCATCGTTTTGATCTCGCTGATCGGGCTGGTGTTCCTCGGGCAGAAACTCGATCTTCCGGCCCTTCTCGGGATTGCCCTGATCATCGCAGGCGTGCTGGTGATCCATCTTTTCTCGCGCACGGCATCACATTAATCCGCTTTCAGCGGCTTTTCGCCCCTGCCCGACGCTTTAAAGCTGGCCTTTTGTCCTCTCAGCGGTTAGGCGCGAGGCCAAGACATATTCACGACGGAAACCCCACCCTATGGATCTTCGCAATATCGCCATCATCGCTCACGTTGACCACGGCAAAACCACCCTTGTGGATGAGCTGCTGAAACAGTCGGGCACCTTCCGCGAAAACCAAGCCACCACCGAGCGCGCCATGGACTCCAACGATCTGGAGCGTGAGCGCGGCATCACCATTCTGGCGAAAGCCACCTCGGTTGAGTGGAAAGGTCATCGCATCAACATCGTTGACACCCCCGGCCACGCCGACTTCGGCGGCGAGGTGGAGCGCATCCTCTCCATGGTCGATGGTGTTGTCCTTCTGGTAGACGCCGCCGAAGGCCCGATGCCGCAGACCAAATTCGTGACCTCGAAAGCCCTCGCCCTCGGCCTGCGCCCGATCGTCGTTCTGAACAAGGTCGACAAACCGGACGCCGAGCCGGACCGCGCGCTCGACGAATGTTTCGACCTCTTCGCCTCGCTCGACGCGAATGACGATCAGCTCGACTTCCCGCATCTCTACGCCTCCGGCCGTAACGGCTGGTGTGACACGGAACTGGACGGCCCGCGCAAGAACCTCGACGCGCTGTTCAACCTGATCCTGAACCACGTTCCGGCCCCGAAACAGATCAAAAAGCAAGACGAGCCCTTCCAAATGCTCGCCACCACGCTCGGCTCTGACCCGTTCCTCGGTCGCCTTCTGACCGGCCGTGTCGAAAGCGGCAAGCTCAAAGCCGGCACGACCATTCAGGCTCTGACCCGCAACGGCCAGAAGATCGAACAGTTTCAGGTCAAGAAAATCCAGGCTTTCCGCGGTCTCGGCATGGCCGACATCGACGAAGCCGTCGCGGGCGACATCGTTTCGCTCTCCGGCATGTCGAAAGCCACCGTGTCCGACACGCTCTGCGCGCTCGAAATCGATACCCCGCTGGAAGCCCAGCCGATTGACCCGCCGACCATCACCGTCACCTTCGGCATCAACGACAGCCCGCTGGCCGGTCGCGAAGGCAAAAAGGTGCAGTCCCGCGTGATCCGCGAGCGCCTGATGAAAGAGGCCGAGTCCAACGTCGCCATCAAGATCAAAGACACCCCCGGCGGCGAAGCTTTTGAGGTTTCCGGTCGCGGCGAACTTCAGATGGGCGTTCTCATTGAAAACATGCGCCGCGAAGGGTTCGAGCTTTCGATCTCCCGCCCGCAGGTGATCATGCGCGAAGAAGACGGCAAGCGGATGGAACCCATCGAAGAAGTCACCGTCGATGTGGATGACGAATACTCCGGCGCTGTGATCGAGAAACTCACCGGCGCGCGCAAAGGCGATCTGACCGAGATGCGTCAGCAGAACGGCAAGACCCGCATCATCGCGCATGTCCCGTCCCGTGGCCTCATCGGCTATCACGGCGAATTCCTCACCGACACCCGCGGCACCGGCGTTCTGAACCGCGTGTTCCACAGCTGGGCCCCGTACAAAGGTCCTATCCCGGGCCGTCGTCAGGGTGTTCTGATCTCCATGGAAGACGGCGAAGCCGTGGCCTACGCGCTTTGGAACCTCGAGGAGCGCGGCAAGCTCTTCCTCGGCGCTCAGGCGAAGGTTTACCAAGGCATGATCATCGGCGAGCACTCCCGCGACAACGATCTCGAAGTGAACCCGCTCAAAGGTAAGAAACTTACCAACGTGCGTGCTTCTGGTACGGACGATGCGGTGAAACTCACCACGCCGACGACGCTCTCGCTCGAAGAAGCCATCGCTTACATCAACGATGACGAGCTTGTCGAAGTGACCCCGGAAAGCGTCCGCCTGCGCAAACGCTACCTCGACCCGCATGAGCGTAAGCGCAACGCGAAAGCAGCGGCTCAGTAAAAACGTATCTCGCGTTCAAACGACTTCAAAACCCGCCGCTGCCCGGCGGGTTTTTCTTTTGGCTTACCGCCCCTATTATCCCTAAAATCAAAACAATAATTTAAAATCATATGGTTTTGTGTAATTTTAAATCGATAAAAAACCCTTTAATTTCAGCCAAAAGATGATTTTTTGATTTTTCTTGGTGGTTTTACGGAACTTTGCGCTAGCATTTTTATAAGGCCATCACTTTACAGGCGCGGTCGTTCGGTCGTGCACGCATAGCGAAGCGCTGGGGAAATTGAGTTAGCAGGTGCCCGGTTTTCGTGGCTTTCCACTTCAAAGGAGGGAGTGAAAGTCCATGTTGCGTTAGGTTTAGGTGCGATGGCCTCATGAAAGGGAGGAACCATGACACAAACCAATCGACTGAAACATATCGCGATTGTCGCAGGGCTGGCGCTTGTCGCGCCAAGTTTCCCCGCATCAGCAACCACTGTGGACAGCTATAAAGTCGCACACCCTATGATGGCAAGCGTGCGTGAGGACGGCTACACCGTGCGGGTGCTTCGCGTCAATCAGATGAAGAACCTGATCACCATCATTTCGGTCAACGAAAAATACGAACGCCACGTTGCCTTGAACCGTAACAACGGCGCGTTGATCTCGGATCGCCTCTACCCGCTCGGTTATTCTTTTGATCCGCTGACAGCGCCAAATGGAATGCCAGGCAACAGCTCCTCGGGGGGGAAGGGAGCCTCTGGTGATTTGGCAGCGGGCACCGGGACCGGCGGCAGCGGCGGTATAGACGACGGCACGGGCAATGGTGCGGGCGACGGCACGGGCGATGGAGCGGGAGGATCATCATCCGGCGGCATTGGTGTTGCAGGAAACGCATCTGTCGGCAGCAGCGGAGCCAGTGCGGGCGTTGGCGCGAATGTTGGCAGCAAAAGCCTCGGTGTTTCAGTGAGCCTCGGCGGCAACTGATTAACCCTTAGAGGCAGGCAGAAAATGCGACGGGCCGAGTACGGGCCGTCGCAACTCCCGAACGGTCCAAACGCCCCAGAATTCTTTCACCGTCTACTTTCACCGTCTTCTTTCACCGTCTTCTTTCCATGAGCGCGCAGACGATGTGCGATGAGTGTCCTTAGATTTTAGCGCTGCTTACGGTATCTTGGCGCTCAAAGGGAGACCAGCCATGCGCAAAATCCAAACCCAAGGGGTTCACCACATCACCATCACCGGCGCTGACCGGCAATCCTCGATCGAGTTCTGGGAGGGCGTGCTGGGCATGCCGTTCGTGTTTGATCAGCCCAATCTGGACGCCCCGGAACAGGGTCATCTCTATTTCGATCCGGGCGACGGGCGCTTGATCACGGTGTTCACATCAGAGGACCGCAAACCGGGCCGTCACAGCATCGATCAAGGCCCCGGCTCGCTGCACCATCTGGCGTTCAACGTCTCCAAGGTGACCTTTGATCAGGTGGTTGAGCGTCTCGACGCGCGCGGGATCAAACATTCCGGCGTCAAAGATCGCGGCTTCATGGACAGCATCTATTTCCGCGAACCGAATGGCATGCTTGTCGAACTGGCGAGCTACCGTTTCGAGCCGCCGCAGGGCTACACCCACACGGACGTGCTGCACCGCGCCCATCTCATTCGCGTGGCGGCGGGAGATGATCACATCGAGACAGTTCACCTCGCGGATGCCATCGAGCAGCTGGTGAATGAGAGCACCAACACGCTGTCTTTCGACCGCAGCCCGAAAAATCCCTTCGCCAAATAAAAACGGCGCGGGACAGCCCGCGCCGCTTTCAAATCATGTGAGTGATCTCACTCTTCGATTTCAATCACCACGATGTCGCGCTCGGACGCGCCGTTCGCGTGGCTCAACGCCTCTTGGTATTCCGGGCTGTTGTAGCAGGCCACGGCAGCCTCGACGCTGTCGAAGCGGGTCACGACGTTGCGCGGACGGTCGTTGCCTTCGAGCTGGACATAACGGCCGCCACGGGCAAGGAATTTACCGCCATGCTTGGCAATCGCGGGGCCAGCGAGTTTCGCATAACGGCCATAGGCCTCTTCATCGGTGACCTTGATATTGGCAATCCAAAGTGCGGGCATCTGTCTCTCCTTAAACGCCGTCCACGATCACGATGTCACGCTTGGACGCGCGCAGGGCGATCGGAAGAATGTCCTGATATTCCGGTGAGTTGTACCATGCGCGCGCGGTGTCGCGGTCCGGGAATTCAATCACCACATGGCGGGACGGGCTTTTGCCCTCCACCTGTTCGGGCGCGCCACCTTTGACAAGGAAGCGCCCACCCCATTTTTCCGCAAGCGCGACGGTTTTGGAGGCGTAGCCCTGATAATCCTCAGGGTCCGTCACCTCAATGGTCGCGACGATATAGGCCGTCATCCGAGCACCTTTTCAGCCGCAGCGATGGCCGCATCCGCGCCGGAGAAATCCTTGCCGCCGCCCTGCGCCATGTCCGGACGGCCACCGCCGCCCTTGCCGCCCACTGCGGGCACAGCCGCCTTGAGCACATCGACCGCAGACACCTTGCCCGTCAGATCATCGGTCACGCCGCAGGCCACGGCGACCTTGCCATCTTCCTCGGCGATCAAAAGGATCACGCCAGAGCCAAGGTTGGTCTTATGCGCGTCGATCAGGCCGCGCAGGTCTTTGCCGGAGACGCCTTGCAGCGCTTGTGCGAGGAACGGGATGCCGTTGACATCTTTCGCCTCTGCACCACCGCCGGAACCACCGCCAAGCGCGATCTGTTGCTTGAGGTTCGCGACCTCCTGCTCCAGCTTCTTGCGCTCATCGGCAAGAGCTTTGACGCGCTCGACCACTTCCGAGACGGGCGCTTTCAGGACGTTTGCAACCTCATGCGCACGGTTGGCCTCGGTTTCAAGATGCGCAATCGCCGCCTGCCCCGTCAGCGCTTCGATCCGGCGCACGCCAGCAGAAGACGCGCTGTCGCCCAAGATCACGCAGAGGCCGATATCGCCGGTGCGTTTCACATGGGTGCCGCCGCAAAGTTCAAGCGAATAGGTCTGACCATCGGCCCCCTTGCCGGTGTCGGCCCGGCCCATGGAGACCACGCGGACCTCATCGCCATATTTCTCACCAAACAGCGCCTGCGCACCGAGTGCGCGAGCATCGTCCGGCGTCATGATACGGGTTTCGACCGCATCGTTTTGACGGATGTAGAGGTTCACATCGCTTTCCACCTTGGCAATCTCTTCCTCGCTCAAGGCTTTGGCGTGGGAGAAGTCGAAGCGCAGGCGGTCGGGCGCGTTCAGCGAACCGCGCTGTGCGACGTGATCGCCAAGCGCCTCGCGAAGTGCTTCGTGCAGAAGGTGGGTTGCGGAGTGGTTCGCGCGGATCGCAGAGCGCCGTGCATGATCCACTTCAAGCGCCGCCGGAGCGCCCACTTTGATCTCACCGCGCTCGATGGTGGCGAAATGGATGAAGACACCCGCGACCTTTTTCGTGTCGGTGATTTTCGCGATGGATTTCTCCACACGGATCACGCCGGTGTCGCCGACCTGACCGCCGGACTCGCCGTAGAACGGCGTTTGGTTGACGACGATCTGGACGGTATCGCCCTCTTTTGCGGTCTCAACTTGGGCACCGTCTTTGACGATGGCCACGATCTCGCCCTCGGCCTTCTCGGTGTCATAGCCGAGGAATTCCGTGGTGCCTTTCTCTTCCGCGATGTCGTACCAGACGGTCGAATCCGCCGTCTCGCCGGAGCCAGCCCAAGCGGCACGCGCCTTGGCTTTCTGTTCGGCCATGGCGGCATCGAACCCGTCGGTGTCGACCTCGACGCCCTTCTCGCGCAGCGCATCCTGCGTCAGATCGAGCGGGAAACCGTAGGTGTCATAGAGTTTGAACGCCGCCTCGCCCGGAAGCTTATTCCCTTCCGGCAGATCGACCAACTCGTCTTCGAGCAGTTTCAGGCCACGGTCCAACGTCTGGATAAAGCGGGTTTCTTCGAGTTTCAGCGTCTCTTCGATCAGAGCCTGACCGGTGCGCAGTTCCGGATAGGCTTCGCCCATCTGGCGCACCAGTTCCGGCACCAGTTTGTGCATGACCGGATCTTTCGCGCCCAGAAGGTGCGCGTGGCGCATGGCGCGACGCATGATCCGACGCAGAACGTAGCCGCGGCCCTCGTTCGACGGCATGACGCCATCGGCAATGAGGAAGGACGTGGACCGCAGGTGGTCCGCGATCACACGGTGGTGGACGTTCTTGTCGCCATAGGGATCGACGGAGGTCGCATGGGCCGAGGCTTCGATCAGCGAGCGCATCAGGTCCGTGTCGTAGTTGTCATGCGAGCCCTGCAGCAGCGCCGCGATCCGCTCAAGCCCCATGCCGGTGTCGATCGACTGCATCTCAAGCTCGGTCATCGAGCCGTCGGCAAAGCGTTCGTTCTGCATGAACACGACGTTCCAGATCTCGATGAACCGGTCGCCGTCCTCTTCGGGGGAACCCGGAGGGCCGCCCCAGATGTGATCGCCGTGATCATAGAAAATCTCGGTGCACGGGCCACAGGGACCAGTGTCGCCCATCTGCCAGAAGTTGTCAGAGGTGGCGATACGGATGATCCGCTCTTCCGGCACGCCGACCTTTTTCCAAATCTCGAAAGCTTCGTCATCGGTGTGGTAGACCGTGGTGTAAAGCTTGTCCTTCGGGATATCGAAATCTTTGGTGATCAGCTCCCAGGCAAAGGGGATCGCCTCGTGTTTGAAGTAATCCCCAAAGGAGAAGTTGCCCAGCATCTCGAAGAAGGTGTGGTGGCGCGCCGTGTAGCCGACGTTGTCCAAATCGTTGTGCTTGCCCCCGGCGCGGACGCATTTCTGTGCCGTCGTGGCGCGCGTGTAATCGCGCTTTTCAACCCCGGTGAAGCAGTTCTTGAACTGCACCATCCCGGAGTTGGTGAACATAAGCGTCGGGTCGTTGCGCGGCACAAGCGGGGAGCTCGGCACGACGGTGTGACCGTTGCGTTCGAAATAGTTAAGAAAGGTGGAGCGGATATCGTTCACGCTGGGCATGTTGGGCGCATCCTTACGGAAAAGTCTTGGCGTTCGGCATGGTTTACCCGCGCAGGCCCGTGCTGTCCATAAGCGCCAAAAGGAAAAGGGCCGAAACCCATCGGCTTCGGCCCCTCAAAACATGCGATCCGCGCGACTTATTCGTCGTCGATCATGTCACCATGATCGAAATCGTCGCCCAGATCGAAATCAAGCCCGTGAGCGGCTCGGATTTTGTCCTCGATCTCAAGCGCGACCTGCGGGTTTTCTTTCAGGTAGCGTTTCGAATTCTCGCGGCCCTGCCCCATGCGCTCATCGCCATAGGAGAACCATGCGCCGGATTTGTCCACGACACCAGCTTTCACGCCGAGATCCAGAAGCTCCCCGGTTTTCGAGATGCCTTCGCCATACATGATGTCGAATTCCACCTGTTTGAACGGCGGCGCCACCTTGTTCTTCACCACTTTCACGCGGGTCTCGTTGCCCACAACCTCATCGCGGTCCTTGATCGACCCGATGCGGCGAATGTCCATGCGCACGGAGGAGTAGAATTTCAGAGCGTTCCCGCCAGTGGTGGTCTCCGGCGAGCCGAACATCACGCCGATCTTCATGCGAATCTGGTTGATGAAGATGACGGTACATTTCGAGCGGCTGATCGAACCGGTCAGTTTGCGCATCGCCTGCGACATGAGACGGGCCTGAACGCCGACGGAGCTGTCGCCCATGTCGCCTTCAAGCTCGGATTTCGGCGTCAGCGCCGCCACCGAGTCGACCACGACCAGCGACACGGCACCGGAGCGCACCAGCGTATCGACGATTTCAAGCGCTTGCTCGCCGGTGTCGGGCTGAGAAATCAGCAACTCGTCAAGATCGACGCCGAGTTTTTTGGCATAGATCGGGTCCAGCGCGTGTTCCGCATCGACAAAGGCGCAAACGCCGCCTTTTTTCTGTTCCTCGGCAACACAATGCAGGGTCAGCGTAGTCTTACCCGAGGATTCCGGGCCGTAGATCTCGACGATCCGCCCCTTCGGGATACCGCCGATGCCGAGAGCAATGTCGAGGCCGAGAGAGCCGGTCGAGGTTGCTTCGATCTCCTGAACCGGGTTGTCAGCCCCCAGCTTCATGATCGAACCCTTGCCGAATTGCCGCTCAATCTGGGCCAGCGCGCTGTCGAGCGCCTTCTGCTTGTCCCCGTTCTGCTTGTCGTTTTTTGCCATGTCTTTGGTCGCCGTTGCCATCTGTTCAATCCCTTATCTCACACCCGTCAAAAAGCGTCCATCGCGGAAACGTCGCGGGGCTGGGAGCTGCTCTGACCGGGGCCTGTGTTCGCCTCTTGTTCTCATATATCTTTATGAGCACAAAAAGAGAACATATCAACTTAAAATTACAAAACGACTATGTGGGAGCGTTGGTTAACCGCGGGTTAGCATCGAGAAGAAACCATTCCGAGACACAAGAGATAACGTCAAATACATCCGCGATCGCATTGATTTTTAGATGTTAGTAGAATTGAGACTGAACCGTCGCGGTCAATTCCGAAAGGGAAAACGGCTTGGGTAGAAAAACCGAATTCGGGATGCGCGATTGCTGGTCCGTGAAATGATCTTCGGCATATCCGGAGACGAACACGACCTTGACGCCCGGCCGGGATTTCAAAGCTTGCGACACCCAGCTTGGCCCATCCATCCCCGGCATAATCACATCAGAGACGAACACGTCGATTTGGAGGCTCTCATCCTCCAACGTCTCAAGCGCCTCCTCGGCATTCTCCGCCTCAATCACCGTATAGCCCCGCAGACGCAACGCGCGGGAGGCAAAGGCGCGGACGGGGGCTTCATCTTCCACCAAAAGAATAACCCCGGAGCCACGTTCAGCAGAAACGCCAGCCTCGGCAAAGGATTTGTGAGACGCTTCTACAACCGCTTCGGCCCGTGCGGTATGGGCAGGCAAATAGATGGTAAAGGCCGTCCCGGTCCCGACAACGCTGTCGACAAAGATAAAGCCCCCGGTCTGCTTGATAATCCCGTAAACCGTGGACAGACCGAGCCCCGTCCCCTCGCCGGTGCGTTTGGTCGTATAGAAAGGCTCGAACACTTTTTGGAGCCGATCCGGGGGAATGCCGCTGCCCTGATCCGTCACGCTCACAACCACATATTCCCCCGCAGGCAAGGTGGCCCGGTCGCGCGTGAACGCCTCGCGCAGCACCTCGTTTCGGGTTTCGATCTTGATCGTACCGCCGTCCGACATGGCGTCGCGCGCGTTCACCACAAGGTTCATGAGAACCTGTTCCAGCTGCCGTTTGTCCACCCGGATCGGCAAAAGCCCGATGTCGTGGTCCAGAGACAGGGTGACCCTTTCGCCCACCAAACGGTTCAGGAGATGGGTCAGATCCGACAGTGTATCCCGCAGGTCGATGACCTCCGGCTTCAGCGTTTGCTTGCGTGAAAAGGCCAGCAATTGCCCAACCAGAGAGGCAGCACGATTGGCGTTTTGGTGGATTTGAACGAGATCACCGTAATCCGTGTCCGACTTATCGTGCCGCAAGAGCAACAGGTCGCAATGACCTGATATTGCAGTCAAAAGATTGTTGAAGTCATGTGCGACACCGCCCGCAAGCTGGCCGATCGCTTGCATCTTCTGACTTTGCACGAATTGCGCCTCAAGCGATTTCAGTTCTGTTGCGTCAGACAACACGGCGATGAGTTCAATGTCATCTCCCGGCCCCTCGACCCGGTTGAGCGTGATCTGCAGAAACGTATCGCTTTGAGGGCGCGATGCGCGCACGAACTCCGGTTTGCGCACCCGGCCCATTGCCACATCCGACACCCAATCCTGCACCGGGCGGCCCAATCCCTCCACCAAATCACTGAGACTGAAACGCTCATGCGTCGAGATCGCGAGCAGCTCACGCGCATGCCGATTGGATTCGATAATTTGCCCATCCACAGCAACCTTCAACAAGGCCACAGGCAGCGCATCGAGGGCTTCCCAAGCTCCGACATTTGGCGTCGAATCCGGCATGAAAAACAGTTCTTTACGACCTGTTCCTGCCTTCTCGATCTGCGCGACACGCGCATAAATGCGGCCTTCGGCACCGGCAAGAACATGCACATCGCCGGGGCGGATCGGCAGGTCGGTCACCATGCGGTCCAAGCTTTGCTCACGATGGCCGAGCAAGCGGTGCATCGCCTCATTCATAAAGAGAACCGAATTGTTTGGAGAGAGGGTCAGCATCGGCAAGGAAATCGCGTCGCCAGAAAGCGCAGCGCGCTCCGCCATGTCTTCCAAGCGCCAGAGAAAACCGTTTTCGCCCACCAGATGCACGGCAAGGCGCATATGACCGTGGCGCATCACAACATCTTCGCGCGCAGCCCCCTTTGCCAAAGCGCGCGATTGCATACGGCTCAAGGTCGCCCCCGGCGCGGCAAAGATTCCTTCGAGCGCAGACAAAACACTCTGCCCCCCGCGCCCGCCAAACCGCTCAACAGCCGCCCGGTTTTGATAGCCGATCACGCCCGCCATATCCGTCGCAAAGGACGGCGCGGCGTCATTGGCCAAGAAGGCAGCAATCGCAAGGTTGAGACGTCTACGCGACCTGCGCTGTCGATGATTGAGAAACCAGATCAACAACACAGCCCAGAGCAAGGCCGCGCCAGAGCTAAAGGCGATCAGGCCAAACACCGGCTTTGGCAGCA
This sequence comes from Celeribacter sp. ULVN23_4, assembly GCF_054788345.1. Lineage (NCBI taxonomy): Bacteria > Pseudomonadati > Pseudomonadota > Alphaproteobacteria > Rhodobacterales > Roseobacteraceae > Celeribacter > Celeribacter sp. ULVN23_4. Next base: position 276,067 of record NZ_JBTVYO010000002.1, on the reverse strand, counting down.
AAAGCGCGATCCCACAGAGGGCAATCCCACTCAGCGCAATCACAGTGCTATATGGGCCAATGCGTTCGGCCTGTTTCGATAATGGCCCCGCAGTCATGCTCGTACTCAACACATCTCCCCCTATGCGTTTCGTCCTTAAAATATCTTGATCCCGGCTCTCCTCGCCCGGTCCAAATCGCGTCTCACAAAGACGCTGTCCCCTATGGCATGCCCCCGACTGCACACGAATGTGTGCTCAACTGTTCTATGAATTGGTTAACCAAGCCTTAACCGACAGCATGAAAAGAGGATAAAATGCGAACAAGCTATCGGTAAAGTAGTATTTAAAACCTGACTTACAGGCCTAAAGCGACCTCACACGTCACGACGCAGGATGGCGTAGAAGAAACCATCGCCGCCTTTGAGCGGGCTGAGAACCGATTGACGGATCAGAGAAAAAGCGGGCCGGCGCGTCAAAAATCCAGCCACCTGATCCGTATTTTCCGCTTCAAAAAGCGAACAGGTCGCATAGGCCAGAACACCGCCGGGCGCGACACGTTCGGCGACCTCATCAAGGATTTCCGACTGAAGCGCCACAAGCCGGGTCAACCGCGCGTCAGTGAGCGCCCATTTCCCCTGCGGGCTGCGGGAGAACGCGCCGGAGCCGGAACATGGCACATCGCAGAGCACCAGATCATAAGTCGGAGCCAGCTCCGCCTTGCGGGCGCAGGTCACTTTGATCCCGGCACGAGAGGCGCGTGGCGCGATGTCTTGCATCCGCGCCGGATCAACATCATGTGCGGTCAGGTTCAACTCAGCCCGCGCGCCCATGGCAAGCGACTTGCCGCCACCGCCCGCGCAGTAGTCGAGCACCGCCATGCCATTTTCAAGCGGCAGAGCATCAATGATCGCCTGAGACCCCGCGTCTTGCAGCTCGACAACACCCGTCAGATAGGCTTGCGACCGGGCCACGGCACGGGTGCCCTTGGTGACTTTGAGAGCCGTCTCCGAGAGCGGATGCGGCACGGCCTCGATCCCATCAGCGGCAAGCAGTTCAAGCGCATAAGAGAGCGTGGATTTCGCGATGTTCACCCGGAGAAAGACGTCCGAGCGCTGCCGCAGAAGCTCAAGGGCGGCCTCCGTGTCCGCCCCGAGCGTCGCCTCATAGAGAGGCAGAAGCCAATCCGGGCAGTCGAAGCGCACACCGCGCGGCGCTTGGTCCAGCGCGGGCGGCATGGCCTGTTCGTCCTCATTGAGAGGTCGCGGCGCGAACCGGTCTTCACAAAACAGGGTGTCCGGAGAAATCTCCTGCGCCCGCAAAGCACCGATCATCAACTGACGACCGGAGGGACGCCCCTCGCCAGCCCCGCCGAGCCAAGCGTAAGATCGTTTGCAGCGCAGAGCATCGAAGACATGATCACGTATGGCGGCGCGGTCCTTGGAGCCGGCAAACCGATGGCCGCGCGCCCAATTTGTCAGGACACGTTCCGCGTTCTCCCCCGAGAGAATATCGTCGAGGCATTCAATCGCAGCAGAGATACGGGCGGCAGGGGTCATAGAAGGCTCCGGTAGCGGATCACCAGCGACCCGTCAGACCAGACCTACACCGCCGCCCGCCGACAATCAACGCGCCAGAAGCTTGCCAATGAGATCGCCATCAAGCACCCGGTCGCCGCAGTTGGTCTCGTCCTGCATGCGATTGCACAGACGGTTCAGCCCTTTGAGCGTGCGCGGCCCCGCGAACCCATCCAGCTTGCCGCTGTAAAGGCCCATCGGCTTCATCTCGCTCTGGAGCATATAGACCGCCAGATTGGGGTTGGCCTTGTAAAGTTCTTCACCGAACCACTCGGACATCAGCTCTGGCTGCGCCTCGACCGCTTTGGCAAGACGCGGATAATCGCGGCTCATGCGGTGGGTGGCCGCCTCGATGGTCAGCGCGAATTGGGCTTTTTGTGCGTCGGTGAGCAAGTCTCCATAGGCCTCAATCGCCGCTTCCGCCGCCGCTGGATCCTTGCGGATATTGTAGCGATTGCCGTCGCGCTGCATCGAGATCAGGCTCATGAGCGCCGTGGCGTTGCCGTCTTTCGCCGCCGTTTCAAGTTCCGACAGCGCCTTCGGCCCGCTGGCACGCATCGAGATGCCCCAGATGGCCCGCTGCGCTTCGAGAACGGCGATCCGTTCCTCTCCCGCCGCACGCGCCTTATCGGCATAGCCGTCGAATTTCGAACGCGAGTCCGGCCCCAGATAGCCATACATGGCCCCCTCGGCGAGACTGACCCAAGCAGAATTCTCGCCCATCTCTCCGGCGCGGATCAAATTGGCTTCGCCCGCCTGCCAGTCCTTTTCGGACCACATCAGCATCGAACCATACTCCGCAAGCCCTTTGCCGTCCCCGGCGGCCGCCGCGTCCTCAAAAAGCGTCTTGGCCTGCGCCCAGTCTTTCTCAAGTGGCTTGCCGTAGAGATAGAACTCCCCGAGCGCGGTTTTTGCGCGGGTGTCGCCTTTCGACGCCGCCGCCTGCAACAGCGGAAGCCCGCGGTCGACATCACGCGGCATCACCCAACCGCCGATCAACTGCTGCCCCAGAACGCGCATCGCGTCCGCATTGCCCTGAGCCGCCGCCGCACTCAAAAGCCGATCCGCCTCTGCGAGATTTTTCTCCACGGGCGCACCCCAGAGATAGGCCTGTCCCAAAGTCGATTGCGCTTTGGCATCTCCAGCCTCTGCCGCCTTGGTCAAAAGCAGAATGGCCGCCTCGACATCCTGATCGACACCGCCATAGCCCCAGAGCAAGGCGCTTCCCAGATCTCTTGCCGCGGCCATATCACCGCCATCTGCGGCCGCCTTCAAGGCCGCAGCATCAAGGTCTTCGGCCATGCCCGCAAGCGGCAAGACCCATGAGGCCAGCACGCCGACCAACGCATATTTCAAATGTTTAGAATGCAACATATTCCCCCTCCACATCCCAGTGCCGCCAAGGTTCGGAAAGGGCTCAACTCTACCCGTCTCTGCAGATCACAAACGGCATTTTAAGGAAAACACTGGGGATCACAGAATATGTCCGACGCCTTGGCCGCATCCCCCATTAAAGCAGAAAATTGGTAAAAATTCAATTTGCCATAACGTCGCCAAGCACGGAGGCCCGAAATGAAAAAAGCGCCACGGTTTGATCCGTAGCGCTCTGTTTTTCCAGCGATATGGATATTCGCTCAACCGATGCGGTAATTCGGGCTTTCGCGCGTGATCTGCACGTCGTGAACATGGCTCTCCTTGAGACCCGATCCGGTGATTTTCACGAAGTTGCAGTTCTTGCGCATCTCGCCGACGGTGGCGCAGCCCGTGTAGCCCATGGAGGCCCGCAGACCACCGACCATCTGGTGCAGGACGGTAGACACCGGCCCCTTGTAGGGCACCTGACCTTCGATGCCTTCCGGCACGAGCTTGTCGGAGGCTGCGTCTTTTTGGAAATACCGATCCGCAGAGCCGCGCGCCATCGCGCCCAAGGACCCCATGCCGCGATAGGATTTGAACGAGCGACCTTGGTAGAGGATCACTTCGCCCGGGGATTCATCCGTGCCCGCGATCATCGAGCCGACCATGGCCACGGAAGCGCCTGCGGCGATGGCCTTGGAGAAGTCGCCGGAGAATTTGATACCGCCGTCCGCAATGACCGGCACATCGCCAGCCGCCTTGGCGCAATCCATGATCGCGGTGAGCTGCGGCACGCCGACACCAGCCACCATGCGGGTGGTGCAGATCGAGCCCGGCCCGATGCCAACTTTCACAGCATCCGCCCCCGCATCGATCAGCGCCTTGGTGGCGGCACCGGTGGCGACGTTGCCTGCGATGATCTGGACCTTGTCGCCGAAGATTTTCTTCGCGCGCGCCACCCCGTCGATCACACCGGCCGAGTGCCCGTGCGCCGTGTCGATCACGATGATATCGACGCCAGCGTCCACGAGCGCTTCAGAACGCTCAAAGCCCGCATCGCCCACACCGGTCGCCGCGGCGACCCGAAGGCGCCCCAGCTCGTCTTTACAAGCCGAGGGGTTGAGAACGCTTTGCTCGGTATCCTTGAGGGTCAGAAGACCGGTCAGCCGGTTGTCCGCATCGACGACCAGAAGCTTTTCGATCCGACGGGCTTTCATCAGCGAGATCGCCTCATCGCGATCGGCTGGCTCCTGCAGGATCGCGAGCTTGTCCGAGGTCATCACCTGAGAGACCGGCGTGTCATCGGAGGTCGCAAACCGCATGTCGCGATTGGTGACGATACCGACGATGCGGCGATCCGCGTCGATCACCGGGAAGCCGGTGAAATTATACTGCGCGCAGAGCGCTTTCGCGTCGGCGATGGTCTGGTTCGCGGTAAGGGTCACCGGGTTGTAGACGATGCCAGACTCGAAGCGTTTGACCCGGCGGACTTCGGTCGCCTGCCCTTCGACGCTGAGGTTCTTGTGCACCACACCGATGCCACCGGCCTGCGCCATGGCAATCGCCATACGGGCCTCGGTCACAGTGTCCATTGCAGAAGACAGCAGCGGAATGTTCAATTGAATAGATTTTGTCACGTATGTCTTGGTGTCAACTGTAGACGGCAGCACGTTGGATGCAGCCGGAACAAGCAATACGTCATCGAAGGTAAGCGCCTCGCGAATCTCCATCAGGTCTCTCCATGTGGGATACGGTTTGGCACGTCCCTATTACATGTATGCCCCTTAATGGAAAGGGCCATTTGTGTGTTTTACCGAGATGTCACGCAAGATTTAGGGCCGCACTCTGGGGAGAGGCGGCCCTTTTTCGAGTATTTTGCAGCAAAGGAAACCTAAACCGTCGCCGCATTGGTGGCTTTGGCAAGCTTGCCGCGCATCCAGATTTGCATGATTTTCGGCGCGATGTAGAAAATCACGAGCGTTGCCGCGACCAGTTCCAGCCCGCCGATGATGCGGAAAGGCATCGGCACCAGCGTGGCCGCAGCGAACATCATGTTGGCGAAGGCTGCGAGCGGAAAGGTAAACGCGCCCCAAAGCGCGGAGAAATCGCCTTTGGTCAGGTAGCGCACCCCGAACACGTAGACGAGGAGCGCGGTCACGCCAATCCACGCGAAGGCCAGCGCCAGCGTGGTGTAGCCCAGAAGCGTGGCGACAATGCCGAACAGCGAGAGCGGCGCAAGGTGGATCGCCAGCAGCGGGCGCAGCGGCGGCGGCACATCGGCCTTGGCGAATTGCAGCACGGAAATGAGCCAGATCGCCGCGGCAATCGGCAGCGTGGTGGCGAAGAGGAATTGCGACAGACCGACCCAGCCCAAAGGCACGGCGGAAAGCGGCGCGAGGATGTAGCCGACGAAGGACAGATGCCATGCGGGGGTCACACGGCGTTGTTCAGCTGGGCCGAGCGCAAAGGACCGAATGATCAAAAGCGCGACGACCGTCAGGGCGATAAGCGACAGCACAAGCACGGTTTTCGCAGCGAGCGCCGAATACGGCACAAGGACCGCAGCAAAAAGAAAACCGGTGTCTGCTCCGGCTGACAATCCCGCCCGCCCCGGTAGGATGCGCAGGTCTTCGGCGATCACCGAGGGACGGCGGGACATTTTGGCGAAATAAGTCAGAAGCGCGAAGAGATAAAGCAAAGAGAACGCCCCGAGCAGCATCTCCCCGATCCAAGCGGGCGCCCCCGGGATCACCTTCGCGGCATTGCGCCAGGCAAGCCCCAGCCCCATCAAACCCATGATCGGCGGAAAGATCGCCGGAGGCGTCGCTCGCCAGAGCCCTTGCGGCGCTGTATTGAACGGTTTCGGCATGATGCGGGGCGGTGTCTGGGACATGGGATGAACCTTGAAATGGGCCTTCAAACATACATTTAGAATGCTGAATATCACCCTACCCTGTTTTGCGAAAGAGTTTCCACGGGGGCGCGATGTCGCGGGTCTGTTCCCGCACAAAAAAGGCGACCCTAAGGCCGCCTTAAATTCTGTCACCTTTGGCTTTACCCCTTCGGGCGCATCGACAGGCCATCAGCGAAAAGATGCACTTTCTCCGGCGGGGCAGAGAGTTTCACGGTCTGGCCTTTGAGACCGGCGTGAATGCCCGGCAGTTTGGCGATCAACGGTTCATTGCCGCGTTCGGCCACGAAATACAGAAGCGTCACTTCGCCGAGCGCTTCCACCACATCGACCACACCGTCGACGATGGCCTCGCCTTCGGCCAGATGCATGTCTTCCGGGCGCACACCGACATTGACCTGACGGCCCATGTCTTCCGGCCCCGTGGGGATGGTCGTCGTGGCGATGCCTTCGCCGTCGAGTTGCACCTTGGTCATCTCACCGGTCTCGATGATCTTACCCGGCAGAAGGTTCATCGACGGGGAGCCGATGAACTGGGCAACGAATTCATTGTCCGGTTTCTCGTAGAGATCAAGCGGCGAGCCGACCTGCGCGATGCCTTTGTTGGCGAGTACCACGATGCGATCCGCGAGGGTCATCGCCTCGACTTGGTCGTGGGTCACATAGATCATCGTGCTCTCGGGCATGCTTTCCTTGAGCTGCGCGATCTCCAGACGGGTCGCAACGCGCAAAGCGGCGTCGAGGTTGGAGAGCGGTTCGTCGAAGAGGTAGACCTTCGGGTCGCGCACGATGGCCCGGCCGATGGCGACACGCTGACGCTGCCCCCCCGACAGAGCTTTGGGCAGGCGGTCGAGATACTCTTCGAGCTGAAGGATATGGGCCGCCTTCATGACCGCCTCTTTGATCTCCTCTTTCGACTTCTTGGCGAGCTTCAAAGAGAAAGCCATGTTGTCGTAAACCGTCATGTGCGGATAGAGCGCGTAGCTTTGGAACACCATAGCGATACCGCGCTGTGCCGGCGGCACATCGTTCACAAGCTCCCCATCGATTTCGAGCGTCCCGCCGGAGATTTTCTCCAGACCCGCAATCATGCGCAGCAAGGTGGATTTACCGCAGCCCGAGGGGCCGACGAAGACAATCAGCTCGCCGGTCGCGATGTCGAGATTGATGTCCTTGAGGACCTCGACCTTGCCGCCATAGACCTTGGCGACGTTTTCCAGTTTAAGATCGGCCATTTCTCTCTCCCCTCGCCTCTCAGGCAGTTTCCCGCAGCATAAGCGCCGGTTGCCACGGCCCGAGATGCAGTTTCCCGTCGTCCATCGGAGACGCAGAATTCAATTCGCTTCCAATGTGATGCCAGTTCCCCTTGGGCGCGTCCAGTGTCGCGGGCTGATCGGACAGGTTGAACACGCAGAACAGTTCTTCGTCTTCCGACTTGCGCGTGAAACTCAGGCAGCTTCCGTTGACCGTCAGATCCAACATCTCGCCGGTCATCAACGCCTTATGCGCGTGGCGGAAGGCAATCGCCCGGCGGTAGTGATGCAGAATCGAACCGGGATCGTATTCCGATTGCGCGACAGAGAGCGACAGGTGATCCGGGCTGACCGGCAGCCAGGTGCGCGGCGCGTCAGAGAAGCCGCCGTGATGCTGGGTCTGATCCCAAACCATCGGAGTGCGGCAGCCGTCGCGGCCCTTGAACTCCGGCCAGAACTGGATGCCGTAAGGGTCTTGCAGGTCTTCATAGGCGACATCCGCCTCGGTGAGACCAAGCTCTTCGCCCTCATAGATACAAGCGGAGCCCCGCAGGCACATCATCAGCGTGGTGAACGCCCGTGCGCCCATCGGATCGAGGTGCCAGCGCGACATGTGGCGCTCCACATCGTGGTTGGAATAGGCCCAGCAGGCCCAACCGTCCGCAGCGACGGCAGACACTTTATCCATGACCTCTTTGACATAGTCCGGCGTCGGCGTGTCCCCGGACAACAGCTCAAAGGCGTAGCACATATGCATAAGCTCATCGCCCGTGGTGTATTCCCCAAGGATTTCAAGCCCATGCTGCTCATCTCCCACTTCGCCGACGGCAGCGGCGCCGTAGGGTTCCATCACCGCGCGCAGCTTGCGCAGGAATTCGAGGTTTTCCGGGCGCGATTTGTCGTAAACGTGCTGCTGCCAGTTGTACGGGTTCACCGCAGGCGCGGTTTTTGCCGTGCGCAGTTCCGGCGCGAGCGGCGGGTTGTCCCGGAACTCCGCGTCATGGGTGTAGAAGTTGATCGTATCGAGGCGGAAGCCATCGACACCGCGCTGGAGCCAGAAATTCGCCACATCCAGGAGCGCGTCCTGCACTTCCGGTTCGTGGAAGTTGAGATCGGGCTGCTCGGTCAGGAAGTTGTGCAGGTAGTATTGCAAACGCCCCGCGTCCCATTGCCAGCCGGAACCACCGAAGATCGACAGCCAGTTGTTCGGCGGCGTCCCATCGGGTTTCGCATCGGCCCAGACATACCAGTTCGATTTCGGGTTGTCCTTGGAGGAGCGGCTCTCCACGAACCACGGGTGCTGATCCGAAGTGTGCGACAGAACGAGATCGATCATCACCTTGACGCCAAGACTGTGCGCCGTGTCGATCACCGCGTCGAAATCGGCGAGCGTGCCGAACATCGGGTCAACATCGCAGTAATCAGACACGTCATAGCCGAAGTCTTTCATCGGCGAGGTGAAGAAGGGCGAAATCCAGATCGCATCCACGCCAAGCGAGGCGATATAGGGCAGACGGCTGACGATGCCGAGAAGATCGCCAATGCCATCGCCGTTGCTGTCCTGAAACGAGCGAGGATAGATCTGATAGATGACGGCCCCGCGCCACCAGTCTTTTTCACGCGTGAAAGGCGTAGAAGAAGGAATCGTTGCGTTCATGGTTTTGCTCTTTTGTTATGTCGCGTGTCTTATTTGACAGACCCGGCCAGAAGGCCGCGCACGAGATATTTTTGCATGAAGAAGAAGACCGTCAGCGGCACGGCGATGGACACGAAGGCTGCCGTCGCGAGGATTTCCCAGTTGCCGCCACGGGTGCCCAGAAGCTCGACGATCTGGCGCGTCATGACGGTGGTGTCCCCGGAGCTGTCGATCAGGAAGACGAGCGCCACCAGCAAGTCGTTCCAAGTCCACAAGAACTGGAAGATCGCGAAGGAGGCGAGCGCCGGGAAAGACAGCGGCAGGATGATCTTGGTGAAAATTTGGAAATCCGTCGCGCCATCGACGCGGGCGTTCTCGATGATGTCTTTCGGCAGCCCAACCATGTAGTTGCGCAGCAGATAGATCGCCAGCGGCAGACCGAAGCCCGTGTGGGCGGCCCAAACGCCGAGATAGCCTTTCGAATTGATCGTGTCGCCCGGTTCAAACCCCAAAAGCTGCCCGATGGAGCCCACCGACAGGAAGCGGCGCGCATTGTCCGGGTCCGGGGTGCCGACAAGGGCGACGAACCATTCCACAACCGTGCCGTGGAAGGTCAAAAGCGGGATCAGCGCCAATTGCAGCGGCACGACGAGCAAGCCGACGATCACCGCGATCAGGAAGGCCCGCCCCCGGAAATCCATCCACGCCAGCGCATAGGCCGCGAACGCCGCGATCAGGATCGGGATGACCGTCGCCGGGATCGTCACGGTGAAGGTGTTGATGAAGGCTTTGCTCATCTTGTCCGTCGCCTGACCGGAGAACAGCACCGTGCGGTAGTTCTCAAAGGTGAAAGACGGCGGGGTCTTCGCTGTGAGGAACACACGCTCGCCACGACGTCCGGAAAATTCCGTATCGTTCACGAGACTGTAGTCACCATTGGCCTCGACGGTCAGCTGCCCGTCATCGCCCAAATCGGCCGTTTCGCCCGCCGTATAGTCGTCAATCGCGCGAGACGAGGTGCCCCAGACGGAGATCGTACCGGGCTTGGCGCCCTCTTGCTCGAACAGATTGCCTTCGATCACATATTTGCCGTCGATCTGCTGCTGCATCTCCGGGGCCGCAGTGCGGATCATCGTGTTCTGCACCTGCGGGAAAAGCGCCTTCCACCAGCCGGAGCTGGAAATCTGGTCGCCGGTCCGGAAGGAGGACACGAAGAGGCCGACCGTAGGGAACAGCCAGAGGAAGACCAGAAAGATCACCGAGAGGTGCGTGGCCCAGATGAGAGCGGGTTTCTTGCCAGCGATATTGTCCATGATCCTGCCCTCACTTCATCTCTTTGCGTGCGTTGTAGACGTTCCACACGAGGATCGGCGTCACCAGCAGCATGATCACCATGGCTGCCGCAGAGCCGACGCCCCAGTCGCGGGCGCGGAACAACTGGTCATACATGTAGTTGGCCAGAACCTGTGTCTCCCATTGACCGTTGGTCATGGCAAAGACGATGTCGAAGATTTTCAAAACGACGATGGTGATCGTGGTCCAGACGACGACGATGGTGCCCATGATCTGCGGCACTTTGATTTTGAAGAAAATCTGGAACGGGTTGGCGCCATCGACAATGGCCGCCTCAATGGTTTCTTCCGGCACACCGCGCAAGGCCGCCGAGAGGATCACCATGGCGAAACCGGTTTGAATCCAGATCAGAACCACCATCAGAAAAAAGTTGTTCCAGAACGGCAAGGTGAGCCAGTTGATCGGCTCCGCCCCGCCAATCGCGAGGTAAATCGCATTCAGGATACCGATTTGTTCAGTGCCCAACGGACGGGCGTCATAAACCAGTTTCCAGATCACCGCAGCGCCCACAAAGGAGATCGCCATCGGCATGAAGATCAGAGATTTGGCGATGGAGCCCCAGCGAATACGGTCGGTGAGCTGCGCCACCAGAAGGCCGAACGCCGTGGAGGCCGCAGGCACAACCAAAAGCCAGAGCGCGTTGTTGCGCATCGCTTCCCAGAATTTCGGGTCGGCAGACATTTTGCGGTAGTTTTCCAGACCGACAAACGCGCCGCCCATGTCACGGTCGGTAAGAGACAGCCGCAGCGTATCGAAGACCGGATAGGCGAGATACAGGCCCAACGCCATCATCGCCGGCAACAGGAACAACCAAGGCCGCACGAGGTTCGCACGGTTGATATTGCGCCCGGCATTCGCACCGCGCGCCGGGAAGATCACCTTGTCGAGGATGATGTTGGAAAAATAGAAATAGCCGATACAGGCGCCGACGCCGATCGCGATGGTCAGAAGACCTTGAAGTGCCGGATGCATTGTCTCTCCCCTTCCGTCAGGCGGCTGTGTTCAGGCACGCCGCTCTTGCCTTGCGCTTATCAATGTCCCTTTGGGTCCCTTTGGGGATTTGTCACTCCCGTCGGGTCAGCAGCTGCGCAGTTCGTTGCGGACGCGAAAGCCTCCGGGCCCGAAGGCCCGAAAGCATCTCTTGTTTCAAATCTGGCTGATTACTTCAGCGCATCCCAGGAGGTCTGGATCGACTTGGCAACATCTTCAGCGGACTCGCCGCCCGTGTAGTCAACCATACCGGTCCAGAAGGAACCTGCGCCCACGCCGCCCGGCATCAGGTCAGATGCATCGAAACGGAACGTGGTGGCATTCAGCAGAATGTCGTTCATTTTCTTCAGCGTCGGATCGGAGAACACAGAGGTATCCACGGCCTTGTAGGGCGTCAGGAAGCCTTTTTGTTTCATCCAGGCTTCATGGGCATCCGTGGTTTTCAGGAATTCCATGAACTGATGCGCTTCCGGGCTGTCATTGGTGATGGCCCAAAGCGTACCGGCGCCAAGCACAGGCGTGCCGAGATCTTTGCTCTCGTAGGACGGGAAATAGAAGAAGTCTGCATCTTCGCCAAGCACGACATCCTCCGGGAAGAAGGCCGGGATGAAGGACGCCATGTGGTGCAGGTAGCACTGCGGCGGCGAGGTGAAGAGACCTTTCGGGCTGTCGCGGAAGTCGGTGGAGGCAACCGCATCGGCACCGCCCGAGACGAACGCATCATTTTTCGCGAACCAACCGAATTCTTCAATGGCTGCGACGACGCGCGGATCGTCGAATTTCACGTCATTGGTGACCCAGCCGTCGTACACTTCAGGATCTTGCGTGCGCAGCATCATGTCTTCGACCCAGTCGGTGGCCGGCCAGCCGGTGGCGGCCCCGGACCCCAGACCGATACACCAAGGCGTTTCGCCATCGGCGACGATCTGTTCGGTCAGCGCTTTCAACTCTTCCATCGTGGTCGGAACTTCGTAGCCCGCATCCTCGAAGTTCTCCGGCACGTACCAAACGAGGGATTTCACGTCGATTTTGTAGGGGAAGGCATAGAGGTGATCCGCGCCGTCTTTCCCGGTGTAGGTGCCAAGTGCGGTCCAGCTTTCGCCCGCCGCGTAGTTTTCTTTCAGCCATTCATCGGTCCCATCGGCCAACGGCGTCAGGAAACCACGCTTTGCCATATCCGAGGCCAAACCCGGCTGCGGGAACACGGCGATATTCGGGGCGGAGCCCGCTTCGGCGTCAATCACGATTTGCTGTTCAAAGCTGTCGGAGCCGACATAGGCAACATCAAGGCCGCTTTGCTCCTCAAAAACCGCCAATACTTTTTCGACCATCTCTTGGTCGGCGCCAATCCACGGGCCAGCAATCGTCAGGTCCTGCGCCTGCGCACCTGCGGCCATAAGGGCAAGCGACGCGGCACCGGTCATAAGTGTCTTTTTCATGTAAACCTCCCAGTTTTCATACCCGGACACGGGCGGAGAAATCGTAGCGTTATCAGTCAAGAAATCAATCATTTCCACAACCGTCAAAGCGCTTTGACATGCGCAACCTGTCCCATGGCACCTAGAGAGTCAATGACACGGATCAACCGAAACCGCAGTGTCAAAACATAGCTGATGAAATTTGTGTGACGGCGCGTGAGCGCCGCACGCCCCCCCCGCCTTCCTCCAAGCAGAGTTGCTCGCACCCCCGCATCAAATAGGTCAGCACTCCCGTCTTTACCTTGCCCCTGCCTCAGTCTAGCGTGACATCAAACCACGGATCACGCAGACACAAATGAACCTTAAAGAGCTTTCTTCACTGCTTGGACTGTCCCAAACGACCGTCTCCCGCGCCCTCAACGGCTATCCCGAAGTTTCCGAGGTCACGCGTCAAAAGGTGTTGAAAGCCGCACAACAACACAATTATACCCCGAACCCGCGCGCGCGCAGCCTCGCGACCGGGCGCAACCACGCCGTGGGCCATATCATACCTCTCTCCAAAGGGCATGAGATGGTGAACCCGGTTTTCGCCGATTTTGTCGCAGGCGCGTCCGAGATCTACGCCCGGGAAAACATCGACATGCTGTTGCAAGTGGTCCCCGACAGTGGCGAGGCAGAGGCCTATCGCAAGATCGCGGCAAAAGGATCGGTCGACGGTGTGATCGTACACGGACCGAAGGCAGATGACCCGAGAATCAAACTGTTACGCGACATTGGGATGCCCTTCGTCGTCCACGGGCGCTCGGGGAGCACGGATGAAAACGACTATTCCTGGGTCGATATGAACAACCAGCGCGCTTTTGAGCGGGCCACGAAATTCCTGATCGATCTTGGCCACCGCCGGATTGCTTTGCTCAACGGGCTTGAAGGCATGGACTTCGCCGCCAAGCGCCGCGCAGGCTATCGCGTCGCACTAGAAGCTGCCGGGATCACCGAAGATCCGAGCCTGTGCCACAGCGCAGAGATGACTGAAGACTTCGGCTTTCGCGCCGCAATGGAGGTCCTGAGCAAGGACCAACCTCCCACCGCGATCATCGCCTCTTCGATCATCGTCGGTTACGGCGTCCGCCGGGCCATGGACACGCTTGGCCTCAGGGTTGCCAAGGACGTTTCCCTGATCGTCCATGACGACGAACTGTCCTACATGCGCAATGGCAGCACGGAACCGATCTACACCGCAACGCGCTCCTCGGTGCGTCTGGCCGGGCGCATCTGCGCTGAAATTCTGATGCAGCAGATCGCCAATCCAAAGCGTCCCCCGCATCACGAATTGCTCGATGCCGATCTGATCATCGGCCACACCACCGGACCTGCGCCGACCCCGAGCTGATCCGCAAGGCGGTTTGGCAAGTTTTCTGTTTGCGCAAACCTTCAAAGCGCTTTGAGCTTGCCCGCAAAGCCCCGAACTCGTTATAAGCGCAGCCAGCCCCAGCCACTCAGAAATGGAGCGCTCCATGGCAAATGTCTCGAATCCCACCTCCCCCCTGACCCGCAAAGATTTCCCGAAAGGCTTCCTGTTCGGCGCGGCCACCGCCGCCTATCAGGTCGAAGGCCACAAATTCGGCGGCGCGGGCCGCTGCCACTGGGACGATTTCGCCGCCACCCCCGGCAACGTGCTGCGTGCCGAAGACGGCGCCTTGGCCTGTGATCAGTATCATCGCTACGGCGAGGACATGGACATTCTCAAGGCCGGGAATTTCGACGCCTACCGCTTTTCGACAAGCTGGTCGCGCGTAATCCCCGAAGGCCGCGGCGCGGTGAACCGCGAAGGGCTGGAGTATTACGACCGTCTCGTCGATGCGATCCTTGAGCGCGGGCTGGAGCCGCATGCCACGCTCTATCACTGGGAACTGCCCTCTGCCCTGTCAGACCTCGGCGGCTGGACCAACCCGTCGATTGCGCGCTGGTTCGGCGATTTTGCCGAAGTGATCGATGACGTGATCGGTGACCGCGTCGCCTCCTACGCCACAATCAACGAACCTTGGTGCGTCTCCTACCTGTCGCATCTGCTGGGCCACCACGCTCCGGGCCTGCGCAACATCCGCGCCGCCGCACGCTCGATGCATTACGTGCTCAAAGCCCATGGCGAAGCGATCTCCCGCCTGCGTGCCCGTGACCGCAAGAACCTTGGCATCGTACTCAATTTCGAGCATACCCAACCTGCCACAGATGACCCTAAAGACATTCGGGCCGCTGCCACGCAAGACGCCACCCACAACCGCTGGTTCATCGAAGCCATCACCAAGGGCCGTTACCCCAAGGAAGCGCTCGAAGGGTTGGAGCCTTATCTGCCGCATGATTGGCAGGAAGATCTCAAAGCGATCTCCCGCCCGATCGACTGGCTGGGCGTCAATTACTACACCCGCAATCTAGTGGCCCATGACGCCGAAAGCCCCTGGCCCTCGACCGCCCCGGCGCAAGGCCATCTCGCCACCACCCAGATGGGCTGGGAAATCTGCCCGGAAGGGCTCGAAGCCCTGCTTTTGCGCCTCAAGGAAAACTATGTCGGAGACCTGCCGATCATGGTGACGGAAAACGGCATGGCTTGGGATGATCATGTCCGCAACGGCGTGGTCGAAGACCCGGAACGCTGCGCCTTCATTCGCGATCACATGGCCGCAATGCACCGCGCACTTGAGCAAGGCGTCAACCTTCAGGGCTTCTTTTACTGGTCCCTGCTGGACAACTACGAATGGGCCTTTGGCTATGAACGGCGCTTCGGAATGGTGCATGTCGATTTTGAAACATTGAAACGCACCCCCAAAGCCTCCTATCACATGCTCAAAGACCTGATCGCCCGAGACTGACTCGAGACCCTGCTGCGGAGTTGACGCCATGCCCCATCCTTCCGATACCCTCACCCTCGTGGCCGATATCGGGGGGACCAACACGCGCGTCGCTCTGGCAGATGGGGAAACCTTGTTGCCGGAGACGATCCGTCGCTATTCCAACCGCAAGTTTCCGGGGCTTGAGAGCGTTCTAAGGCAATATGTCGAGGATGAGGGCGGCGTCGATTGCAAAGGCGCCTGCGTTGCGCTCGCAGGCCCCGTGCGCGATGGCGTCGGGACAATGACCAATCTCGACTGGACCATCGACCACGACACGTTGCGCCGCGCCACACAGGCCGAACATGTCTCCATCCTGAACGATCTTCAGGCACAGGGCTATGCACTCGGACTTGTCGCGCCGGAGAATATGCGCTCGGTGATCGACGCACCAACCCCGGCGCCACATTCGGCCAAACTGGTGATCGGCATAGGCACCGGGTTCAATGCCTCTCCGGTGTTCGAGACCCCCCGTGGCCGCTTCGTCGCGCCCTCAGAAAGCGGGCACGCCAATCTCCCGATCCGCACGGCTGATGAGTTGGCGCTCTGCGAATTCGTCGAAACCGCGCATGGCTTCCCCGCCATCGAGGATGTGCTGTCCGGCCGCGGTCTGGAACGGGTCTATCTTTTCCTCGGCACACGCAGCGGGGCCGCCCGCGAGAAATCCGCCGCTGAAATCATGGACGCCGTGGCCCGTGGCGACGATCCGCGCGCCACCGAAGCCGCCCGCCTCTTCGTCAAGATGCTCGGCACGGTGGCGGGCAATCTCGCCCTCATCCAACTGCCCTTTGGCGGCATCTATCTCGTCGGCGGCGTTGCCCGCCATATAGCGCCTTATCTCGATGCCTTTGACTTCAATGGAGCCTTCCGCGACAAAGGCCGTTTCGCCGGATTCATGAAGAATTTTTCCGTCTCCGTGATCGAAGACGATTATGCCGCCCTCACCGGCTGCGCCTCTCACATGCACAACATATACCCGTAACGCATTGTTATTGTGAAACCTTACAGTTTCACGACAGGCGCAGAGTGTTGCATTCAAGAAAAAACGGTGGCGTAACCTCGTTTTAACTCCCTTGCCCTTACACAAGGTCTCGTGACCACAGTTGTAAGGGAATTTCGGGATGCCTCACCCCTGCCGAACACACGCCTTTCGCCAACAAGGCCTGCGCACATGACGACACATGTGCATCTTCACGATCGGCTCGATTATCAATCCGTGCCTCCCCTCATGGCGGAGCTTGGCGCGATTACGGATGACACGCTCGTCATTGATGCCGGCAATGTCCGCCATCTCGGCGCCCTGTCGCTTCAGGTGATCCTGTCCGCCGTCAAAACGCGCGCCGCTCAAGGCAAGAGCACTCGGCTCGCGAATGCCTCTGACAACTGCATCGATATGCTTGGCCTCTTTGGCTTCACCCCAGAAACCATTACTCAACCGGAGGCCTGGACATGAGTCTGGAAGTTCTCGCTGTCGACGACAGCCGCACCATGCGTGACATGCTCAATCTCGCCCTGTCCTCGGCGGGCTTCACCGCGCACCTTGCCGAAGACGGTCTTCACGGTCTCGAAGTTCTCGAAGACATTGACCCGGACGTGATCATCACCGACATCAACATGCCGCGCATGGATGGCTTCGGTTTCATCGACGCCGTCCGCTCCGAAGACAAATGGAGCCGCATTCCGATCCTCGTCCTCACGACTGAGAGCGCCGATGAGCTCAAGGCCAAGGCCCGCTCCGCCGGGGCAACGGGCTGGATCGTGAAACCTTTCGACCCCGCCAAACTCGTCAAAGCCCTCCAAATGGTGGCTGGATAAGAGGTTCCCATGTCCGACCCGATGGCAGAAATCCGCGCCTCCTTCTTCATCGAATGTGAGGAACTTCTGGAAAGCCTTCAAGATGGCCTCCAGTTGATGGATGACGGCGACAGTGACCCGGAAACGATCAACGTCGTGTTCCGCGCCGTACATTCGATCAAAGGCGGCGCGGGTGCGTTTGGCCTCGACGATCTGGTGCATTTCGCCCATCGGTTTGAAACGGCGATGGACGAGGTGCGCGCAGGTCGGTTTCATCCGGATGGCGATGCCGTCCGCCTGTTCTTCACTTGCGCCGACATTCTCGGCGATCTGGTGCGCGCCGCCCGCGATGGCGACAGCGTTGCCTCCGATGTGACCGATCCTGTTCTGGCAAAGCTCGAAAAACTAGTCGGCGTCGAAGAGGAAGAGGAGGAAGAACTCGACTTCACACCGGCAACCCTGTCTCTGGATTTCGATACGGAAAACGCCGTGGCCGACTTGCCAGACTTGCCTGACCTGAGCGCTCTCCCCTTGCCAGAGGAGCCCCAAGACACGCAAACCGTCATGCCGTCGGACGAAACCGAGTCCCCGACCGAGACCGCGAGAGGCTTCACCATCCTCTTCAAGCCGGAAGCCTCGCTCTACACCTCCGGCAATGAACCGCTCTATCTCCTGCGCGCCCTGCGCGATCTTGGCGATCTTTCCGCAGATTGCCATTGCGCCGCCCTGCCCACGCTGGATGAAATAAACCCGGACACCGGGCATTTGTCTTGGACGCTGACCATTCAAACAGAGGAGTCCGAACAAGCCGTGCGGGAGGTCTTCGAATTCGTAGACGGCCTCTGCCAGCTCGAAATACACCCCCTCTCCGCATCCCAACCGCTGCCGGAGCTTCCCTCGGAAAATCAATCACCGAACCCGGCGGCTGAAGCCCCGCTGCAGCCGGACATGACGCCAACACTCGCCCCGCCTCCGGAGCAGTCCGTCGAGGAACCGACTCAGTCGGAAACAAGCCCAGAGGTGACCGAAGATATCATCACGCCCGTGCTCCATGACGCCGCCCCGCAGAAAGAGAACACGACCCCGCCCAAAGCCGCCTCAGCCACGCCCACACAGCCCCGCGCCACGGTGCGCGTTGATTTGGAACGCATCGACCGGCTCGTGAACCTTGTCGGAGAGCTTGTCATCAATCAGGCGATGCTGAGCCAATCCGTCACCGAGGCCAATCTTCCCCCAAACTCTCCTGTCTCAACCGGGTTGGAGGAATTCCTACAGCTCACCCGCGACATTCAGGAATCGGTGATGATGATCCGCGCCCAGCCGATCAAATCCCTGTTCCAACGCATGGGCCGGATCGTGCGGGAATCCTCCGCCTCCGTCGGCAAAGAGGTCCGGCTTCACACCGACGGCGAAAGCACCGAGGTCGACAAAACCGTCATCGAACGGCTCGCCGACCCGCTCACGCATATGATCCGCAACGCAGTCGATCATGGTCTGGAAAGCCCTGAAAAACGGATTGAGAACGGAAAATCGCGCTTGGGTCACGTCACCCTCACCGCGCAACATCGTTCTGGCCGAATTGTGATTGAGGTGACCGATGATGGTGCCGGGATCAACCGGGAGCGCGTCAAGGCAAAGGCCATTGAGAAAGGCCTGATCCCCCCCGACGTCACCCTGAGTGAAAGCGATATCGACAACTTGTTGTTCCTGCCGGGTTTTTCCACAGCGCAGGAGGTCTCCAATCTCTCCGGCCGGGGGGTGGGGATGGACGTGGTCAAAAGTTCGATCCAAGCCCTCGGTGGCCGGATCAGCATCTCGTCGCAAGAGGGCAAAGGCTCGACATTCTCGATTTCGCTGCCCCTCACCCTCGCCGTGCTGGACGGCATGGTCGTGCGCTTCGCTGAAGAAACCCTTGTTGTCCCGCTCAACGCCATTCTCGAAACCCTCACGCTCACCGATGACGACGTCAAGGCACTCGGGCCTCAAACCCATGTTGTCCAAATCCGTGGCGGCTTTGTGCCGCTGCTCGATCTCGGCGCGGAGCTCGGATACCGGCCACCACAAGACAGTTACGTCGGCGGGATCGTCCTGTTGATCGGTCAGGAAGATGGCAATCGCGCCGCCCTCGCCGTCGATGCCATCGAAGATCAGCGTCAGGTCGTCATCAAAGGTCTTGAGGGCAGTTATGGCCGTGTCCCCGGAATTGCGGCGGCCACCATTCTCGGCGATGGGCAAATTGCCCTCATTCTCGACCCCACCGATCTGGTCAGTCAGGCCAGCGGACGCACCCGGACGCCCCACCATCAGCAGGCACTTGTAGGATAAGATCATGACGGACACCGACAAACAGACCTCCTCCTCTTCTATGGAGCTATTGTCCTTTCGCGTCGGCGGGCAGGACTATTCCGTGGACATCATGTCCGTGCGGGAAATTCGCGGTTCGGCGAAAGCGACATCGCTCCCACACGCCCCGCCGTTCATCAAAGGCGTCATCAACCTGCGTGGCACGGTGTTGCCAATCATCGACCTCTCCGCCCGCCTCGGGTTGCAGACCGGTGAGGACTCGGAACGCAATGTGATTATTGTCGTCGATCTCGGCAAACGGACCGTCGGACTTATGGTCGACGCAGTTTCCGACATTCTCGCCATCCCCTCCGAAGAGATGCAGCCACCACCCGACCTTGCCGCAGATGAGGCGCGAGCTTTTGTCTCTGCCCTGACCATCGTGGATGGGCGCATGATCCGAATTCTCGATTTGGAAGCAGTGATGCCACCGCAAGGAGAGGAAGCCGCTTGAGCGAAATCTCCCCCATAACCGGACGCGCCAATATGGCCAACGTCATTTCCGATCAGGCTTTCGCCCGCATCGCGTCCATCGCCGCGCGCGAGGCCGGCCTCGTTCTCTCGGCGTCCAAGGTCTCAATGGTGAAATCCCGTCTGACGCGCCGCCTGCGCGCGCTCAAACTGCCAAGTTTCGATGCCTATCTGGATTTTCTGGAGACCGAAAATGATGCTACCGAAATGGAAAACTTCATTTCGGCCCTCACCACGAATGTTTCCCATTTTTTCAGGGAGAACCATCACTTCGACTATCTTGCAAGCCATGTCGTGCCTCATCTCAGACAAAAACTGGCAACGGGCGGAAAAGCAAGGATATGGTCGGCGGGGTGCTCCAATGGGCAGGAACCCTATTCCATCGCAATGACGCTCCTGCAACACGCCCCCGATCTGGCGAAGAAGGATTTAAAAATCCTCGCCACAGATATCGATCCGGAAGTCATCAATCGCGCACGACTCGGACACTATAGCGGCTCTCTGACGGCAGGCCTGACGGAGCAGATGATCTCTTCTTTCTTTTCGACATCTGGTGAGGAGGATGAATTGACCCTGACGCTCAAGCCGGATGTCCGAGACATGGTCTCGTTTCGGCAACTCAATCTCCATTCCGAATGGCCCATGACAGGCAAGTTCGATGTGATCATGTGTCGAAACGTCGTGATCTATTTTGACGAGGCCACCCAAGCGCGCCTGTTTAGTCGTTTTGCGGGCATTCTTGCCCCCGGTGGCTGGCTCATGCTCGGCCATTCGGAACGCCTGAGCGAAAGCGCCAGCCCACTTTTCGACAACGCAGGCATCACCACCTACACGACGAAACGTAAGAGTTCGTCACCCGCTTTGAACGAAGCGCAAGTCAGCAAAGGAAACCTCTGATGGCACTACGGGATCAACTTCGTGTCATGGTCGTTGATGACATGTCCACGAGCCGTGGTCTCATCACGAATGCGCTGGATTCGTACGGCATTCGAAATGTTGCGAGCGCGGCGGACGGCCCATCGGCATTGCAAAAACTTGCCACGGCACCGGTGCATCTTGTGATTTCAGATTACAACATGCCCGGGATGGACGGTCTGCAGCTTCTGCACGCTCTGCGCTCTAATGGCAGCACACGCGGGATCGGCTTTCTTCTTATCACGGGACGCGCCGACCGGGAAATCATCGATATGGGCAAACGGCTTGGCATGAACAATTTCCTGAAGAAACCCTTCGACCCGGCCGGACTTCGGGCCGCGATCGAAGCCATCGTGGGGAAGCTCTGATGTCCGTGCATCCGGTTCATTCTCCCCCCCGAGACAGCGGGTCAGACCCTGCCGCAATCCCTTTGAACACGCTCAACAAGCGTATTCAGGACGAGATGGTCGGCCTCGTCATCTTGGCAGCAGAGGTACAAATCGCGCTTGGCCCAACCCTGGCCGAAACCAAAAGCCTGTCTCCCGCTGTGCAGCGCAGTTTGCAGGCCATCGACAGGCTGCACCAAACACTCGATGACCTTCAAAGGGTGATGGGACATCTCGCCGAACAAACGGAACAGGAGATTGTAGAGATCACCCCGCTCAGTGAAGTCATTCGGTTGAGGCATTTGGCGCACAAATTATTCGACAATATCGACGCGCCATTTGCCCTCTCTGAGGACGACTCCGGGGAGATTGCATGGTTCTGAAGACGGCCTGAACGCCAAACATCTTTCACTCTGAAAACCGGGGCACTTTTGGGTCAATGGGACATTGGAAAGAGAGGCGTTTTCATTGTGGTTGCAAGCGGCACTCTCGCCCCGTTCAATCACTCATCGGGTGCCGGAGCGGTAATCGTTTGGCAGTCAGAGAGGCGCATGCCATCCCTGCCACAACATCCGAATTGGTGTTTAAGATGATGCCCGCGACATGGCACGATATCACGCTTTACTCTCGCGTTTTCGCCGACATCGGTCGGCAAAAGCGTTTCTACTTAAACCTGAATCAGGGTTTGAGCAGAAACGCGGAGCAACGTCCAAGCGGAGCGGGCGTTTCGACTTTATGTGATAGATCAAGTTAAAGTCGAAACGCTTTAGCGAACCGTTCAGACGGCTCTTAGCGACGATAGCAGCGGGAATGTTTGCCGAACCCCGCCGGGGAACAGACCCAAGAGCCGCTGCCTTGAGCCGCCACGCGCGTGAGTACCGTGCCGGACGCATCGGCCACCTCTTGTCCACCGGCGAGCCAGTCGAAACGGGCGCTGCCGCTGCCTGCAACGGTTGTTTTCTGGGATGCGGATTCGGTTTGCGAAGCGGCAGCAGGTGCGGGTTGAACAGCGGTTGCAACGCCAAGGGCGAATGCGGCTGGCACCAACACATGCGAAAGGGTTTTCGTAAATACGAACATAGCTCGGCCTCCTTGATCGCGACCTTGTCCAGCACGGGGCCGCGACAGGTCAGTCTTATCTCTCGATACCCCGTGATTGATGAAAACGAGGTTAGAGGTCAAGCAGGACATCATTTCGGCGCAAGCATGGCAGCAATATGCCGTCTCAACTGCGCCGAAAAATCACGCATAAAATCATTGGCATTCAGCATGTTGAATGTTGAATGTTGAAAAAAAGAATGGGCAGCTTTTCGCCGCCCATTCGCATCCTCGCCACACAGAGGCTAAATGCCCCTTTTTTACTCACTTGAGGACTTGATTCTTGACCCGCCAATCCGGCAGACCAAAGCCTTCCGGCCACGGATAGACCTCCGGATAGTTGAAGTAGACGACGCCAACCAAGGACGGATAATCCGCATTTTCCGCGCGCACGGTGGCTTTCCAATCCTCAACATACGCGGCTTTACCGACATAGCCGAGTTCGGCCACAACCACAGGCTTTCCAAAAGCCTGCGCCCGCTCATAGCGCGGCGCGAAGATTTCATCGTAAGTGCGATCACGCCCATATTTGGCCTGATCCCACGCCTGCAGACCAAAGACCGTCAACCCAACCAGATCGGCATAGTCATCGCCCGGGTAGTAGTCTTGCATGCCCTCGTCTCCGAGCGGCGACCACATCAGGTTGATGTTCGGCGCGTCTTCCTTGCACAGATCCGTCATCCGGCGATAGGCGGAGATAAAATCATCCGGCTCCCAATCGGACCAGATGAATTGTCCGCTTTTGTCGTCCATCTCATGCATGAAGCGCAGGGTCACCGGACTTTTCAACGTACCAAGCACCTGACAGATCGCATGCATGTTACCGTCGTAGGTTCCCTCGGCAATCCCCTCACGAAGATAGCGCGCGGTATTGCGTTCATTGCGCGACCACGTCCACGGCTCAAGCGTCACGAGCAAAGCACGCTGACGTTCGAGCGCGTATTCATCGGCATCGTAAAGAGACGGCAAATAGACGTCTTCCCACGGCAGAAACAGGTGCTCAACGGTCACCGCCGCATCCCGTGAAAAATCCCCGTCCGGATCGTAAACGCCGAATGGCACTTCGCCCGGTGGAGACTGCGCAATTCCCGCGCTCGCAAACCCGGTCAGCACGCCCACAGCAAGTCCCGTGGCCAATACTGACATCACACGTTTTGTAGACATATCAAACATCGCTCCCTCCCTTTTCAAGGCGCTGCGCCCCCAAACCACTGCGGTGCGAAATCAAGATGAACCTCGCCGGGTTTCCCCCGTCCGGCCCCCGCCACCACATACTCAACCTTCACAACATTAATGGGCTCAAGACCGTAAGACAGAGCGAGGACGCCCACCTTCCCCCTCAGGATAACAGAATTCATGAAAAAAGCCATGATCACAGTCAAAACAACACCTTGCATGGCCAATTTTGGCGTGAAATCCCGCAATCTAATGTCGTTTTCGCGGATGTGATGAACGATGGCGACGCACAAAAGGCTGACATAAAGCACCGCGTTCATCAGGGTCAGGAGATAGAACCCGGGCGCCATAACGAGATGATCTCGCAGCATCACGGGAAGGATCGCGCCCAGCGCCAGAGCCCCATACACGAGAATGATACGGGTCGGCATGGTCGCCTGTGCGGCCTCGCCTTTCGGCGTGATGCGAAAATCGACGAAGCTCCCCGTGATCCTGTCCCGAAACGCCATCGCGACGCCCCAAAGCACCCATGGCCATTGGATCGTGAGAAACAGAATTTTTTCCCATGCGAAAATCTTGGCGTCCACCGGACGGAACAGACCGTCGCGTTTCAAACCGTGCACAATCACCAGAGGGACGAGCCACAATGGGAAGGAATGCCAAATGAAGGACGGATAGGTGATATCCGCATAGATGAAATCGAACATCACAGCCAGAACGGGCGTGGCGTAGCCGATAAACATGGCGATGGCGAAAAACAGATACCAGAGCTGACACAGGAGAAAGAGCAGTTTGAGGCGCATCGGAAATTGCGGCAAATACTGCGGCGTATACCGCAGCAAGAGAGAGACCAGAGACCGTGACCATTGGAATTCCTGCGTGACCAGATCAGGCAGTGAGGCAGGTCCATCGCCATAGGCGATCGCATCGATTGCATGAACCCCGCGCCACCCCGCCGCAGAGATCAGCATGGTGGTGGAATGATCCTCGGCCAGTTCCGGACCAAGCCCACCAGCCTCTCTCAGAGCTTCCGTCCGCACGGCATAATGTGACCCGATGCACATGGGCGTAAGGTTTCTGGTCAACCCCGCCTGAAAGATACCGTGAAAACCGGACTCAACGTAAAGCCGCGTGCGGGCGGCCCAATGACCTTCCGCATTCGCTCCGCAAATCGACGGCGCGGAAACATATCCGACATCCGGATCGGCGAACGGGCGGATCATTTCACGCAGGTAACCGGGCTGCGGTACATGGTCCGAGTCGAGCTGGGACACGATATCGTAGAGCTCGTACCCCCATGTATCGTAGAAATAGGCAAGGTTTCCCTCTTTGCACCTTGTCCGGCGCGGCCAAGACTTCTGATGATATTCCTCTACCCCATTTCGCGAGGAGATCAGCACGCCGTGATCCTTGCACCACGCAATGACTTCAGGCGTGGGAGCCTCATCGGCCAACCATGTGTCGTGGGGGTAATCTTGCGCCAACATCGCTTCCAATGTCGGACGCACCACTTCGAACGGTTCCGAGGGCGTTTTGGTCACAATCATAGCGACGTCAAACTGGCCCGGTTCGGGATCGGGCGCGACAGAGCGATGGGCTTGCAGGAAAATCACCATGAAATAGGCCTGCATGCTCCAGATCCAGCCGAGACCCAGAGTGATCAGAACAAATCTGACAATGCCAATCACGTGGCTCGGATCAAACCACCAACTCCAGAACCATAGGGAAGCCATGAACCAGAGCACGACAAGCAATGTGTACCAACGCCGCCGACCTTTGGAGTAGAGAGACGCAAGCATTGGACGCGGCGCAAGTGCGGGATGGCGTCTCGCGACACCCCGCCCGTCCTCAAGTTGATATCTCGTCATCCTTGGGCGACCTTCGGCGCCTTGGGCATAAACCATGGCGCCGCATGCCCCACCATATCATCGATATTCGTCCAGCGCGCGTCGAACCCGAGCACTTCGCGCGCCCGGCTGGGATCGGCCACAAGCTCGGGTGGATCACCCGCCCTGCGCGGGCTGTTCTGGTGCGGGACCTCATGTCCTGTCACCCGCTCGACGGATTCAAGGATTTCCTGAACAGAGGTCCCTCTCCCCGTCCCGAGGTTGAGCTTGAGAGGCCCTGCCCCTCCCTGCAACGCGTTCAGAGCCAAGACATGCGCCCGCGCGAGATCGCAGACATGGATGTAATCGCGCACACAGGTTCCGTCCGGCGTCGGATAATCCGTTCCGAACACATGGAGCGCAGGCCCCGCCCCTTGTGCCGCCATGATGGCAAGCGGGATGAGATGCGTTTCGGGATCATGGCGCTCAGACAATTCGAACTCAGGGTCAGCACCGGCGGCATTGAAATACCTCAGCGCGGCGTAGTTAAGCCCCCATGCTGTCGCGGCATCCTCCATCATCCATTCGCACATAAGTTTGGAGCGCCCATAGGGGTTGATCGGCGATTGCGTCATGCTTTCGTCAATCGGAACATGATCCGGCTCACCATAGGTGGCGCAGGACGAGGAAAACACGAGCGTCTTCACCCCGACCTTTTGCATCGCACCCAGAAGAGAGATCATCCCCCCGACGTTATTGTCGTAATACATCTGCGGCTCACTCACGCTTTCGCCCACATAGGCAAAAGCTGCGAAATGAATGACGGCATCGATGCGCTCTTGTTCAAGCACGCGTGTCAGATGATCACTGTCTCGCAAGTCGCCTTCCACCAAAGGCCCCCAGCGGACCGCATCGGCATGACCGCGCGACAGGTTGTCATAGACCACAGGCGTCAGCCCGGCTTGGCTCAAAGCCTTACAGCAATGGGAGCCAATATAGCCCGCGCCACCGGTCACAAGAACGCGCGAACCGCGGAACGCATGGGGTGTCATGCTCCACCTCCTTGCGCGACCTTTGCGGGCTCCTCCTCAACCTGTGTCGCTACAAGTTCGTTGCCAAAATACGCGACAGTCGGCACCAGCCCCGCACGCAGAGACACATTCGGTTCCCAATCCAGAAGCTCTTTTGCGCGCGAAATATCGGGGCGGCGCTGGCGCGGATCATCTTGCGGCAGATCGCAATAGACGACGCCACCGTTGGTCGGGATCATCTTTTGAACCAACTCTGCAAGCTCATTCATGGTGAACTCACCCGGATTGCCAAGATTGACCGGAACAGCCCCACAGGTATCGCATTCCATGAGCGTCATCAGCCCGTCGACCATATCATCGACGTAGCAGAAGGACCGCGTCTGTTCCCCCGTCCCGTAAATCGTCATCGGCTCACCTTTGAGCGCCTGCACGACGAAATTGGAAATCACGCGACCGTCTTCCGGGTCCATACGCGGGCCGTAAGTGTTGAAAATCCGCGCCACACGCACATCGACGCCGCGCGTGACATGCATATCGTGGAACAGTGTCTCAGCCGCCCGTTTGCCCTCGTCGTAGCAGGACCGTGGCCCCATCGTGTTCACCAGCCCACGATAGTCTTCCCTTTGCGGGGACACTTCCGGGTCGCCGTAAACTTCGGAGGTCGAGGATTGCAGCACCCGCGCGCCTTTCTCCTCGGCCAATTCAAGAAGGTTCAACGCGCCCATCACCGAAGTCTTGAACGTGTGCAGCGGATCCCTCTGATATTTTGGCGGCGAGGCCGGACAGGCCAAGTTATAAATCCTGTGCACCGGACCTTGCACGACAAGCGGATCAACGATGTCATGAAGAAGGAACCGGAAGTTCGGATTTTGCAGAAGCGCGGAAATGTTCGACATCCGCCCCGTGTCCAGATTGTCGGCGCAGATCACCTGATGGCCCTGCTCCAAAAGTTTCCGGCACATGTTCGAGCCGATGAACCCGGCTCCCCCCGCAACGATCACCACTTTCGCCGTGGCGTGTTGCCCAATTCCCATGACGCTAAATTGCGGATCAAACCGCTTAACATTGGAGCCCATCTCCCCCTCCAAACAAATGCCTTGGTCCCCATAAATGCCCCCACAGCAAGAAGACCAAAGCCAACAAAAGTAACGCTAACAGTATATATACTAGCCTAAAAAATGGCGTTGATGTGCCTCAAAATAACCGTAATTCAAAATATCTCTTTTTTTAGCCCCCATCAGAGAGCCCCAAAAACAGGTCAGAAAGGCGCTCAGAAAACGCCTCCCCCATGCCATCTTCGAAAGCAAAATTTACACCGTGTCTCCGCCTCCCCGAAGACGCGTTTCGTTATGATTACAAACTCAGCCAGCTCTGTTCCACGACCGCTTCCATTGCAACGTAGCTCGTCGTTGAGCTGACATGCGGCAGCGTGGAAATCTTCTCGGCCATAATCTCGCGATAGTGTGCCATATCGCGGGATCGCAACTTGATCTGGTAGTCAAACCCACCGGCGATCATATAGCACTCCTCCACTTCCGGGATGCGCCGCACCGCGTCATTGAACTCTTCCAAAGCCTTTTGGCGCGTGTCGGACACCCGCACCTCGATATAGGTGACATTGGTCAATCCGAGCTTCAGAGGCGACAGGATCGCCCTGTATCCCGTGATCAATCCCAGGTCTTCCATCTGCTTGATTCGATAGGTCACAGGGGTCTTCGACAGACCTACCTTTTTAGACAGTTCCGTAATCGGAATTCGGGCATTCGTAACAAGCGCCTCGAGAATTTTCTGATTGGCGACATCCAACTCGAAGTTCATCCTAAAATTTCCCTCAATTTAGGTTATTTCGACTATTAAAAAACAAAAATTAGAGCCTTCGTCTATAATTATCCCCGTATTATTGGCAAAATTCCACCCTTCGGAGGTTACCATGGGTCTTCCCCCCTTTCCCTCTCTCGGATTCGCCGCGAAATACGCTCCAGAGAATCAGTTGCTCGAATCGCTCACCCGCGAGGCGGCCATTTCCCCGCAAACCCGCGAGGCCATCAGTGGCCGCGCTGTCACGCTCGTGAAGCGTATCCGCACCGAGGCGAAGCCCACGTTGATGGAGCACTTCCTGGCCGAATATGGTCTCTCCACCCGTGAAGGCGTGGCGCTCATGTGTCTGGCTGAGGCCATGCTCCGCGTGCCCGACAGCTTCACCATCGACGCGTTGATCGAAGACAAGATCGCCCCCTCGGAGTGGAACAAGCACATTGGCACCGCCGCATCCTCATTGGTCAATGCCTCCACTTGGGCACTGATGCTCACCGGAAAAGTCCTCGACGACAAACAGCCGGGGATCGCAGGCACTCTGCGCGGGGCAGTCAAACGTCTCGGCGAGCCTGTCATCCGGACGGCCGTCGGCCGCGCAATGAAGGAAATGGGTCGCCAGTTCGTTCTGGGCGAGACCATTGAAGCTGCGCTCAAACGCGGCGAGGCTCGCGAGAAACAGGGGTTCACCTATTCCTTCGACATGCTCGGCGAGGCCGCCCGTACCAAGGCCGACGCGGATCGCTACGCCAAAGACTATGCCGACGCCATCACAGCGATCGGCAAACATGCCGCTCATGACACGATCGTGGACAACCCCGGCATCTCCGTAAAGTTCTCCGCCCTGCACCCGCGTTATGAGGTGGCACAGGAAGAGCGCGTGATGACCGAACTGGTCCCCGTCGTCTCCCGCCTCGCCCGTCAGGCCAAAGACGCAGGCATCGGCTTCCACGTCGACGCTGAGGAACAGGACCGCCTCGTACTCTCCTTCAAAGTGATCGAAGCCGTGCTCTCCGACGAGTATCTCGCCGGGTGGGAAGGTTTTGGTGTCGTGGTGCAGGCCTATGGCAAACGCGCCGGCGCGGCCATCGACGCGCTCTACGACATGGCGAAACGCTATGACCGCAAGATGAACATCCGTCTCGTCAAAGGCGCGTACTGGGACACCGAGATGAAACTCGCGCAGGTCACGGGCCAGCCGGGCTTCCCGCTCTACACCTCCAAAACCGCGACCGACGTGTCCTACGCTTGCCTTGCCAAGAAACTCTTCGGCATGGGCGATCACCTGTTCCCGCAGTTCGCCACGCACAACGCCCACACGGTCGCGACGATCATGGAACTGGCCGAGGGCCGTCCTTTTGAGTTCCAGCGCCTGCACGGCATGGGCGAGCGCCTGCATGACATCGTGCTGAAAGAAACCAACGGGCATTGCCGCATCTATGCGCCCTGCGGCGCGCACCGCGATCTTTTGGCCTATCTCGTCCGTCGCCTGCTGGAAAACGGCGCGAACTCTTCGTTCGTGCACCAGATCGTCGACGAGAACGTCCGCCCGGAAGACATCGCCAAAGACCCGTTCGAAGCGCTCGCAACCGCGAAAGCCCCTGCGGGTCTCGACCAACCGGCCGATATCTTCGGCGGCAACCGGATCAACGCCAAGGGCTGGGATCTCAACGATGACGGCGTTCTCTCCGAGATCTACGCCGCACGCGACATTGAGATGCCGAAAGCCCGCCCGCTGACCGTGACCGCGCCGACCGGCACCGCACATCCTGTGACCAACCCGGCAACGGGGGAAGTGATCGGCGAAGTGACCGAGGCCGACAGCGCCACCGTCGCCAACGCCCTGAACGATGCGCAAATCTGGTCCGCCTCCCCCTCTGAGCGCGCCGCTGTTCTACGCCGCGCCGCCGATCTCTATGAGGAAAACTCCGGTGCCTTCTTCGGCATTCTGGCCCAGGAAGCCGGGAAATCCCTGCTCGATGCAGTGGGCGAAGTGCGCGAAGCGGTCGATTTCCTGCGTTACTATGCTCAGGAAGGTGAGGCCAGCGCCCGCACACCGCGCGGCATCTTCACCGCGATCAGCCCGTGGAACTTCCCTCTGGCGATTTTCACCGGGCAGATTTCTGCCGCGCTGATGGCCGGGAACGCGGTACTCGCGAAACCTGCGGAGCAAACCCCGATCATCGCCACGAAAGCGGTCGAGCTGCTGCACGAGGCCGGTGTGCCGCGTGAGGTGCTGCAACTCCTGACCGGGCGCGGCTCCACCGTTGGTGCGGCGATCACCTCTGACCCGCGCGTCAAAGGTGTGGTCTTCACCGGCTCGACCGACACGGCCCAGCGGATCAACCGCACCATGGCCGAAAACCTCGAACCGGGCACGCCGCTGATCGCGGAAACCGGCGGTCTGAACGCGATGATCGTCGACTCCACGGCGCTCTCCGAACAAGCCGTGCGCGATATCGTGGCCTCCTCCTTCCAATCGGCTGGTCAGCGCTGCTCCGCGCTGCGCTGCCTCTACCTTCAGGAAGACAGCGCCCCGCATGTGATCGAGATGATCAAAGGCGCGATGGATCAGCTTACCGTCGGCAACCCGTGGCAGCTGACCACGGATGTCGGCCCGGTGATCGACAAGGAAGCCCAGACCGAGATCGCGAGCTATGTCGCGAAGAAGTCCAACACGATCCTGCATCAGGTTGGCACCCCGAACGAAGGCACTTTCGTGGCTCCGACCCTTCTGAAGGTCAAAGGCATCAACGATCTGGAACGCGAGATTTTCGGCCCGGTGCTGCATGTCGCGACCTTCAAGGCGCGCGATCTCGACAAGATCGTGGCCGAGATCAACGGGCGCGGTTTTGGCCTGACCTTCGGCCTGCACACGCGGATCGACGACCGGGTGCAGAGCATTTCTGACGCGATCCATGTCGGCAACATCTACGTCAACCGCAACCAGATCGGCGCGGTCGTGGGCTCGCAGCCCTTCGGAGGCGAAGGCCTCTCCGGCACCGGACCGAAAGCGGGTGGACCGCTCTACCTGCCGCGCTTCTTCGCGCCGGAACCGGGTCTCTCAGAGGCTGGCAGCTTTGCGCGCTCCGCCGATCTCAAGGCTCTGAGCACGGCCCTCGCCTCGCCCAAAGAGAATCTTCTGGAAGAGCGCCTGATGCCTGGTCCGACCGGGGAGCTGAACCGTCTGGCCTTCTACTCTCGTCCGCCGGTGCTTTGCCTTGGGCCGGGGGCGGACGCTGTCAAAGCGCAGGTCGCGGCAGTCGAAGCTCTGGGCGGCGTCGCTGTGGCGCTCGACGGCACCTTGTCGGCGAAAGAGCTGGCCAAGATCGACGGCCTCTCCGGCGCGCTGTGGTGGGGGAACGCGGACACCGCGCGGGCCTATGCCAAGGCGCTGGCCTCCCGCGACGGCGCAATCACGCCGCTGCTCACCAGCCGCCCGGACAAGGCGCATGTCGCGCATGAGCGTCACCTCTGCGTCGACACCACGGCGGCAGGCGGCAACGCGGCACTGCTCGCCGGTTGATCGGCCCGATACAAAAAAACGAAAAAGCGCGGCCTCCCGGTCGCGCTTTTTCAATCACAGATCCGAAAATCTGTCCGGCTGCATGGCTCATAGTCGCACCTCATGCGTGAAGCAAATCTTCGACATTCCGGAGCGAAAGCCGCCACCGGACATAAGGCACCGCCGCCAGACGGATGATTTCCGGGCTCGTCTTGATATCGCGGAAGGGAGAGCGTTTGATCACAGCCCCCAGCAACGAAACCGCCACGACGCCTCAAGCAAAATGCCTCTGACATGGCCCCTCAAGACCGCCATTGAAGATGGGGAAGGCTTTTCAAAGCAGCGCGCTGGACAGCATCTGAAATGCTGTGATGGGGAGAAACTCGGACGAGGCGCGGCCAGACGCTCACCGCTTCTATGACCGTCTGGGGTTGATCCGTCACATATCAGGTACAAGCTGAAGGTCTGAGAGGGGACAACAAACCATTCTAAACACTGAACACTGCGCAGATGCAGCGAGGAAGGTGAACGCCCGTACCCGAAAGCCCCCCCTAGGCTCAGGACCGACAATTGAACCGTAGAGAGGAGATAAAGGACAGCGCGATGATCGTTGCTCCGAGAAGACCGGTCACGACCTCCGGGATGTGTACGAGGCTCTGCGCGAACATGATCACCGCGAGGGCGAGGATCGAATAGAACGCACCGTGTTCAAGAAAGCGGAACTGGTTCAGTGTTTCCTTCTCCACCAGCATGATCGTCATCGATCGCACATACATCGCGCCGATCCCGAGACCGATGGCGATTAGGAAAAGGTTGTTGGTGAGCGCGAAGGCACCGATGACGCCATCAAAACTGAACGAGGCATCGAGGACTTCGAGATAGAGGAACGCCCCAAGCCCCCCTGCCCGTGCAGCACTTTGAATTTCCGATTCCGCATCAAGCACATGGCTGAGCGTCTCGACACACATGAACACAACAAGCCCTATGATCGCAGCTTTGAAAAACGTCGCCTGTTCTTCCGTGCCCAGAAACAGCCCGAACCCAAGCACCACCAAAAGCACCGTGCCGTATGTCACGCCCTTGATCGTGCCCATGGAACGCAGTTTGCGCTCAATCCGGTGAATCCAGTCAATCTCTTTGGCCTCGTCCATGAAGAAGGACAAAGCCACCATCCCGAGGAAGGCCCCGCCGAAGGCGGCGATGGAAAGGTGGCTCTCGGCCATGATGCGCGCGTATTCCTGCGGCTCGCTGACTGACAGACGCACGGCTTCGATCGGCCCGACCCGCGCGGCAATGGCGACGATGGCCAGAGGAAAGACGATCCGCATGCCGAAAACAGCGATCAAGATGCCCCAGGTCAAAAACCGCTGCCGCCAAACGGGCGTCATCGTCTTGAGCTTATTCGCATTGACGATGGCGTTGTCGAAAGAGAGCGAAATCTCCAACACGGCCAAGACAGAGCCGATCAACAGAAACGAGAAGGCCGCGCCGAGCGTCCCGTCGAAACGATAGCCTAGCCAAAAAGTCGCCATGAGGCCCAGAACCGTCACGAGGATGGCCCATTTGAAATAGTGAAGTAGCGTTTTCATATCGTCCTCTCGGAAACTCGTCTCAGGCGTCCGCAAGAGCCAGACGTGCGCGGCGGCGCTCGGCCTGAACATCAGGATCAGAATCGAGACCCGCCGCCAGAAGCCGTTGCGTGTAGCCTTGTTTTGGGGCCTCGAAAATCTGGCGCACTGCTCCCTGTTCCACGATTTCGCCACGCTTCATAACGAGCACACGATCCGCAAAATCGCGCACCACCGGCAAGTCATGGGCAATGAAGATAAAGGCAATGCCAAGGCGGTCGCGCAGCTCGCCCAAAAGCGCGATCACCTGCGCCTGAATGGAAACGTCGAGCGCGGAGACCGCCTCATCACAGATGATCAGATCGGGTTCGAGCGCCAGCGCCCGCGCAATCGCGATCCTTTGACGCTGTCCGCCGGAGAATTGGTGCGGATAGCGCAGCGCGTGATTGGCCTGAAGCCCGACCTGTTCGAGCAGTTCCTCGACGCGGGCGCGCCATTTTGATTTTGGCAGGATGTCGGGATGGATCACCCATGCCTCGGAAATGATGTCATACACGGACATATGCGGATTGAGGGACTGGGTCGGATCTTGGAACACCATCTGCAACTGACGGCGCAGTTTGCCCATCTCTTTTGGGGATTTCTTGAGAATATCCTCGCCCCTCCATGCCACAGTTCCACCACTGGCCTCTTCCAGACGGAGCATCAGCCGCGCAATCGTAGACTTACCGGAGCCGGACTCACCGACCACCGCCAGCGTTTCACCCGCATATAGATCGAAATTCGCGCCCTTGAGCGCATTGAATGCGCCGTAGGACTTTTTGAGATTGCGAACCTCAAGAATTGGAGCGGCCGTTTGAAACCCGTCCCGCATCTCGCCCTTTCCCGGCGCGGCGGCAAGAAGTTTGCGCGTATAGGGATGCTGTGCGTTATGGTAGAGGTCTCGCGGCGTGCCGCTTTCGACGATCCGCCCGCCTTCCATCACCACGGCGCGGTCGGCCGCTTCGGCCACAACCCCGAGATCATGGGTGATGAGCAACAGCCCCATTCCGGTCTCTTCCTGCAACTCTTCCAGCAGGGAGAGAACTTCGGCTTGAACCGTCACGTCGAGAGCCGTCGTGGGTTCGTCGGCGATCAGGATATCGGGCTTGAGCACCAAGGCCATGGCGATCATCAAGCGTTGACGCTGACCGCCGGAGAACTCATGCGGGTATTTTCCCATCGATGCCTTGGCGTCAGGGATGCCCACCCGTTCCATCAACTGCAGCGCACGCTCGTAGGCCTCTGCCTTGGAACGCCCGTGCGCCATCGCGGTTTCCGCGATTTGCCAGCCGACCGGATAGACCGGATTTAGATGTCCCAGAGGGTCTTGGAAAATCATCGAAATCCGTTTGCCATTGAGACGGCGTCGGTCCTCTTCGGAGGCTTTCAGCAAGTCCTGACCATCAAAAAGGATTTCCCCGCTCGTGATCTCGCCCGGCGGCATGTCGATCAGGTTCATGATTGCTGAAGCAGAAACCGATTTCCCCGATCCGCTTTCACCAAGAATAGCGAGGGTTTCGCCACGGTCGAGATGCCAGGAAATGCCGTTCACTGCATTGACGAGACCATTGGCGGTATGAAAGCGGACAGAGAGGTCACGGACTTCGAGAAGATGATCAGCCATTCTTTTTCCCTCCGATTTCGAGACGCCAGCGTTGTGTCGGATTGAGCGCGACGCGCATCCAGCTCGACAACAGGTTCAGCGACATCGTGGTCAAAATGATCGCCAGACCAGGCCAGAACGCGAGCCACCATGCGTTTGTGAGATACTGTCGGCCCTGGCTCACCATGAGACCCCATGTGATCTCCGGTGCCTGAATGCCGATCCCGAGGAATGAGAGTGCGGACTCCGCCAGCATGACAAAAGCGAAATCGAGCGTCGCGATGGTCAGAAGCGTGGGCAGGATCACCGGCAGGATGTGTTTGAACACGATCCGGCGGTTCGACGCCCCCATGACCTTTGCGGCCTGCACGAACATCCGTTTCCGGACTTCGAGCACTTCGGCGCGGGTCGTCCGCAGATAGATCGGGATGCGCGTGATCGCGAGTACCAACACGAGGTTCCCGATCGACGGCTCCAACATATAAAGCACGATCACGGCGAGGAGCAGCGACGGGAAAGACATGATCACATCGGCCAGCCGCATGATCACCTCTCCGGTCCAGCGTCCGGCATAGCCCGCAATCAATCCAAGGGTCGATCCGACAACGAGAGAGCCGAGAACAGCCCCCGCCGCAATCACCATGGTGTTTTGAGACGCCACGATGATCCGCGCGAGCAGCGGACGCCCGAGGGCATCTCCACCGAGGATGTAGAAAAAACCGCGCGTCAGCTCAAAAGGTGGCGCATTGCGTGCCCTCAGATTGGTTTTTGCAGCCATATCTTCGAGAAACATCGGCCCGAAGACAGCGGACATTAGCACAACCAACAAAAACAGGATCGCTATAGAGGCGAGCTTGTCGGCCCAGAGCATTCTGATAAGGCGCCGTAGTCCGGTCGCGCCTTTTGGCGCTGTGACGGGCATTGCGACGGTGTTATCGGTGGGGGTCCCGCTCATCAGTCCCTCCTCAGGCCCGGATACGCGGATCGAGCAGCGCATAGGCAATGTCGATCAGGATGTTCATGATAAAGATTGCGATGGCCGTCACCATGATGGCGGCAAGGATCACATTGAAATCACGCTGGAGGATCGAGTCGATCATCAGTTTGCCCACACCGGGGAACCCGAAGATCGTTTCGACAACGACGGCACCGTTCAAGAGCGCCGCAGCTTGGTCCCCGATCACCGTGATCACCGGAAGCATCGCGTTCCGCAGCGTGTGCACGAAGATCACAGGACGGTTCTTCACCCCTTTTGCACGTGCGGTTTTGACATAGGGCGATCCAAGCGCATTGATCATGGAGCCGCGCACGATTTGCAGGATCAAGCCGAACGGGCGGATGAAGAGCACGCAGATCGGCAGGATCCAGTGCCACACCGTCCCCGTGCCAGAGGTTGGCAACCACCCGAAGCTCACAGAGAACAGGACGATACCGACAATGGCGATCCAGAAATCCGGCGCGGAGGCCCCGATCAGGGACAGCACGGAGGCAAAGCGGTCAAAGGGACGTCCAACATTGAAAGCCGCAATGGAGCCGACGATGATCGCCGCAACAGTCACAAGCGCCATGGTGATCAGGGCAAGCTGAAGCGTCCAGACAAATGACTCGAGAACCACATCGATCGCAGGTCGCGCCTTGCGCAGACTGTCGCCGAAATCGAGTTGGACGAGATCGGAGAGGTAGCGACCGAATTGAACAAGCACCGGGTCGTTCAGCCCGTGGATTTCTCGGAAATTCTCCCGCATCGCCTCAGAGGCATCCACCGGCAGATAGAGTGCGGCAGGATCACCTGTCAGGCGCGAGAGGAAGAACACGAGGACGATCAGGACCATCAGCGAGACAAAGCTCGACACAGCCCGTTTTCCCAGCATCTTTTTCATGGAACTCTCCGTCAGAGGTTCGAAACACGCACGAGACACATGCCCCGCGCGTGTTCCGGGAGGTAGGGCTTACTTCAGACCGATTTCGGCAAGCTGAAGCTGGCTGTTGGTCGCGATGGTCGGGGTGAAGTCGACATTTTCACCCACGCGGGCATGGCCCACCATGTGGAACAAAAGCACATCCGCGACGAGATCGTCATGCAGGTAACCGAACAGTTCGGACCAAAGCGCGACACGCTCGTCACCGGTCGCAGCCGTCGCACGTTCGATCAGATCATCGGCTTTGGCATCTGCGATACCCGCTTGACGGCCATCGGAGTGGTATTTGAAGTACATCGAGAAGACCGGATCGCCCCGCGAGTTGTCATGCTGGGCGCCGACGAGGATCGGCTGGTCCTGAACGTAGGGCTTCGAGTAGTATTGTTCGTGCTCGGCCACTTCGACCATTTGCAGACGGATATTGAACCCAACCTCGGAAAGCATGGACTGGATCGCCTCATAGGTTTCAGTGGCGCCGGGGAAGTTGGCAGTACGCCCCACGAGCAGGATTTCCGTGTCAACCGGCGCACCATCCGCTTTGGCCTCTTCCAACAGCGCCTTTGCGCGGTCCGGATCATAGGCCCAGGCCTTGGTGTCTGGGTTCCAACCGAGTGTCGTCGGCACGTTGATTGCCGTTGCGATCTGGGTGCCATCGGCGAGGATCGTGCCGACGAATGCCTCACGGTCGATCCCGAGGTTCAGCGCCTCACGCACCCGCTTGTCGTCGAGCGGTGCCACGCCGTGGTCGATCCGCAGGTAGGTGGTCTCCGAGTTCGGATAGGACCGGTCCATATCGGTCGTTGCATCAATCGCGGAAATCGAGGGCGCAATGTCTGCTTCGCCGGTTTGCACCATTGCCGCACGCACAGACGGATCAGACCGGAAGGCATAGGTGGCCGTGGTCACTGCGGGCTGCTCCCCCCAGTAATCGTCACGCCGCTCAAGCGTAATGCTCTGGCCCGGTTCCCAGTTGGACAGGACATAGGGCCCAGTGCCCACCGGCTCACGGGTGAATTCGATCGGCGTCTCAGATGGCACGATTGTCAGAAGAGACAAGAGAAGCGGCAGGATCGGCTGGGCCGGATCGGTCTTGAAGTCGATGGTCAGATCATCAACCACGCTCGGCGTGATCGAGATGCCTTCGTAATAACGCGAGATTTCACAGGTGATCTGGTCGCTGCCTGCGCGCTCGAAAGAATGCTTCACATCGGCAGCGTCGAACGCAGTGCCATCCGAGAAGGTCACGCCCTCACGCAAATGGAAACGCCAAGTGGTGTCATCCACCAACTCCCAGCTTTCAGCCAGACGCGGCTTTAGGCCCTCATCACCGCGCACATCAAGCTCGGTCAGGGTTTCGCTGATGTTTCCAAGGACGATGCGACCAATGTTGGAGCGCGTAGCCATGCAGGGTTCGACGAGATCAGGCTCTTCGCCGAGGACAATGGTCACGCTGGAATCCTGCGCAAAAGCCGGGCTCAAAGCTGAGGTCGCGAGCAGCACCCCCGCAAGAAGTGTTGTCTGTTTCATATTTCCTCCCTGAAAGCTGAATGCTTCCCAAAACTGCAGAGCGCTCCCACGCTCGTTCACTTGTGGGCGCTTTTCGCGCCTCGTTACGCCATCGCCTCCCAGCATGATGGACGCACCACCAATATTGGTAAAGTTGAAAACCAAAGTCAAATACTCAATTTTTCAGATTTCATAAATTCACTTTGGATATTGTTTTATTTATACTTATTTTCACCAACTCAAAACTTCATCACCCGTTTCAATTGCTGACATCCCCTCCAAACTTGACAAGTTGTATACTAATCTGATCACTTGTCAGCCAGACCACCAAAGGAGGAGCCCCCATGACGCCGGAAGAAATCGCTGAAAACATGGATGGAATACTGTCGCCGCGTCCCGACGGCGCTTGGGCGATTCTCCCTGCGGACACGATCCAGAATCATGCTGCGTTTTTGGCGCGCCTGCCCGATGGGGCGCTGGCCTGCGCTTGGTTTGGCGGCACACTCGAAGGCAAATCCGACATCTCAATCTACGCGACAATTCTGGACGAAGGCACCTCGCAATGGGGCCCTGTCGCACGCCTGACAGATGACCCTGATCGCTCGGAGCAAAACCCTGTCCTCTTTACCGCACCGGACGGCAACATCTGGCTCTTCAACACGGCGCAACCCGCTGGAAATCAGGATGAATCGCGCGTGTACATCCGCCCGGTGATGCGCGCGGGCGACCGCCTCACCTCCGGCGCAAAACGTGACATCGGCCTGCCGAACGGCACTTTCATCCGCGCCCGCCCGTTTGTTCGGGAGGACGGTGCCTGGGTTCTCCCCCTCTTCCGCTGCAACCCGCGCGAAGGCATCCGCTGGACCGGAGCCTTTGACACAGCCGCCATCGCCGTGAGCATGGATAACGGCGACAGCTGGACGGTGACAGGTGTTCCCAACTCTCCGGGTGCCGTTCACATGACCCCCGTTTCGCTTGGCGGGGACGACATGGCCGCCTTCTATCGCCGCCGCCAGTCGGACTATGTTCACCGCTCCGAAAGCCATGACGGCGGACGGAACTGGAGCGCGCCCGCCCCGACGGATATCCCGAACAACAACAGCTCCATCGGCGTCGCCCCCCTCACCGACACCGTCCTCGGCGTGGTATGCAACCCAATCTCGGCGGCAGAATCCTCATCCCGCCGCGCGTCCCTCTACGATGAACTCGAAGAGAACGACGACCGCCCTGAAGGCGAAGGCTGCCATCCCATCTGGGGTGTCGAGCGCGCTCCACTCGCGCTGTGCCTCTCGGCGGATGGCGGGAAAACCTTTCCGGTCCGCTACACCGTTGAAACGAGTTCAGGCACCTGCCTGTCGAACAATTCCATCGACGGCCACAACAAGGAACTCTCCTACCCCGTCCTGCTGCCGCGTGAGGATGGCGGGTTGGATATTGCCTACACGCTCTACCGCCGCGCCATCCGGCACGTGCGCCTGAGCGCCGACACCGTGGCCAACCTCGTCGCCAAAACCGTTTAAAAGGAGCGCCTCATGCCTACTATGGATCGCCTCATCACCATCCATCAACCCAAGCGCCTCGAAATCGGCGCTGGAGCCGCCGCCAAAGTGGGGGAATGGGCTGAATTTACCAAGAGACCGCTCGTCATCGCCTCTGGCCCGACCGCGCAATATGTCGAACGCCTCGCCTTATCGGGCGACATTCTGGTGATCGACAACGTGCCGCCCGAACCGGACCTGCCCGCATTTGAAGAGGTGCTCGCACAGGCACGCGCCCACGACCCCGACCTCATCGTCGGCCTTGGTGGCGGATCGGTGCTCGACATCGCAAAACTGGTTGCGGCACTCTGGAACAGCTCCCAGACGCTCATCGATGTGGTCGGACCGAACAAGGTCGCCGGACGCAACACCCCCCTTGTTCAGGTCGCAACCACAGCCGGGACCGGATCCGAGGCAGGCATTCGTGCGCTTGTTACAGACCCGGAGACGAAATCAAAACTTGCCGTCGAGAGCCCGCATCTGATCGCCGATCTCGCCGTACTCGATCCGGAACTCACCTATTCCGTACCATCCGCAGTGACCGCTGCGACCGGCGTGGATGCGATGGCGCATTGCGTCGAGGCCTTCACCAATATCAAGTCACACGACTTGATCGACGGCTATGCCCGCATGGGCTTTGGTCTCGTCGGAAAATACCTCAAGCGCGCCGTTGAGGACGGTTCTGACAGCGAAGCGCGCGCGGGCATGATGCTGGCCTCCTACTATGGCGGCATTTGCCTCGGACCGGTCAACACAGCGGCGGGTCACGCGCTCGCCTACCCGCTCGGCACACGGCTCTCCCTGCCGCACGGGCTGGCCAACGCGATCATCTTCCCGCACGTGCTGGCCTTCAACCAACCCGTCGCGCCAGAAAAATCCGCCGAAGTGGCAAACGCGCTCGGCCTCAGGAATGCAGGCAGCCAGGACGCGCTCAAAGCAGCGGCGTTTGAATTCTGTCGCGATCTCGGGATCGAAATGCATCTCAAAGCGCATGGCGCAAACGCGGCCGATCTTGGCGTCTGGGCCGAGGAAGCTCACGCAATTCGACGCCTGATGGACAACAATCCACGCGACATGAGCGTCGATCAGGTTCACGCCATCTACCGCGACGCATTCTGACCACCCCAGCCTCGCGAAAACAAAAGCGCGCCCTGCTCAGGCGCGCTTTTCCGTTAAAGTGTTTCTCAAAAAACTGAGATACTCGACTTGAGAAACACGGTAATATCAATGCAGTATAGCAAAGTTTTCCACTCAACCCGTCTCAAATCAAACGAAAAACGCTTTCAGCCCATTGTCGATGGTCCCCACAACATTCACATCGACAGATCAAGCATCCCACCACCAAACAAGCGCTCGCGCGAGTGGATAATATGGGCGCGCATGACATCACGCGCGCGCTCCGCATCGCGATCCCGGATCGCTTCGTAAATTCCGCGATGCTCGCCCAGAACATGCTCAAGCGCTGCCGCCCCATCCGACATGAGCGCATCCCCGTGCATCTTCATTCCGACATAAACATGGTCGCGCAGCGCCTTGAGCGTCTCGGCGTAATATTGATTGTTCGAAGCCCGTGCGATCGCGAGATGAAAGGTAAAATCCGCATCCTCACGGTGCAGCCGCGAGCCCGTCGCATCGGACAACAGATCCAGCGCGCGCACCATCTCATTCAGGCTCTCGTCATTGCGCCGTTGCGCGGCGAGCCCGGCGGCATCAACCTCAACAGTCAGGCGGAATTCATAACAGCGCTGGATGTCCGCGATGGTTTCGACCGGTGTGTATCCGAGCGCCGGTTCCCGCTTGACGCGCACGAAATTGCCGGCGCCCTGACGGGAGACAATCAACCCCTCCTCGCGCAACTGCTCTAACGCAACGCGCAACACCGGGCGCGACACTCCAAATTGACCGGAGAGATCCTTTTCCGCAGGGAGCTTCTCATTCGCACCGTAATCTCCACGGGTGATGCGATTTTTCAGGGCAGTGTAGACCTTTTCCGAGAGAGGCGGCCGAGAACTCCTAGAGGACGTATTATCTGGGTTTTTCTGGTCCATTTTTCCCTCACCGGCAGTTATGTGTTTCTGCAACAAGCCCGGCCAACAGATCCGGCACACCAAAACCGCCCGACTTCGTGGCGATCTGCATTTTACCCCAACTCACCTGCACCTCACACAGCGGCAAGCCCGGCCGCAACTCGGCAGTCACTTGTAAACTGTTTACCCCCAGCCGGTCCAGTATCGCTTGCGCAGTTTCCCCCCCGCAAACGAGCAAAGCCGCGGGCCTCATGCGCTCCGCATAACGCACCACGCTCTCGGCAAAACGGCGCGCAGCCTCCTGCCCCGTCACGGCCCCACCACCATCAGAGATCGAGAGAACGAGCGGACCTTCGCGAATATCCACCTCCGGGGCGCGCCCATCGGGAGCCTCCAGCACAGCAATCTCAGACGGCAAAGCAGCAATCTGCGCGCACGTTACAGGGTCCCGAGATCCGTTGGCGATCATCAAAGGCGCCCGAAGACTTGCCCGACCTGGAGCTTCGACCCCCGCGCGTCGCGCCAGCGCAAAGGAAAGTCCCCGCGCACCGATCCAAAGGACGGGTCCATCAACTCCTCCGACAAGACGGTCAAGTTCGACATCCGCCTCACAATCGTGCACCTCGACCGGACCTTCGAAACAGGCCGCAACAGGGATCGGCACCGCAACCCCCTCTCCAACCAGTGCCCCCGCCTCGACCCGCCGGCCCATTTCGGGAATTGCGGGACATGCAATCGCGCGCGCCGCCCTGCACCAAGCCGCCATCGCAGCTGTCTCGGCGGCGACATTGCCCTTTAATCGAGAATCGACCTTTTTCATCACTGTTTTGAAAGCTGTTGGCGACACCGCCTCCAGCGCCGCAATGACGCGCGCTGCCGCTTCACCCGGTGCGATTTCGCGACTGGCGGTATTCACAGCCAAAACATCTGGCGCCATCGCGAGCACCTCCGGCACGGCCGCAGGGCTTCGCGCCACGACAACCTTGTGCCGCGCATCCGCAAAGCCGACCGCCGAGTCGAGAGCACCAGTCAAATCATCCGCCAAGATTAGCGTTTCCGTCATGATATTTTACCAATTCTACACATGTTACTACGCAGCATACACGAAAACACGAATGATAATCTAATTATAATTTAGATGGTTAAGCTTAAATTATATCAAGACATCGCCAAGTTATTGAAACATATTTACCTATAGGTTATTTAGTGTCGCAAGATCGCCATTCCGAGGAGGAGCGAAAATGAGCGAACCAGTTGTCATCACCATGGGAGACCCCTCCGGCGTCGGAGCGGAGGTGACGGTCAAAGCCCTCGCAGGTCGCGATGCAAACATGCGCGCCCAAACCATCGTCATTGGCGATCGCGACACGATGGAACGCGCCCGGAAAGTTTGCGGCGTATCGCTTCCGATCCTGTCGCCCGATGACGACGGAGATGGCATTCGTGTCGCGCATGTGCCTGTCGAGGGCCTTCCCGACACGTTCGGCG
This sequence comes from Celeribacter sp. ULVN23_4, assembly GCF_054788345.1. Lineage (NCBI taxonomy): Bacteria > Pseudomonadati > Pseudomonadota > Alphaproteobacteria > Rhodobacterales > Roseobacteraceae > Celeribacter > Celeribacter sp. ULVN23_4. Next base: position 232,663 of record NZ_JBTVYO010000002.1, on the reverse strand, counting down.
TCCTGTCGCCAGCCTGTGGTGAAGCCTCGTTTCGCTATATCGAACGGGCCGTCGCAATGACCATGGGCGGACAGGCCGCCTGCATTGTGACGGCCCCCATCAACAAAGAGGCGTTGAACGCAGCAGGGCATCACTATGATGGACACACGGGCATGCTTGCGAATCTCACGGGGTCAAAATCCTCCTGGATGCTTCTGGCGTCTGAGCGACTGAACGTCGTCCACGTTTCGACCCATGTCTCACTCAAAGACGCGATCACCCGCGCGACGACAGAGCGGGTTCTGGAAACCATCCGCACGGGTCACAAGCACCTCAAACGCATGGGGCTTGAGGCACCGCGCATTGCCGTTGCCGGGATCAACCCGCATTGCGGTGAGAACGGATTGTTCGGCGATGAGGATGACGTGAACATCGCGCCCGCAGTTGAGGCGGCCCGCGCCGAAGGGATCGACATTCAGGGCCCGATTTCTGCGGACACCGTCTATCACCGTGCCTATCAGGGTGCCTTTGATCTGGTGATCGCGCAGTACCACGATCAGGGTCACATCCCGATAAAGCTCGTCGCCTTTGATACGGCGGTGAATGTGTCGCTCGGCTTGCCGATTGACCGTTGCTCCGTCGATCACGGGACCGCCTTCGACATCGCAGGCACCGGCATTGCAAAGCATGACAATATGCTCTGTGCCCTCGACTACGCGGCCAAAATGGCCGCCGCCAAAAGGATCTGAGCCATGAGCAATCAAAAAGAAGCTTTCGTCGCGCTTGTTACCTGCTTCAACGACGACGAGACCATCAATTTTGAGGCCACCCGCGCGCAGGTCCGCCGCCAGATCGACGCGGGCAATAACATCATGTGTGCGGGCACGAATGGCGATTTCTCCGCCCTCACCTACGATGAGAAAGTCCGCCTGTGCGGCGAGGTCGTGGACGAGGTCGGCGGCAAAGCCAAAGTGATCGTCAACGCGGGCATGCCCGCCACGTTTGAGACCATTCTCCTCGCCCGCGAATTTGACAGGATTGGTGTCGACGGGATTGCCGTCATCACACCATTCTTCATCGCCTGTACGCAGGACGGCCTGATCCGGCATTTTACCTCTGTCGCGGATGCCGTCGAAACGCCGATCTATCTGTACGACATCCCGGCCAGGACCCAAAACCACATCGAACCGGAGACTGCGCGCGCCCTTGCAAGCCACGGAAACATCGCCGGGATCAAGGATTCCGGCGGCGCACAGGACACGTTGGAGGCCTATATGGCTGTCGGGCGCGAGATTGACGGCTTTGACGTCTACTCCGGCCCGGATCAACTGGTGCACTGGTCTCTGACAAATGGGGCAAAAGGATGCATTTCCGGGCTTGGAAACGTGCTGCCGGATGTGCTTGCTCAAATCGTCTCAGCTGTGAATGCCGGAGATGAAGCGGGCGCGGCGGCAGCGCAGGAAATTTATACGGCCTTCCGCACCGATCTCTACAAGCTTGGCTTCCCGCCAGCTTTGGTCAAACGCGCGCTCTATCTGCGTGATCCCTCCGTCGGCGCCTCGCGCCAGCCCGCTCTCTTGCCCAACCCAGCGCAGGACGCGGAGATCGACGCCATCCTGAAAAAATTCGGTCGATAAAACCACAGGAGCGTCATACCCGTCCGGATCAGTCTCAGCCTGGACATCGGCACGGACGGCACCCTAAAATCAGCTCGCGGCGCGCTTACTCGGCGCGCCCCCTTTAGGTGGTTACACTTAATTGCCCTGTAAGGAAAAAGACCTTGCAGGGCGCAACGCATTCAGCAGACCATGCTCTCCGGCGCGCTCCCGGTCGATCTCACACCGGAGAAGCTCCTGCGCACGAAGCTCCCGATGACTTGGGCTGCGCATTGCTCAGGGAAGTTCAACGCCTCAGGTCCAGACAGAGCTTCGCAACCGGAAACATGACCCGGAAACGGTTCACAATTTGCGGCACAATTCGTAGAACGCTGACGCTCTAAGCTATTGTTTTCATTTTGATGATTAGGGGTAGTGGCGGACAGGAAGGGATTCGAACCCTCGAGACGGTTCCCCGCCTACACACTTTCCAGGCGTGCGCCTTCGACCACTCGGCCACCTGTCCGAGGCCGTCTATAGTGGAGGTGATAAGGGGGATGCAACCCCCTCTTTTGAAGAAAATGAATGTTTTTTGACGGTGCCATTCCAGCCTCCGCCGCAGAGCCCTTTTTCCACAGGGTTTTCGCGCCTTTCCCGTTTCATCTGATAGAGGCGGATCGGAAAACGGCACCGCATCGCGCGCATCATGCTGCCCGCCTCAAAGGCGGCAGCAGTTCAGATTTTTGAAAAACGCTTTAGTCGAGATGAATCGTCACGCGGCGATTGTCTCGCCCCTTCTTCTCGACCTTACCGAACCGAATGCGCCCGATCTCGGAGGTGCGCGCGACATGAGTGCCACCGCAGGGTTGCAGATCGACCTGATCCTCCCCCCACCCGATGCGCACGAGACGGACCCGGCCCTGCCCGGTCGGCGGCATGACCGACATGGTCTTCACAATCGCCGGGTTGGCCAGAAGTTCCTCATCGCTGATCCAATCCGGCGAGACCACAAGATCCCGTTCGATCAATGCATTGAGCGCCGTTTCAAGCGCCGCTTTGTCTTCCGGCGGGGTGTCCATCTTGAAATCGAGACGCCCTTTTTCAGAGCCGATGGAACCGCCCGTCACAGGCAGAGGAATGACCACGGACAAGAGATGCAGCGCCGTATGAACGCGCATATGGCGATGCCGCCGCATCCAATCGAGCCTCTGCGTCACTTCACTGCCGATGGGCGGCAAGGGCGTGGGGTCGGCGGGGACGAGGATAATCTCCTGCACTGCCCCCTTCACGGTCGTGGCGATGGTCAGCGTGCCCCCATCCCAATCGAGCCAGCCGCTATCGCCCGGCTGACCGCCACCCGTCGGGTAGAAGATCGTCTGATCCAAGATGACACCGCCCTCTGGCGTGTGGTCGACAACGCGCCCCGACGCGTCCTGAAGATAAGCGTCCTCGCGAAACAGCGGCTCGGTCATGAGCTTTCCCCATCGCCTTCACCTTCGCCGTCAATGTCACCAAGATCGGAGGCTTCAATCATCGTCCGTTCCGGCTCGGCAGTCTGCGAACGCGTTTCAGGCTCCTGAGAGAGCGGCACGGGCGGCGTCGCATCTGGCCAGGGCTGCGGTTGCAGCGCCTCGGGGTTGCGCAGCCAGATATCACGTTGCGCGAAGGGAATCTCGATCCCTTCCTCGCCAAATCGTTTGGCAATGGCGTGGTTGATGTCGTTTTTCACCGCGAGAATATAGGTCACGTCGCGCAGGATCGCGCGGATTTCAAATTCGAGAGAATCCGCGCCGAAATTCAGGAACAACACCTGCGGCTTTGGATTGACCGTGATCATCGGTTGATCTTCGGCAATCTCGCGCAGGATCGCCTCGACCTTGCGCGTGTCGGAGCCATAGGCGACGCCTACGGGAATGATCACCCGCCCGATCAGGTTGCCGCGCGTGTAGTTGGTCACCTGATTGGAAATCAGATCGGCGTTCGGCACGATCAGATCTGTCTTGTCAAAGGTCTCGACCCGCGTGGAGCGCACGGAGATATCCTTGACGATCCCCATTTGGCCGCCACCGACATCGATCCAGTCGCCTTCGGAAATCGGTCGTTCGATCAAAAGGATGATGCCAGAGACAAAATTCTGCACAATATTTTGGAGACCAAAACCGATCCCGACCGACAGCGCACCCGCGACAATCGCCAGCGCCGAAAGGTCAATGCCGGCTGCGGTGACGGCCACAATCGCGGAAATGAAAATCCCGACATAGCCCGCGCCAGAAATCACCGCATTCTGACCGCCCTTATCGAGGCGGGTCTTCGGCAGGATCGCCGTGCGCAGCGCCGCTTTGAACAGCCGCGTAGCGCCGAACCCCATGGCGAAGACCACGATGAGCATGAGTATATCACCGACCGAGATTTGCACCCCACCCAGCGAATAGCCGTCCCGCATCTGCGCCCAGATTTCCCAGAGCCGATCCTCGCGCACGCCCCAGATCAGCGCAAACAGCGGCACCGAGCCGATAATCAGCGCGAAGGTCAGCAAGACCGGTGCAAGCGCTTCGCGGTCTCCATCGTGGCGGCGGGTCAGAAGCGCATAGAGATCATTTGCGAAGCGTGACAAAGAGGCCAAAAGCCCCATGAGCGCGAGCGATTTGACCACCGGGAAAATAAGCCCTTTGGCCGCCGACATATAGCCCACCGCCCCCAGCAACAGCCCGGCAACGGAGGCGAGAATGACCGCGCGCGACACCGAACGGGTGATAAGGCTCGCAAACCCCTGCTCAGGCACATCCGCCGTCGCCTCGCCTTCGCTGATCGCATGGGGCGTGGTGTTTTTCAGGATTTGCGCCAGCCGGAACAGCGCTGCCGCAGTGATCGCGATCAGCGGGAAGTTCAGAACCGCCGTGCTGGCTACGGAATAATTGTCGATCTCACCCAGATGCCGCAGGCTGCCGTCCAGCGCCACCATCACGCCCGCAAGAGTCGCCATCGCAGTCGCCTCATAGCGGCGCGGGGTCGATAGATCGAAAAGCGGCTCGGCGCTTCCGGTCGGATAGAGCAAACGGCCCACGATCCAGCGCGACACGAAATAGCCAAGCCCCATAAGCGGAATGGCGCGGAAGATCACATCGCCGCGCGGCCCAAGAAGTCCGGACACCCGTGCCGCCTCGGTGATCGCGACAAGCCCCATCAGAGGCACGAGAATTTGACTCAAAGAGGCGATGAAGCCGCTGACGCCCTGCCCGGCTGCCCCCGGTACACGACTGCGGACAAAGCCCGTCATCTGTTCCGACCAATGCCCCCCCCGGCTGACCAGAACAATCGCAATGAGCAGATAGATCACCAATGTCCCCGCATTGGTTTTCAGCCCGGCCCGCCCCGTCTCGGAGGCCAGATTGTCCGCAACCGCAGTCCAGGCCGAGACGCCCGTTTTGGCCAAGGATTTCAGCGCAGCGGGCCAGAGCGTCGGATTGAGAGGGCTTGGACCAAGCTCCATCAGAGCATCGGCCTGACGCTCGCTCAAAACACTGTCAATCTCGGAGATCAGCCCGTTGGCGCGGGTATAGGCCTCTTCGGCGGTTTTGACCGGCGCTTGCGCGGTCTCCAGCTGGCTGTTGAGTTCCTTGCGGCGCTGCGCGATCTCCGCGCTCTCGGTCTCGCCTTCCGCAGGCGGATCGCCAAGCGCATCAATCTGCGCCTGCAACGTGTCGATCCGCGCCGAATTGGTGTCTTCCGCTGTCAGAAAAGAGGCGCGCCAAACCGTCAGGCTCTCGCGCAGCTGCTCCAACACGGTGTTGGCCGTATCGCTGCTTTGGATGGTGGTCTCCGCAGAGGAGGCCACCTTTTCCCATTGCATATAATCAGGTGCGACGCTGTCCTGCGCGCTGACGGCGAGCGGCAGCGCGAGACACAGGATCAGAAGGAGGCGGGCAAGAAACTGCGCTATCATGCACCTTCATATACGTCAGGCAGAGCGCGCGGTCCACGGTCAAGCCATTCGGGCACAGGAAGTTGTTTCTCCTTGAGGAAGTCCGGGTTGAACAGCTTCGACTGATAGCGCGTGCCGTAGTCGCACAGGATTGTGACGATGGTGTGCCCCGGCCCCATCTCGCGCGCCATACGCATGGCGCCCGCGACGTTGATGCCCGACGAGCCGCCAACGCAGAGGCCTTCGTGTTCAAGCAAATCGAACACCACCGGAAGTGCTTCCTCATCCGGGATTTGATAAGAGAAATCAGGGGTGAACCCTTCGAGGTTGGCGGTGATCCGACCCTGACCGATGCCTTCGGTGATCGAGCCGCCCTCGGATTTCAGCTCGCCCGTGGTGTAATAGCTGTAGAGCGCCGCGCCCATCGGGTCCGCGAGACCGATTTTCACACCCTTGGGCTGAAGCGCCATGCCGGTCCCAGCAAGTGTCCCGCCAGAGCCAACCGCACAGATGAAACCATCGACCTTGCCGCCGGTCTGTTCCCAGATTTCCGGACCGGTGGTCTCGATATGCGCCTGACGGTTCGCCGTGTTGTCGAACTGATTGGCCCAGATCACGCCATTCGGATCGGTCTTCGCCAGTTCCTTGGCGAGACGCTCCGAGTAGCGCACGTAGTTGTTCGGGTTCTTATAGGGCGCTGCCGGCACCTGAACCAGCTCCGCGCCCGCCAGACGGATCATGTCTTTCTTTTCCTGAGACTGGGTCTCGGGAATGACGATCACGGTGCGGAACCCAAGAGCAGAGCCCACAAGCGCCAGACCGATGCCCGTATTGCCCGCCGTGCCCTCGACGATGGTCCCGCCGGGTTTCAACGTGCCCTTCTTGAGCGCATCCTGAATGATGAACAGCGCCGCGCGGTCCTTGACCGACTGGCCGGGGTTCATGAATTCCGCCTTGCCGTAGATCTCACAGCCGGTCGCTTCCGACGGGCCTTTGAGCCGGATCAGGGGCGTGTTGCCAATGCTGTCGATCATATCGCGTTTAATGGGGCTGGGCGCAGACATTTTCGTCGTCCTTTAAATCTCGCAGTCCCTGAATGTGTAGGACGCACATCCCGCGAACTCAAGACAGCGCCAGACAGAGAGGAACGCCGTTCCGGTTTTTCGAAAAATACCGGAACGCACGTTTACGATCCGCCCCGCTCCCTCGGACGTTCAGCGCGGCGTGAGTTTCAGCCAGATGCCATCTTTTGAGCGCACAGTGAGATGCGCCACCGGCACGGGCGTCTTTTCCGGGGTCGTTTCAAGGCAAAAAGCCCGTAGAATCAACGCCAGAAACAACGGCCCCTCGACCATCGCAAAGCCTGCTCCGGTGCAAACGCGCGGCCCGGAAGAGAACGGAATATAGGCATCGCGCAAGCAGTCCTTGCCATTCTCGGTCTTGAACCGGTCGGGATCGAAGGCGTCGGGGTTCTCCCAGAAAATCTGATGCCGCCCGAGATGCCAGGGCGACAGCACGATCTGCGCCCCTTTCGGCACATGGCGCGCCCGAAACTGCACCGGACATTTCGCCTCACGCACCATCATCGGCACCGGCGGATAGAGCCGCAGCGTTTCGCGAAACACATCCTTGATGAAGCGGAGTTTCGAGAGATCGGAGAAACTCGGCTGCTCAGGCAGGCTCATGGCCTCCGCCGCCGCGCGCTCCTGTATCTCCGGGTTCGCGGCCAAAAGCCAAAGCGCCCAGCCAAGTGCCGTCGCAGAGGTCTCGTGCCCCGCCAGAAAGAAGATCGCCACCTGATCGACCATCTCTTCGGTATCAAACCGATCCCCCGTCACCGGGTCCGCCGTGGTCATGATCTTCGTCGCCAGATCGTCGGGGGCCTGCCCCGCCTCGATCTCCGCCATCCGCTGCGCGGTCAGGTCGGTGATCAGCTTGCGGATCGCCTTGGCACCCTCCCGCGTGCGCTTGCGGTGAAACCGCGGCAACCAGTTCGGCAGCGGAATGAAGGCCGCGATATTGAGGATCGGCTGCGCGCGCTGATAGCCCTGAAACTCCTCAAACACTTTCGAGGCGGTCTCATGGGTGATCGGGATCGAAAACAACGTCCGGAAAATCACATCCGCCGCCCCTTCGGAGGCATAGGGCTCAATATCAAACGGCGCGTCCTGCCCGGCCAGCCGGGACACGAGCGTTTGCCCCGCCTCCAACATCGCCGGAAACGTGTCCTTGAGCCGCCCGCCTTCAAAGGCCGGGTCGATGATCCGACGCTGTTTCAACCATGTCTCGCCATTGGTGAGAAACACCGAATTGCCGAGCAAGGGCCGCAGCCCCTCCGCCACCCGCCCGGACTTGGGGAACGCCATCGGCTCCTCATTGAGCACGCGTTTGACCAGAGAGGGCTGATTGACCAGAAAGCTGCGAAAGAACGGCGTTTTATATTCCGCCATCCACGCGCGGTAGAGCTTTTCGGGTTGCGCCGAGAGGATATCCTTGCGGAACAGTTTAACGTAATTGCGCAGGGAGGTTTTCTCGGGCCGCGACTTTGGTTTGGGCGGGATCATGACGCACCCTCCTCTGCCATGTCCTTGAATTTATTCGCCGCCACGTCGATGCGCGAGGGGCTCGGCAGATGATCATGGAACCGGGTCGCCAAGGTCTGGTCGCCCGCCGTGATCTTGAAATAGTCGTAGCTCTCCGGCTGATCAAAGGCGCAGAGATATTGGAAATGCCGCCGGAAAAAGCGCCGCTTCATCGTCGCCTGTTTTTCCGGGCTGAGCGTCTGGGTAAAGGCGGCTGAGATCACCAGCGGCCACTTCTGGTCTTCCGGCGCGACGCCCGACACTTTGATCGGATCGCAGAGCGCGAAAGAACACGGATCGCCCGGCGCCGTCACATCGAGCCAGAAAATCTCATCGCGCGCAGAGAGATAGGCCAGATCGCGGCGCAGGGTCTTGGCCTCTGGCAGGTAGGACACCATTGGAACGACCTGCCCGAGCGAGAGAAAGGACAACACCGGCCCGTTGGAGATCAGCTCCCCGCGACGGATCAGGTCAGACAGGATTTGAATGCCCAGATGCGCGCCGGAGCTATGGCCGACGATGAGAACTTCGTCCCAATCCCCGCGCAGTGCTTCAGAAATCTGCTCCCGAAACACCGCGATGCGTTCCTTCAGCACGGGCGGATCCGCTCCGCGCCAGCGCGCCGAGAAGCCGTAATCGTGCATCAGGTAATAGGCGAAGACCTTGCCGTCCTTGGCCTTGAACCACGACAGCAACAGATAGGCCGAGACAAGACCAAGGGCGAGCCCGATCCAATGGCCAAGCGTACCAAACAGTCCGCCGATGGCCGTCACGAGCCACAACAGAACAAGCGCAATCATAAGCTGCGCCAAGAGTACGCCAATCGGATACAGCGCCGCGATCACCGGGCCGCGCCGGAGCTTCATCAAGCGAAACAGCGCGCCGGTCGAGATATAGGTCCATGCGGTGCGCGCAAGGATCAGGTAGGTGCGGAAAATCCCCGCCTCCATGCTCTCCTGCACGATGTCGGACCAGACCAGCACGTCGATGTCGCTATGGATCTTGCTTCCGTCGATCTCGCTTTCAACCGTCCAGCCGAAATTGCGCCCCTGTTTCGCGGATAAGCTCAGGGAATAGCCGGAAATCTCCGCCTGTGCCGCGCCTTCCTTGCGGTAAAGCTCACGGTAACGGCGCGGCGGAATGGGGTCATAGCCCGGGATGTAGAACACCCGGCGCCGTGTGACCTGTCTACCCTGCTCGCTCATACCGAAAACCTCTAATGTTTTCGGAACACTAACGTGGGTTTCAGGCGAAATTAAGCCCTTTTAACCGAGTTGGCTGAGCGCCGGGAAGGTTTCCAAAAGCCAGTAAGACAGGCGCGAGAAGGCCCCCGTGACCATCAGAAGGCCAACGAGCAACAACAGCCCGCCCATGATCTTCTCTATCAGGCCCATGTGGCGTTTGAGACGGTTCATCAGTCCGACTGCGCGGGTGATGAAAATCGCCGACAGAAGGAACGGCAGGCCAAGCCCGATGGCATAGGTCGCAAGCAGAGTGGTGCCGCGCGACACGGAGGCCTCAGAGGCCGCCATAGACAGGATCGCGCCAAGCTGCGGCCCGATGCAAGGCGTCCAACCGAAGGCAAAGGCAAGGCCGAGAATATAGGCGCCAAAAGCCGTGCCGCCCTTGTCGCCCGCGTCCAGCCGCGCCTCGCGGTCGAGGATCGGAATGCGGAAGACCGACAGGAAATGAAGGCCGAGAATGATGATCACGACACCTGAGATACGGGCGAAAAGCACTTGGTTTTTCAGAAAAAACATCCCGAAGGCCGAAGCCGTGAACCCCATGAACAGGAAGACCGTCGAGAGCCCAAGCACAAACATCAGCGCGGGCAGGATCGCCTTGCGAGAGCCTTTGCCGCCACCCGTCAGTTCACCCATGGAAATCCCGGACATATAGGCGAGATAGGGCGGCACGATGGGCAGCACACAGGGGCTCAAAAAGGACACCATGCCCGCGGCAAGAGCCACGAGCATCGAAGGCAGGAGCGTTGCGTCGAACAGATCAATTCCAAACATGACAGCCTCATGCCAGAAAACCAGCGCCGCGCCTAGCGCCTCCTTTGTCGCGGCGCCTCACATTCGCGTTGGATCATATGTCAGACATGAAAACGGCCGGGAAAGTCCCGGCCGTTCTGAATTCAAATTTCAAACCGCTCAGCGGCTCCACCAGCCTCGGCGCTTCGGTTTGTCGTCTTCCGTAGCCGCTTCGTCAGCCTCCGCCATCTGCGGCTCGGAGGAGACCTCAGGTGCCGCTTCTGACACGACCTCGGCAGGCACATCCGTCGACGGGACAACCTCTTGCGTCTCCTCGACCACGGGCGTCACCTCCTCAGCAACAGGGGCGACCTCTGAAACCGGCTCGGGCGCAGCCTCCACGACCGCTTCCGGCGCGGCCTCGGCAACAACAGGCGCGTCTTCAACCGATGCGTCCTGCGCCTCGACCGGGGCTTCGACCGGAGCCTCTGCCGGAGCATCCGCAGCGGAAGCAGCTTCGGCTTCAGCCGCCGCTTTCGCAGCTTTGTCCGCTTCGATCTCAGCCTTGGTCCGACGCTTGCGCTTCGGCTTCGGCTTTTCTTCCGTGGCAGTGCCCTCGGCCTCAGCCGCCGCTTTCGCAGCCTTGTCCGCCTCGATCTCCGCCTTGGTCCGACGCTTGCGCTTCGGTTTCGGTTTCGCTTCCGCCTCTACAGGTTCAGCCGGAGCCTCTTCGACCGTCTCAGTGGCCGCAGTAGCCGCATCTTCCGACGGGGTTTCACCTTGCTCTGCCGGAGCCTCTTCGCCGGTCTCGGACGTCTCTTCGGCATCGCCCTCCGAGTTGTCCTCGCCATTCGAGTCCTGACCGTCCGTCTGATCGCTCTTCTTGCGACGACGACGGCGGCGGCGACGTTTCTTCGGCTTCTGTTCGTCCTCCGCGGCCTCTTCGACCACTTTGGCTTCTTCTTCGACCTGATCCTCGGCCTCTTCCTCGATCTCTTCCTCGTAATCCGCCATCAGATCGGCAGACGCGGAAATCACGGTCGCACTCGGTTCCGGCACCACACGGGTGGCGGTTTTGAACCGCTCCATGGAGAAGTCCGGGGAGATCAGGAACGGATCGGCCTCGATCCGAATGGCCATGCCATAGCGCGCTTCGATCTGGGCGATCTTTTCGCGCTTCATGTTCATCAGGTAGTTGACGATGGCCACCGGCGCTTTGAGCAGAACCTCGCGGGAGCGCTTGCGCGTGCCCTCTTCTTCCAGCTGGCGCAGAATGGTCAGAGCCATGTTGTCGTCGGAGCGGATCAGACCCGTGCCGTGACAATGCGGACAGGGCTGGGTCGTGGCCTCAAGCATGCCCGGACGCAGACGCTGGCGCGACATTTCCATCAGACCGAAACCGGAAATCCGGCCCACCTGAATGCGCGCGCGGTCGGTTTTGAGTTTGTCTTTCAGACGTTTCTCAACCGCCGTGTTGTTCCGGCGCTCTTCCATGTCGATGAAGTCGATGACGATCAGACCAGCAAGGTCGCGCAGACGCGCCTGACGGGCGACCTCTTCGGCGGCCTCAAGGTTGGTCTTGAGCGCGGTCTCCTCGATCGAGCCTTCTTTCGTGGCGCGACCGGAGTTCACGTCAACGGCCACCAGAGCTTCGGTCACGTCGATCACGATGTAACCGCCGGACTTGAGCTGCACCACCGGGTTGAACATCCCGGCGAGGTAGCTTTCCACCTGATAGCGCGCGAACAGCGGCAGTTGGTCCCCGTAGGGTTTCACGTTCTTGGCATGGGACGGCATGATCATTTTCATGAAGTCCTTGGCCTCGCGATAGCCCTCGACACCCTCGACGATCACCTCGTCGATGTCCTTGGAATACAGATCGCGGATCGACCGTTTGATCAGGTCGCCTTCCTCATAGATTTTCGCCGGGGCCACAGATTTCAGCGTCAGCTCGCGGATCTGTTCCCACATGCGTTTGAGGTAGTCGTAGTCGCGCTTGATCTCCGTCTTGGTGCGCTGTGCGCCCGCCGTGCGGATGATCAGGCCAGCGCCCTGCGGCACTTCAAGCTCGCCTGCGATCTCTTTGAGTTTCTTGCGGTCTGCGGCATTGGTGATCTTGCGGGAGATACCACCACCGCGCGCGGTGTTCGGCATCAACACGCAGTAACGCCCGGCGAGCGACAGGTAGGTGGTCAGAGCCGCGCCCTTGTTGCCGCGCTCTTCCTTGACGACCTGCACCAGCATGATCTGGCGGACTTTGACGACTTCCTGGATTTTGTATTTGCGCGGACGCGGTTTGCGCTTCGGGCGAATTTCCTCGGTGGTGTCATCGTCGGCGACGCTTTCGATGCTGTCATCGGTCTCAGACGCGTTGTCCGCGTCGTCATCAGAGTCATCATCTTCGTCGTCAGACGCGTCTTCATCCTCCGCGTCGGAGCTGTCCTCAGACGTGGTCTCGGTTGCCTCGTCAGGCTCCGCAGTCTCGGCTTCTTCCGTCTCAGCCGCGACCTCAGCGACCGGCGCTTCCGCCTTGGTCTCTTCGGTTTGAGCCGCTTCTTCAGTCTGTTCCGGGGCATCTTCCGGTTCTTCGACCGGGGTGTCCTGAACGGTGAACGCGGGCGACGTGCCCTCCTCGACCGGCGCAGCCTCGTCAGAGATCAGCGCATCAGCCTCGGAGCCTTCCGGCTCGATCACATCCATACCTGCAACAGAAGACGGTGCGTCCGAAGCCGCATCGTCCGCGATCGACACTTCTTTGGTCTCGATCGCGTCGGAGGATTTTACCTCTTCTGCCTTGGTCTCGGCCTTCGGCTTGGAACGGGAACGCGAGCGCGAACGGCGGGACCGTTTCGGCTTTTCTTCTTCCTCTTCCTGCGCCTTGGCATATTCCATTTCCTCAGCCAGCAGCGCCTCACGGTCGGCCAGCGGGATCTGGTAGTAATCCGGGTGAATCTCGGAGAAGGCGAGGAAACCGTGACGGTTTCCGCCGTAATCCACGAAAGCCGCCTGAAGCGACGGCTCGACCCGTGTTACTTTTGCAAGATAGATGTTGCCAGCAAGCTGGCGTTTGTTTTCCGATTCAAAGTCGAATTCCTCGACCTTGTTTCCGTCGACCACCACGACGCGGGTTTCCTCCGCGTGGGTGGCGTCGATGAGCATTTTCTTTGCCATTGAATTTGTCTTCCGGCACCCGAAACGGGCGCACCTCCCCTGCGGGACGCGGCGCTGTTTTCCGGGTGATGTCTTGGGGCGTGCAGTGCGGGCAAGACGGCGGGGGCGCTGGCGCCCGCTCTGTGCTCTGATCTTGCCTCTGCGCGTTGCATCGCGGTTCTTCTCCGGCGCATCAGACGGGATATATCCCAAGCCCTTGCGCCCATTTAAATCCCTATGACCTCGAGAACGTGGCTTCGGGCGGTTCGTGCCGACGGTTTTGTCATGCCGTCTGGCGGTATCGGTCTGCTCTGCGGGGAAGCGACGGGAATTCCCGGATTCCAACACACGCATGCAGCGAATCTGTGTCACGCGGTTTCCGGGACATCTTGGGCGTCATCCGGACCTGCGTCTTTATATCAGTAGTGATGCATCTGCCTTTAGACAACACGCAAATGCATGGAAACGCGTTTTTCGCGGCCAAACCCGCTTCAAACGCCCATATAGCGTCAAAATTAAAGCAAATTGGTTAAAGCACTCTTTCGTGAGCCACCTTGAGCTCTGTGCAGGGCGACAGAGGGTCTCTGTGCCTCTGCACACAAGTTTCATGTGCATATTCGATCATAAGTGATAAATTATATATCGAAATTCACATAAAAGCGCAGAACTCTGCGCAACCCGAAAGGACACATCATGACCCGTATCGCTCTTCTGGTCGGCTCGCTCCGCAAAGACTCTTATACTCTGAAACTCGCCAAAGCCCTGACAAAACTTGCCCCGGAAGGCATGGAATTCGACTTCGTTCAGATCGGCGACCTGCCGTTCTTCAACGAAGACCTCGACACCGACACCCCGCCCGCAAGCTGGACGCGCTTCCGCGAGGAGATCAAAGCTGCCGACGGTGTGCTGTTCGTGACACCGGAATATAACCGCTCTATGCCCGCAGCGATCAAAAACGCCCTCGACGTGGGCTCGCGCCCCTATGGTGAAAGCGCATGGGCCGGCAAACCCGCCGCCATCGTGACCGCAAGCCCCTCCGGCATCGGCGGCTTCGGCGCCAACCACCACCTGCGTCAACCGCTGGTGTTCCTGAACATGCCCGCCATGCAGCAGCCAGAAGCCTATATCGGCAACCTGTGGAACATGTTCGACGAGGACGGCAAGATCATCACCGAAGGCACTGAGGACTTCCTCACCACCTATATGGCCGCCTTCGCAAAATGGGTTGAAGACCACGCCTGAGCATAGCTCTCCCTCCGATCCCAGACGTGACAAGGCGCCCTTCCCTCGCGGGTTGGGCGCCTTCCCTTTGTCATGATCGCGCGAACTCAGAGATAATCAGAGCGCTGCAAACCGTATTTGGCCATTTTCTCGTTGAGCGTCCGGCGCGGCAGGCACAGCTCATCCATCACGGCGACGATAGAGCCTTTGTGACGGCGCATCGTGTTGTCGATCAACATCCGCTCGAAGGCCTCGACATATTCCTTGAGCGGCTTGCCCTCGGTCGTCATGGTCTGCTGTTCCGGCGCATCGGACTCGGACAGCAAAAGCGACGTGATCGACCCGGAGCCGCGACGGCTTTGCAACACGGAACGCTCCGCCACATTGATCAGTTGACGGATGTTCCCCGGCCAGGGCGCTTGCAAGAGCTGGGCCGCTTCCTGCGCCGACAGTTCCGGCGCATCGCAGCCGTATTCTTCGGCGAATTGCTGGCTGAGCTGGGTAAACAGTAGCAGGATGTCCTCCCCGCGCTGGCGCAGCGGCGGGGTGGTGATTTTCATCGCGGCCAAACGGAAATAGAGATCGGGACGCAGCGCCGATTCACAGGTCCGGCCCTGTTCCTGCAGGTTACAGATCGCGATCACACGGGTTTCCGGCGGCGTGCCCTGCTCGTCGATCCATTTCAGCAAACGCGCCTGAAGCGTCATCGGCATGGCCTCGATATCTTCGAGCACCAAAGTGCCGCCGCGCGCTTCTTCAATCAACGGCTGGATTTGCCCGTCCGGGTCCGGCCCAAAGAGCCGTTTCGTCAGATCGGCCTCATCGCGCCCCGCACAGGCGAAGGTGATGAATTTCTTAGACGCCCGTGTGCCCACCGCATGAAGCGCGTGCGCCACAAGCGTCTTGCCGGTGCCGGTTTCGCCATCGATCAGCACATGCCCGTCGGCCTGTCCGAGATCGAGAATATCCTCGCGCAGCCGCTCCATCACGGGAGACGCGCCGATCAGCTTGTTCATGATGCCCGTGCCATCCGACAGCTCGCGCCGCAGCATCCGGTTGTCGAGCGTCAGACGCCGCGCATTGGTGGCCTTCTTGGCCAGCTCGGTCATCCGGTCCGGGTTGAACGGTTTCTCAAGGAAATCAAACGCCCCGATCCGCATCGCCTCCACCGCCATTGGCACATCGCCGTGGCCGGTGATCATGATGACGGGCAGACCGCTATCAACACTCATCAGGCGTTTGAGAAATTGCATCCCGTCCATGCCGGGCATTTTGATATCGGTGATGACAACGCCCGGATAATCGGCCCCAAGCGCCTTCACAGCATCTTCCGCGCTGGCAAAGGTTTCCGTGTCAAACCCCGAAAGCGCCAGCCATTGGCTGATCGACTGCCGCATATCCTGTTCGTCATCGACGATCGCGATTTTCATTGCCGTCGCCATGGTCTTTTCCCTTCTTGCTCCGGTCCATGCCGGATATTCAACGTCTGGGCGGGTTTATTCCGCCGCGTGTTTCGCCTCGTCAGAGAGAGGCAGTATCATTTCAAACACCGCGCCCCCGGCTGGCCGGTTGCGTGCCGTCAGCCGCCCGCCGAGCTCCGCCACAATGCCGGAGGAGATCGCAAGGCCAAGCCCAACCCCGTCCCCCGGAGCCTTGGTGGTGTAAAAAGGCTCGAACAAAGTGTCGAGGTCTTCGATCCCGGAGCCGTTGTCACGAACACTCACGCTTGCTTGAGTGCCGCCCAGTATACCACCGGTCACCAAAATCTCGATCTGCGGTTCGTCGGAATTCTTGCTGGCGTCAAACGCATTGCGCAACAGGTTCACAAGCACCTGCTCAAGGCGCACCCGATCCCCGTCCACCACCACCGGCTCCGGCGGCAGGCCGCGAATGATCTCGACCGCGCCCTGTTTGAACTGCGGCTCCATCATCGACAGGGCCGAGGACACGCAATCGCGCAGGTCAATCGGCTGCAAATGATCGGAGCCTTTGCGGGCGTAGGATTTGAGCTGTTTGGTGATCGCGCCCATGCGCTCGATCAGATCGTCAATGCGCCCAAACGAGGCCAGTGCCTCCTCTGAGCGCTTGCGCTTGATCAGAAGCCGCGCCCCGGCAAGATAGGTTTTCATCGCGGCGAGAGGTTGGTTCAGCTCATGCGACACCGCCGCAGACATTTCCCCCAGCACCGCCAGCTTGGACGATTGCGCCAAGGTCTGTTCGGCCACCTCAAGGCTTTTCTCCGCCCGTTTGCGGTCCGCGATCTCGCGTTGCAACGTGGCGTTAAGCTGGCGCAGCTCCGCACTTTCCCGCTGGAACAACCCGGCGCGGGACACGGCGCGGCGCGATGTCAGGTAGAACGCGCCCGACAGCAAAATGGCAAAGCCCATGATTTCGAGGGCCAGAAACCCGTTCACCCGCTCGCGCACCGAGCCATAGGTGGTGAAAGAGGTCATCCTCCAGCCGCGAAATGGGATGCGGCTTTCGAGACGCATCACTGCTTCGCCGCCGAGATAGGCCTCATCCGGGTCCGGTGACCAGTCGGTGGTCAGCTGAAACGCCCGCTCAATCGCCGTCGGCGCATCACGGGTGGCCAAAGCTTCGGCCTCCTGTTTCGAACGCCAACGCGGCTCGGTGGACAATATGATATTGCCCTCGGAGTTGACCACAATCACCGCGTCCGAAATCCCAGCCCAGCTTTTCTCGAACTTGGCGAGATCGACCTTGACCACGATGACACCCGCCAGCGCGCCATTCACGTCGATCCGGCGCGAATAGGTGAACTCATAGGCGTTGTTGTCCATCGCCGTGGTCTTGAACACCGTCTCATTGGAGCGCAACGCATCGACGAAAGACGCCGATTGTCGGTTGTTCGCGCCGAGCAATGACCGATCCGTCGCGGCCACCACCCGGCCACTTTCATCCAAAAGCGTGATCCCCGCCGCGCCGATCTCATCGACATAGGCGATCAGATGTTGAGAGGTCTGGGAAAAATCGCGCGAGGTCAGCGCATTCACCAGAACCGGATCGCGCGACAACAGGATCGGAACGATGGAATTACGCTGCAATTCACTCATCAGGTTCCCGGCATAAAGCGCCTGTCGCACTTCCGCGCGGTTGCGGGTCAGCGTCGTGTAGCGTTCCGTCAAAAGAAGATTGGTGACCCAGATGACGCCCACGGCCGCCGCAATAAAGGCCATCAGAGCCAGACGCCCGGTCCAGCTCATGGTGCGCGGCCGCCTGGCCCGCTGTTTGCCGCCGATGGTATCGTGATCACTCATGCGGGTAAGAGTACGCGCTGGCGCCTGTCGCCCGCAAGGGGCCGAACAGGCGTCATAGTCCCCGCAAAACCATCGTTTCGCGACATTTGAGCAAATTCCTGCCGGTGTGGCGGGGGTTTAGGCGGAAACCAGTGCGTCCATCAGCGATGTGAAGAACAGTTTACCGTCTTCATTGCCGTGCTGCGGCTCGGCGGCGCGTTCCGGGTGCGGCATCATGCCGAGCACACGGCGGTTCTCCGACAGGATGCCGGCGATGTCGCGCTTCGACCCGTTCGGGTTGTCGAGGTAACGGAAGGCCACACGGCCCTCGCCTTCGAGCATGTCGAGCGTGCTCTCGTCGGCCGTGAAGTTGCCATCGTGGTGCGCGATCGGAATACCGATGTGCTGACCTTGCGCATAGGCAGAGGTATAGGGGCTGTCGGTGCTTTCAACGGCGAGCGGTGTGGTCTTGCAGATGTACTTGAGACCACCGTTGCGCAGCAAAGCGCCCGGCAGGAGCCGCGCTTCGGTCAGCACTTGAAAGCCGTTGCAGATGCCGAAGGCATACCCGCCACGCTCAACGTGTTTCTTGAGCGAAGCCACCACCGGAGAGTTCGCCGCAATCGCGCCGCAGCGCAGATAGTCGCCGTAGGAAAAGCCGCCCGGCACGCCGACAACATCGACGCCTTCCGGCAGTTCCGCATCTTTGTGCCAGACCATCGTCACGTCCGCACCGGCATTCTTGAGCGCGGTGTACATGTCACGGTCGCAATTGGACCCGGGGAATTGCAGGACGGCGGCTTTCATCGGGGAAACTCCTGTGAGGGATGTACGGAGGTCTGTTCACGCGCCTGATACGCTGGGGAAGCTTCGGGATCAAGCCTTCATGCGCAATGAACATGCCGCGATCAGCGCATCACCCGCACCTGCCAGCAATTGTTGCGCGCCGAGCGAATGTCGACAAAGGCAATCTCATCGCGCGACAGCAACTCCGCGCAATAAGTTTCGATCTCGCCCTGCGGCGTCACCCGCCCCGTGCCGTACACGATCCGCTCATTGATGTCGTAGCCCTTGATCAGATAGTCCGGCGAGGTGGTCAACACCTCCGGCACGGCTTCGCCCCGATAGGGTGCGCAATCACCGGCACAAAGGAAAATCGGCCCGGTCTCCGCATAAGGATTGCGGCTCTCAAACGGCCGGTGCGCACAGATCAACATGCCCTGGCCTTTGGGAATATTGCACAAACAGTGCCGACAGGGCGCCCTCTCATAAGGGTTCAGAACGAACTCCGACACCTGCCCGTTGGCATCCGACTTGCCCAAACGCAGCGCATGGGCGGTGAGGGTTGGCAATCCCTGAAAGATCATCGCGAAAGCTCCTTATTCACACGCCTCCGGCATAGAAAATCGCCATGCTCCAAGCGACCCGGATCTTGTGCAAAGCAGCGCCGCACGGTCTCTGTGCCAAGGGGAACAGCCAGCCCCCTTGTTCTGCCCCCGGCCAAATCCCTACATTCATCTCAACAGCGCGCCAGCCCTCCGGCTTGGCGTTGATGAAAGGAACACTATGAAAAATCTTGGCTTTTTGTCCTTCGGCCACTGGGCACCCGAACGCGGTTCGGCCGTGCGCTCGGCCTCGGACGCGCTTTTGCAATCCATCGACCTGGCCGTCGCCGCAGAAGAACTGGGCCTCGACGGGGCCTATTTCCGCGTCCACCACTTTGCCCGCCAGCTCGCCTCACCCTTCCCGCTTCTGGCCGCCATCGGTGCCAAAACCTCGAAAATCGAGATCGGCACCGGCGTGATCGACATGCGCTATGAGAACCCGCTCTATATGGCGGAAGACGCAGGCGCAGCCGATCTGATCGCGGGCGGACGCCTGCAGCTTGGGCTCAGCCGTGGCTCGCCCGAACAGGTGATCGATGGCTGGCGGCATTTTGGCTATATGCCCGCCGAGGACGAGGACGCCTCCGACATGGCCCGCCGTCACACCCAGCTCTTCCTGCAACAGCTCGAAGGCCGTGGCTTTGCGCAGCCCAACCCGCGCCCGATGTTCCCGAACCCGCCGGGGATGCTGCGTCTTGAGCCGCATTCCGAAGGGCTGATCGACCGCATCTGGTGGGGCTCCGGCTCCAACGCCACGGCGAAATGGGCGGCGATGCTCGGCATGAACTTGCAAAGCTCGACGCTGAAAGACGACGAAACCGGCGAGCCCTTCCATGTGCAGCAGGCGCAGCAGATCCGTGAATATCGTGAGGCGTGGAAATCTGCGGGTCATGACCGTGAACCGCGCGTCTCTGTGAGCCGCTCAATCTTTGCGCTGACCAATGACATGGACCGGATGTATTTCGGCCAAGGAGGCAAGGACAGCGACCAGATCGGGATGATCGACCAGACCCGCTCGATCTTCGGGCGCGGCTATGCCGACGAGCCGGACAAGCTCATCGAGCAGCTCAAAGGCGACGAAGCGATTGCCGAGGCCGATACTCTTCTCCTGACCGTGCCGAACATGTTGGGCGTCGAGTACAACATCCATGTGATCGAGACGATTTTGAAAGAGGTCGCCCCGGCGCTGGGGTGGCGCTGATCCCCTCTCTTAAAAACAGGCGCATCCCCAAACGGGGGTGCCCTCTTCAGGCCACGTTCTGAGTGCGAACAATTATGAGCGCGATTTATTCCGGCCAAACCACCATCGGTATGGTCTTCTCGTCGCATTCATCATCCACGACCCGCGTTTTCAGCCGATAGTGAAACCCATCGAACACCCAAGTCTCATGGGTAAAACAATCCCCGAGGCCCCGCCCCTTGTAATAGCTCTCCAGCACCGGGGAATCCCCCTCAAGTCCCCAAAGCGCCAGTTCCGGCGTCGGTGTCCCGGTCTCGTCGATCGCTGCCACCCGCACGGGATCAACACCATCGAGCACCGGCCCCAGCAGATAAACGTGTGAGCCGACATTATAGGCCGCCGTCCAACAGGTTTGCGCCAGAACCAGAACCTCCGGGTGCCCCCAAATGATCTGCGGCTCAGAGACATTGTCGAACATATCCGGCAAAGGCCCCTCACAGGCCTCCTCCGTCATGGCGCGGGCCTGCGCCTTGAGCGCCGCCCAATCCGGCCTCGGAAGGGCCAATGTGCGATCTCCCGCCTGCCCTTGTTGCTCCTCCGCCCAGATCAGCGCCGCCTTGATCCCGGCCAGAGAGACACCGTCGCTGAACCCCTCCGCATCGTAGTGAAGTTCAAGCACATCCCCATCCAGAAGCGGCGCAGGGAACGGCATTTCCGCATCCTCCGCCCAGCCCATCTCAACCCCGTCGATCAAAATCGTGCCACGTACATCTTCATGGAAACTCAGCGCCCAATGCCCGCCCGCATTGGCCCTGACCAGCGACAGGATCGGATTGGCGCGGGGCGTGAGCGCGCAATACTCCGGCCCGCACGCCGCCTGCCATTGCTTGTAATGAAACCCGGGAACCTCCTCCGCCCCGCTTGCACTTGGCAAAGCCGCACTGGGCAAAACCACTCCGACCAAAGCCGCGCAAAGAACAAAGGGCGCAGAGCGCGTCAAACCGGAAAACATAGTGATACCTCTCAAACCATCCACAGACCAACACCCGCGAGATCAAACCTCGCCGGGACGGCCCAACACTGACGGAAAGGACAGACAAAACAAGAGGTTTATGCCGCGAGGTTGATGTTGTGCGGATGTAGCGCGCAAAGAATAGCCTCGAAGGCCGATACAGCAGCGCATAGCAAAGCAACGGCACATAAAAAAAGCCGCCCCGAAGGGCGGCCTTTGATCTCGTGGAAGCTGAGCGGCTCAGAGCAGCTCGATTTTGTAGCTTTCGATCACCGTGTTGGCCAAAAGCTTCTCGCACATCTCGGTGATGGTCTCTTCCGAGGTGCCATCGGCGAGATCAAGCTCGATCACCTTGCCTTGACGCACGCCTTCGACGCCATCAAAGCCAAGGCTACCCAAAGCGTGGCGCACGGCCTCGCCTTGAGGGTCCAGAACACCGTTTTTCAGCATGACAAAGACGCGGGCTTTCATGAAGTCGTTCCTCTCAGTGGTCCCTTTGGCGCGCTTAGCCGCACACCAGTCGTGGCTTTCAATTGATGATCTTCGGCGTGTCCGCGTCGATCGGTCCGTTGGTCGGCAACACGCCCAGACGGCGCGCCACTTCGGTATAGGCGTCGGTCAGAGAGCCGAGGTCGCGGCGGAACACGTCCTTGTCGAGCTTCTGCCCGCTCTCGATGTCCCAAAGGCGGCAGCTGTCCGGGCTGATCTCGTCGGCGACGATCAGGCGCATGAAATCGCCATCCCAGACGCGACCAATCTCGATCTTGAAATCCACCAGACGAATGCCGACGCCGTACATCACGCCGGACAGGTAATCGTTCACCCGCAGCGCCAGAGCGACGATGTCGTCGAGATCCTGCTGCGAGGCCCAACCGAAGGCGATGATATATTCTTCCGGCACAAGCGGATCGCCGAGCGCGTCGTCCTTGTAGGAGAATTCGATGATCGGGCGCGGCAGGCGGATGCCTTCTTCAAGCCCGAGACGTTTGGCCATGGAGCCGGCAGCGTAGTTGCGCACGATCACTTCCAGCGGCACGATCTCGCATTGACGGATCAGCTGCTCACGCATGTTCAGGCGTTTGATGAAGTGGTTCGGAATGCCCAGAGAGGTCAGACCGTTCATGAAGAACTCGGACAGGCGGTTGTTGAGCACGCCCTTGCCCTCGATGGTCGCATGTTTCTGCGCGTTGAACGCAGTTGCGTCATCCTTGAAATACTGCACCAGAGTGCCCGGTTCTGGACCTTCGTAGAGCGTTTTCGCTTTGCCTTCGTAGATTTTTTTACGGCGCGCCATGGGGCCTCCAAAGCTAGTGGGGCCGGGAATCATTACGACCGGCCACTTCAGATGCGCTCTTTAGGGCAAGGGAGACGCGGGGGCAAGCTTGCCACCACAATCACCGCCCAGTTGATTTTCGCCATTTGCCCAAAATCTAAACACTTTATTGATCTGCATCCTTGTGAACCGCCCCTGAGATGGTCATAATCAAGCTCAGGAGATTGACAGAGGAGGAGCCTGCATGACCACCTTCGACGAACGGGAAGCGGCCTTTGAGCGCAAATATGCGCATGACGCTGAGCTTCAGTTCCGCCTGGAGGCGCGTGCCGACCGTAAGCTTGCCAAATGGGCTGCCGGGACGCTCGGGAAATCCGGCGATGAAATTGAGACCTACACAGCGGATGTGATCCGTGCCGATCTGAAAGAGCGCGGCCCGGAAGACGTGATCGCCAAAGTCGCCGAAGATCTCGGCGCGGCGTCCAGCGTGAGTGCCGTGCGCGAAAAATACGCCGAATTCTTTGCCGAGGCCAAAGCAGAACTGGCCGAAAGCTGACCTGAGGCTGACCGCGTCAGATCACTGAAATTTCACCACAAAGTGACAGGCTTTAGGGTCCGTATTTCGATACGGGCCCTTGTTTCTTTTTGCGTCTCCCCCGACATGCTCCACAGGCCCTGAGCTCTCCGCCCAAAAGGCCGACCGCACAGGCCGACGGTTCGTGCACCACGCTCGATGTGGGGTAACCGCTTCTTTGTCAAAGGCATTAATCGAATCTTGGCAAAGCTCGCGTAAGCCACAACCTGCCCCGGACGAAACGGTGTCAGACAGGGCCCGAAACAGGGCCAAACAGGAGCATGGACCACGATGCGACACAGCCAGATCGAGATCGAGGACAAGCTTGAGCCTCTCGCCTCGACCGCCACGCCAAGCCGCTCCGACCCGGCAGGCCCGCGCAAATTCGTGGGCAAACTCGTCGGCAAACAGGTTTTCCCGCTCGCCGTCATGCTGTTTTTCGGCTGGCTCCTTTGGGAAAAAGTCGCCCATCTCAACCTTCACACCATTCTCGGCACCATCGCGGGCATTCGCCCCGAACAATGGGGATTTGCCGCGCTCGCCACGCTCGGGAGCTTCTGGGCCGTCGGGCAATATGACCGTGTGCTGCATGCCCAGCTCGGCACCGGGATTTCCGACACATCCGCGCGCAAGTCCGGCATGGTCGCCATTGGACTGTCGCAGTTTCTTGGCTTCGGCGCCCTGACCGGGACGCTGATCCGCTGGCGGATGCTCCCCGAACTCACCCTCTGGCAAGCGGCGCGGCTCTCTGCCGCTGTGGCCTTGTCCTTTCTTGCGGGCTGGGCCGTGGTCGCCTCCGCCGCGCTCATGTTCTTTCAACCCGAACTGCCTTGGATCAGAACCCTCGCCACCGGTACGGTGCTGTTGTCGGCGCTGATGGCGCTTCTGTCGCTTTTTCCGCCCCGTCGCCTCGTGCGCCTGCCTTGGCCGTCCCTGCGGACCATGGCGACCGTGATCGGGCTCACCGCCATTGATACGATCTGCGCCGGACTGGCGCTTTATGCGCTCTTGCCCGAACACCTTCACCTGCCGCTGGAACACACGATTTCGGCCTATCTCTTCTCTCTCGGGGCCGGGCTGATCGCCTCCACGCCGGGCGGCGTCGGGCCGTTCGAGGCAACCTTGGCCTCGCTCCTGCCGAACGTCCCGCTGGAACCGCTGCTCGGTGCGGTCGTTGCCTTCCGGCTGGTCTATTACGTGATCCCCGCGGCGCTCTCGGCGCTGGTGATCCTGCGCGGCCCGCGTGGCAGCAATCTCGCGGCAGAGCCGAAACTGGTCAAAACATGCCCCACGCCGTTCCTCTCGCCGCAGCTTGAAATGCAAATCTTCGCCGCGCCGCGCGCCGAAGCAGGACTGCTCCGCACCCGCGACTTTTCGCTTTTGAGTTCAAGCGATGGCACCGGCCTCGGCCTCGCCGCCCCCATCGGCCAGTCGCTCGTCATGCTCTCCGATCCGCTCGCCGCACGCGCCTGCCCCTCCGTCACCCGCGAGGCATTGGCACGGGCGGCGGCCCGGCGTTACCGCATGCCCGCGATCTATAAATGCGGGGCGCGCATGGCCGCCTCCGCCCGCCGCGCGGGCTGGCGCGTCCTGCCCACCGCCGAAGAAGCTTGGCTTCGGCCCAAGGACTTCACCTTGGAGGGTGCAAAATACCGACAATTGCGCCGCACCCTGCGCAAAGCCGAAGAGGCCGGCATCAAGATCACCGAAGGCGGGCGCGAATTGCCCTTGGAGCAGATGGACCGCGTGGCGGGCGAATGGCTCACCCTGCGCGGCAAGGAACGCGGTTTCTCGATGGGCACCTATGATCGCGACTATATCTCCTGCCAGCGCGTCTTCCTTGCATGGCAGGGTCGCAATCTGGTCGCTTTCGTAAGCTTTCATGAAAGCCGCAATGAGATGACCCTCGACCTGATGCGCTTCGGCCATGCCGCCCCCGACGGCACGATCCAGCTTCTGATCGCCAAGGTCATCGAGGCCGCCCGCGCCCATGGCGTCCCGCGCCTGTCGCTCGCCGCCGTGCCGTGGCAGGGAGAGGATCGCTCCGCCCTGATCCGCCGCCTGCGCTCCCGCTTTCTGAGCAAATCCGGCGCTGCGGGCCTGCGTCGGTTCAAGGCGGCCTTCGCGCCGCATTGGGAAACGCTCTACCTCGTTGCCCCGTCCCGGCTCGCACTCGCGGTTTCCGCGCTCGACATCCTGCGCCGCGTCACCGCCCCGCCGCCGCGCCCCACCGGCAACCCTATGAAAGCCGCGCGGTTTGCCACCCACCGCACGCTCCGCCTCGGACGCCTGCCGCGCCTGTTGTCACGACGATAGGCGCAACGCCCCGCCGGTTCTGCACTCAGGCTCATGATCTTTATGACCTGTTTGAATTTGATAAATGGAACCAGACGTGGCACATCACCCCAAAGCCCGGCGGTCTTCCGTCCGGGCATTCCCTTTTTGACCCCGCACCCTGCCCGCCCGGCTGGGCGCAAAGCTCCGGAGGCTTCATGACCGACGCCCTGACCAAACTCCTTGAGACCCGTGATTGGCTGATGGCCGATGGCGCGACGGGCACGACCCTGTTCAATATGGGCCTCTCCTCCGGCGACGCGCCGGAGCTTTGGAACGTCGACAAGCCGGAAAACATCGAAAAGCTCTATCAGGGCGCGGTCGATGCCGGGTCCGACATCTTCCTCACCAACTCTTTCGGCGGCACGGCCTCGCGCCTCAAACTGCACAATGCCGAAGACCGCGTGTTCGAACTGAACAAGGCTGCCGCCGAGATCGGCCGCAAGGTCGCCGATGCGGCAGGTCGCCCGGTGATCGTCGCGGGCTCGATGGGCCCGACCGGCGAGATCATGGAACCGATGGGACCGCTGTCTTACGAGCGCGCCGTCGAGATGTTCTACGATCAGGCCGTGGGCCTCAAAGCGGGCGGGGCCGACATCGCTTGGATCGAAACCATTTCCGCCCCCGATGAATACAAGGCCGCCGCCGAAGGCGCGGCCAAGGCCGGTCTGCCGTGGATCGGC
This sequence comes from Celeribacter sp. ULVN23_4, assembly GCF_054788345.1. Lineage (NCBI taxonomy): Bacteria > Pseudomonadati > Pseudomonadota > Alphaproteobacteria > Rhodobacterales > Roseobacteraceae > Celeribacter > Celeribacter sp. ULVN23_4. The sequence continues at coordinate 206,540 of NZ_JBTVYO010000002.1, read as the reverse complement.
ACCATGAGCTTTGACACCGCAGGCCGCACCATGATGGGCGTCACCTCGACGGAACTGTCGAACATGGTCGAAAAACTGCCGACCCCGCCGATCGCCTATGGTGCCAACTGCGGCGTCGGGGCCTCCGACCTGCTGCGCACCGTTCTGGGCTTTTCCGCGCAGGGCCACGACCGTCCAATCATCGCCAAGGGCAACGCGGGCATCCCGCGCTATGTCGACGGCCACATTCATTACGATGGCACGCCCGAGTTGATGGCCGAATATGCCGTCCTGGCGCGCGATGCCGGGGCGACGATCATCGGCGGCTGTTGCGGCACCACGCCGGAGCATCTCAAAGCCATGAAAGAAGCGCTTGAAACCCGTCCGCGCGGCCCGCGCCCGACGCTTGAAGAGATCGCCGAGAAACTCGGCGGCTTCTCCTCGGCCTCTGATGGCACCGACGACAAAGGCCCGGCGAAACGCGAACGCTCCGGGCGTCGCCGCCGCACCTGATCGGCTGTCCTATGTCAGAGCTTTGGTTAAAACAGAGAGAGCTGGTCGCCCGGTTTGGGCGGCACGGCGAAGAGGTCGGTCCGCAGGCCCGGCCCCTTTCGCGCAAGCCCCGTGCGGGCCAGCGCGATCTCGAAGCGTTTGGCCATAAGCTCCGCCCATTCCCCCTCGCCCTTCATCCGCTTGCCGAACCGCGGATCATTGGCCTTGCCACCGCGCAGCTCGCGCACCCGGTTCATCACACGTTGGGCGCGGTCTGGCACATGGGTTTCCAGCCAGTCCTCAAAGAGCGGCGCCACCTCAAGCGGCAGGCGCAGCATGATATAGGCCGCACTGCGCGCCCCGTTCGCGGCGGCGGCGGTGAGGATCGCCTCCAACTCGTGATCGGTGAGCGCCGGAATCATCGGCGCGGCCATGACATGGGTGGGAATACCCGCATCGCTCAAGGCGCGGATGGTTTTCAGGCGTCGTGCGGGCACCGGGGCACGCGGCTCCATCTGCCGCGACAGGCGCGAACCGAGCGTGGTGATCGAGATGCCCACCTGCACCAAGCCCTTTCGGGCCATGGGCGCGAGAATATCGATATCGCGCTCGATCAACGTGCCCTTGGTGGTGATCGTCAGCGGGTGATTGTGATCGCGCAGCACCTCCAGAATACCGCGCATGATCCGATCACGCGCCTCGATCGGCTGGTAAGGATCGGTGTTCGTTCCCATCGCAATCGGCGCGACCTCATAGCCTTTGGCGGCCAACTCGCGGGCCAAGACCTCCGCCGCGCCGACTTTGCGCGTCAGCCGGGTTTCGAAATCGAGACCGGCGGAGAGGCCAAGATAGGCATGCGAGGGCCGCGCAAAACAGTAGGAACAGCCATGCTCACAGCCCCGGTACGGGTTGATCGAGCGATCAAACGGAATGTCGGGACTGTCGTTGCGGGTGATGATCTTTTTCGGGCGCTCATCCACCGTGGTAGTGCCCAAAGTCTTCGCCTCGACCTCGCTGTCCCAGCCATCGAGGAAAGTCTCCCTCGCCAGCCGCTCAAACCGGCCCGAGGCATTCGACCCCGCCCCCCGCGCTTTCGGCACAAGGCCGAGCGGGAGCGTGTCGGAAAAGAAAAACGTGGATTCGCGGCTCATGCCGTGACACTAGAACAAAATGAGAACATTTGCCAAGAGCGCCCGCGCGCAGATGGCATGAATTTCCAGACGAAAGGAAACGCCCATGTCTGATGATGACGATCTGATCCTCTCCGAACTTGATGACGGCGAGCTGACCGAACAGATGATGGACGACCTCTACGACGGTCTCAAGGAAGAGATCGAAGAAGGCGTCACCATCCTTTTGGAGCGCAAATGGACGCCCTATGACATCCTCACCAAAGCTCTGGTGCCGGGCATGGCCATCGTCGGCGACGACTTCCGCGACGGCATCCTGTTCGTCCCCGAAGTGCTGCGCGCCGCGCAGGCGATGAAGGGCGGCATGGCGATCCTCAAGCCGCTTCTCGTGGAAACCGGCGCGCCCAAGATGGGCAAGATGGTGATCGGAACGGTCAAAGGCGACATCCATGACATCGGCAAGAACCTTGTCGCGATGATGATGGAAGGTGCGGGTTTCGAGATCATCGATCTCGGCATCAACACCGAGGCCGAAAACTACATCGGCACCGCCGAGCGCGAAGGCGCGGATATCATCGGCATGTCGGCGCTTTTGACGACGACCATGCCCTATATGAAAACCGTCATTGAATCACTCAGCGAGAAAGGCCTGCGCGAGAAATACATCGTGCTCTGCGGCGGTGCGCCTCTCAATGAGGAATTCGGTCGGGCCATCGGTGCGGATGCCTATTGCGATGATGCGGCGATTGCCGTGGAAACCGCGAAAAAGCTCGTGCACGCGCGGCATAACCAAGTGTGAATGACGCGCCTGTCATAAACGATGAGGCCCTGAATGACGCAAAGCTGCGCGATCAGGGCCTCGCGCAAACCGGCAGCGGCAAGACGCTGATCATTGCCTGTGGCGCTTTGGCGCGTGAGGTGCTGGCGATCATTCGCCTCAACGCGCTCGATCACCTGACCCTCACCTGCCTGCCCGCGATTTTGCATAACGATCCGTCCAAAATCCCCGCCGCCGTCGCGCGTGCGATTGACGAACATCGCGCGGATTACGACCACATCCTGATCGCATACGGTGATTGCGGCACCGGCGGCTTGCTCCAGGCGCTTTGCGACAAAAAGGGCGTCACCATGATCGACGCCCCGCATTGCTATGCGTTTTTCGACGGGATGGACCAATTCCCCGACCGCGACGAGCCGACGACCTACTACCTCACCGATTTCCTCGCGCGTCAGTTCGATGCCTTTGTCTGGAAACCCTTGGGGCTGGACCGCTACCCGGACCTGCTGTCGGCCTATTTCGGCAATTACGAGAAACTGGTCTATCTGGCGCAAACCGACGACCCGGCTTTGACCGAGATCGCCAAAACCTGCGCCGCGCGGTTAGAACTGCCTTTTGAGCGCCGCTTCACCGGCTACGGCGATCTGGACCGCTTCCTGCGCCCCTGAGCGACGCCACAGCCAACACCACAGCCCCGCGTTTCCTTTGCTGAGAAATACTCAAACGGTGTCAGCCCGCTTTCGCCGCCGTTTCCATGATGCGCTCGACCATCGCCCGCAACCCGTTGGAGCGCTGCGACGACAGGTGTTCGTCAAGGCCAAGCCGCGCCAGTTCGGCAGGCGCGTCCGTGGCCAGAACCTCTGTCACGCTCAGCCCTGCGAACAGCTCATGCAGAATCGCGATCAGACCCTGGACGATCATCGCGTCCGATGCGCCTTGGAATTCGAACTTGCCGCCCTCGATGGTCGGCACCAGCCAAACCTGCGAGGCGCAGCCTTCGACCTTGGTGGCGGGCACCTTGAACGCATCGTCGAGCGGCGGGAAGGCTTTGCCCATCTCGATCACATGGCGGTAGCGGTCTTCCCAATCGTCCAGAAACTCAAAGGTTTCGACAATCTCTTCGAAATTCTCATTCGCCATGATCTACCCTTGCCTCTTCGCACGTCTTTGGTTGCGAATTTCTTACGCCCTCGCCCGGCAAAGGTCCAGCCACCCACAGCTTTGCGATGCGTCTTGGGTCAACCTGCCCTTTTCATCGCAAGGCTTTTCGGGTAGCCCTTTGATCACGAGAGTGAAAGGGAGAAGCCAATGCGGCGTCAGGTGATCATTTCGGGACTGGTTCTGTCGCTTTTGACAGGCTGCGCATCGGTACAAGAGTCGCGGTTCAACCCGCTCAACTGGTTCGGCAAATCCGAACCCGTCGCCGTCGATGAAAACGGCCAACAAATTGTCACCCTCAAATCCCTCGCCCCGCGCAAAGGCTATCCCGTCTTCGTCGACTCCCGTCCGCTCGCGCCGACGATCAGCGATGTGAAAGTGGTGCAATCGGCCTCCGGCGCCATCATCACCGCCACAGCACTTCTGCCCTCGACCGGCTATTTCGACGCCCAGCTCGTCCCCGCCGCCTCCGAGCGCAGCGACACGCTGGTGTTCGAGTTCCGCCTGCGCGCGCCTGAGAGCGCCGCCCCCACTGGCAATGCCGCGCAGCGCAAAATCACGGCGGCCCGCTCGCTGTCTTTTGATGAGATTGCAGGCATTCACACCATCATCGTCCAAGGCGCAGAGGGCGCACGGCAGGTTCGGCGCTGATATCGCGCTGAACGGCTTTGACAATCCCGGAAAGCGACCGCATCTTGGCGCCTCAACAAAAATGAGGCACGCATATGTCGCAGTTTCCGCGCAAAATTATCATCGACACAGATCCCGGACAGGATGACGCCATGGCGATCCTTCTGGCGCTCGGCTCGCCCGAAGAGATTGATGTGCTCGGCATCACCGCCGTCGCCGGCAACGTGCCGATCGCGCGCACTTCGGAAAACACCCGCAAAATCTGCGAAGTCGCCGGACGACCGGATGTGAAAGTCTATGCCGGCTGCGACCGTCCGATGGCCCACACGCTCGTCACTGCCGAACATGTTCACGGCAAGACCGGGCTGGATGGGATCGAACTGCCGACACCGCAGATGCCGCTACAAGACCAGCACGGCGTCGATTTCATCATCGACACGCTGCGCGCTGAGCCCGCCGGGACCGTGACGCTCTGCCCGATGGGCCCGCTCACCAATATCGCCACCGCCTTTGAAAAAGCCCCCGACATCGTCGAACGCGTGCAGGAAATCGTCCTGATGGGCGGCGCCTATTTCGAGGTCGGCAACATCACCCCGGCGGCGGAGTTCAACATTTACGTCGACCCGGAAGCCGCTGAGATCGTGTTCAAATCCGGCGTCAAACTGACTGTCATGCCGCTCGATGTGACGCATAAGGTGCTGGTGACGGCACCGCGTCTTCAGGCCTTCAAGGACTTCGGAAACCATCTCGGCGATGTGGTCGCAGGCTGGCTCGATTTCTTCGAACGTTTCGACATCGAAAAATACGGCTCGGAAGGCGGCCCGCTGCATGATCCGACCGTCATCGCCTATCTGATCAAGCCGGAACTGTTCTCCGGTCGCCAGATCAACGTCGAGATCGAGACCAAGTCTGAGCTGACCCGCGGCATGACCGTTGCCGATTGGTGGGGCGTCACCGACCGGCCCAAAAACGCGATGTTCATGGGCGATGCCGATGCCGAAGGGTTCTTTGCGCTCTTGACCGAAAGGGTGCGGCGTTTGGCCTGAGCCACGCTCTGCCCCGTTGCGCCGCGCCCAACTCGCCCTAAATGAGTGCCATGACCCAGTTCGACAACTCCTACGCCCGCCTGCCCGACCGCTTCTTCACCCGCATCGCCCCGGAGCGCGCGCCTGCGCCCGAAATGATGCTCTGGAACGCCGCTCTGGCGGAGGAGCTTGGGGTTTCTGACTGGGATGCGGAGGTCTGCGCGGGCAATGTCATCCCCGACGGGGCCGACCCCATCGCGCAGGTCTATGCCGGACATCAATTCGGCGGCTGGTCGCCGCAGCTCGGCGACGGGCGGGCGGTCATGCTGGGCGAGGTTGTGGCGGACACGGGCCGGTTCGACATTCACCTCAAAGGCGCGGGCCGCACACCCTATTCGCGCAACGGCGACGGGCGCGCCTGGATCGGGCCGGTGCTGCGCGAGTTCATCGTCAGCGAATTCATGCATGCGGCGGGTGTGCCGACAACCCGCGCCCTCGCCGCAGTGCGCACCGGCGGACGGGTGCAGCGCGAGCGCGCCTTTCCCGGCGGCATTCTCGTGCGCGTGGCCGCAAGCCACATCCGCGTCGGCACGTTCCAATATTTCACCGCCCGCGAGGATTACGAGGCGGTGCGCCTTCTGGCCGAACATACCCGCGCCCGCCACTTCCCGCAGGCCACGAACACGCTTGAGCTCTATCATGAGATCGTCAAGGCGCAGGCCCGCCTGATCGCCAAATGGATGGGCCTCGGCTTTGTCCACGGCGTGATGAACACCGACAATATGGCGGTCTCCGGCGAAACCATCGACTTTGGCCCCTGCGCCTTCATCGACGGCTACAGCCCGAAAGCGGTCTACAGTTCCATCGACACTCACGGGCGCTACGCCTATGAGCAGCAGCCCTCCATGGCGCATTGGAACCTCGCCCAGCTCGGGTCCTGTTTCGTGCCGCAGATGGAAGAGGAGCTTGGCGGTCAGCAGCAGGCGATTGACGCGCTGACCGAGGTGCTGAACGCCTTCCCGGGCCTCTATCAGGCGGAATGGCGCACTGTGTTTGGCGCCAAGCTCGGCCTCCCGGAGACAACGGAAGAAGACCTGCCCTTGATGCAAGATCTGCTCGGCCTCATGGCCAAGCATGGTGCGGATTTCACCAATACCTTCCGGGGCTTGCTCGACGGTTCCGCGCGCGACTGGATGCTCGACCGCGACGCCTTTGATCACTGGGCGGAACGTTGGGCCGCGCGGCGCGACGGGAATTGGCAGGAGATCATCGTCAAGGCCAGCCCCGCCGTCATTCCGCGCAATCACCGGATCGAAGAGGCCATTCAAGCCGCCCTCGACGGTGACGAAACCAAGGCGCAACGGCTCGCCAAGGTTCTCTCCGCGCCGTTCGATCTTGCCGACACGGATCGCGACCTGAGCCTCCCGCCGACCGAAGATCAGATCGTACATCAGACCTTCTGCGGCACCTGAGGTTTACAGGCGGCAATAAGCGCCCGGATAATCCGTCACCAGCCCGTGCCCATCGACTTTGATCTCGGCGGCAAAACCGCTCGTGAGGTTCTCGTAAAGATAGGCGCGCGCCGGGCTCAGGCAGGTGTAGCGCTGCATCACTTTGCGCGGTCGGAAAGTGTCCCCGATCTCACCCGGCGGCGGCACGAAAGCGACCGCAATCTCCTGCGTCTCACCCGCCGCAAGCTTCAGTCGCCGGATCGGCAACATATTCGTCGCGGGCGTCACGGCAATATCGGCATCAAGACAGCCATCCAGTTCGGGAAGCGGGCTCTCGCTGCGCAGATCGAACCAATTGCCTTGTCCGTCGCTGGCGATGTGAAGCACCATCTTGCCGACGTATTCCACCCAAAGCTCACGGGTGCGAAATTGCGGATCGGCTTTGAGATGATACTGCGCGCCAAAAGGGAACTTTCCCGCTCCACTCAATGCCGCTTTCAGGCTCACTTCATCTTCTCCAACGGAGAACACGCAGTGTTCATGCCCTGTAGAATCCCCTCTTCCATTGTAGGCGCTCCAGCGCGCCGCAATGCGCATCGTCATAAAATTAACCTCCTGAAAGCGAATTATTTGTCCCGGTACTTGGCGAAAAACTTACTGTTGCGTTGAACGAAATCCCGGATCAGCCCGGCGAAAGGCGTGCCACTGTCACGCTTGAGGTAAACGACCCCCGACAAGGCCCCGATGAACCCGCCCCCGGCATCGACGATGAGATCCCACATCGTGTCCTGAAGCCCGGACTTCTGCATATTCGTGCCGAAAATCTGATCCATGGAATATTCAAATATCTCCCAAAGAGCCCCGATCGACATGGCAAAACAAAAGGCGAAAAGCCCCATCGCCCAAGGCGGAGCCGCATAGCGATCCCCTTGGAACAACATGAAAATCGCCACAAACCCCACCAGCCCGAAGGCCAGAGCGGACCCGCCATGAAGCACCACGTCCCACCACCAATAGCGATAGTAGAAGTCATCCACCTCTCCCAAAAAGAGAGTGGCGAACAGGAAAACCACGATCGCCGCCATGAAGGAGCGTGGGATATAAATCTGGAACCGATGTGCAAAGGCCATCGGCAATAAGGTCAACCCGAAGGTGCCCAGCGCGACGAATGCGGTCGAATAGCGCGCCGTGAACAGAGAAGCGATAAATTCCACGAACAGGGCCAACCAGACCAGCCGCATGACCAGCGGCTCCTGTCGATATCTGCGAAAAAGCTGACGCATTTGCCCTCCGTAGCCGATGAAATTCGGCGCTCGCGGTCTTATCTTATCCCTATGAAACCGAAAGTGGAAACCAACGCAATGCGGCTCGCCTCCTATAACCTGCGCAAATGTCGCGGCACGGACGGCCAGCGCGCGCCCGGACGCATTCTCGATGTAATCAACGGGATCGGAGCCGATGTCGTCGCGCTCCAAGAAGCCGACATGCGGCTCGGCCCCCGTCCCGCCGCCCTGCCCCCGCGCATGATCGAGACCCACACGGATTTCGTGGCCCTCCCCGTCAACACCTCGCCCGTCTCCGTCGGTTGGCACGGCAACGCCATTCTCGTGCGCAAAGGGGCCGAGGTCGAAGCCGTCCATCGCCTCGATCTGCCAGGGCTTGAGCCGCGTGGCGCTGTGGCCGTCGATCTGCCCGATCTTCGCGTCGTCGGCGTCCATCTCGGGCTGCTCCGCAGTTCCCGCCAGAAACAGCTGCACGCCATTCGCGCCCATCTCGCCGCGCTCGATGACCGACCGACTGTGATCCTTGGCGATTTCAACGAATGGTCGAACCATCAGGGGCTTGATCCGCTCAAGGATGCTTTCGCGGTGCATGCCCCCGGTCGTTCCTTCCACGCCAACCGCCCGATGGCTTCGCTCGACCGTATCGCTCACACCAGCGCGCTTGAGTTGCGCGACGCCGGGGTGGTTCAGACCGATGCCTCACGGCGTGCGTCCGATCACCTGCCGATCTGGGCCGATCTACGTCCGACAGTTCAGCCCCTGTAAACAACGACGCAGGCTCACAGTCTCTTCTTCCCCTGTCCTCTCAAGGTGGTACACAGAAGATGTCCATTATTCCGTGAGCTTCTCCCATGACCGTCTTGCAACTTGCTTCTTTGCTGATCGTTCTCGCCGGGGCCTTCGGCGCGATCAATTACCTGTTCCTGCGCCTGCCCAGCACCATCGGCATTCTCGTCGTCTCCTTGGTCACCTCTCTGGTGATCATCGGTGTCGATTTCCTGTTCCCGAACACCGTCTTCGAGGAAGAAATCCGGGCCGCCGTGCAGGAGTTCGATTTCACCGACACGCTGCTTGAAGGCATGCTCGGGCTGTTGCTCTTCGCGGGCGCGCTCCACGTCAAACTGGATGACCTCAAGGATCAATGGCTGCCCGTCATCTTGATGGCCACTCTGGGCGTCGCGCTCTCCACCGCGGTTGTGGGCGTCGGTTTCTCCTGGCTCACCGGCATGCCGCTTCTGGTGGCGCTCACCTTCGGCGCGCTGATCTCTCCCACCGATCCTGTGGCGGTTCTGGGCGTTCTCAAAGATGCCAACCTGCCCAAAAGCCTTGAGACCAAGATCGCGGGCGAAAGCCTGTTCAACGACGGCGTCGGCTATGTGGTCTACCTGATCCTCGTCGGTCTGGCCTTTGGTGCCACCGCCTCCGGGCATGGCAGCAGCGGCGAAGAGGAGAACATGGCCCTCATGGTGTCCAAACTGTTCTTTCGCGAGGCCGTGGGCGGCGCTGTGCTTGGCCTTGTGCTCGGCTGGCTCACCTTCCGCGTCATGCGCCTGATCGATGACTACTCTCTCGAAGTGCTGATCACCTTGGGGCTGGCCTTCGGCGGCTATGAGCTTGCCGTGGCGCTTGGCGTCTCCGCGCCGATCATGGCGGTCTGCGCCGGGCTGCTCATTGGCGAAGTCGGCACCAAATACGGCATGTCGGAAGAAACCCGCAAATATGTCTCCGCCTTCTGGACCATGGTGGACGAGATCCTCAACGCCGTGCTGTTCCTCATGATCGGCTTCGAGGTCTTCGCCGTCGTCTTCGACATGGCCACGATCAAAGCCGCTGGCTTCGCCATCGTTCTGGCGCTCCTCGCCCGCCTGATCTCCGTCGTCGTCCCCGCCGCTCTCTTGCACAACGTCACGCCCTTCTCCCGCGGGGCGGTGCCGATCATGACATGGGGCGGCCTGAAGGGCGGTATCTCCGTCGCTTTGGCCCTCTCCTTGCCCGACAGCGAATGGAAACCGACCATCCTCGCCGCGACCTATGTCATCGTCGTGTTCTCGATCATTGTCCAAGGCCTCACCGTCGCGCCTCTGGCGAAACGCGTTGGCCGTGAACCGGAGTTGAAAATGTGACCCGTTACCTGACCTATGACGTCTTCACCGATCAACCCTTTGGCGGCAATCCTCTTGCCGTCGTGATCGGGGCAGAGGCCCTTCCGGAAGAACGGCTGCAAAAGATCGCCCGTGAGTTCAATTATTCGGAGACCGTGTTTCTCTTCCCCCCGGAAGATACATCGAACACCGCCTGTCTGCGGATTTTCACCCCGACGATGGAAGTCCCCTTCGCGGGCCATCCGACCATCGGGGCTTCTGTCGCCCTGTCCGAGATGGGCTTTGGCCCGGATTTGCGGCTCGAATTGAAAGTCGGCCTGATCACCGCAGTGGTCCGGGACGGCACCGCACAGTTCACCGCGCGCCAGCCGCTTGAAACCGTTGCCCATCCCGAAGCAGCTCTTGTGGCCAAGGCCCTCGGGCTCAGTGAGGCCGATCTCAAGACCGCCCCCATCATGGCGGGCATGGGGCTGACCTTCACCCTCACCGAGCTTACCTCCCGCGAGGCGCTCTCCCGCATCGCGACCGATGTCGCGGCCTTCCGCGAGGGCCATGCGCGCTATCCGATGGGGCTGGACTTTGCGCAACTGCCCTATTGGCGCGACGGCGACACCGTGCATATGCGCATGTTCGCCCCGCTCGATGACATTCCCGAAGACCCGGCCACCGGCTCTGCGGCGGCGGCCCTCGGGCGACTTCTGTTCGAAGAGACCGGAAGCCCCCTCTCCTTCGTCATCCATCAGGGCGACGACATGGGCCGCCCCTCGCGCATCACCGTTGATGTCGATGCGGATGCGGTGACGATCGGCGGTCAGGCCGTGCGGATGATGGAAGGTAAGCTCGCCTTCTGAGGCGGGCGGTCCACGGATCGCCCTGAGCGGCACTTCACGCCTTTACCTCCCCCGTCTTTCCACGCGTTAAGGTTAATCTGATTAACCTTAACGCGTGAGACACCTCGGAACAGGCGTGAAGACCTCCCTCTCAGCCTCACACGCAGCTCCAACAAAAGGCCGACGAAAGTCCGACGCAAAGCCGACGCTTTGCCGACAGGCGGTTTTCCCCCTCAGCGCGCCTTCAAGACGCCCCTTTCAGGATCATCCGCGCTGTCGCGGCAAAGGCCACCTCCGCATCCGATTGCTCGTAAATCGCGCGCACATCCTCGGGAAGCTCATCAAAGAACACCGGGCGCGGCACCGCCAATTGCGCCGCCCCTTGCAACGCGATGACCAAGGCATGCGCCAGCTCGAACGCCGCCAAAGGCTCCATGCCCCGCACACGCGCCAACTCCGTCGCCAGACGTGCCCCTTCCGCCCCAACAGCCCGTTTCGTCGCGATCAGAGCCTCTTGCGACAGGTTCGCCTCGATGATCGTCGTCAACCGCGCCATCAGCGGCAGGAACAGCGGCACACCCTTCGCCTCCCGCATCATCGCGCCGATCAGCGCCTCGTCCTCGCCCAGATGCGGGATCACCGCCGTCACATAATCTGACAGCGCCTCGACAAAGAGCTGTGCGAAGAGTTGTTCCTTGGTTTTGACGTAGAGATAGAGCGTCCCCTTGGCGAGACCTGCGCGTTTCGCCAGCCCCGACATGGTGAGCGCGTCAAAGCCTGATTCTTCGATCAAGGCACGCGCCACGGAGAGAATACCGGCCTGACGGTCCGTCTTCTCGGCCTTCGTGCGTGCCCTTTTCTTGTTCTCCATCAATGCCATGCCTTTCGCCCGCCTCGGGGGTTCCGCTTTGCGCTTTACAAATGACCGTCGGTCATTAATTTAATGACCATTGGTCACTTATTGCATGTTACGCCTGAAAAGGTCAAAGAAAGGACGCCAGATGTCCTTCTCAAACCAGTCCCAGAAAGTCATCCTGATCACGGGCGCCTCCTCCGGCATCGGGATGCAGACCGCGCTCGATCTGTTGAAGGAAGGTCACATCGTCTACGCCGGCGCGCGGCGCACAGAGGCGATGCGCCCGATCTATGAGGCCGGGGGTAAAGTGCTGCCGCTGGATGTGACCGATGACGCCTCCATGACCTCGGTGGTCAATGAATTGATCCAGACAGAGCTGCGGATCGACGTCTTGGTGAACAACGCGGGCTATGCCACCTACGGCGCGGTGGAAGACATTCCGATGGAGGCCGGACGCCGCCAGCTTGAGGTCAATATCATGGGTCTGGCCCGCATGACCCAGCTCGTCCTGCCGCATATGCGCCAACATGGGTCAGGCCGGATCATCAACATCTCTTCCGTCGGCGGCACCATCCACACCCCGCTCGGCGCATGGTATCACGGCACGAAATTCTTCGTTGAAGGCTTCACCAACGCCATGCGTCTCGAAGTTGGGGACAAGGGTATCGAAATGATCCTCGTCGCGCCGGGCTTCATCGAGACCGGTTTCACAGATGTTCTGGCGAAAGAATTGGACCGCAACGAAAAAGAACCGGCCTACAAACCGATCTATGACGCCCTGCGCAAGGCGGGAAGCGCCGCAGGTTCGCCCCCAAGCGTGATCTCCAAGGCGATTTCCAAAGCCATCTCGGACCCGAACCCCAAGACCATCTACCGCGCCGGGAAATATTCCAAACTGCTCTATCTGCTCCGCCGCACCCTGCCCCATCGGATGTTCGACAAGACCATGCTCTCCATGCTCAAGTGAGCGCGGTGCGGGCGCGCAGATGTTGCGACAGATTTGCAAAACCGGGCTGGACCTCTCCCGCCCGTTTTTTTACCTTTGGGAACGACTGTCACCATCGGAGCTGTCATGACCGACACGATCCTTTCCCGCTGCGAGGCCAAAGGCCTGCGCCTGACCGACCAGCGCCGGGTCATCGCCTCCGTCCTCGAAGAGGCCGAAGATCATCCCGATGTGGAAGAGCTTTACGCCCGCGCCTCGGAAAAGGACAAACGCATCTCTCTGGCGACGGTCTACCGCACGGTGAAATTGTTCGAAGAACGTGGCATCATCGAAAAACTGGCCTTTGGCGATGGCCGTGCGCGCTACGAGACCGCCGACCGCGCGCATCATGATCACCTGATCGATCTCGACACCGGCCATGTCATCGAATTTGTCGATCCGGAGATCGAAGCGCTCCAAGAACGCATCGCCGAAAAACTCGGCTATGATCTCAAAGGCCATCGGTTCGAGCTTTACGGCGTGAAGAAAAAGAACTGAGCGCTTTCCCGCACCCCCCGTCTGCGGCTCCACCCAATTGCAAGAGCGCCGCGCAACGTGCATGGCAGGAGGACGCACTTCAGGGGCTGCCATATGCATAATCTACGCGCCATTTTCATGATCATCGCCTCCATGGCCTTTTTCACCGTGGAAGACATGTTCATCAAACACCTCTCCGGCGCGCTGCCGGTGGGTCAGGTGGTGCTCTTTATTTCGGTGGCCTGCACATTGATCTTTCTGGCCTGGGCAAAGATCAACCGCGACCCGATCTTTGTGCCCCGCAACTGGCGCCCGAAAGTGGTGATCCGCGCCTGTACCGAAGGCATTGCAACCATCTCCTTTGCAACCGCCCTGTCGCGGGTCGAGATTTCAACCGTCGGAGCGGTGTTCCAATCCATGCCGCTGGTCGTCACCCTCGGCGCCGCGCTGTTCCTCAAAGAAAACGTCGGCTGGCGGCGCTGGAGCGCGATTGTCGTCGGTTTTCTCGGCGTTCTCCTTATCATCCGCCCCGGCATCTCCGGGTTTGATCCACAGGTGCTTTGGGTGCTCGTCGCGGTGATCGCGGTCGCCTCTCGGGATTTGATGACGCGGGTGATGGACGCCGCCGTCCCCTCCTCTGTCGTCTCGTTCCAAGCCTTCCTGACCGTGATCCCGGCTGCGATCATCAATCTGTGGCTCGCGGATGCAACGCTTGTGATGCCCGATCTTGTCCACAGTATCAAAACCTTGCTCGCGATCGGCGCCGCTGTCGGCGGCTATGCCCTGATCGTCGCCGGGATGCGCATGGGCGATGCCTCCGCCGTGACCCCGTTCCGCTACACCCGCCTGATCTTCACCATGATCGGCGGGGTGCTGGTGTTCCACGAACGCCCCGATCTGATGACCCTCGCGGGCTCCGCCCTGATCATCGGCTCCGGTCTCTACACGTTTTTGCGCGAACGCAAACTGGCGCGGCTCAACCGTGCGGCGCTGCGCTCCGATCTGGCCGAACCGGGCATTTGAACCGGCCCGGCGCGCAGTCTTCTTGGCTGCCGCTTTGGCGGGCAATCGTCACAAAACCTTTGCAGAACGTAGCTTTACCCGCACCCAGACACAAAGAGCCGCGCCATGTTAGCGTATGCGTTGTTGACCTGCCCGCCCCGGCTGCTATCAAGCAAGCGACTGGCCCGCCAATCAAACTTTGCAAAGGGACATAAAGCCATGAGCACCATCATCGACATCATCGGTCGCGAAATCCTCGACAGCCGCGGCAATCCGACCGTGGAAGTGGACGTTATCCTCGAAGACGGCACCATGGGCCGCGCTGCCGTGCCGTCGGGCGCCTCCACCGGGGCCCACGAGGCCGTGGAAAAGCGTGACGGCGACAAGTCCCGTTACATGGGCAAAGGCGTGCTCGAAGCGGTCGCTGCCGTGAACGGTGAAATCCTTGAGGCGCTCGTCGGCATGGACGCAACCGAGCAGGAAGCCATCGACGCCGTCATGATCGAACTTGACGGCACCCCGAACAAAGCCCGCCTCGGCGCCAACGCCATCCTCGGCGTGTCGCTCGCCTGCGCGAAAGCCGCCGCTGACTACTCCGCCCTGCCGCTCTACCGCTACGTTGGCGGCTCCTCCGCCCGCGTTCTGCCGGTGCCGATGATGAACATCATCAACGGCGGCGAGCATGCCGACAACCCGATCGACTTCCAGGAATTCATGATCATGCCGGTCTCCGCCACCAGCGTGAAAGAAGCGATCCGCATGGGCTCCGAAGTGTTCCACACCCTGAAAAAAGAGCTGTCCGCTGCGGGCTACAACACCGGTATCGGCGACGAAGGCGGCTTTGCCCCGAACATCTCGTCGACCCGCGAAGCGCTGGACTTCGTCCTCGCCGCGATCAAGAAAGCGGGCTACGAGCCGGGCGAAGACATCTACCTCGCCCTCGATTGCGCCTCAACCGAGTATTACGAGGGCGGCAAATACGAGATGAAGGGCGAAGGCAAATCGCTGAGCAGCGAGGAAAACGCCGACTACCTCGTCGAGCTCTGCAACGACTACCCGATCATCTCCATCGAGGACGGCATGGCCGAGGACGACTGGGCCGGTTGGAAGCTCTTGACCGAGAAACTCGGCGACAAGGTTCAGCTCGTGGGCGACGATCTCTTCGTGACCAACCCGGAGCGTCTCGCCTCCGGCATCGAGCAAGGCGTTGCCAACTCCATGCTGGTCAAAGTGAACCAGATCGGTTCGCTCTCCGAGACCCTCAAAGCCGTCGATATGGCCCACCGCGCCCGCTACACCAACGTGATGTCGCACCGCTCCGGCGAGACCGAAGACGCGACGATTGCCGACCTTGCTGTCGCCACCAACTGCGGCCAGATCAAAACCGGCTCCATGTCCCGCTCTGACCGGATGGCCAAATACAACCAGCTGATCCGCATCGAGGAACAACTGGGTGCCACGGCGGAATATGCCGGGACGTCGATCCTCAAGAAATAAGCGTCACCGCTTGACGAAATAGAGAAAGCCCCGCCAGATTGGTGGGGCTTTTTATTCAATTAGACTTTATTTATCAAACCTAAGACCCCAATACTCGCCGTTGAAAGATAGAACCAATTAATCATGAGCAGATTGACAATTAAGACTCCTAGGAGCCTAAAACTAGCGAGCCATATTTACGATCTAAATCTAGGAAAGCTTTTACTGGATAAATACGACGAGTTCCTCTTGGATATGTCTGAGACTTCCTATGGCGAGCCTTTCGCCATGCTGCTTCTCGCAAACCAATTCAAGGAAATGGTCGATAAATCTAAAAATACAGTGTTTCTGCTAAAGTACCCTAAGAATAACTTCGGAGGGTATGCACAACATATTGGTCTCTTTAACTACATGGGATTTGCTTTAGGAAACACTCCAGATTCCGCTACCGGATCTAAAAATTACACTCCAATTAGATCCTTTTCTATTTCGAAAATCCTCGCTGATCGTGGGGATGAGCCTGTTGGAAAATATCTCACAAGTTATTCGTCAGAACTCTCACAAGTCCTCTGCCAAGCCTCGGAAGGGGCTGCCTTCGATCTATTTGAATATTGCTTGCGCGAAATTATGAGAAACTCTGCGGAGCACAGCGAAGGAAGTAGTCTTGTGGTTATGGGACAACACTGGCCAAGCCAACACACGGCGGAAATTGTTGTCTGTGATAATGGTATTGGCATCGCGAACACTTTGTATGACAACGAATACATAGATTGTTCGACTAACCGAGAAGCGCTTAAGTTTGCTTTGCTTCCGGGTGTTTCCGGCGTATCTCGAGAAGAGCGATTTGAGCAAGACGAGTTTTGGGGGAATTCAGGCTTCGGCCTCTATGTCACCAGTAGGTTCTGCTCTGAGCATGGCTCCTTCAGAATGATCAGTGGAGACAGCGGTTTAACTCTGGCTCGTGGCTATCAAACAGAACACCCCGCGTGGGGGTTTGGTGGCACGTGCGTTCAAATGAGGTTCTCCACAAGGCAAGCAGAAAATCAAACGGGTCGCATTGCTGAAATCATTGAGGAGGGGAAATCTGACTTCAAGGGTATTCTCTCGGACTACCCAATCAAGCCCTCTGCAGCATCAAAAATGCTTGCCTCACACTTCGACAAACGATGACTGAAAGCATGAGCGACACTAAAAGCACCCTCCCCGACGGCCTCCACGACCTGCCCTCCGGCAAGCTCGCCGCCATTGTCACTTACCTTGAAATGTTCGAGCGCCCCGCCCCCCGGCCCGCGCCAGAACAGCCCGGTCTCGAACTGGTGCGCCATGAGGCTCCGACGCTCGACTGGTACCGCGCGCTCTACACCCGCGTGGGGGCGGATTGGCTTTGGTTTTCAAGGATGTATATGGAGGACGCCAAGCTCTCCGCGATCCTGACCGATCCGAAGGTGGAGGTCTATTCCGCCCGCAAGGACGGCGTGGATTTGGGGCTGCTCGAACTAGATTTCCGCGATGCCGAGAACACCGAACTGGCCTTCTTCGGGCTGGACACAAGCCTGATCGGAGGCGGCACCGGACGCTGGCTCATGGAGCACGCTTTGGACAAGGCCTTCACCCGCCCGATCAAGCGGCTTTTCGTGCACACCTGCACCCTCGACAGCCCGCAAGCCGTGGGATTTTACATCCGCTCCGGCTTCAAACCTTACGGGCGCGCCATCGAGGTGATGGACGATCCGCGTATGAACGGCCCGCTTCCCAAGACCGCCGCCCCGCATATCCCGCTGATCTAAAGTCCCTTTTCCCCTTTCTTTCGACATTCATCCGCATAATGATCTCGAAAACGAAGGAGATCACCATGGGCCCCATCACCCGCGCGGAAAAACAGGTCGGCCTGTTCACCGCCGCCTATGTCATCGCATTCACGCTCTGGTTTTTTGCCATCGGGAATTTCGAATTCATCGTCTATGTCGTGACCATGCTGATCCTGATCGGCCTCGTCGCGACCAGCCTGCGCAAGGTGGAATACCCGCCGAAACTCCTTTGGGCGCTGTCGGTCTGGGGGCTTTTGCATATGGCCGGCGGCGGCGTGCCGGTGAACGGCTCGGTGCTCTACACGCTCCAGCTCATTCCGATCATCAGCGATGGCGAGATGACGATCCTCAAATACGATCAGGTCGTCCATTTCTACGGTTTCGGCATCTCGGCTTGGCTCTTGTGGCACATCATGACCCACAGCTTTCCGATGCTCAAAGGCACGAAAACCGCTGTCGCCCTGCCCGCCCTCGGCGCGATGGGGCTTGGCGTGGTCAATGAGATCATCGAATTCACCGCCGTCCTTCTGGTCCCGGACACCAATGTCGGCGGCTATGTGAACACCGCGCTCGATCTGGTGTTCAACACGGCGGGCGCGCTTTGCGCCATGTGGCTGGTCACGCGCCTCACCCGCACCAAAGCCTAAACCGGACATGAAAAAGGCCCCGCTTGAGGGGCCTTCTCACATCTTTTGTCACGCCGCTGTTACGGGCATTTCGCCGTGTAATAGGTGCCGTCGCCATTGGAATAGGCACAGGTCGCGGCATTGTCGTTTTTCGCGACAACGGAGCCTGCGGCGGCCCCACCCAGCGTGGCGAGCACTTTCCACTCGTCGCTCGAACCGAGCGCATCGGCGGTCAGATAGCCAATCCCGGCCCCGGCGGCGGCACCAAAGGCGGTGGCTTGGTCGGTGCCATTCATGGTCGTACAGGCAGCGAGCGTCGGCGCGGCGAAGGCCAGCGCCAGAATAATTTTCTTGGACATGGAGGTCTCCCGTTGTCTTTATCTCTGAGGGCCCAACGCCTCAGACGGCATTCGGTTCCCATTTTTTTCATCGCGCAGACAGGAAGGTCCTTAAGATCATGCAAGCCGACGAGATCATCGCCCATCTAAACCTCGCGCCACATCCCGAAGGCGGCTATTACCGCCAGACATGGATCGCCGAGACTGAGGGCGATGCGCGGCCCGCCGGAACTTGCATCTATTTCCTGCTGAAACAGGGCGAAAACAGCCATTGGCACCGCGTTGATGCGGCCGAGATTTGGCATTACTACGCGGGCGCGCCGCTCATCCTGTCACTCTCCGAGACGGAGAAAGGCCCCGCCCGCGATTTGACCCTCGGCCCGGATATCTTCGCCGGAGAAGCGCCGCAGCTCATCGTCCCGACCGGCCATTGGCAAGCCGCCCGCTCGACCGGGGACTGGACTTTGGTCGGCTGCACCGTCTCGCCGGGCTTTCGGTTCGAAGGGTTTGAGTTGGCCGCTCCGGGCTTCGACATCCCGCGCTGAGCCTCACAGCCCCGCTTTAAGAATATGGCCCGAAGCGCCTCTGATACGATTCTCTTGAGCGCCGTTCAGGCGGCCATTTCTGCAAACTACGCCGCCTCTCATGCCCCGGCGACAAAATTATTTTGCACGATTGCGCTCCAATCGCAAAAGAAGGGGGAGAATGGTTCCGTTTTTCCCCGCTGATTTTCCCGAATGGTAAGGTTTTACGCACTAGCGCAAAAATGACCTTACGTTAACTTAACCTTGTTAAATGGTTCTGGGGGGGAGTGTGGCCCCGGATTTTTCGAGTGTTCCGAGTATCAAAGGCGCTGGTGGGTTGGCGACAAAACTTAGGTTTTGTCAAAAATCTGCCAGTTGCCCGTTTCTCGCCAAAACCAATGTCCTGACATCTTGATCTCACCTTTGCTCCGCCCACGCGGGGACTGCATTTGGCGTGACCACTCTCACGTCGCGGCGCACAGTCGCGCCGTCAGGACCGCTTTTCCGACCGAGACACCCGCCCGCCACCGATTGCCGTGCGCACCCCCGTGGTCGAGGGCGCAGAGGTCGGCAAACCGCGCAAGACGCGCGCTGCGAGATAGGCGAAAGCCTGAGCTTCAAGCATATCGCCATCCAGCCCGACCGCTTCCACAGGTGACACCGGGCAATCCACCCCGGCGGCAATCATCGTCATAAGCGTCGCATTATGCCGCCCGCCGCCGGTGACATAGAGCGCCTCGGGCGGGCGCGGACAATGGTCCATCGCGCGGGCCACAGAAGCGGCGGCAAACGCGGTGAGCGTGGCGGCGGCATCTGCATCGGGCAAGGCCTCGACAGCCTCAAGCACCCCGTGGAAATCATTTCGATCCAAAGACTTGGGCGGCATCTTGTAGAAATAGGGATGCGCCAGCCCTTTGGCGACAATCTCCATATCCGGCTGCCCGGCCCCGGCAAGCGCGCCGTCCGCGTCATAGGTCTCACCACGCCGCGCACGCATCAGATCGTTGACGGGCGCATTCGCAGGCCCGGTGTCGAACGCCAGCAACGCCCCCGGTGCAGCGGGATCCGTCAGAGCCGGATCAACCCATGTCAGATTGCCGACGCCGCCAAGATTGAGAAAGACCACCGGGCCGGTCGCGCCGATATAGCGGGCCAGCGCGTGATGATAGAACGGCGCAAGCGGTGCGCCCTGCCCGCCCATTTCCACGTCGGAGGAGCGAAAATCCCAGACCACGGGTGCGCCCGTCACCTCCGCCAGTATCGCGCCGTCACCAGCCTGATAGGTCCGCCCCTCATCGGGCGCATGGGCCAATGTCTGTCCGTGAAAGCCGACAAGCTCGAAACCGTCCAGCTTTGAGAGCGCCTCGGCATGGGCCGTCTCGATAAGCTCGTTCAACGCGTCAGAGGCCTGCCAGACGCCAAGCTCTGCGCGGAACATGTCTTGTTCGGCCTCCGAATAGGGCCGAAAGGCGCTGTCCCCGAACTCGAAAATCGTCACACCATCCGTTCGCAAAAGCGCGACATCCACCCCGTCGAGCGAGGTGCCGGACATACAACCCGCGACCCATCTCGGATCCGTCTTACACTTACCGCTCATCACACTCTTTCCCTTTGGTGCTCACCCCGATATATCAGGCCGCGCTGACCCATTGAACGGAAAATGTGAGAGATGACCTACCATCCCAAATCGGACTTTCTCCGCGTCATTATCGAACGCGGTTTCCTTGCGGATTGCACCAATCTGCAGGAGCTGGATGAAGCGCTGAACACAGGGATGGTCACCGCCTATATCGGCTATGATGCCACGGCGAAATCTCTGCACGTCGGGCACCTGTTGAACATCATGCTGCTGCGCTGGTTCCAGAAAACCGGCCACAAACCGATCACCCTGATGGGCGGCGGCACCACGAAAGTCGGCGACCCGTCTTTCCGTTCTGATGAGCGCCCGCTCCTATCGCCCGAGCAGATCGACGACAACATCAGCGGCATGCAGAAAGTCTTCGACCGCTACCTCGACTATGCGGACGACGAGACCCAGCCCGGCAACGGCGCTCTGTTGCGCAACAACGCCGAATGGCTCGACGAGCTGAACTACCTCGAATTCCTGCGCGACATCGGGCGGCACTTCTCCGTCAACCGGATGCTGTCCTTTGAATCCGTGAAATCGCGCCTCGACCGCGAGCAATCGCTGTCCTTCCTCGAATTCAACTACATGATCCTTCAAGCCTATGACTTCCTTGAGCTGAACCGCCGTTACGGCTGTCTGCTGCAAATGGGCGGCTCGGATCAGTGGGGCAATATCGTCAACGGCATCGACCTGACGCGCCGCGTGCTCGACAATGAAATCTACGGCTTGACCACCCCGCTCCTGACCACCTCGGACGGGCGCAAGATGGGCAAATCCCAAGGCGGCGCGGTTTGGCTGAACTCTGAAATGCTCTCGCCCTACGAGTTCTGGCAGTTCTGGCGCAACACCACCGATGCCGACACTGGTCGTTTCCTCAAACTCTACACCGATCTCCCGGTGGAAGAATGCGAGCGCCTCGGGGCTCTCGAAGGGTCTGAAATCAACCAAGCCAAGATCATCCTCGCCAACGAGGTCACGACGCTCCTGCACGGCGCAGAGGCTGCGAAAGCGGCTGAGGCCACCGCGCGCGAAGTGTTTGAGAAAGGCGGCGTGGGCGATGACCTTCCGACCGTGGAACTTTCCGCCTCCGACATCGGCGACGGCATCTCCATCGTGCAACTTTTTGTCAAATCCGGCCTCGCGGACAGCGGCAAAGCGGCGAAACGCCTGTTTTCTGAGGGCGGTGCCAAGGTGAATGACGAAGATCACAAGGACGCTGGCCTTCTGGTCACCGCCGACATGCTGAAAGAGCCGATGAAGCTCTCCGCGGGCAAAAAGCGTCACGCTTTGGTGGTCTGCAAAGGCTAACCCCACCCGACAAACCCTCTCAAACCGTGTGCGACCTGCATCGCACACGGTTTTTTAATTTGAAATTCATGGATTTTTTCCGGTTTCAGGCGCAGAATATTCACCATGATCAGACTCACAGCTCTCACATTTGCTCTCGCAAGCCTCGCCTCCGCCTCACAGGCCGACACAGGACGCTCCGACACATGGATCACCGGTGACGGCTGGATCGCGCTTGGCGCGTCCACCGTCGAGGATCAGGATCTCTGGTTTGGCGGCGACGGCACATGGTCCACCACATGGGACGGGCTCGGGCTGAGTTTCGGGGCCTTCGGCACCTTGGGCCGCACCCATGAAACCTATGGCGCGCTGAGCTATAGCCTCTCCACCGGAGAGCGGTTCGAAATCGGCAACCCGCGCCCGGCCTATGATCAATATGCCCGCCCGATGATCTCCGATGTGATGCTGCCGGAGGCGCTCCGCCGCACCGGCGCCGGGTTCAGCCGCCTCACGGACGGCACAATCACCGAGGACAAATACCTGCCCTACGGCCTGAGCTATGCGAACGCCAATGTCGCGACCTCTCTGCATTATGTCGATGAGTATGACACCACGGTGCTCGGCCTCGGCGGCGGTTGGGAGGCGGGCGCATGGCGGATCGAGGCGGCGCTGGAATATATCTCCGGCCCCTCTGATGACACCAATGCCAAGCTTCAGGGCTCGCGCGCGCTCGGCGCGGGTCAGATGACCGGCACGCTGTCTTACAACGAGGCGAATGACGCCCCCGCCGCGCTGGAACTGGCCTATCGCCACCCGGTGAGCGACGGCATCTCCCTGACGGAAATGGTCTCCGTCCCCTTTGAAGACCCGGAGGATGGCGTCGCCCTTCTCGGCGCGAATATCTACCTGCGGGGCAGCACATCGCTCGATCTCTCGGGCGGCTACGGCGCGGGCGACGGGCTTGCCAACGCGGCCATCCGCTTCGAGTTTTAAGAAAGGGCGCTCAAAGGCGCCCTTTCTTACATCTTAGATCAGCTTTCGCCTTCAGTCCGTGACTTTGACCGAGCTCATCACATCCGGCGCACCGATCACAGCACCGTTCGCGCCGGAGCCCTTCTTGATCGCGTTGACCACATCCATGCCGGAGGTGACCTTGCCCACAACCGTGTACTGACCGTTCAGATGCGGTGCCGGGGCGAACATGATGAAGAACTGGCTGTTGGCGGAGTTCGGGTTCTGGCTGCGCGCCATCCCGACCACACCGGCCTCGAACGCAACATCAGAGAATTCCGCCTTGAGATCGGGAAGCTCGGACCCACCGCGCCCGGCCATTTGCATGGAGAACATCTCAGAGCCCATTTTGCCGAACTCGACATCGCCGGTCTGCGCCATGAAACCGTCGATCACGCGATGAAACACCACGCCGTCATAGGCGCCCTCAGAAGCGAGCTTGGTGATTTGCGCGACGTGACCCGGTGCGACATCGTCGAGCAGGTCGATATGGATGAGACCATTGGCCTCCCCCTCAACCGTGATGTCGAGACCGGTCGCGAACGCCGGGCCACTGGCCAGTGCGGCGATCAGGACAAGCGGCTTAAACATCGGCGGCCACCTTCACGGAAATCATCGCATCCGGATACATCGGCGGCTCGCCGCGGGTGATCTTATCCACCGCTTCCATGCCGGAGATCACGCGGCCATAGACCGTGTACTGGCGGTTGAGGAAGTGGTTGTCAGCAAAGTTGATGAAGAACTGCGAGTTGGCGGAGTTCGGGTTTTGCGACCGGGCCGCGCCCAGCGTGCCGCGATCATGCGGGATGCCGGAGAATTCAGCCGGAACGTCCGGAAGATCAGAGCCGCCCGTGCCCGCACGGCGCAGTTCGAAATCCTTGTTCTGGTTGCCGAATTTCACGTCGCCCGTTTGCGCCATGAAACCGTCGATCACGCGGTGGAACACCACGCCATCATAAGCACCAGCGCGCGCCAGTTCCTTCATGCGCTCGCAATGTTTCGGTGCGATATCGGGCAGAAGTTCGATCACAACCTCGCCGCCGTCCAGCGTCATGATGATGGTGTTTTCGGGATCCTTGATGTCGGCCATGAATGCCTCCTCCGGGTCAGAATAGGGTCAAAATTTTGCGCAGTGTAGAGTGCTGATGCCACAAGGGAAAGGCCGATCTGCACCTGTCTTCGCGCATCCTCTCACGCGCGGTTGACGAAGCGGTGATGAGCGGTCAAACAGTTACCAACAGATGCCCAACCTTCTCAAAAGGACTTTTCAATATGGCCTGGAAAACCCTCGACGACATGGAACTCTCTGGCAAGGTGGTGCTGACCCGCGTCGACATCAACGTGCCTGTCAAGGATGGCAAAGTCACCGACGCCACCCGGATCGAGCGGATCAAGCCGACCATCGACGACATTCTCGCCAAGGGCGGCAAGCCGGTGCTTCTGGCGCATTTCGGTCGCCCGAAAGGTCAGGTCGTGCCGGACATGAGCCTCGGCCTGATCAAGGACGCCGTGGCCGAAGTGCTTGGCGTTCCCGTGAAATTCGCGACCGACTGCATCGGCGGCGCAGCCAAAGAAGCGGTGTCGGAGTTGGGCGACGGCGAAGTGCTTCTGCTGGAGAACACCCGCTTCCACAAGGGCGAGACCGACAATGACGGCGAATTCGCCGCCTCCCTCGCGGCCCTCGGCGATGTTTACGTCAATGACGCCTTCTCCGCCGCGCACCGCGCGCATGGCTCCACCGAAGGCGTCGCGAAACTCCTGCCCTCCTGCGCCGGTCGCCTGATGCAGGCCGAGCTGTCCGCCCTCGAAGGCGCGCTCTCCACCCCCGAGCGCCCGGTCGTGGCCGTCGTCGGCGGGGCGAAAGTCTCCACCAAGCTCGACCTTCTCGGCAATCTCGTACGCAAGGTTGATTACCTCGTGATCGGCGGCGGCATGGCGAACACCTTCCTCGCCGCTGAGGGCGTGGACGTCGGCAAATCGCTCTGCGAACACGATCTGGCCGAAACCGCCCGCGAGATCACCAAGAAAGCAGGCGAAGCGGGCTGCGAGATCGTCCTTCCCGTCGATGTGGTCGTCGCGCGTGAATTCAAAGCCGGGGCAGAAAACGAGGTTGTCCCGACCACCGAATGCCCGGCGGATGCGATGATTCTCGATGCCGGTCCGAAATCGGTCGAGAAAATCTCTGAGATCTTCGAAGGGGCCAAAACCCTGATCTGGAACGGCCCGCTCGGCGCGTTCGAGATCGAGCCCTTCGACATGGCGACCAACGCCGCTGCGCAAAAAGCTGCGGACCTGTCGAAAGCAGGCAAGCTCGTGTCCGTCGCAGGTGGCGGCGACACGGTGGCCGCGCTCAACAAAGCCGGGGCCGCCGCAGATTTCACCTATATCTCGACAGCGGGCGGTGCCTTCCTCGAATGGATGGAAGGCAAGGCCCTGCCGGGCGTCGTCGCCCTCGGATAAGATTGGAAAAGCCCGCCGCGTGCGGGCTTTTCCATGCGCGGCTCTTCCCCTGCGCGCGCCCTGCTCCGGATGCATGGCCGTTATGAAACCCGACCTTGCGCCAGATCATAACGCCCGCGCCCAAAACGGCCTAGCTTTCGGGCAAGATCGACCGTTAGCGCCACCAAATAAAAGAAGATCAAGACGTTAGCGCCACCACGATTGCGACCGATTGCCGGGCGGGTTAACCCGGTTAAGAACTCCAAAGCGCCCCGCGAGGGGACAGATTAGAGCCAAAAGAGGAAAGACATGTCCATTCAGGAAATGACCGCCAAAGTCGGCGAAGGCCAGGGCTTCATCGCAGCACTCGACCAGTCGGGCGGGTCCACCCCGAAAGCGCTGAAACTCTACGGCATCGAAGAGAATGAATATTCTGGCGAAGAACAGATGTTCGACCTGATCCACGAAATGCGCTCGCGCATCATGACCTCTCCGGCCTTCACCGGCGAGAAGGTGCTTGGCGCGATCCTCTTCGAGATGACCATGGACCGTATGGTCGAAGGCAAGCCGACCCCCTCCTACCTCTGGGATGTGAAGGGCGTCGTACCCTTCCTGAAAATCGACAAGGGTCTCGAAGCCGAAGAGAATGGCGTCCAGCTCATGAAACCGATGCCGGGTCTCGACCACCTGCTGTCGCGCGCCTTCAAACTCGGCGTCTTCGGCACCAAAGAGCGCTCCGTGATCAACGCCGCCAACCCGGAAGGCATCAAAGCCGTTGTGGATCAGCAATTCGCCATCGGTGATCAGGTCATCGCGGGCGGCCTGATGCCGATCCTTGAGCCGGAAGTGACCATCACCATCTCCGACAAGGCCGAAGCCGAAGCGATCCTGCGCGAAGAGATCCTCAAACATCTCGACGCCATGCCGGAAAACAAGCAGGTGATGCTCAAGCTTTCCCTGCCGACCGAGGCCAACTTCTACAAACCGCTGGTCGATCACCCGCGCGTGTTGAAAGTCGTGGCCCTCTCCGGCGGCTACGGTCGCGACGAGGCCAACGAAATCCTGTCGAAAAACACCGGCATGATCGCCTCCTTCTCCCGCGCCCTCTCCGAAGGTCTGAACGCGAAACAGTCCGATGAAGACTTCAACGCGATGCTCGCGACCGCCGTGGACAGCATCTACAAAGCCTCCATCGCGGGCTAAGCCCCGCACGCGAGACTGGCAAAGTCTGACACAGGCAAAGTCTGGCACTGTTAAAATCTGACAAAGGCGTCCCAACCGGGGCGCCTTTTTATTTCAGCATTTTTTTGCAGATGATTCGTTTTTGGGATTCACATAGCGAATCACCTGTGGCATAAGATGTTTACGGAGGCGATCCACCAAAGAGAGAGCCCCGTGAGGCAGAGCAGATGTCGCAAGGCATCTTCATACAAAGGTAAGAAGCCTATCATGGCTCATCCGCGCAAACGTCCGTCGCTGACTGTGCTTTTGTACAGTGGCGTCATGGTCACCCTGGGTGGCTATTTCACCTTCGCCGCCGTGCAGGGTGAGTATGGATTGTTTCGCCGTTTGCAGATCGAGGCAGAATTGTCCGATCTGCAGACGGTGAGCGGCCAACTCGACGAAGAGCTTGGCGTGATGCGCAACAAAACTCTCCGCATGTCCGACACCTATCTCGATCTCGATCTTCTCGACGAGCAGGCCCGTGACGTTCTGGGCTACTTGCGCGCCGACGAAATCGTCATTCGCTGACATCCCTGCCCGAAAGGCATCCGATGACACAGAACGCCGACATTTCGACCGCCACATATTGCCCCAGCCGGCGCCACGTCATGCTGGGCGGCCTCAGCCTTCTGACCCTCACCGCCTGCGGCAGCAGTGGCGGCGCCCCGTCCAACCCTGAAGACGCCTGTTCGATCTTCCGCGAACGCCCGCATTACCGCTCCGCCCTTCTGGCTTCCGAGCGCAAATGGGGCGTGCCGGTCCATGTGCAAATGGCGCTGATCTATCAGGAATCCACCTTCCGCGCGACGGCCCGCCCGCCGAAACGCTATGTGTTCTTCATCATCCCGAAAGGCCGCGCCAGCTCCGCACGCGGCTATGCGCAGGCCCTCGACGGCACTTGGGACGATTACCGCAACGGCCCCGGCCGCGCCGGCGCCAACCGCAGCAACATCCGCGACGCCACCGACTTCATCGGCTGGTATGTCTCGACAAACAACGCCGCCCTCGGCATCTCCAACTCCGACGCCCGCAACAGCTACCTCGCCTATCACGAAGGCCGCACCGGCTATCGGCGCGGCTCTCACAATGGCAAGACATGGCTGCTGAACGTGGCGGATGGCGTCGCGGCGCGGGCAGCCCGGTATCAGGCGCAGATTCAGTATTGCCGGTGACAAAACAAAAGGCTCGACCAACAGTCGAGCCTTTCAAATATCCACTAGAGGCGCTTCCTTAGCTCTAAGGGGTCGGAGCGGCCTTTCGGCCTCGTGGAAACGATCTCGCTGCCAAGATCGGCGTCGAAGCCCTGCGCTAGAAATGCAGCAAACGCAGGAAATGCCCTTTACGCAGGCCGCAAGATAGCCATTGCGACCTTAAAAGTCGATGACCGCGCTCACAAAACCCCGACATTCCCAAAATGCATACCTGCCACCCGCAATGCATAGCAGAAAAACCGTGCAATCATGTCGCACCATCGTTATTATATAGTTTAACACTAAACTATCAGCCGTGATCTTGGAGGAGGAGGCCTGATGGCACCCCGTAAAACAGCATCCAAACCGGCAAGCAAAGCGAACGTCTCCAAAGACGAGCTTCTTGCCTATTACAAAGACATGCTTCTTATCCGTCGTTTCGAGGAAAAGGCCGGCCAGCTGTATGGCATGGGCCTCATCGGCGGGTTCTGCCACCTCTATATCGGCCAAGAAGCCGTCGTGGTCGGGCTCGAAGCCGCCGCGAAAGAGGGCGACAAGCGCGTCACCTCCTACCGCGACCACGGCCACATGCTCGCCTGCGGCATGGACCCGAACGGCGTGATGGCCGAGCTGACGGGCCGCGAAGGCGGTTATTCCAAGGGCAAAGGCGGCTCGATGCACATGTTCTCGAAAGAGAAACATTTCTACGGCGGCCACGGTATCGTCGGCGCACAGGTGCCGATCGGCGCCGGCCTCGCCTTCTCCGACAAATACAAAGGCAATGACAACGTGACCTTCGCCTATTTCGGCGATGGCGCGGCCAACCAGGGCCAGGTCGCTGAGACCTACAACATGGCGGAAATCTGGGATCTCCCGGTGGTCTTCGTCATCGAGAACAACCAATACGCCATGGGCACCTCGACCCAGCGCTCCACGAAATCCCCGTCTTACTGGGAACGCGGCGCGGCCTACGGGATCGAAGGCGAGGAAGTGGACGGCATGGACGTTCTGGCCGTGAAAGAGGCCGGTGAGCGCGCTGTCGCCCACTGCCGCGCGGGCAAAGGCCCCTACATTCTCGAAGTGAAAACCTACCGCTACCGCGGCCACTCCATGTCGGACCCGGCGAAATACCGGACCCGCGAGGAAGTGCAGAAAATGCGTGAAGAGCGCGACCCGATCGAAGCCGTGCGCTCCATCCTCATGACCGGCGGCCACGCCAGCGAGGAAGACCTCAAAGCCATCGACAAAGAGATCAAAGCGGTGGTCAACGAGAGCGCCGAATTTGCGAAAACCAGCCCGGAACCGGCGCTCGAAGAGCTCTGGACCGACATCTACGCGGATGAAATTCCGCCGCACAGCGCCTGATTTCTGGGAGGAAGATACCAATGGCAACCGAACTTCTGATGCCCGCCCTCTCTCCGACCATGGAAGAAGGCACGCTCGCGAAATGGCTCGTCAAAGAGGGCGACACCGTCACCTCCGGCGACATCATCGCGGAAATTGAAACCGACAAGGCCACGATGGAATTCGAGGCTGTGGACGAAGGGATCGTCGGCAAGATCCTCGTGGCTGAAGGCACCGAAGGTGTGAAGGTCAACGACGTGATCGCGATCCTCGTTGAAGAAGGCGAAAGCGCCGACGACATCGCCGCCCCTGCTGCAGCTGCGGAAGCTGCTCCGGTCGAAGCTGAGGCCCCCGCCTCCGCCCCGGCCAAAGCCGCCGCTCCGGTCGAAGTCGTCTCCAAAGCCTCCCCGGATTTCCCGGAAGGCACCCCGATGAAAACCCAGACCGTCCGCGAAGCTCTGCGCGACGCCATGGCCGAAGAGATGCGCCGCGACGAAGACGTCTTCATCATGGGTGAGGAAGTGGCCGAATACCAAGGCGCGTATAAAATCACCCAAGGCATGTTGGACGAATTCGGCGCGAAACGCGTGATCGACACGCCGATCACCGAACACGGCTTTGCAGGCATCGCCACGGGCGCGGCCTTCGGCGGTCTGAAACCCATCGTCGAGTTCATGACCTTCAACTTCGCGATGCAGGCCATCGACCACCTGATCAACTCCGCCGCCAAGACGCTTTACATGTCCGGCGGTCAGATGGGGGCCCCGATGGTGTTCCGTGGTCCGAACGGCGCCGCCGCCCGCGTGGGTGCGCAGCACTCCCAAGACTACGCCGCCTGGTACGCGCAAATTCCGGGTCTGAAAGTCGTAATGCCCTACTCGGCCGCCGACTACAAAGGCCTGATGAAAACCGCGATCCGCGACCCGAATCCGGTGATCTTCCTTGAGAACGAAATTCTCTACGGGAAATCTTTTGAGGTTCCGGATCTCGAAGACTTCACCATCCCCTTCGGCAAGGCCCGCATCTGGCGCGAAGGCACCGATGTGACCATCGTGTCCTTCGGCATCGGCATGACCTATGCACTTGAAGCCGCTGACAAACTCGCTGAGGAAGGCATCTCCGCCGAGGTCATCGACCTGCGGACGCTCCGCCCGATCGACTATGACACCGTGCTGGCGTCTGTCATGAAGACAAACCGCTGCGTCACCGTCGAAGAAGGCTTCCCGGTCGGCTCCATCGGCAACCACATCTCCGCCGTGATCATGCAACGCGCCTTCGACTATCTCGACGCGCCGGTGATCAACTGTGCCGGTAAAGACGTGCCGATGCCCTACGCCGCCAACCTCGAAAAACTCGCGCTTGTGACCACCGACGAAGTGATCGCAGCCGTGAAAGAAGTGACCTACCGCTAAGGAGACCTGACAATGGCTATTGAACTACTGATGCCCGCGCTGTCTCCGACGATGGAGGAAGGCACGCTTGCGAAATGGCTCGTCAAAGAAGGGGACACCGTCTCCTCCGGCGACGTGATCGCAGAGATCGAAACCGACAAGGCGACGATGGAATTCGAAGCCGTGGACGAAGGCGTCATGGGGAAAATCCTCGTGGCCGAAGGCACAGAAGGCGTGAAAGTGAACGCGCCGATTGCTGTGCTTTTGGAAGAGGGCGAAGACGCCTCTGCGGCTGAAAACGTCGGCAGTTCTGCCCCCGCTCCCGCAGCGGCAGAAGCCCAGAAAGCCGAAGCTGCGGCTCCGGCCCCTGTTCCGGCTGCGGCTCCGGCCCCTGTTCCGGCTGCGGCCCCTGCCCCGGCAGCGCCCAAAGCGGCCTCTGGCGAACGCATCTTCGCCTCGCCGCTGGCCCGTCGCATCGCCGCCCAGAAAGGTCTCGATCTGGCTGCCATTTCGGGCTCCGGTCCGAAAGGCCGCATCGTGAAAGCCGACGTGGAAAACGCCACCGCAGCCCCGAAAGCGGACGCTCCGAAAGCAGCCGCTCCGGCCCCGGCCGCAGCCGCCGCTGCTCCGGCTGGTCCCTCCGCAGATATGGTCGCGAAGATGTACGAAGGTCGCGACTACGAGGAAATCAAACTCGACGGCATGCGCAAAACCATCGCCGCACGTCTTTCCGAAGCCAAACAAACCATCCCGCATTTCTACCTGCGCCGCGACATTCAGCTCGATGCGCTGATGAAATTCCGCGCGGAGCTGAACCATCAGCTCACCGGCAAGGGTGTGAAACTGTCGGTCAATGACTTCATCATCAAGGCCGTCGCCAACGCGCTGCAAGAGGTGCCGACCGCCAACGCCGTTTGGGCTGGCGACCGTGTGCTTCAGATGAAAGCCTCTGACGTGGCCGTCGCGGTTGCCGTCGAAGGCGGTCTGTTCACGCCGGTTCTGAAAGACGCCGACATGAAATCGCTGTCTGCTCTGTCGAAAGAGATGAAAGACCTCGCCCACCGTGCCCGCGACCGCAAACTTGCGCCGCAGGAATACCAGGGCGGCTCCTTCGCGATCTCCAACCTCGGCATGTTCGGCATCGACAATTTCGACGCCATCGTGAACCCGCCGCATGCCGGTATTCTGGCCGTCGGCACCGGGGTCAAGAAACCAGTGGTTGGCGAAGACGGCGAGATCAAGGTCGCGACCGTGATGTCCGTCACCATGTCGGTCGACCACCGCGTGATCGACGGCGCACTTGGCGCTGAACTCCTGAAATCCATCGTCGAGAACCTCGAAAACCCGGTGGCGATGCTGGCCTGAGCCACTCGGGTATGAATTGAGAAAGCCCTCCGGTTCCGGGGGGCTTTTTTAGTCTCACATGCGACATTTGCGCGTATTTCCGGTTGCGTCAGCGATCCAGCCCCGCGGCCAGAACCGGTTCGATCACGGACAGTGGCACGTTCTTTTTCCGCCCCTGAAAACGCCCGACCAAAGGCTTTTGGATGGTCACAAGTTTTTGCCCGCGCAGATCGCAGATGCCCTGTTGCAGTTTGAGATACCACCCGATGGATTGCACTTTTCGAAGGCTCTCGCTGTAGAGCGCCCAGTGCAGCGCTGAGCCGTTGACCCCGGAAAGGGAGGCGGCGCCGGAGACCAGTTCGAGCTGTTCGCGCAGGCTGAGCGTCTCGGGATGGACCACGGTATAGCCGAGCCGGCGCGCCATATCATCGAGCTCCTTGCCATATCCTGTCCGGGAGCCTTTTTGAGGCAAAGCGGATCGTGACATGAAAAGATGCCCCGTATCCTGTGCTGCGAACGGCAGTTTCAAGGCGGAGGCGAGCCTTGGAGCATAGCGAAATTTGCCCGGAAATGTACCGTTGATCACCGAGAGGGAGGCGACTTTGGCGGGGGCATCGAGCACGAGAAAATTGTCGAGACTCAGATCGAAAATCGCAAGCAAGCGCTGAACATAGTCCGGCAGTTTGTCCGGGATCCCGGCGCGCGGGCTTGCCAGAAACAGCAGCCGGGTTTTCGAGAAATCCGCCCCGGCAGCGCGCAGATCGAGAAGTTTCGGCAAAGTTTCCGTGATGAAATGGCCGAAATGCAAATAAAGAACTCCGCCCCAGATAAAATCTCCGGGGATGAGATTCGGCGCGACGGGGAGCGATTTGCGCAGGGGGCGCATTGCACGATAGGCCCGCGACGAGATCAGCACTGGATCGACATCAATGCGCCTGCCGTCGCCTGAGACGAGATCGAAAACATGCACACCGCCGGTCAGTTCGTGAATCGGAGAAATCGAACAGTCGGAATAGATCGTTTTGTGCATATGGCCGCTCAAGCAATGGAATGCCCGTATAAGGTCACAGAAGAAGAGCGGGGGCAAGCTCCGGGGAGGGAGCGCCGCGCGAGACGTTTCGAGGCCCAAGACGCGTTACCCGCCCTTAAGTGCGCGCCAGGCGGCGGTGAGAGGGTCAGGACCGGATCGTTGGAAGTGAGCGGACTTAGGGCGGCAACAGCGCGGCTTGCACGGATCGAAGTTTTGCGCGCCCGTCGTCCGAGCGCGCAAAACCCGGTTTAGTCAGCGCCGCGCGCACCGATCAGTTGGTTCATCGACACAGACGGCTGCGAACATCCGGCCTCGCCCACGACACGCGCGGGAACGCCTGCAACGGTCGTGGCGGGCGGCACTTCGTTCAGAACGACGGAGCCCGCCGCAATGCGCGAGCAGCAGCCGATCTTGATATTGCCAAGCACCTTGGCCCCCGCGCCGATCAAAACACCGTCGCCGATTTTCGGGTGACGGTCCTCGTCCTCTTTGCCGGTGCCGCCGAGCGTCACGTCATGCAGGATCGACACATTGTCGCCAATGACCGCCGTCTCGCCGAAGACCAGCGAATGCGCGTGATCAAGGAACAGACCCTTGCCGATCTGACAGGCCGGGTGAATGTCGACGGAGAATTGCTCGGACATGCGCATCTGGAAGAAATACGCCAGATCGCGGCGGCCTTCTTTCCAGAGCCAATGCGCAACACGATGCGCCTGCGTCGCCTGAAACCCTTTGAAATACAAAAGCGGCTGGATGTAGCGGTGGCAGGCCGGGTCGCGGTCATAGACGGCGCAAATGTCAGCACGCGCCGCCTCGGCAATCGACGGATCAGAGGCATAGGCCTGATCGGCAATCTCGCGGATCAGCTGTTCGGACATATCGCCGGACGCAAGCTTCTGCGCAACGCGATAGGCCAGCGCATCCTCAAGCGTCTCGTGGTGCAGGATACAGGCATGAACCAACCCGCCGAGCAGCGGCTCTTCGGCCACGGCCTCGCGCGCCTCGGAGACGATACGGCTCCAGACGGGATCGAGTGCTTTGAGAGTGGTGCGGATCTTAGCCATGCGCTTTTCCTCTTTTCCGAGAGCTTACTATAGATAGGTCCGGTTTCAAAACCGCAAGTCCCCGAGACGGAAAAAAGCCCCGTGCGCTGTGGCACGAGGCAGATATTCCTATTTTTTGATGCGTCTTATTCGGAAGGCAGCGAGAACTGCACGCAATGAATGGCGAGACGGATCACCCCACCCGCCGCAAAATCGCCCCCCTCGCCGGTGAGGATCAGGTCTTCGGAGCTGTAATAGGTCAGCGGATTGCCCGTCAGCCCGCGCAGCCAACTGCCCTGCGTCAGCGAAAGCCCCGAGCCGTACCGATCCGAAGACCCGGAAACGCCCAGTGAAAACCCGGTCAGCCCCGTGCCGGTGATCTCCGTCAGCACCCGCCCCGTGACGCCGTAAACCACGGATTGACCGGGCAAAGCGTAAGAGACCGCAGACGTCGCCCCGACCGTGATCGTGTGATCCAGCTCGATCACCTTCTGCACCATCCCCGCGCCGTGAGCCGACAGCGTGATCAGCCCCAAAACCCACTCCGTGCCGTCGAACCCCGCCCAACCGTTTTGATCCGCCACATAGGCGCGCATGCCGAGCGTGGCGGGGACAAAAGCCCAGCCGCCATTGACGTAAAGCGCGATGGCGCCGTCCTGCCCGGCCCACGCATTGACCGCCGAATCCGGCACGCCGTAGGCCGCCCCCTCTTCGGGCGCCGCCGGGGGCGTGGTCTCTGTCACCGAGATCAGCGTCAATTGCATCAACCCGTCGAGACGGGCCAAAGCCTCGTTCACGGTCACATGTTTCTGCGCCTGAGAGGCCTCAAGCAGCGGCAAGGCGAAGCGGGTGGTGTCAGTCATGGATTTCGATCTCCCGGAAGAGGCCCGCTCCGAAACTGTCGGAGATTTGGGCGACGTGAATGTCATAAGCGCCGGTCACACCGTCGCTGGTTTTCTGTGCCGCGCTGTAGGTCCAAGCCGGGCTGGTGACGGTGGCCTCGCGCAGCACCGCGCCGCCCTGCACCACACGCAGGCGATAAAGCTCCGCCCCCTCGCCCTGCGGCACCTCATAGGATTGCCAGCTGTCCCCATCGATCCGCGTGCGACGGACCCAAGAGACCTCCGTGTCGCCGCCGCTCGTCACCGTGGCGCTCAGATGCGCGGGCGCATAGGGGCGCAGACCAATGCCATCGAAAGCCTCGACATAATGCTGGTAGCTCGGATCGTCATAGCCCCGGCTCGCCGGACCGATGCGGTAATGCCGCGCCAACCCCCGCGCCGATTGCGCGATGTCGATCTGGCGCAAACTGCTGTCCAACAGGACAAAGCGCGACCCGATGGGCCAGCTTGGCACCTGCCCCGCCGCGCCCAGCGCATCGGTTCCAAGCTGCCCACGCAAACGCAGCGACAGGTCATAGGTCAGCGGCGCGACAAGCTCCGCGGTGGCGAATTGGAACACTTCCCAATTGGCGCCGGAACCATCGCCGATCACCGCGACATTCGCCCCGTTCAGAACGTCGAGCATCTCGGCGGAGGACAGTTCTCCCTTGGTGAGCTCGACCCGAAGCGCCGCGCCACGATCCCAGAGCCCCGGCACCGCCGTGTCCAGCGCCGTCAGCGTGACCCCGATTGTCGCCCATGTCGGCAAAAGCGTGTTCAACGCATAGCCACTGTCCGAGGCCGAAGCATAGACCGCCGCCGAACCCGGCCAAGGCTCCGCCGTCACCGCGACATGCGGCGCGTGGGGCACTTCCTCCCCGGTCAAAAGCGGCAGGTCGAGAAACAGCGGATAGACCGGCACGGGGGCGGTAAAGGCCTTGGCCTCGACAATCTCCTCGACCGCCTCAGACGGCGTGTAAATCTCTTGCTCAATGCGCACGGCGTCGATCTGTTGCTGCGTGCCCAGCGTCACATGATCGATCCGGTAACGCAGATCCCCCTCCGCGCTTTTCAGCGTCACCACATCCCCCGCGCCCACGCTCATCAGCGAAGGCGGCAGGGAGAACCGCGCCGTATCGCGCGCCACACGGGACTCGGAGAGCCAGCGCTCGGTGATTTGCCGCCCCTCGGCACGGGTGAGCGCCAAAGGCAGGTCGGATTGCGAGATCAGGCGGCTTTCCTCGTCCGGAAAAATCGCCTCCTCGGAGCGCGCACCATAATCGTCATCGGCATCCACAAAGGTGAGCTGCACCCGTCCCGCGACCTCCGCCTCCGGCGCACGGACACGTTCGAGATTACCGTCCAGCTCTTGGCTTTCGGCGAGTTGATCTTCGCTCAGATCAAGCATGGATGTCCCGTCCCGCGACCGGAACACCAACTGCCCCTCGCGCTCCACCGCCTCGAACCCATAGGCCAGCATCAGGGGCTGAAGCGCCGAACGCGCGCCGGACATGTCAGAGACGCTATAACCCCGCAGCAGCCCCCAAAGCTCCGTGGTGTCGATCTCCTCCACACCGGAACGCGCACAAATCTCCGCCACCACATCCGCCAGAGAGCGCGCTGTGGACCGCCCATTGAGCCAATGCCCCTTGGCGTAATTGCCCCCGTCCGACCAGACCGAGGTGGTCGTCGGAAAGGCCGGATAGGGCCGCGCGTCCCAGGCCCAAACGTGGGCGCGGCTCATGTCGATCATCGGACCATCGTAAATGTCGGAGGTCGGATTATGCGCCGCCTCCCCCCAATACTCTGTCACCGCCCGGACATATTGCAGCTGGATGAAATCATCCCGCCGCCCGGTGGAATACGCCGGCAAAGCGCTCTCCGAGGATTTCGCATCCAGAAACTTGTTAGGCTCATTCGTGCCCTTATCGATCGCGGCACAGCCAAACTCCGTGAACCACACAGGTTTCGAGCGCGGCTCCCAAAGGGTCGGCGTCTCCTGTCGCACGCCGTCAAGGCGCTCGTGGTGATCGTTCTCCCACCAGCTGCGGATGTCCTTGTAGCGGTAAATCCAATCCTCGCCATACGCCCCGTCGGTGATCGGGGTTCGGATTTGCGCCGCCGCGTGGTTTTCATGGGCGTAATACCAATCAAACCCCTCGCCGCCCTCGATATTGGCCTTCAGGTAGTCGAGATTATAGATCGCGCCCCACGCCACATCGAGGTGATCATCCCCCTCGCGCCAATCCGAGAGCGGCATGTAATTGTCGATGCCGATGAAATCGATATTGGCGTCGGCCCAAAGCGGATCGAGGTTGTAATAGACAGTCCCGCCCGCCTGATAGCCGAAATATTCCGACCAGTCGGCGGCATAGCCGATCTTACACCCCGCCCCGAGAATGGCGCGCACATCGGCGGCGAGTTGCACCAGCTGATCCACCGCCGGAAAACCCGACGCGCCGCGAATACGGGTGAGCGAGCGCATTTCAGAGCCGATGCAAAACGCCTCAACGCCCCCCGCCAAAGCGCAAAGATGCGCGTAATGCAGGATCATCCGGCGAAACGAGAACTCCGCCGGGCCGGTGTAATGGACGGTCTTGCTCTGCGGGCTGAAATCGCTCCCTTGCGCCGTGCCGAAAAATGCCGCGACCTCGGCCTCTGCCGCAGAGGTGCCATCCGTCGTGCCGCTGATCCCCGGCGCGAGCGATGTAGTGATCCGCCCCCGCCACGGCAGCGCGGGCTGCTCAGCCTCGCCCGTCCACGGATCGACAAGACCATTGCCCGCCATTTGACCCATCAAGATGAACGGGTAGAACATCACCTCTTGGCCCGCGGCATGCAGTGCCTTGATCGCCTGCACCACGGATTGATCGGTCGGTGTGCCGCCATAGATCACCCGGTCATCCGCGTCACGCGGGACACGCGCGGCGCTTGAGCGCGTCAGGCCGGAGACCTTCCACGCCATATCCGAGGAGTCGAGATCGGATTGCTCGACCTTCGGCTGGATTTGGCACTGACCACAGCGCAGGTCATCGCCAAACCACGACACCACCAGAGAGGTAGACCCACACTTCGGCAATTCCTCCACCATCGCCTCCAAAGACGTGGAGAAATCCGGCTGACCGGAGGCGGAATTCATGTTCGACACAAGCACCTTGCCCTTGCCGTTCTTGAGATAGACCGGTTCGGTCGCCAGAGCATATTCCCCGGTGCCAGGGATCATCGCCACGGCGGGCACGAGATGGGTGAGGTCCGAGGGCGCCTCGGCCTGATCCGGGCGCGTCACCTCAAACGTGAACTGTGGCACCCGGTTTCCAAAAGGCTCAAGCTCCACATCTTCAAGCACCACATAGGCGATGCCACGATAGGCGGGCACCAGCCCCGCGCCCTCGACCGCTTCGATCTTCGCATCCGGCAATTGGTCTTCCGTGCCGTGGTAGACCCGCAGCGTCAGCGTGCTTTTGTCCACTTCTGTGCCATCGGCCCAGACCCGCCCGACGCCCGTAATCTCCCCCTCACAAAGCGCAACAGCCAGCGAGACGGAATAGCTATATTCCTTCACCGTCGTGCTCGACGAGCTGCCCTTGCCGCCGACCTTGCGTGTCGAGGTATTCTCCTGAAATTCGGTGGCCCAGATCACCTGTCCACCGACCCGCATTCGACCATAGACCTGCGCCACCGCGCCGCCCTCGGACGCACCGGTGAGGCGAAAGCGTTCGACCCGGCCGGTCTCCACCGTCTGACTGCCAGCCCCCATAAGGCGCTGGTCAATCGCCTGCCCGATCGTGGCCCCGATGGCGCGGCCAATGACCACGGAGGACAGTCCAAAGACCCCGCCCCCGACAGAGGCCCCAATGGCCGCACCAGCGGCGGAAAGTACGAGCGTCGCCATCAGAGACCTCCTTTGGCATCAATGGATTGCGGCAGCGGCGGGAAGGCGAAACAGCGGACCACCCGGCGGCGCCACGGCGCGCTCAGGGCGTTCTCGATCACACCGTGACCGCTATAGGCATGAATGAAACTCGGCGCCGCGCCCGCGCGCCCGACGATGCCGAGATGCTTGGCCACCGCGCCCTGGCGCATCCGAAACAACAGCACATCGCCCGAGACCATCTCTGCGAGCGGCTTTTCGACAAGGATCAGTTGCGCCGCACGCAGGATGCCTTCGTCCCGTTGCGGCTCGTTCCAGTCCGCCGTGTAGGCGGGAATATCCACCGGCTCCGCACCGTAAATCTCACGCCACACCCCGCGCAAAAGCCCGAGACAATCCGCCCCCGCGCCCTTGCAGGAGGCCTGATGCCGATAGGGCGTGCCGATCCAAAGGCGCGCGCGGTCCGCTATGGTCAAATCCGTCATTCTCGCCTCCTCACACCGACCCGCTGCCCATCAAACTGCCGCCGTCGTTTTTGCCGGAGCTTACGGGATAAGAGGCCAGCCAATCGTCGCCCGGAATATGCGGGAAGCCGCGAAAATTCAGGAAGTTGTCGAACTTGAGCCGACAGGTCTCCGCGCGCTTGTCACAGCCCGCCTCGATCCGGAGCATATCGCCCACGGCAATCTCCGCGCGTAGCTCTTCCCAAAGCTCAATGCGACGCCCATCGCCCGACAAGCGGTCGCTTTTGACGATCCCGATCAGTCCCTCCGCCGCGCCGGACACCACAGTGAGACGCCCGCGCTCGAACCAGCGGTCATCAAAGCCTGTGAGATCGGCAAAGGTGAAAATCTTGCCCTTCTCGACGCTCTCGACCGCCACCTCGGTGAAATACCCGGCCTGCAGCGTGTTAAACTGGCATCCCGAGCCGCCCAAAACGGCGGAGCACCCCGACTGATAAATCCGCCCCTGCGGTTGGTTCAGCGCCTCCGTCAGCCCCCGCAGCTCGGCGCGAAAGCCCCCCGCGACGCGGGTGATCTCGCCAAAGCTGCCCTGA
The DNA here is from genome assembly GCF_054788345.1 of Celeribacter sp. ULVN23_4. Taxonomy (NCBI): domain Bacteria; kingdom Pseudomonadati; phylum Pseudomonadota; class Alphaproteobacteria; order Rhodobacterales; family Roseobacteraceae; genus Celeribacter; species Celeribacter sp. ULVN23_4. Next base: position 166,851 of record NZ_JBTVYO010000002.1, on the reverse strand, counting down.
AACAGCAGCGCGCGCTGGCTCACATCCGCCCAGTTCACCAGCCAAGACCGCACATGCGCCCCGTCGAACCGTCCCGCACGGATATCCTCTTCCGTCACAGCCGCCGCAGAGAGCGCCCCCAGAGCCTCGGTATTATCAACCGCCAACCCCGTGGATTGCTCCAGTGCATTGGCGGTGAGACCCGTGTCGGCCTTAAAGGTCACGCCCTCAAAGCTCAGGTCATTGTCGTGATCGGTAAAGCCAAACGTCGCCCCATCCTTGCGCACCAAAGCCCAAGCGCGGCAGAGCGTGGTGACGCCAGAGGCGAGATGCGTTTGTAATTCCTCGGAAAACGCCATCAGACACGCACCTCCACCACCGGCACGTTCGGCACTTCGCCCGCTTGGAACGAGGAGACCGACGTCGTGATGAGATCGGTGTCAAACCGCACCGGCACATCGAATTCGAACCCCGCCGTGATCTCCGCGCCCCCGGTCGGAGGCGTGCCAAAGGTGATCTCTCCGGTCGCGGTATCGACCTCCCAGTCAACCGCCTCAAACGCCTGTTGCCCACCGACACCGATCAGAACCGTGCTGAACACCGGCTTCTTGATCGGGCGCAGATAGGCGACATCGCCGGAACGATAGGTTTTCGACAATTGAAACACCGTCGTCGCGCCATCGCCCTCGCCGATCACCTGATCGGCAAACCCGGTCGCCTCCGAAGGTTTCGAGGTTTTGTAATCCGACCAGTCTTTCCAGCGAAACCCGTAAAGCTGCCCTTGCCGCGCCTCGAAAAACGCGATCAGCACCTCGATATCATCGAGCGAGCGCATCCCAAGCCCCGCATCATAGCGGCGACGCGAATGCGCCCAGGGCGTGTTGCGTTCTTCGAACCCGTTGGCCAGCGTCACCACATCGGTGCGCCGCTCCGGTCCGCCGATGGAGCCAAAGCTCAGATTGGCCGGAAATCTCACCTCATGAAATGCCATGATCTGCCCTCCGATTGGTCAGGTTACTGATTGCGGGAACCACGCCCCAAAGCGCGGCCAAGCTGCGCGGCCACTTGGCTCTGGCTGCGCTGAAAGCCCGCGACATCCGGCGTGGTGACGTTCATCGTGATGTTGACGAGCCGCGACGATCCCGAGGCCTGCACCCCGAGCTTGCCATCGGCGCCACGGGTGAGCGGCATGATGGCCTCCGCGCCCGCCTCTCCCATAAGCCCCGTCGCGCCGCGCATCGGGAAATAGGTGGGGGACGAGACCACGCCGCCATTGGCGAATGGCATCACCTTGCCCTGCGCAAAAGCGCCGCCTTTCTCGAACGGCAGAAGGCTCTGGATGATCCCCTCAAGCCCCGTCCCCAAGACCGATCCGACATGGCTCGTCACAGGCGTCACAGCGGCATTATAGGCGGCCGTCAGCATCGACTGCCCGACGCCTTTCAGCGCTTCCGAAAGCGTATCCCCGTCGAACACCAGCCCGTCGATGGCCCGTTTCAGCCCCCGCGAAATGCCGCTCTCCAATTTCGAGACCTCGCGTTGTGTCTCCGCCACCGTGGCCTGAAGCCGCAGCATTTCCTGATTGAACGCCGCCGCCATCGCTTCGGCCCCGCCGATGGTACTTTCCATCTGTTCAACCCGGCCCTCAAACGTGTCGAGCCCGTTGATATCCGTGCCGTTCAACTCATCCGCCATGGTCTTGCCCTTTCATGTCATCTGCCCCGGCCCGCCCGTCCGGGAAGGCCTTCGCCAGTTCTTCCAACCGCGCGCGGCCCATCGGGGCTGTGCCCGATCCCGCGCCCAGCATGAGCAACAACTCAGCCGGTGTGAGCGCCCAGAACTCGGCGGGTTTGAGACCCAACCCCTTGATCCCGAGCCGCATCAGCGCGGGCCATTCAAAGCCGCCGGATTGAGACATCATGCTCATGACACCCTCCCTCAGGCCGGCACCGTGAAAGCCCGCGCGATCAGCTCCGCACCGACCCGCGCCGCTTCCAACGGGCCGCCGGCGATCTCCGCCGTCAGGATGTCGTCATAGCCGCCGACCCAACCGCCGCCTCGAAGCCCCGCCACCACGATGCGCAGCACGTCCGCCGAAGAGAATTTGCCGCCCTCGAACCGCTCCACCAAAGCGACAAGCGTGTCGGTCTCAAGCCCGGCCTCCAGCTCGGCCAAAGCGCCAAGCGTGAGTTTGAGCACCCGGCGTTCGCCATTCAGCGTCAGCGCCACTTCGCCTTGGAACGGGTTCGCCATCGGATTACGCCGCCACGAAGCTCAGCGCGCCCGCGGACGCCATCGCCAGCTCATAGGTCGCCTCGCCATTGTACGCGCCCGCATATTCGATCGAGGTGATCATGAACGCGCCTTGCACGGTGCCGAAATCCGGGATGATGACCTGAAACGCGGGCACTTCGCCGTCGAAGAAAATCTGCCGTGCGCGCTCGTCGGTCGCCGCGTCCTTGAACACGCCCGAACCGGAGATCGCAGCGCTTTTCACGCCCGCGCCGCCCAGAAGTTCACGCCAGCCGCCGGAGCTTTCCAGCGAGGTCACATCGACGCTTTCCGCGTTGAAGGAAATCCGCGTGGCGCGCAGCCCCGCGATGGTTTCAAAAGTGCCGGACCCGTTCATGTCCAGCTTGATCAAAAGGTCTTTGCCGTTTTGGGCAGCCATGGTCGTTACTCCGTCTTGGAAAATCAGTTGTCTTCGACGCGTGCGCGGAATTTCAGGTCGATCCGGCGCACATCGCTGTCCTGCACGCGCCGGGCCTTTGCCGACAGGAACCACAGCCCGACAAGCCTGCCCCGCGTGAGCGTAAGATCGGCATCTGTGAGCACGTCGGAAATGCTTGCCGCCACCTGCTTCGCGGTGAGAAACCCCGCGCTGTCGGACACCACCGACACGGTGAACTCATGCCGCGCGCCATGTCCGCTTTTGTCGGAGGCGTCGGTGACATCCTCCGGCCCGAGGCTCACGTAGAGCGACGGCACCGTGCCCGAAGGGGCGGCGTCATAGATCGCAGACCCGACAAGCCCGGTGAGTGTCGTGTCATTCACAAGCGCCTGATAGACCGCCGTCTGAAGCGCCGCAGAAACTCCGTAGCTCATGACGCCACCTCTTCGCGTGCGTTACAGATCAGGTAATGGCCCTGCGCATCCATCTCGGTCACGGCGAGGATGCGAAACACCCGCCCGCCTTCGACAAAGCGTTGATCCGGTTTCGGACGACGCTGCGATCCGACCGGCGCGCCGCGCACGATGATCTTCATCGGCACGCGGGAGATGGTGAGGAAATCTTCAGAAGTCTCCGAACCTGTGCCGGGTTTGATCGACGCCCAGAGCGCGCCAAGCTGCACCCATGTTTCGACATAGCCGCCCGCCCCGTCAGAGACCCGTTCCGCCTCTTCCAGCACCAGCTTGCGATTGAGATGCACCACCGCCATCAGCCCCGCCCTCCGAACAGCCGCAGGTTGCGGTAACGCTCCAAAAGCGTGCTGACGCCAAACGGCATCGTCGCCTCGCCCACCGCAGTTTCATGACGATGCTCGTAGTAATGCGCGGCCAGCAGAAACACCGCCTGCGCCAGATCGGCGGGCAGATCGTCCCATGTGTCGGCATAGCCCGCCGTGAACGCGATCTTCGCCTGACCCGCCACCGGAATCTGCGGCAGGATGAAGCCGGTCGAGACCACCCGCGGCCGGTGCATGTCCTGCTCCAGCATATATTTCGCGCTGTCCACCGTGGTCTCGGTTCCGAGCCGATCCACGATGACAAAACTTGCCACCGCCGTGACCGGAGCCACCGGCAGAACCTGCGCACTCAGGTCACGCCATGCGGTGAGCGTGTACAGAAAATCGCGGGAGATTAGCACCTTGCCCGTGCGCGCTTCGACCGCCGCCATGGCCGCCCTGAGAAACCTCTCCAGAACCGTGTCCTGAACCCCGTCGTCGTCAAACCCGGTGCCCAGTCTCATATGGTCCCTGAATTCAGCGACCGGCAGCGCCGCTGTCGCCACCTGGGTCTGCTCCATCAATATCATGGTACATCTCCGTATCCGGGCCCCCTGTTTTGCGAATTCGGATGCGCGGTCCCCCGTGTCGCTCGGACGGAGGGGGATCTGCTAGACAACACGGGAGTTCAGGACCGCGCATCCGCCGCCCCGGTCCGAAGACCGGAGCCCGTCGTTCAGATTCAGGCGGTGCCGAATTTCAGCAGCTTGATCGCCGCGAAATCGGACACATCGCCGCCGACACGCTTGGTCGCGTAGAACAGCACATGCGGTTTCGCAGAGAAGGGATCGCGCAGGATGCGCACATCCGGGCGCTCGGCCACGGTATAGCCCGCGTTGAAGTCGCCGAAGGCAATGGCGGCGGCATCAGAGGCGATGTCCGGCATGTCCTCGGCGATCAGCACCGGGTAGCCCATGAGCCGCGCGGGTTCGCCAGCGGCAAGGCTGTCGGACCAGAGGAAACGGCCATCGGCATCCTTGAGCTTGCGCACTTGGCCAGCCGTTTTGGAGTTCATCACAAAGGTGCCATTGGCGCGGTACTGTGCGCCGAGCGCGTAGACCAGTTCAACAATCGCATCCGCCGGGTTGGTCGCGTCAAACGCGCCATCCGTGCCGGTGAACACATAACCCAGAGCGCCCCAGGCCCAGCTGTCATTGTCCACCTGCGTGTGGTTCAAAAACCCGGTCGGCTTGTCCACACCGTCGCCGTTGATGAAGGCCGAGGCCTCGGACGAGGCGAATTTGTCTGCGATGCGGGCGGCGAGCCAGCCCTCGATGTCGAAAGCGCTGTCATCCAGAAGACGCTGGGAGGCTTTCGGCAGGGCCGAGAGCTCATAGAGCGGGATGGAGATGCGGTCGATGGTCGGCGTGTCGGTTTCCGAGAGCGTCCCCGCCTCGGTGACCCAGCCGGAGCCAAGGTCGGTGGTGTCGATCAGCACGTCGTAAGAGGTCGCCTCGACATTCACCACATTGGCGATGGAGCGGATCGAGGCGGTGGATTTCAGCACCGATTTGATCACGTCGGAGGTCTGCGGATCGACGAGGTAACCGCCGTCGCCATTCACGGCGGTGGACATGGATTTGCCCTCAAGCGCGAGACCGCGCAGCGCGTCGTCATCGCCGTTGCGGACATAACCGACAAAGGCGGTTTTGTGGGACAGATCCACCTCTTGCGAGGCGGACAGGACCGGACGCATCGCCGGGGTTCCAAAGGTATGGGATTTACGATCAAGCATGGTCAGTCGCTCTTCCTGCTTTTGAAGTTTCGATTTGATTTCGGTTTGAAAGTCTTTGAGATCATTCATGAAACCGGCCAGCGCGGCCTTCACCTCTCGGGCCGGTTCCGTCCCGGCCGTCATCTCGTTTTTGCTCATCCAAACAGTCCTTCGTTTGATGTCGGTTTGCGGGTGACTGCGCTGGCCTCAGTCATCGTGTCACGTCCGGCCAGCAGCTTGCGGGCGCCGTTCAAAGCCTCCGCGAGATCGCGCAGCATCTGCTCCGTCATCAGGGCACCATCACCCTTCTGCTCGGCACTCAGCCGCGCTTCCGGCAGCATCGGGAAGGTCACGAGAGAGACCTCCCAAAGCTCCAGTTCCGACAAAAGGCGTGCGCCTTTCTGATCCTTCTGGGCGCGCAGCGTCCGGTAGCCGATCGACAACCCGTCAATCGCCCCGGCCTCGATCAGCGCCACCGCCTCGCGGCCCTTTTGCAACTCGGTCAGAAGACGGCCTTTGACATAGAGCCCGCGCGCGTCTTCGCGCACCTCGTCCCAGATGCCGATGGGCTGCGCCGGATCGTGCTGCCAGAGCATCTTGACCGTGCGGCCTTTGGCTTTGAGGCTCGCGAGAGATTTGGCATAAGCGCCCTGCATGACGATGTCTCCGCCGCTGTCGCGATGATTAAAGAGTGATGCGTAACCCTCTATCTTTACGCCATTTTCGATGGACACACCTTCACCGAGACGGGCGAATTTATGCTCTAGGCCGCTGTAGAATTGGCTCTGCATGTCAGTGCTCCTCCTCGGCGGCGTCATCGCCTGCGGGCGGCACGTCCTGTTCGTCTTCTGGTGCCTCCTCAGCCTCAGAATCCGGCTCCGGCGTCAGAGGCGGCAGGCCCAGCATGGCGCGCTTTTCATCCGTAGAGAGAAAGTCCGCCCCGGCGATCCGCGACCACTGCGCATCCCGCTCAGAGGATAAGGCAGGCACCTGATCGAGATCGGGTTTCAGCTCCACCGCCTCGCCCGTCATCTCGGACAGCCAATGACCGATTGCGGCGGTCACTTTTTGCACCAAGGGCAGAACGGTCAGACGGTAAAACGCCCGGTTCGCCTCCTGATAATTGGCGTAGGTCATGTCGCCGGGAATGCCCAAAAGCATCGGCGGCACACCGAAGGCCAAGGCGATCTCGCGCCCGGCGGCCTCTTTGGTTTTCTGGAACTCCATATCAGACGGGCTGAAGCCCATGGGCTTCCAATCCAGCCCGCCTTCCAAGAGCATCGGGCGGCCAGCATTGCGCGCGCCTTGGTGGTGGTTTTCCATCTCGGACAGGAGCCGATCATACTGATCCGCGCTCATCGCCGCAGAACCGTCCGCGCCCTTGTAGACAATCGCGCCAGACGGCCGCGCGGCATTGTCGAGCAGGGATTTCGACCAGCGCGAGGCGGCATTATGCACGTCAATCGCGGTGGCTGCGGCTTGGATCGGCGAGAGGCCGTAGTGATCGTCAGACGGGTGAAACGCCTTGATGTGGCAGATCGGGGAATGGCCCTCGACAACGTCAAAACGGTGTTTGCGCCCGCCGACGGAATAGTCATAGGCCACCGGCCAGCCATCCGCGCCGGGCACCAAGGCCATGCGATCAGAGCGCAACACATGCAGTTCGGAAGGCACCTGCCCCCAGTCGCCGACGGCCTCCAGATAGCCGTTGCCGGACAGGAGGAAATGGGCATAGAGCGCCTCGAAAAGCTCGGCACGGCCCTGCGCCGGGTTCGGGCGGGTGATGACGTTGAGCAGCGGATGCGCCTCGAACCGCTCAGTCCGGTTTTGCAGCACCAAAGGCAGGGCGGCGGCGGCTTCTGCGATCAGTTTGACGGCGCGAAAGCCCACCGGATTTCCCGCGAAACCGACGCGGGTCAAGGTCACGGTGTCACGCGAGGACCATGCCACACGGCCCGCACCGGAGACCGCCGCTACGACCGGGCCGGTGGCCGAGGCTTTCACCTCCGGCATCGCCTCTGCGCCTCGTTTCAGAAAATCAAACATGATTGCCCTCTCCTCATCTTCCGGTCCAGTTTCTCGACAGCAGACACAGCCGCGCCATCGGTGGAATGAGTTCTAAAGGAGAGGTGGAAAGAAGGTCTGAGCAGAGCGTGCGCTGGGGGCAGCGCCGCGCAACAGCGCTTTCAGGCGCTTGATTTCAAAGAAAAACCCCACCGAACCGATGGGGCTTTGTTGCGCTCGAAGCTTGAAAACGGGCGAAAGCCCCGCCGTCAAAGGCTCAGATAGGGCTCAGGCATGAAGGGAATATCCGTGTCCGTCGGCCGCGCGCCCGCAGCCGTCAGCATGGCGTGGATTTGGCCACGGTGATGGGTCTGATGGTTGAACACCTGCATCACCAGAGCCGCCCTCGGCTTGGTGATGTCTCGTTGGGTCGCGCCGGAGTACCAACTCAGATCGCCCTCAAGCCATGCCGGATCGAGCGCTTTCGCCCAGGCGAGAATGTCGAGATCAAGTGAGGCGCGCGCCGTGCAATAGGCCTCCCAATCGTCGATCAGATCGGTGGAGGTCGGAATGCCGCCTTCGGGGGCGGTGAACGCGGGGGAGAACCGGCTGAACCAGATTTGGTCGGCCCAGAACAGATGCGAGAAGGTCTTGAGGATCGACCCGAAGAAGGCCCCGCGATCAGCGGCGCGTTCTGCATCAGACAGCGTGCTGGCGGCGGTCAGAAGGTTCTGGTTCTGCCAATGATTGTAACGCGCCATGGTGAGGGCGTACTCGGGCGTGATCGCTGCGGTCATGGGGACGGTCATCTGGGGGCGGCTCCTGTGTCGAGAGAGTTTCACGATGGGCCGCCCGCCGGGGTGCGTCAATCGCCCAGAAGCGCCCTGTCCCTACAATCCGCGCATACGGGGCTGTGCGGGGTTGGGCAGGATCATCAGCTCATGAATCGCCCAGACCAGCGCGTCGAGCCGGTCGGGAGAGCCCGGCGCCTGATAGCCTTGGGCGGTCATCTTGATCATCTGGTCTTCGAGCGCGCCCAAGCCCCGGCTGTGATAGACCCGGCCCTGATCGTAGAGCGCGGCGACAGGTTCGGCGCGGGCGGCTTTGCCGCGCGACGCGCGCACGGATTTATAGGGCACCAGAGGGTCGATCTGGCGCAGGACGCTTTCCACGAGATCGCCGCCTTGGTTGACCTCTGCGATGATTTTGTCGCCGTCCCAGCGCTCCAAAGCGCTGATCGCGGCCTGCGCCCAGACCGTGGGGGAAGAGGCCGAAACGGAGGCGTCCTCCAACACATAGGCGCGCCAGTCCTGCGGCGGGCCTTTGGTGAGCGCGCCGACAACGACGATGCCGCAGTCGTCCGACCCTTTGTGGCCCGTCACCGGCGGATCGACCGCGACGACGATGCGGTCAAACTCCGGGAGCCTGTCGGCGCGCATCTCTTCGAGACGGAAAAGCGACCAAAGCGCGCCCTCCTCTTCCTCGATCAACACGCCCTCAAGCTCCTGCCGCCCGAGACGGGTGCCGGCGTAACGCGCTTTGACCTCTTCGAGGAAAGAGGCGGCGAGATTGGCGGCATTGGCGGAGGTCGGGGCGTGGGTGACGACGGTGCTGTCGCGGCTCAGAAGGGATTTCAAAAGCGCGACACTGCGCGGCGTGGTCGTCACCACCGCGCGAGGATCATCGCCAAGGCGCAACCCGAATTGCAGCATGTCCCATGCCTCCTGCGGATTGCGCCATTTCGCCAGCTCATCGACCCATGCGGCATCGAATTGCGGGCCGCGCAGGGCTTCCGGGTCGCTGCCGGAAAACACGGTGGCTTCGGCCCCATTGGGCCAGACCAAAGTGCGGCGCGTCGCGCTCCATGTCGGGCGGCGGTCGCGGGGCGAACAGGCCAGAAGGCCGCTGTCGCCGAAGATCATCACTTCGCGGGCCTGATCATAGGTCTCGCCGATGAGGGCCACGCGTTTGGCGCGACCGGGTTGAGAGGCCCGCGCGCCTTCAACCATGGAGCGCACCCATTCGGCCCCGGCCCGCGTCTTGCCCGCGCCGCGCCCGCCCAGAATGACCCAAGTGCGCCATGCGCCGTCGGGCGGGAGATGATGATCCAAGGCCCAGGCCTCGAACAGGTAAGGGAGCGCCAGAAGCGCCCCCTCCCCAAGTGTGTCGAGAAACTCACTCTGAAGTTCTGGCGCCTCGGAGGCGAGCCAGCCGATCAAAGATCTCAGATCGCGCGTTGTCGAAGTCGATTTCTCCGGGAGCAAGCTCCCCGCGTTTGCGTCTTTCCTCATCGAGTTTCTGCCTTTCTGTCACAGCGGCCAGTTTCGCGCGCATCAGGTCGGCAAGCAGAGGTTTCACCTCTTTCCCGGCCTTCTCGCCCGTCAGGATCCGATCGATCACATCGTCCAGCGCCATAATCGCCCAAAGCAGGCTTTGCCGGACCGAATGCTCGATCTGATCCACCGTTTCGAACTCATCCCCCACAGATGAAGTCATGCTCATGTTCATCGCCTCTCATGCTTGATTGATCTCCGCACGAGAAACGCGGGGGGAAAGACCTGTCCCCTCGACAGGCCCGATGCGGCGCACCCCGCGCCGCATCACCCCGCGCTTTCCAGCAGGGTCCAGCCTGTCGCAGAAGTCGTAAAATTGGTTAAAGCCCGCGCACGGTGCAGTCTTGACGGGCGTTAACACTTGCATTTGGGCTGGCAAAGGCTTGTCAGAACGCCTTTTTTCCCGCATGTCTGATGGCCGAAAAGAGGAAAGATCATGGCCAGCGCGTTTCACGACAAGCTCAGCGAACTCTATGAGGGCAACAGCGACCGGGCGCATCTGTTTCGCTATATCTTGCTGGCCTTCGATATGACGACGATTGTCTTCGTCATCGTCACGTCCTTCTTCACCCACCCGCTCTGGGTCGAGATCACCGATCTGGTGGTCGGGTTCCTGATCCTCTTGGATTTCTCGGCGCGGGTCTATGTGGCGAAGAAAAAGCTGCGCTATCTGAGCCGGCCTTCGACGCTTGCCGATATTGCCGCGATGATCTCTTTTCTGGCGCCTCTGGCGGGCGAAGGGCTTGGGTTCCTGCGGATCCTTCGGACGCTGCGGCTTTTGCACACCTATCAGCTGATGAACCGGTTGCGTCAGGATTTCACCCTGTTCCGCAAACATGAAGAGGTGATCATCGCCGCGATCAACCTTTTGGTCTTCATCTTCGTGACCACGGGGATGATCTACGCGCTGGAGCACGGCCACAACCCGATGATCCGCAACTACGCAGATGCGCTGTATTTCACGGTCACCACGCTGACGACCACGGGGTTTGGCGACATCACCCTGCCGGGCACTTCCGGGCGGATGCTGTCCATCGGGGTGATGTTCTTTGGCGTGACGCTGTTCTTGCGTTTGGCTCAGGTGCTCTTTCGTCCCTCGAAAGTGCGCTATGAATGCGAGACCTGCGGGTTGATGCTGCATGACGCGGATGCCGTGCATTGCAAACATTGCGGCGCGGTGGTCCATATCGGGACCGAAGGGCTAAACTGAGCGCATGCCGAAACCTCCGGACGCCTCCGGCGGGAGTATTTCCGGCAGCAAAGGAAACGCTATTCCACAGCCGTGCCGAACAGGGTCACCAAGGCCGCGATCAGCGTGACAGCCGCGAAAAAGGCGACATGGGCGGCGGATTTCCCGTCGCGCCGGGCCAAGACCACGGCGATGGCCCCCTGCACCGTGTAATAGGCGGCGAAGGCTTTGGAGGCCCATGAGATGATCTGGAACACATCGAGCGCCCATGTGAGCACCAGCCCGAGCGCGACGAGAACGGCATAGCCCGCTTTCACAGGCACGCGGCCCTTGGTCAGTTCCTCGACCAGCCCGCCGGAGCCGGAGGTGTCCGCCACGGCGGCGGAAAATTGCGCCGCCAGCGCCGCGATCACCAGCATCGCGGGCAGGATCGGGGCGACATAGGCCATCATGTCGATGATCGCGGTTTCCGAGGTCTCGATCTGATCGGGCGCGAACACATAGGCCATGAGCACCACATAGACCATGTAGATCGCGGTCGAGACCCATTGCGCGAGCTTCATCGAGCGCACCCGTGTGGGCGCGTCGTATTCTTCGCCGAGATAGCGCGAGGTCTCGAAGCCCTGCACGGTCACGATCAGACCAAAGAGCAGCGTGAGCGCGGGCCAGCCGGTGAGGCTGGCGGGGGTGACGATGAGGCTCTGCGTCTCGGCTTTGCCCGCGAAGAACCATGCCAGACCGACAAGAAGCCCGCCGATGATGGCGAGTTTGAGACCGACGGAGACCTGCTCCATCCGCTCCAGCGCGGCAAAGCCACGGGTCCAGCCGACGATCAGGATCACGGCGAAGACCGCAGAGGTGACGATGCGCCCGGCCGTTTCGGAGCCCCACGGCGTCAGGCTCACGGCGAAGGCGCCGAGAAGGTTGAGGTAATAGGCCACGGAAATCACATAGGCGAAGGCCAGCGCCCATGAGGCAAGCCGCTCCATCTTTGCCGTCAAAGGCCCGTGTTTGGCCCGCGCCAGCGCCGCGATGTTGAAGCGCACGGCTGAGCCGATGGCATAGGCGAGAAGGCAGAGAAGCGCCATCGCCAGAGGGGTCCATGCGCCGTAGGCCTGCGCCAGAATGGGGCCGAGGACGAGAAAACCGGAGCCGATGATCGAGGCGAGCGGCGTGATCGTCGCCTTCCAAAGCTGCGCCCGCGCCAACCGCGGCCAGCTCAGGAGGCCGATCAGCAGCAACGTGGCAAAAAGGATGGCGAAGGTTTCCAAACCGGCACTCCAAAAACAGAAAAGGCGCGATGGTTGTCGCGCCCTTTCAAATAATTTTCAATGCCTTACTGAAGCCATCGCACGCCAGACTCTACTGGTTGGCGCGCTCAGCCTCGATCTTGCGCCACTTGGCGACATTGGCGTTATGCTCGGCCAATGTCTCGGCGAAAGCATGCCCACCGGTGCCATCGGCCACGAAGAACAGGTAAGGCGTCTCGTCCGGATCGACAGCGGCCTGCATGGCCTCCAGCCCCGGATTGGCGATCGGTCCGGGCGGCATGCCCGCGATCACATAGGTGTTGTACGGGCTGTTCGATTGCAGTTCCGACTGGCGCAGACCGCGCCCCAGAACGCCCATGCCGTTGGTCACGCCATAGATCACCGTCGGGTCCGTTTGCAGCTTCATCCCGCGTTTCAGGCGGTTCTCGAAAACGGAGGCAACCTGACGGCGCTCCTCGGCCACACCGGTCTCTTTCTCGATGATCGAGGCCATGGTGAGCATCTCTTCGGGTGTGTCGAACGGCAGACCATCCACGCGCGACGCCCAGACCGTGTCGATGCGATCTTGTTGCAGCGCTTCCATGCGGGCGATGAGATCGTCCACGTCGGAGCCGTCCCGCACTTCGTAGCTTTCGGGGGCGAGCATGCCCTCGGACGGCATTTCATCGGCTTCGACCGACCCGGAGAGGAAGTCCGCGCCTTTCAGGCTTTCCACCACGCGCCACACGGTCGTGCCTTCGGCCACGAGCACCCGGTAGCGGGTGTCGCTTTCGCCGCGCACTTTGGTGTATTCGGCGGGGATGGTGTCGCCCTCGTCCCCGGCCTCGCCCGGCTGGAATTCCGCCGTCTCGGCATAGGTGCCGGTGGTCGGGTCCAACTCGCGCACCTGCATCACCGCGCGGTTCACACCGATGCGGTAGACGACTTCGGTGCCGCAGGTCGACGCGCCGCCCTGGGTGATCAGATCGACGATCTGCTCCATGGAAGACTTTTCGTCCACGAGGAAGGACCCGGCTTTGAGCTGCGCGGCCTTGTCGGAATATTCCGCACCGATGCGGAAGATCGACGGGTTGGAGATCGCGCCCTGATCGGCCAGATTGTCAGAGACCCGGCGCATGGTCGAGCCCGAGGGCACCCGCAGGCAGATCGCCTGATCGAGCGGCCCCTCGGCCACGTATTCCCGTTTGCCCCAAGCAATCACAGCAGCAAGCGCGATGAGCAGAACGATGAACAGGGTCAGCGCATTCGAGGCGATGGATCGCCACATATCAGCCGTCCACCTTCTTCAGAACCAGCGAAGCGTTGGTGCCGCCGAAGCCGAAGGAGTTCGACAGGGCGACATCGATTTTACGCTCGCGCTTGGCGTTGGGCGCCAGATCGAGCTTCGGCTCGACGGCCGGGTTTTCAAGGTTGATCGTCGGCGGCGCGACCTGATCGCGGATCGCGAGCACGCAGAAGATCGCCTCAACCGCACCTGCGGCCCCGAGAAGGTGGCCGATGGAGGATTTCGTCGAGGACATGGTGGCTTTCGAGGCCGCATCGCCGAGCAGGCGCTCAACAGCGGCCAGTTCGATCGTGTCGGCCATGGTCGAGGTGCCATGCGCGTTGATATAGTCGATCTCCGAAGGCTCGATCCCGGCGCGGGCCAGAGCGGCCTGCATCGCGCGGTAGCCGCCGTCGCCATCGGAAGACGGCGCGGTGATGTGATAGGCGTCGCCGGACAGGCCATACCCCACGACTTCGGCGTAAATCTTCGCGCCGCGCGCCTTGGCGTGTTCGTATTCTTCGAGCACGACAACGCCAGCGCCCTCGCCCATCACGAAACCGTCGCGGTCGTCGTCATAGGGGCGCGAGGCGTGGGACGGGTCGTCCTTGCGTTTGGTGGAGAGCGCTTTACAGGCGTTGAAGCCCGCCATGCCCAGCTCGCAAATCGCCGCTTCCGCGCCGCCCGCGACCATCACGTCCGCATCGCCGAAGCCGATCAGACGGGAGGCGTCGCCAATGGCATGCGCCCCGGTGGAACAGGCGGTCACGACCGCGTGGTTCGGGCCTTTGAAACCGTAACGGATCGACACCTGACCGGAGATCAGGTTGATCAGCGAGCCCGGAATGAAGAAGGGGGAAATCCGGCGCGGGCCTTTTTCCTTGAGGATGATCGCCGCATCCGCAATCGAGGACAGGCCGCCAATGCCGGAGCCGATCATCACGCCGGTGCGCAGGCGTTCTTCTTCGTCCTCGGGCGTCCAGCCCGCATCGGTCAGCGCCTGATCTGCGGCGGCCATGCCGAAGAGAATGAAATCATCGACTTTCTTACGCTCTTTCGGCGCCATCCAGTCATCGGGGTTGAACGTGCCGTTCGTCCCGTCACCGAATTTCACCTCACAGGCGTAATCGGTCGCCAGATGGCTTGCATCGAACCGCTGGATCGTTCCGGCGGCGGACTCGCCGGCCAGAAGCCGCGTCCATGTCTCTTCCACACCGCAAGCCAGCGGCGAAACCATTCCAAGTCCTGTGACAACTACTCGGCGCATCCTTGCCCCCTCATTTTTCGTCTGCGTTCTCTTACACGGCTCCGTCCCGCGATGGAAGACCACGGACGGAGGGCAGCGCCAAATCGGCGGCCATTGGTAACCAGATATTTAGGCTTTTCCGTTTATCAATGACAAGATGTGTGTTCCAGACCGCGAAATCCAGCGACACAGGCGCGTCTCCGCCCGGCTGCGACGCGCTCTCGCGCCTGTCCGCTGGCTGCGTTTCCGTGTCGTGGCGGTGATCTTGGCGGTGATCTTGGTGGTGATCTCGACCCTGCTTGGCTTCGGCGGGTTGGGACCGGGTGTCGCCCTTGCCGCGCCGTCTTGTGGGCTGGAGAACTGGCTCACGGCCCTGAACCAAAGCGCCAATGGTTATATCTCTGCCCTCGGCACGGCCGACGAGCATGAAAGCGCGCGCCGGTTTCGCTCGGAAATGGAGCGCTACGGGCGCGATCAGCTTTTGCAACAAATCCGGGAGGCCGATCTCGGGACCAATGAGCAACCGCTTTTGGATTTCATCACCGCGCGCCGCTATCTTTTGAATCTTGAGCAAGACAACTGGGGTCAAATGGCGCAACGCTATGGCCAAGACCCGCGCTTTGGTGCGCAGGCGGATAGCCTGTCACGTTATCTCTCCGCCACGCCCTGCGACCCCGATGCGCCCGATCATCTCAACGCCCCGGACGCGGGCGACGGAGGGATGTTTCACCGCGTCGCCGAAGGAATTGAGGAAATCACCGAACTCGTGCAGGCGCTCGCCCAAACGGAGAGCGGGAAACCGCCGCCCATTGACCCGCAGAACTTTGACGAATTCCGCATGACGCCCCACGCGCCGCCCGACACTGCGCCCCCCAAAATCAAGCTGAACGCCTCCGGGAATGTCGCCTTCGTCCTTGGCATGTTCACCTTTATCACCGCCATCTCGGTCTGGCTCTGGATGCGCTACAGCATCGTGCAGCGCCGCGCCCTGCGCTACCCCTGCGCCCTGCCCGTGGTGATTTTCGACGGCATTCTGCCCGTGATCGGTGAAATTCTGGACCTGAGCCAAGTGGGTTGCAAAATCGAGAGCAGCCACGCCCTAGACATCCGCCAAAAGGTGCGCCTCACCTGCGGCCCGATGGACCGCAAAGCGCGGGTGATCTGGTGCAACAATCATTTCATCGGCCTGAAATTCGAACGAGCACTCAACGAGGCCGAGTTCAAAACCCTGCTTGGTCCCCATGCCGCTCAGGTCGCGGCGGAGCGCGCGGCGGCAGCAGAGATTGCGCCACTCGACGAGACCCCACAGGCAGCCCCAGAGGAGGCCCCCGCCCCGCCCCCCGATCTCGCGGCGTGACCCCGGCATGTGAGACAGGAGCTCGCAAAAGAAAAACGGTGCAGTCTTTCGACCGCACCGTTTCTAAAACCTTGCTCCAAAAGGAGCAGATCGACCTAATCGATCAGGAAGCTTCGGTGATGAACTTCACCGCGTCGCCGAAGGTCTGGATGGTCTCAGCAGCGTCGTCCGGGATTTCGATGCCGAACTCTTCTTCGAATGCCATGACCAGCTCGACGGTGTCGAGGCTGTCAGCGCCCAGATCGTCGATGAAGGACGCGGTTTCCGTCACTTTGTCTTCTTCAACGTCGAGATGCTCGACAACGATCTTTTTCACGCGATCTGCGATGTCGCTCATAGTCTTTCCTCACAATTTGGGGCCCGATGCCCACTTTCGCTCTGGCCCTCGGGCCACTCAAGTTACATGCCGCCAGTATCAGGGCTTTTCAACCCCATAGATACGACACACCCACGGTCGCTTAGGCAACCATGGCACAATCTGCGCTGCTCTTACCACAATCCTTCCCAGTGGCAAATGTTTTGTGACGCCACGTCGGGAAAGGAATTCAATGGCTCAGAGCATCGCCATTCCGCCGTTGACATGCAGCGTCGTGCCGGTGGTGTAGCCCGCCTCCGCAGAGGCCAGATAAAGCACCGCCGCCGCGATCTCTTCCGGGGTGCCCATGCGGGCTGCCGGGATCTGCGCGTTGATCTTGTCTTTCTGATCATCGGTAAGCTTGTCGGTCATCGCAGTCGCGATGAAACCGGGGGCCACGCAGTTCACGGTGATGCCGCGAGTCGCGACCTCATAGGCCAGAGATTTCGACATGCCGACCATACCGGCTTTGGAGGCCGCGTAGTTGCCCTGCCCCGGATTGCCGGTGGCGCCGACGATGGACGAGATATTCACGATCCGGCCCCAACGTGCCTTCATCATGCCGCGCAGCACGCCTTTGCACAGTTTCATCGTCGAGGTCAGGTTCACGTTCAGCACGCTCTCCCACTCGTCGTCGGACATGCGCATGAACAGGTTGTCGCGGGTGATCCCGGCGTTGTTCACCAGAATATCGACGGAGCCCATCACCTCGGCGGCCTGTTTCGGCAGCGCTTCGACGGCTTCCTTGTCGGACAGGTTGCAGGGCAGCACATGGGCGCGCTCGCCAAGCTCTGCGGCCAGTGCCTCAAGCGGCTCAACCCGCGTGCCGGACAGGGCCACCGTTGCGCCCGCCTCGTAAAGCGCCTTGGCGATTGCGCCGCCAATGCCGCCGGAGGCGCCGGTGATCAGTGCATTCTTGCCAGTCAGATCAAACATTCTCTACTCTCTCCCGAAGCGCTCGGCTTCTTTTGTCTCTCAATATCCCGGGGTGAGCCGCGCCGTTTTGGCGCGGTGAGGGGCAGCGCCCCTTCTTTTTCCCCGGAGGTTCAGGCCTCAAGCGTTTCGACTTTAACTTGATCTCTCACATAAAGTCGAAACGCCCGCTCCGCTTGGACGTTGCTCCGCGTTTCTGCTCAAACCCTGATTCAGGTTTAAGTAGAAACGCTTTCGTGTCAGGCTTTCAGTTTCGCGATGTCGTCCGGCGTGCCGATGGCGGTGCAGGCGATGGATTTCTCGATCCGCCGCACCATGCCCGACAGCGCCTTGCCCGCGCCGATTTCCCAGATCTCGGTCACGCCCTGCTCGGCCATATAGGCCACAGATTCGCGCCAGCGCACGGAGCCGATCACCTGTTCGACCAGAAGCGAACGGATCAGCGCCGGATCGGTCACGGCGCTCGCGCGCACATTGGCGATCAGCGGCACGGAGGGTTCCGAAATATCCACATCATCCAGCGCCTCGGCCATCACATCGGCGGCGGGGGCCATCAATGCGCAGTGGAACGGTGCAGACACCGGCAGAAGCACAGCGCGTTTCGCGCCTTTCTCCTTGGCGATCTCAACGGCGCGTTCAACGGCCTCTTTGTGACCGGAGACCACAACCTGCCCCGGATCGTTGTCATTGGCGGCCTGGCAGACCTGACCCTGCGCGGCCTCTTCGGCCACTTCTTTCACGGCGGCGAAATCGAGAGCCAAAAGCGCAGCCATCGCGCCAACGCCGACCGGCACGGCCGCCTGCATTGCCTGACCACGGGTGCGCAGAAGGCGCGCGGTGTCGGCGATGCTCAGAGCGCCAGCCGCAGCAAGCGCGGAATATTCGCCAAGGCTGTGACCGGCGACAAAAGCGGCGTCCGTCACGGCGAACCCTTCGGCCTCAAGCGCGCGCATCGCGGCCAGCGACGTGGCCATCAGCGCGGGCTGGGCGTTCTGCGTCAGCGTCAGGGTTTCAATGTCGCCGTCCCAGATCAGCGCGGAGAGTTTTTCTCCAAGCGCCTCGTCCACTTCGTCGAAAACGGCTTTTGCTTCCGGGTAGCTGTCGGCCAAGGCCTTGCCCATCCCGATTGTCTGGGCCCCTTGGCCCGGGAACACGAATGCGCGCGTCATGCCCGCCCTCCACATGTCAGTCTCTGTCGGACACGGGTCTAACGGTCCGACGCCCGCACGGCAAGGCGACAGATGGTTTCGCGCGGCAGGCAGGCCCGCCGAAACGAGCCTCAAGAGATGAAAAGTAAAGGAAGGCTTAGCGGAATGCGCGCGGCAGGGTACGGGTCGCGGGCTTTGCGGAGGAAGATTGCGCGCTCGGCATTTGGGCGGCGTGTTTGCGATTCTTGGGCTGCATCACCCGCTGCGGCCGCACTTGGGCGGCGCTTTTCGGGCGCAGATCCATATTCAGGTCAGCCCAAACCTCACGAAGAACTCCTTCCTCGCCCGTTAACAGGGGCAGAATATCCCCATCACGGCCATAGCGCAGATTCAAGGCACTCAAACCACGCGCCCCCGCAACCCGCCGCAAGAAGACAGAGCCGATCTCCTCGAAAGCCACGACGGTGATCAGACGGGTGTCGGATTTGCGATTGCGCCAAACCACACGCACCTGAAAGCGTTGCAGGTCGATCTGGACTTCGCGCGTGAGACCACGCTCTGCCAGATGTCCGAAGGCCAGACCGGCCAAGCCAAGCGAGATCGACAGCGCGGCCTTTATCCCAATCACGGACAGCGAGAAAGTTGCCCCCGGCAGAAGCCAGAGCCCGCCCATGGCCACGAAACAGAGGATGGCAAGCAGCCGGATCAGGCGCTCACATCTGGCCCGCAGGTGCTGCATTCCATCCAACCGCACCAAGCTATAGCCCCAGCCTTGGTCCTGCCGCGAAATCACACCTTTTTCATGCTGTGAGGCGTCAGGCTGATGTCCGGTCTGGAGCGCGCTATGTTGTCCGGAAGAATGGGGCATTCCCGTCTTTCCTCATTCTTATTATATCGTCCACTTGAAGTTGAGTAATCTTCGTTAATCTGGGCGGGATTGTGGCCTCCTGACGGAGATTTCAGGCCATCCGCATGAAAATGTAGCCGAACCCGAAACACTGAATTTCCACATGGTTTTGCATAGGTTAGCTCAGCGCGAAACAGGCTTGCTCCGGCGCCGCAATTCACCCTTGCGCCAAAGCTCAAGATGCGTATAAAGGCGCATCCTTTTCGCATGAACTTATGAACCGCGCAGTCTCTCGTGGTCGGGCCGCGAAAAAGGCCAAATGCCCGTCCTATGAAATGCGCTTGAACATGAACTGGAGTCACCATGCCGCTTTACGAGCATGTCTTCATTGCGCGTCAGGACCTTTCCAACGCGCAGGCCGAAGGTCTCATCGAACATTTTGGCACCGTCCTCGCCGACAACGGCGGTAAACTCGTCGAGCACGAGTACTGGGGCGTCAAAACGATGGCCTACAAGATCAACAAAAACCGTAAGGGCCACTACGCCTTCCTGCGCACCGACGCTCCGTCGGAAGCCGTTCAGGAAATGGAACGCCTGATGCGCCTGCATGACGACGTGATGCGCGTTCTGACCATCAAGGTCGACGAACACGCCGAAGGTCCGTCGGTTCAGATGCAGAAACGCGACGAGCGCGAAGAGCGCCGCGGTCGCCGTCACTGATCTTGAGAGAAAGGACCTAACCTATGGCCGCTAAACCGTTTTTCCGCCGCCGCAAAGTCTGCCCGTTCTCCGGCGACAATGCTCCCGCGATCGATTACAAAGACACCCGTCTTCTGCAGCGCTACATCTCTGAGCGCGGCAAAATCGTTCCGTCCCGTATCACCGCAGTCTCTGCGAAGAAACAGCGTGAGCTGGCTCGCGCCATCAAACGCGCCCGTTTCCTCGCCCTGCTGCCCTACGCTGTGAAGTAAGGAGTAGATCCAATGGAAGTTATCCTTCTCGAACGCGTGGCCAAACTTGGCCAAATGGGCGATGTGGTGTCCGTCAAAGACGGCTACGCTCGCAACTTCCTGCTGCCGCAGGAAAAAGCGCTGCGTGCGTCTGACGCCAACATCAAAGCTTTCGAAGCTCAGAAAGCTCAGCTCGAAGCCCGCAACCTCGAAACCAAAAAAGAAGCCGAAGCTCTGGCTGCGAAACTCGACGGCGAGAAATTCGTCGTGATTCGTTCCGCGTCCGACGCTGGCTCCCTCTACGGTTCCGTGACCCCGCGCGACGCGGCTGAAGCTGCAACCGCCGGTGGGTTCTCCGTCGATCGCAAACAGGTTGCCCTGAAAGCGCCGATCAAAGAACTGGGCCTGCACGAAGTGCACGTGATCCTGCACCCGGAAGTTGAAGCCACCATCGTTCTGAACGTCGCTCGTTCGACCGAAGAAGCTGAGCTTCAGTCCGAAGGCAAATCCATCCAGGAACTGGCTGCCGAAGCCGAAGCACAAGCCGAATTCGAAATCGCCGAACTGTTCGACGACATCGGCGGCGCGGCTTCCGACGACGACTCCGACCTGGTCGAAGTCGCCGAGGACAAAGAAGAAGAGTAATCTTCTTTTCTGCACCGACATTGGAAAGCCCCGCCCTCTCCGGCGGGGCTTTTTCTTTGGCCAGCTCCCACAAGCAGAGCATGAGCAAGCTTTTGCTCCCCACAGAACACCAGCCTTGGCACGCGCCGCAAAACATGGTCCATAAACTCAGTTCAATTTTTCAAGAGCTTGCCGATGACCGCCCTCGCCCGCCGGACGTTTCTATTGTCCGCCCTCGCCCTCGCCGCCTGTGGCAATAAGGCCGAAGTCTCCCGTGGCCGGGATTTCAACCCGCCGCTTTACCCGAACGAGACGCCGAAGCTGCGCGCCCAGATCAACAAATGGGCCGACTATTACGAGATCCCGCGCGAGTTGGTGCATCGTCAGGCCATCCGCGAAAGCACACACCGCCCGGAGGCGCGCAACGGGCCGTATTGGGGCCTCTTGCAAATCCTGCCGCAGACCGCCCGCACCATGGGGTTCAAGGGCGAGGCGAAAGACCTGCTCGATGCGGATGTGAATCTGAAATACGCGGGCAAATACCTGCGCGGCGCCTATCTCGTCTCCGGCGGCGATATCGACGGCGCGATGGGCTGGTACGCCCGCGGCTATTACTACGAGGCCAAGAAACAAGGCCTGCTTTATGAGACGGGGTTGAGAAGCTAAACGCTTCTTTTGTCCGGAAATATCCCGGGGGTGAGCGCAGCGAGGGGGCAGAGCCCCCTTTTTCTTTGCCTGATCTTTTCCCGCAGCCCGTCCCCACAAGACGCCTCAGAACATAAGAAAAGGCCGCCTCCTTACACGGAAGCGGCCTCCTGTCCCTCGCTCAAAGCGAGATGCCCTTTGCGGGCTTATCTTATTCTTCGTCGAGCGCTTCGACAGCTTTTTCCAGCTCTTCTTTGGAGACCTCTTTCTCGGTCACCTGAGCGTTTTCAGCGATGTAGTCGACGACTTTGTCTTCGAACAGCGGCGCTTGGATTTGCTGACGCATCTGCGGGTTCTGTTGAACGAATTCAAAGAACTGACGCTCTTGACCCGGGTATTGACGCGCTTGCGTCATGACCGCTTGGGTGAACTCGGCGTCGGACACTTGGATCTCTTGCTTCTGACCGATGTCAGCCAGCAGCAGGCCGAGGCGCACGCGGCGTTCAGCCAGCGTGTTGTGCTCGTCGGTCACGTCGATTTCCGGGTGATCGTGGCCCTGCACGTCCGGGTTTTCTTCGTGCCACAGCTGGTGCGCGATTTGTTTCGCTTCCGCTTCCACGAGGCTCGGCGGCAGCTCGAAGGAGACAACAGCGTCGAGCTGGTCGAGAAGACCACGCTTCATGATTGCGCGTGCAGCGCCAGCGTATTCAGCTTCGAGACGCTCGGTGATCTGACCTTTCAGGGTTTCGAGGTCTTCGACACCGAATTTCTTGGCCAGCTCGTCATCGATCGCGGCTTCGGCCGGAGCTTTGACGGCTTTCACTTTGCATTCAAAGACAGCGTCTTTGCCGGCAAGGTTCTCTGCGCCGTATTCTTCCGGGAATTTCACTTCGACGTTTTTCTCATCGCCGGCTTTCAGGCCAACGAGTTGCTCTTCGAAGCCCGGGATGAAGGAGCCGGAGCCGAGGGTCAGCGGGTAGTCTTCAGCAGCGCCGCCGTCGAAAGCTTCGCCATCGACTTTGCCGAGGAAGTCGATCACGACCTGATCGCCATCTTCCGCTGCGCCGTCTTTGTCTTCGAAGTTCTGCGCGGTGGCCGCGAGGTTTTTCAGAGCGTCTTCGATCTCGTCAGCGCCCGCTTTGACGACGAGTTTTTCGAGCGTCACGGTGGAGAGATCGGCTTCCGGGATCTGCGGCAGGGCTTCGTAGGTCATGGTGACGACGACATCGTCGCCCTCTTTCCACTCTTCGCCGCCTTCCATGGTGACGTTCGGCTGCATCGCCGGTTTGTCGCCAGAGGCTTCGAAGTGATCGTTCATCGCGCCATCGACAGTTTCCTGCATGGCTTCGCCCAGAACGCGCGGGCCGAATTGTTTTTTGAGCAGCGCCAGCGGCACCTTGCCTTTGCGGAAGCCTTTCATTTCGACTTCAGGCTGAGCTTCTTTGAGCTTTGCGTTGACTTTTTCGTCAAGTTCAGCGGCGGTGATGGTGATCTGATAGCCGCGCTTCAGACCTTCGTTCAGGGTCTCGGTGACCTGCATCTTGGCGTCCTTCTTACGTCTTGTACGTCTGTAATCTTGTACGTCTGTACGTCCAGTCAGGCCGCAGCAAAGGCGACCGGATAAATCAGTCGCCCTTCTAGGCGGTCAAAGCCCATCGTGCAAGGCGATTCCGTTGATCTCGCGCCAAGGAAAACACCACCCCGCCGCTTGCCCCCGATTGCCCCGCGTCTGCGCTTAGATTGCGGGCGGTTTGTGGCACGGGCGCAGGCCGGGAAGCGCGCAAACAGGAAAAGGGCGTCGTCAAGCGTGGCCCCCCTCTCCTCCCCTGCACACAGAAGCGTGATTTCAGAGTTTGCGCCAAATCAATTCCACAAAGATACTTCAAAGATATATCTTTGTGGAACCGTCAGACTCGAACAGGCAATCCACAGGCGACCCGATGCGTGAGCTTCCCGACACTTTCTCCCTGCCCCAACGGCTTCTCCATTGGTCGATGGTGGCGTTGATCCTTCTCAACCTCCTGTTCCCGCAAAAGATGTGGCATCTAAACCTGCCCGGTTTAGAACGTCCGGTTTCCGCCCATATCGTCATCGGCCTCGCCGTCCTGATGCTGGCGGTGCTGCGCCTGTTTCTCCGCCTCGGCTTTGGCGTTCCACCGGAACCGCTCGGCGCCCCGTGGTTCTTCCGCGTCTTCGCGCGCACCGGACAATGGATTTTCTACCTGTTCTTCTTCGCCATGCCGCTCACCGGCCTGCTCGCCCATTACGCGCAAATGCCCTTGGCCCTGGCGCTGCACACCCATGTGATCCAACCGCTGTTCTGGACCCTGATCCCGATTCATGTGTCTTTGGCCCTAGCGCATCAATATCTTTGGAAAACCGGCATGCTGGGCAAGATCATCCACGGGTGAGATGGGCCGTGATGGGGATCGGCGTATATGTACTTTGGGGGTGGTGCGGGTGGAGCAGCATCAGTCGCGGGGCTTTGTACAGGTGCGCATAGACCATCATCAGACAGACGTCACCTTGGGAAACTTCTTGTTTCCGATCCTCGATGCGGGAGGAAATCCGCTTCCACTTCGTGTCGGTCACATGGACAACCTGCCCCGCACGCCAGATCAGGATATCGGGTTTCGTCTGGAGCAAATCTTCGACATTTCGGAGCGAGAGTGGGAACCGAACGTGCAGGATAACTGCCAGGCGGATGATTTCCCGGCTCGCCTTGAAGTGCGAAAGGGAGAACGTTTGATCATAGCACGAGGCTGCGAGGCTGCCATGAACCGCTCAAGACAAGTTCCTCTGACAGAGCCATACCAACGCTTTAAAGCGTTTCGACTTTAACTTGATCTATCACAGAAAGTCGAAACGCCCGCTCCGCTTGGACGTTGCTCCGCGTTTCTGCTCAAACCCTGTTTCAGGTTTAAGTAGAAACGCTTTAGCAAAGCAAAGACAAATCCTATTAGAAGGCTGACACTATTTGCTCAGTCCTTCCACCCATGATTTCGCCTGCGCCACGGCAGCCGCGTCGTCGCGCGTCACAAAGATCGGGAAGCTGAACAGCTTCGACGCCACCTTTTCCACGCGCTCATGAAGAATTTCATGCATCTTCTGGTTCGGCACAACATAGGCATAACCCTGCACCAGCCTGTCCAGATCCTTGCGCACCCGTTTCAGCCAAATATGCGCCGCACGGTCATCCTCACGCGGCTCATCTTCGGGATCATGATCCGCCACATACCAGATCACGCTGAACGGCTGATCGCACGCAATCAGCATGTCCATGCCACGGGCAAACCGCCCCACCCGGTCCTCTTCGCCCAGTTGCGGGAAGCGGATACGGGCGACGGGCCAGTCGCTGATGTCAAAGAGGTCGGGCAGCGTCTCTTGCAGGATCGGCTCGGAAGTGTCGGAGGTCATGTGTCCACCTTTCTGTTGAAATGCAGCATGAGCAGCGCAAAGAGCACCACCAAAACGGCAAAATACCATGTCCAGTCGATGTATTTCGCCAGTTGCGCTGAAAGCAGCATGGCGACCGCTGCGATGAAACGACCGATCCCGTAATAGGCGGCGTAATCGGTAACCGGCTGCGCGCCCTTGGCCCAACCGAGGATCATCGCCGCATAGATCACGAAAATCCCGCCCACAGCACCGCCGATCACCACGGCCCCGGTCATGGCGGGCAAAACACTTCCCGACACCACACCCCAGAGCATCAAGCAAATCGCCACAAGGCTGATCGCCCCGAAGATCAACAGGCTGCGCCGGTGCCCCAGTTTGTTCATCAGCGGAATGGCCAGCGCCGAGGCAACGATCATGCCCAGCGGGCCGAGTGTGCCCACGACCCAGCCGATCTCGTTCAGCGGCACGCCAATCGCCACCAGCATCAGCCGGTTGAGACCGCTGGCCGGAAAGATGATCGCACAGATCACGATCAGACGGATCAACCGCCTGCGGCTTTCGGGCTGTTTGAACAGGTGTATAAGACTAGCCTTTGCCCTGCCCTGTTGTTTAGGCACCTCCGGCAGGGTCAAAAGCAGAACCGGAATGAGCAGCACGGCAAGCAGTGTCGCGAGGACCAGAAAGCTCGTTTCACGTCCCCAGACCTCAAACCGTGCGACCAAAAGTCCGCCGCCGAACATTGACCCCGAAGCCAGCGCCGCCAGTTTCAACCCCGCGGCCCAGCTCCGGCTTTTCTTGGAAATCCGTTCAACCGCAAGACCATCAAGTGCCAAATCCATCGTCGCCATGGAGAACGCCGCCAGAAAGCCCAACGAAATCAAAGCGCCGATGGCGTTGGATGGAACAAAAGCAACGGCGACGACGCTCAGAATGGTCAGCGCCTGTGTGGCGATGATCCAGCCCCGCCGCGCTCCGAAACGCGACAGCACCGGGATATCCCAGCGATCCACCCATGCGGCCCAGAGGAACGCGAGGCCAAAAGGCATGTAAAACCCATAAGCCAGCCCCGCAGCCCCCGGCCCCATGCCCGCAGCCATCAACATGGGGGGCAAGCCCCCCTGAATAAGACCAAGCACCGCACCGAAGCTCATGTAAAGCGTGGTCAACGCCAGAAGCAAGGCGGCCTGAGACGGGCCGTCCTGTATTTCAATCTGTTCCGTCACAGCCATGGCTTACCATTTCCGCGTCAGTTTGAGAGACACCGCACGCTCATTGCCGTAGTTGCAGAAATTGTTGCTCAGGCAGGTGAAATAGGTCTTGTCGAAGAGGTTGCTGACATTGAGTTGCAGATTGGTCCCCGCCCAACGGTCGCCAAGCCGGTCCAGATCATAGCTCACCATCGCATCAGCCAACGTATAGCCCGGCACGCGAATGCGGGAGCCGTCGCTCTCAAAACCGCCCGTGGAGCTGCCGACATAGCGGATGCCACCCCCCAGCGTGAGCCCGGCAAGCGCCCCCTGATCAAAGGCATAGTCGCTCCACAACGAGGCGGTTTTCTCCGGCGTACCGACCGGGCTGTAGCCCACGGCATAGCCTTCGCCCTCGACAATCTCAGCATCGACCACGCCAAAGGCCGTCACCACGTTCCAGTTCGGCAAAGGTGCGAATTTGGCTTCGAATTCAATGCCCTGCGCCTCGGTCTTGCCGTTCTGATATTTCTGATTGAGCGTGTTCGAGGTGATCGTGTTGTCTTGCGTGATGTCATAGATCGCCAGCGAGAACAGCCCCGGGAAATTCGCAGGCGCGTATTTCACCCCGATCTCATATTGCTCCGCCGTCAGCGGTTCGAACGCCTCGCCGGTGCCGGTATCGGTGCCGGACACGGGCAGGAAAGACGTGGACCAGCTGGCATATGTCGACACACCACTGTCGAAATTATAGACGGCGGCCAGACGCCCGCTCAGCTCTTCATCGCTGACGTTTTCATCGCTGTCGGTCAGACGATTGAGCGTGTCGGTCTCAACATAGTCATAGCGCATGCCCGCCCAGAGATCGACATTGCCGATGGTGGCCTTGTCCTGAACATAAAGACCGACCTGTGTCTGCTCCTGATACTGGTCGACATATTCCGCCGGATCGCTGACCGTCTGGCCATAGACCGGATCAAGATAGTCAATCGTTGGCGCTGAACCGTATTGCGCCTGATAGTCCCAGTTGATCCGCTGGATATTCAGCCCCAGCAAAAGATCATGCTCGACCGCCCCCGTGGCAAACTCGCCCAAAAGGTTGGTGTCAAAAGCCACCCCATCAAGATCTTCCTGCGTGTCCCATGTGTAGCGATTGATTGTCGAGCCCACGAGCGCATAGGGCAGCACCGACTCTGTATCCACCGACAGGTCGATATAGCTGGCCTTGGCATTGAACGTCCATGTTTCAGACAGGCGATGCGAGAAATCAGCTGTGAGCAGGATTTGCTCCCGCTCAAATTTATCATGCGTCGGCTCGCCGTCGAAAAAGTCGCTCGGAATATCATCGTAGCCCGTGTTACCATAGACCGAGCCATAGGTGGGCAGGACACCATAATAGCCACCCTCGGGATCATTGGTGTAGCTCAGAGACAGGTTCAGTTCGGTATCCGCATCCGGGTGCCAGTTGAGCGAGGGGTTCAGGAACAGACGCCGTTCCTTGGTATGTTCGATCTGCGTGTCCGCATCTTTCACATGGCCAACAAACCGATAGCTCAGCGTCTCGCTGTCCGCGACAGGACCGGAGAGATCGACGGTCGCCTCTTTGCTGTCATGGCTGCCATAGCTCAACGACACCTCGCCCTGCGGTATCTCTGTCGGGCGTTTCGTCACCACATTGACCAGACCTCCGGCCTGCGTGCCGCCATAGACCGAGGAAGACGGCCCTTTGAGCAATTCCACCCGCTCGATCGCGGCGATGTCGATCTGCGGGATCGAATAGCTCGACCCGCGCAAAAGCGGCAGGCCATCGGCGTACAGCACCGACTCCGACGGGGAACCGAAACCGCGCATATAGGGGATGTCGTAGCGGGTCGCGGAGCCGCGCACCTCGGCGTTTACACCAGAGGAATAACGCAGCGCCTGCACCACGCTGCCCGCGCTTTGCGCATCGACCTGATCGGCACTGACCACGGACACAGAACCGGGCGTCTCAGAGATCGGCGTATCGGTCTTGGTCACTGTGGCACTGCGTTCGGCTATGTAGCCCTCAACCGGCCCATCGGCGCGTTCGCCCCCCACAACAATCTGTTCAAGCATCACACTGCCGTCATCAGAGGCGCCTCTCGCTTCCGGCAGGATCAGAGATACGCTTTTCGGCGAGGTGAAACGATAACTGATCCCGGTGCCGCTCAAAAGCCGTGCAAGCGCCTGATCCGCTGTCATCGTGCCGCTGACGGACGCGCTTTTCAGGCCGGACACAGCACTGGTGTCATACAGCACCTGAATGCCCGCCCGATTGGCAAAGCTCAGGATGGCGCGATTAAGCGACTGCGCCGGGATATCGAATGCGAGTGTCTGGCTGGCAGATGCGCCCTGAGCCACGGCCATCGAGACCGAACAAGGTGCCGTCAGCGCCAGACAGATCGCCACCCGGCTCGCGGTTCTGGTGAGCGTTTTCATCAGACCACGGCGCGCTTCCTGCGGTTTTCGCGTGGCTTCCAAAGCATTCTGAATATCAAAATTTCTCGTCATGTCCCGTCCTTTACGCACCTGTTATTCAGGCGTTCCCGAGCTGTTTTCATCAGCCGTCGCAAAGTAAGACGAAATCAGTCAGGTATTTCAGTAAAAGAAAATGAACATTTTTATTCTAAGCGGGATTTCAAAACCTTGCGGGTCCGTTGCTCAATAGATCACGGTCACCATCGGTGGAATTTGGAACACGCTCAGATCAAGGTCGCTGGCAATCCGGTCCACGGCCTGACCGATTTTCTTAATATCGAACACTCCGCTGACCCGACGCGCCGCAAGCTCTTCGTTGCGGATCACGATCTTACCGTGACGATAGCGGTTCAACTCCCGGACCACCTCGCTCAGCGGCTGATCATCGAAAATCAACAGACCCCGACGCCATGCGGTCTCGAACTCACTCGTGCCGGTTTCGATCTGTGAAAATCCCGTATCCGGTTCGAAATGCACCTTATGGTCCTCAGCAAGCGTCACCTGATCCGTCCCGGCCGCGACACGTACACTGTGTTCTGTCACCAGCACCGACATGTCATCGGGAGTTATCTCGACCATGAACTGTGTCCCCAGCGCCGTGGTCTCCATCCCCTCTGCCATGACCGTGAAGGGACGAGGCTCCGCTTCGGTCATGGGGCTGACAATGAAATATGCCGTCCCCCGCAACAGGTCGATGTGCCGCTCATCCTGATTGAAAGCCAGCTTGATCGCGCTGTCAGAGGCAAGCTCCACCTGACTCCCGTCCGGCAGCTCCACGACCTTCATGTCACCGCGCCCGGCCACATAATCGGCCTGCATCAGAACAAACGGATTGCCATACCAGAAGACAGTTCCGACCACGGCCATCAGGATCATACAGCTCAAAGCCAGAATGGTCTGCGCAAACCGACGCCCATGCGCATGCGTCCAAGCCTGAGCCGCCATCTGTGGCGTCCTGACCTCTTCCTGAGGGTCATCCGAGAGGTCGCTCGCCGTCAGCAGGCCAAGCTCATGCCAAAGTGCCTGCGCGCGCTCAAAGGCAGCCCGCTGCAACGGCCCGCGATTGATCCATGCCTGAAACGCGGCCTCCTCCTCTGCCTGCGCTTGCGCAGAGAGCTCGGCATTCCCCAAACGGATCACCCATTCGGCGGCTTCGGCCTCCGGATCTTCTGATATCATATGTTCGACAGTCACGTGTGGCTCTTCTTGGTACAGGCGCTTGGCAGCTTATAAGACGCGCGCGGCGCAGAAATCCGATAAGCCTTTTGTAAAATCATCATTGTTTTCGCCTATGCCCCTGAATGCCTCCAGCCCCGCCCGGTATATCTTCCGTCTCGGCAAGACGCCGGGAGACATGCAAAAGCGCCTTGGCCAGATGCTTTTGCACTGAACTCTCCGAGATTTCCAACCGGGTCGCGACCTCGCGATAGCTCAGCCCCTCGATCCGGTTGAGGATAAACACCTGCCGACTGCGTTGCGGCAAATCCTTGAGCGCGAACACGAGCTGTTGCACTCTTTCTCGTCCTAAAGTGGTCTGTTCCTGATCAGGACGATCATCAGACACATGCTCCAGCAACTCCGGCCCCGGCATTTCGACCATGGCACGTCCTTGTTGGCGAAGGTAATCCACCATCAGATTGTGAGCGATCCGGTAGAGATAGGACCGCACATTATCGATTACCGCCTCAGAGTCATTCCTACGCTGCATAAAGCGCAGGAATGTTTCCTGGGTCAAATCTGCAGCTACCTCAGGGTCTTGCATTTTGCGCGTAAGATAGAGCTCCAACTCCCGCCGGTGGGACAGGAAAAGGCTTTGCACCGCATGATTTTCCAATTTTTCCACACCCCTGAACGCCTGGCGACCCCATGGTGTTGGCGACGGCACCTGAAGAAACAGGCACGAAAGCTGTGCGGAAGGTCTGACATCCTTTTACAGGCAGATGCTATCACGACGCAAGACAATGCCAAGCCGTCGCAAGAAGACTGGCACCAAAACCAATGGTTGGTATCGCATTCGCCAAATTGGCAAGGCCGAACAAGCCCTCATATGCACCCCATAGAAACTGCCACTCACAGGCATCATCAGCATCAATCCCCTGCTATGTGCCCCCTACTAAGAGCCGGTCAGAAAGTGCGCCGTTGAGATCGGCATGCATCGAACGAGGTCTCCTCACATAGGATTGTGTGGAAGCGTACACACAGGCGATTTGACATTTCCGATACTTTTTGTCAGATTTTGTGAAACGCAACGCATATCCTCCACACCATGCCTGTTTCCAATGCCTCCCCTTCTGCACGGAGTTTCCGTCCTCGCATGGACGCGCGCACCCGTGATCTGAGAACACTCAAGCCCTTGGCGTTCCGCACCCTTTCAGGGGCGATTGCCGATGTCTGGCACGTGCATGGCGAACGCGGCGGCGGGGGCTTTTATGTCGCCCCAGATCCACGAATCGTGGTTTTTCTCGACGAGGTCACGCCCGCGATGGCGCTCAGAACCTCTGAACATGGCATGGAACATATCGGCACACGGGCGATGTTCGTCCCCGCTGGCGTGCCGCTTTGGAGCCGTCTCGGCACGGGCCAACCGCTCAGTCATATCGACTTTCATCTGGAGGCGGGCGCACTTCAGGCGCGCGCACAGACCGTCGACGTGCGTGTCCCGCAACAGGCTCGGTTTGTCGCCGACAATGAGGCGCTTTTGTCCATCGCGCGGCTGGCCGCCAGCGAGGTGGAAACGCCCCGGCGTGGCGAGATGATGCTGGACGGTCTTTTGCAGGCCCTGCTCGGAGAGTTGATCGACACACCGACAGATCGCGCACGCCCGCAGCTCTCCGGTGGCCTCAGCGCACATCAGATGCAGGCGCTCGATCAGCATTTGCATCGCCATCTCGACCGCGCCGTCTCGGTCGCGGAACTGGCGGAGGTGGTGGGCCTGTCAGAAAGTTGGTTCAGCCGCGCCTTCAAAGCCACAACCGGCCAGCCGCCCATTCGCTGGATCGCCGAACAACGCGTTCAGGCCGCGCAACATCTGATGGGCCACAGCGCCAGACTGCCGCTTGCCGATGTGGCGCTTGCCACCGGGTTTGCCGATCAGTCGCATCTGTCGCGGGCGTTTCGCCGCCATGTCGGTCTGACGCCCTCGCAATGGCGGCGCAGCCACCAAGGCGACCCGGTGGCGCTGCCCCAGCCCCAGAAAGACGGATAAACTTCGCCCTCGGTTCATCTTTTACGTTTTGAACGACAGACACGCACAAATCGCGGCGTGTCCGTTCAAGACGCCCGTCCAATGGCTGACGTAAAGACTCGGAAAATTCAAAAATGGACCGAAGCCTATGAAGTCGACATTTTCGCTTATGCTGGGGGCAAGCGCTCTTGCTCTGACTGCCCCTCTTGCTCACGCACAAGAGGTGACGGAGCTGGAACCGATCCTCGTGCAATCCGAAGAGAACCCGACAGGCCCCGTCGTGGGCTATGCGGCGGGCACCAGTGCGTCGACCAAAAGCGGGCGCTCGCTGGCGGAAACGCCCTCTTCGATCACGGTCGTGACCACGGATCAGATCGAAGACACCTCCGCCAACAACCTCTCCGAGGCTCTGGGCTATGCCGCAGGTGTCGTGACCGAAGCCTACGGCGCCGACCCGCGGTTTGATTCAATCTCGGTGCGCGGTGCCGATCTTCAGAACCAGATCTATCTGAACGGCTTGCAGTTCAGCCGCTCAACGAACCCCGGCTACGGCGCGCCGTCACTTGAGCTTTACGGCATGGAACGGGTCGAATTGCTGCGCGGCCCGAACTCGGTCCTTTATGGCTCAGGCTCTCTCGCGGGGCTGGTCAATCTCGTGCAAAAACGCGCGCAGACCGATGGTGACAGCACGGAAACCGGCGCTTATATCGACAGCAACGGCTCCTATTATGTCTTTGGTGATGCGAACCGCGTGGTGAATGACGAATTTTCCTACCATATCACCGGCAAGACCGGCAACCGCGTGCTGGCCATCGACGAGTACGACAACCCCGGTGCCTATCTTGGTGTCGCGACCAAATGGCAGCCGAGCGGGATGACCACGGTCGAATTCCTGATGTCCTATCAAAATGACAATCCCTCCTCGCCCTCCGGCGTACCGAATGGGCTAATCGGGCTTTACCCGGACGAGGACCTGCGCGATTTCTATTTTGGCAATGAGGCGCTCGAAGATGGCGACCGCAAGGTGCTCAACCTCGGCATGCAGATCACCCATGATCTCGGCAATGGCTGGAGCATCCTCAACAACACCGGCGTGACCAAATTCGACTGGTCCTATTCCAACCTCTCAGTTGGCTCCGTGACGGGCACAGAAGTCGGGCGCACGCTTTTGGAACAGGACGAAGATGTCTGGTCCATCGCCACCGATCTGCGTCTTGAGGGTGAGGTTTACACCGGCGATATCACCCATGCGCTCACCTTCGGCATGGATGCACGCCGCTTCCATGAAGATGCCACCAGCGTGTTCTATTACGGACAGGATAGCATCGACTATGCCGATCCGGATTACGGCGACGCGACCGCCGTCAAGGACGGCACCACATGGACCGCCGACAAATCCGTTACGGTTGAACAACTCGGGATCTACGCCTCTGACGAGGTCGATTATGGCAACTGGCGCGCCTCATTGGCGCTGCGCCACGACTGGAACTCCGCCAAAGGCCAATCCGAAACGCTCTACGACATTCCCGGTGATGGCAGCAGTCCGGGCTACACCGATCTGACCCGCGACGACAGCGCAACCACGGGGCAGGCCAGCATTGGCTATGTCTGGGACAATGGTCTCTCGGCCTATCTGTCCTATGGCACCTCGTTCCAGAGCTTTGCGGAACCGGGCGACGATGGCGAGCCGCTTGATCCGACCACTGGCGAGCAATGGGAGGTTGGCGTGAAATATCTGCCGGCCATGTTGGACGCCTATTTCACCGCAGCCCTCTATCAGCTCGATGAGAAGAACCGCCCGGTCTATGTCCTCAACGATGCCAATGTCACGGTCTACGATCAGGTCGGCAAATCGCGCATTCGTGGGCTGGAGCTTGAAGGCCGTGGTTATCTCGGCAACGGTTGGAGCGTCACTGGCGGCTATTCCTACACCGACAGCGAAATCATCGGCGGCGACAATGACGGCAATGAACTGGGTCTGACGCCGAAACATACGTTCAAGCTTTGGGCCGCCAAAGAGGTACTCGATGGGCCGCTGTCCGGTCTGACCCTGGGCGCAGGTGCGCGTTACATCGGAGATCGCTACGCGTTCAACGCCAATACATATGACCTTGATGCCGTCACCCTGTTCGACGCAGCCCTGTCCTATGACTTCAGCAATGGCACCGAGCTTCAGCTCAACGTGACCAACCTCACCGATGAGGTTTATATCTCCTCTGTTGGCTATTTCTCCACCTATTATGGCGACAGCCGCACTTTCGCGGCGACGCTCACCAAAGAATGGTAAATCGCCCGCACTCCGGCACGACACGTCGTGCGTTTCTCGCCACGGGAGCTTCTCTCGTGGCGGGATCATTTGTGGGCGGGGCTCTGGCCTCACCTGTGCCCCGCATCGCCGCGATTGATTGGGCAATGGCGGAAACCGCGCGGGCTCTCGGGCTGACACCTGTCGCCATCGCCGAACTGACGCGCCTCAAAGAGGCCAGCGCCATGACCTTTGACCCGAGCATCCGTGATCTGGGCCTGCGCGGCGCGCCCAATCTCGAAGCGCTCAGCCTCACGCGTCCCGATCTCATTTTATCGTCCAATTACTACAGCTTTGTCGAACCGCAGCTGTCCCGTGTGGCGCCGGTGTTTTCCCGCCCGCTCTTCGTGGCCGGGGAACCCGTTCTGCCCAAGGCGCTCTCTGTCATCTCCGAACTGGCCCAAACCCTCGGTTTCGACACAGGGGACAGGGTTCGCGCGGGCTATGAAGAGCGCCTCAAAGACCACGCGCAAACGCTCGCCCCGATCACCCGCCCCACCCTGCTGTTTTCCTTTGGCGATGCCCGCCATGTGCAGGTCTACGGCGCGGACAGCCTCTATGGCAGCACCCTTGCCGCTCTGGGCCTCACCAATGCCTGGGGAGAGGGGACGCAATTCGGGTTCAACGCGCCCGTTCCGCTGACCCGGCTGGCGGAGTTTGCCGAGGCGCAGTTTGTCATCGTCGGCCCCGTTCCCGTGGCGGCGCGACAGGCGCTTGAGAACAGTGTGCTGTGGCGGGCTCTGTCGCCCGTGCGCGCGGGACGTCTTGTGCATTTGCCCGACAATAACCCCTTTGGCGGCGCGCCCTCCGCGCTTTATTTCGCCGACAATCTGACCGAGGCGCTCACCACATGACGTTCCGCCTGCCTGCCGCGATCCTAACGCTCTCCGCCCTCCTTTGGGGGATCGCCGCCACAACGACACTGCCCTTGTCGGATTGGAGCGGGGTTTTCAACGACCCCGCCATACTGCGCCCCGATGAAATCCTCTTGGCTTACGGCCTCGCGCCCCGCGCGGTCGTCGCCTTTTTGGCGGGCGCGCTATTGGGACTGGCGGGCGCTCTGTTGCAGGCCGTTCTGCGCAACCCCTTGGCGGACCCGACCACCATGGGCGTCTCATCGGGCGCGCAACTGGCGCTTGTCTCTGCCACCATCCTCTGGCCGGAACTGCTTACCATCGGGCGCGGCCCCGTGGCGCTTTTGGGCGGTGCGCTGGCGGCAGCTCTCGTCATGGCCTTGGGCGCGCGGCGCGGATTTGCGCCCGTAACCGTGACCATTGCGGGGATGCTCGTAGGTATGAGCGCGTCTTCGATTGCGACAGCCATCACGTTGGGTCAGGGGCATTACCTTTTGTCGCTGGTGATCTGGAACGGCGGCGCGCTTACGCAAGACAGCTGGCACGGCGTTGGCCACCTTGCGGTCGCGCTTTTGATCGGGGCCGCACTGAGTGCCTTGATCGCCCGCCCGCTCGTCCTGCTCTCACTGGGCGGCGCGACGGCCAAGGCGCTTGGCGCGCGGGTCGGCCTCCTGCGTGTCATCGCCCTTGCGATTGCGGTCTGCCTTGCGGTTGCCGTCTCCGCCGAGGTCGGGCTTGTGGGCTTTGTCGGTCTGGCCGCCCCTGCGATCGCGCGCCGCATGGGGGCCGTCACCGTACCGCATTTGTTGATCGCCGCACCCATTTCTGGGGCGCTTTTGCTGTCTGTCGTGGACAGCGCGCTTTTGGGGCTCGCAAGCCTCGGCGGGCCGGAGCTGCCCACGGGCGCACTTACGGGGCTGATCGGTGGGCCGCTTTTGATCGCGCTCTTGCCCCGGATGCGCAGCACCGTGCCGCCCGAGGCCGAACAGGCGGATTTCGCCCCCAGACGCGCGCGCCATCCCATCCGCCGCGTGGTCTTTGTGATGGGCCTCCTGCTCATGGTCGCGCTTGTCACCCTGTTCGGTGGACGCGGGCCTGACGGCTGGGGGCTGATCTCCGGCGAGGTCGCTCGGAACTTTTTGCCGCTCAGAGCCACCACCATCCTCGCCGCCGCCTCCGCAGGCGCTTTGCTGGCCAGTTCCGGCGCGGTGCTTCAGCGCCTGACCGCAAACCCTATGGCTGCCCCCGAGATCCTTGGCGTCACAGGCGGCGCAGCCCTTGGCTATGCCTTGGCGCTGTTCACCCTGCCCGCACCCTCGCCACTCATGCTCGCGCTTTTCTCCTCAGGCGGTGGCATGGCGACGCTCATTGCGCTGGCGCTGTTTGCCGCCCGTGCGGAGATGGCACCTGCCCGGCTATTGCTGGCGGGGCTCGCTGTGGGGGCCTTTGCCTCCGCGCTTATCGCTGCGATCATGGCATCCGGCGATCCGCGCGCCTGGAGCCTTTTGGGTTGGATGGCCGGAAGTGCGGCTCGCGCCACGCCCTTGGG
Organism: Celeribacter sp. ULVN23_4; assembly: GCF_054788345.1. Taxonomy (NCBI): domain Bacteria; kingdom Pseudomonadati; phylum Pseudomonadota; class Alphaproteobacteria; order Rhodobacterales; family Roseobacteraceae; genus Celeribacter; species Celeribacter sp. ULVN23_4. The sequence continues at coordinate 130,509 of NZ_JBTVYO010000002.1, read as the reverse complement.
CGCGCTCAGTTTGGCGGCCATGGCCATGATCGGTCTGGGACTTCTCATGACCGTCTCGCGCTGGTTTGACATTCTGCCTCTGGGCGGTGCGATTGCCAAAGGTCTGGGGCTGCGGGTCGGGCAAATCCGGCTCGTGCTGGTTCTGGGCGTGGGGCTTGCCACCGGAGCCGCAAGCATCCTCGTCGGCCCGGTCAGCTTCGTGGGCCTCATGGCACCGCATCTCGCGCGCAGCCTTGGCCTTATTCGCCCCCTGCCCTTTCTGGTCGGAAGTTGGGCCCTGGGCGCGCTTTTGATGACACTTGCCGCCTTTGGCGCGCGCACCGCAAGCTATCCCTATGACCTGCCTCTGGGGCTTTTCGCCTCTTTGATCGGCGCGCCATGGCTGTTCATTGCCCTGATACGGAGATCCCGATGACTGACGACACCCCTCCCGTATTCCGTCTCGCGCATGTCAGCTTCGATGTTCCGGGGCGACGTTTGATCGAGGATATGACCCTCGACATCGCGCCCGGCGTCACCGCGCTCATCGGACGCAATGGCTCGTCGAAATCCACGCTTTTGAAACTGCTCGCCGCCCAGACACGACCCAGCATGGGAGAGCTGTTCTATGGCGACAGGCTCTTGTCCAAACGCCGCGGCCGCGATCTGGCGCGGGATCTGGCCTTTCTGCCGCAGGTCACACCACCGACCGAGGGGCTGACCCTGCGTGAATTGGTGCGGCTCGGGCGCTACCCTTGGCGTGGGGCGCTTGGGCGGCTGGGAGCGGAGGACCATCGGTTGATTGACGGGGCGATGGCGCAATGCGGCCTCGCGGGGCTTGAGGGGCAACTGGTAGACACGTTGTCCGGTGGCGAGCGTCAGCGCGGCTGGATCGCTATGATGCTTGCGCAGGAGGCCCGCACCCTGTTGCTTGACGAGCCAATTTCGGCCTTGGATATCGCGCATCAGATCGAGGTTTTGCGGCTCTTGTCAGACACCGCCAAGTCGCGCGGCATTTCTGTCGTGATCGTATTGCATGACGTCAATATGGCCTTGCGGTTTTGCGATCATGTGATCGCGCTGGACCGTGGGAAAGTCATCGTTCAAGGATCGAAAGATGTGCTTTTAGCGCCTGATAACCTTGCAAAAATTTATGGTGTCCCTATGCAGGTTCTACCCGCCGAACCCTGCCCCGTTCTGCATCCGCTCTGACCCCGCACGCCCCTCTGCTCCAGACTTATATCGCAAGAGATCCCCATGCTTCGCCAATTCTTCGCCTATTACAAACCGCATAAAAAACTGTTCTGGGTGGATTTCGGCTCTGCCATTCTCTCCGGCCTTCTCGAACTGGCTTTCCCTCTGGCGATCACCGGCTTTATCGACCGGCTTTTGCCCATGGGCGACTGGTCGCTGACCCTTGCCGCCGCAATCGCGCTTTTGGCGGTCTATGCGATCAACACCGGTCTCATGGGCATCGTGATCTATTGGGGGCACCGGCTCGGGATCGAGATCGAAACCGAGATGCGTCGTCGGGCCTTTGCCCATCTGACCCGCCTCTCGTGGCGTTGGTATGACCGGGCGCGCACCGGCAAACTCGTGGCCCGTGTGACCCGCGATCTCGAAGAGATCGGCGAGGTGGCGCATCACGGTCCCGAAGACCTGTTCATCGCGATCATGACGTTTGTCGGCGCGTTCCTGTTGATGCTGAACCTGCACCCGCAGCTTGCGCTGATCACCGCCGTGATCGTGCCAGTGATGGTCTGGGTCATCTCCGTGTACGGCGCGCGCATGACGCGGTCCTGGCGCGAGATTTATGCGCGTGTCGGGGCCTTTAACGTGCGTCTTGAAGAGGCGATCGGGGGCATTCGCGTGGTGCAGGCCTTTGCCAATGAGCGCCATGAAGAGACGCTGTTTGCCAAAGACAACGCCGCCTATCGCGAGACCAAACTCGAAGCCTATGGGATTATGGCCAAGGCCACGGCGATCCATTACATGGGCCTGCGCTTCGTGCAGGTCATCGTCATGGTGGCGGGTGCGGGGTTTGTGTTGAACGGGTCGCTGACAACCGGCGGCTTTGTCGGCTTTCTCCTGCTGGTTAACGTGTTTTTCCGTCCGCTCGAAAAGATCGCCTCGGTGATCGAAACCTATCCGCGCGGAATTGCCGGGTTTCGGAACTATCTCGACCTTTTGGGCACCGAATGCGATGTGGCGGATCGCGAAGGCGCCCGTCCCGCGCCCGCATTCAAAGGCGCGGTGCAATTTGAAACCGTGTCCTTCGCCTATGACAGCCCGCTACCGGTGCTCCATGAGGTGACCTTTGAGGCCAAAGCTGGTCAGACAATCGCTTTTGTCGGCCCTTCGGGGGCCGGAAAGACCACGCTTCTGGCCCTGCTGCCCCGGTTCTACGACGTGACCGGCGGGCGTATCCTGATCGACGGGATCGACATTCGCGACATGACGCTTGAGAGCCTGCGCGCCCAGATCGGGACGGTCAGCCAGGATGTGTTTCTCTTCGGCTCGACGCTCCGCGAAAACATCGCCTATGGCAAACTCGGGGCCACAGAAGACGAGATACGCGCCGCCGTCGAAAAAGCCCAGCTCAGCGATCTTGTCGCGCGCCTGCCCGAGGGGCTGGAGACCATCGTGGGCGAGCGCGGAGTGATGTTGTCCGGTGGCCAGAAACAACGCGTTGCCATCGCGCGGGCGTTCCTGAAAAACCCGCCGATCCTTGTGCTCGACGAGGCCACATCGGCACTCGACCGGGAAACCGAACGCGAGATTCAACGCGCGCTTGAGCACCTCTCCCAAGGCCGAACGACGCTGGTCATCGCTCATCGGTTAGAGACCGTGCGCAACGCGGATCAGATCATCGTGATGCAAGCTGGGCGCATCGTCGAAGCCGGCAAACATGACGATCTTTCGGTTCAAAATGGGCTTTATGCACGTTTGAAATGAGGCGAATCTGCCTTTGGTCTTGGGTCTGTGCCGGTTCGAAGCCAATCCAGAGCCGGGATCCGACGAACGCTTTTCTCAAAAAACTTGAGGTACTCAATGATTGAGAAACGCAGCACTCTCAATACAGTGTGACAACGGTTTTCGCCCAATCTGTGGGTTGAGATTAAAGGCGTGACGTTCAACGAGAAACGCTTAAGGCCTTATTTCCAAATGACATAACCTGCCCTCTCAAGAGGACAGGTTGAGTAACTTTTGCGATGAGATGTCCTTGAGACAGTTCTCTCAAAAATCGACAGTCAGACCGACGTTGAACCCACGCTCTTCCACGACCGTCGCCACCGTCGCAGAGGATATCGCCCCGTTGACATAGCCGCGATAGGAGTGAAGCCAAGTGGCCGCTTCTTCGTCGAACAGGTTTGTGACCGACCCAAAGAGACGCACATTGTCCGAAAGCAGATAGCTCGCTCCGATATTGGCGACAGCATAGCCATCAACCTTATAGGCTTCGGTGTTTTCGTCGTCAGAATAATACCCGTCGACATAGCGCACATCTCCCGAGAGCGTCAGCTTGTCGGTGACATCCCATTCCGCTCCAAGGTTCAAGGTGTAATTCGGAGCGCGGGCAAATTCGCTGCCGTCAAGATCGGCGGTTGCAGCGTCGAAAGACGTGATTTCGGTGTGCAACAGACCAAGCCCAGCCTTGAGACGCAGCGCATCACTCGCGCGGAAGTCAGCACCAAGTTCAAGACCATAGGCCTCGGCACTGTCCGCATTGGTGGTGGTGTAATCGGTTTCGCCATCCTTGGTGAAGGAGATGGAGCGTTGCGCGTCTTTGTAATCGGCATAGAACAGGTTCGCCGTCAGAGCGAGCCGATTGTCCAGCAGATTGGCGCGGGCGAAAAGCTCATAATTCCAGACGGTTTCTTCGTCATATTCGAAATATTGTCCGGTCTGGAACCCGAGCCCGACACCGCCCGGATTGTAGCCTTTCGACACAAGCGCCCCGACGGTCATCTCCGGGCTGACCTCGTAGCTCAGAACAAGCCGCGGCAGGACCGCCTCGAACGTCTCGTCGTAATCCACCGCATAGGCCAGGTAATACCCGTCACGCTCCGTGTGATCCTGTTGGAACCGAAGCCCACCCGTCACAGAAAACTGGTCGTTGACGCGGTAGGTTGTTTCAGCAAACAGGCCATAGCTTGTCTTCGTGTCCGTATAGGCGTTTGCTCCCGAGATATAGAGCTCCTCATCAGAGTCGGTCTTCGCAGCATAAAATCCGACGAAACCGCTCCAGACCGACGAGTCATCCCCAAACGTGAGGCGGGTTTCATTGCTGATCGTGTCGCGGTCGATATAAGCGGTGCCGCTGTTAAAAGTCTCCAACAACCGGTCACTGCTTGTGCTGGTATAGGCCAGCTCATTGGTCAGAACCATGCCATTGGCGAACTCATAGCTGAGATCCGCGACCAAACTGTCGCTTTCGATCTCCCAGCTCGGATAGTTGTCCGCCGGGTTTTCCAGATCGAAATAAGGCTCAAAGACCTCTTCGATCTGCGGCCGGTTGGAACTGCTGTGTGAATAGGTCAGCTTGGCCTCGAAACCGGCAATTTCAGCGGGCTGCCAAAGCAGCTTTGCGCGCACCGTTTTGCTTTCGTAGTCCAAATCTGTCACGGATTCTGTAAAATTGGACCCGGTGTACTTCACATAGGTGTCGCGCGACGAATAATCGATGGCGATCCGTGCCGCCAGATCGTCAGAGATCGGCGCGGAATAGGCCAGAGAGGCGCGTTTCATATTGTTCGAGCCGAATTGCAGCTGCGCGCGGCCTTCCTCGTAAAAGGTCGGCTCATTGGTGTTGACGATGATCGCACCAGCAATCGAGTTCGCACCCTGCGCTGTGGTTTGCGGCCCCCGGAACACTTCGATGCTCGCCACATCCCATGTCGAGGCACTGCCATAGTTCAGGCTAAAGTAATCCTGCGTGGCCCCATCGGTGTTGATCGTCGTGCGCGGCACAGTGCCGCCGAAAAACGCATAGGCCGAGGTGTTCGGCCCCTGCGTGTCCTGGCCACGGATCGTCGGGGACTGACCGCTCCCGGTGTTCAGGACGTTCGGAATGTCTGACACGGTTTCCGTGACATCGTTGCTGGCCTTTTCCTGAAGGCTGTCGCCGCTGACGACGACCACGGAGCTTGCCGTGTCTTTCAGATCACGCTCGACCTTCTCGCCTGTCACGATGATCGGATCGAGCAGGATGACATTGCTGCTGTCCTGTGCCAATGCGCCATGTGCCGACATAGACGCGGCCAAAGCCATGAGGCTCGTTGTGCGAATGAATCTTGATTGAAGTGTTGCCATGTTTCCCTCGGGCGTTCGTTTTTACGTCCATGCTGGCTAGGGGAATGGCTTGCAGCGTTTCGTTCCGCATTGCATTACGCGTTCCGCATGTCAACTCGTCTATTGCGCAAAGGCGCGCAAATTTGTACCCCAGTTGCACAGATGCATGAAAAATGACGACGACACCGAAAACCCGGGAGCGCGCAGACCTTGAGCCAGCCTTCACCGACAAGAGAGACGTCCGAGACCTCGCGCAGCAGCCAGACGGAGGTGGCAAAGCCACGCGATGGCACAGTCCAATCCGTATCCATCGCTTCGGGTTTCCTGCGCGTTCTTGCCTCTGCCGCACAGGCCCTGCCTCTGGGCGAGATCGCCAAACGGGTCGGCACCGGACGGTCCACCGCGCATCGCTATATGCAATCGCTGGTCAAAGAAGGCCTCGCGCAACAGGATCCCGTCAGCGGTCATTACGACCTCGGCCCCCTGTCTCTGTCGATTGGTGTGGCCGCTTTGCGCCGGGTCGATCCGGTCGAAATCGCTGGCCGCCATATCAAGGAATTGTCGCAGACCCATGCGATCAGCGCCGGAATTGCCATCTGGACTGAACGCGGGCCGACTGTGATCCGCTGGCACAACAGCGCCTATTTCGCAATCTCCGCCATCGGGCTTGGCACCATCCTTCCGATCGACAACACCGCTTGCGGCTTGGTGTGTCAGGCCCATCTGCCGGCGCGGTCCATCATGGAAGCCCGCGAACATCAGCCGGAAGATTTCCGTGGCACACCGCCCACCGCCGCGCTGTTGAAACAGGTGTATGAAGACAAATGGTGCGAATTGACCAGCCATCTCTTGCCCAATGTCACAGGTCAGGCTGCGCCGATCTTTGATGCCCAAGGCGATCTGGCCTGTATCGTCACCTCCGTGGCCGATTTGGGCCGGATGCAAAGCCCCGAACAGCTTTCCGCCCTGAAAGCCGCCGCAGAGGCGATCAACCGTGAAACCGGGGGGTTAAGCTCCTGAGGCCCGGCCCAAAGAGGGGCGCGGCACCACCATCGGCAGGCCGGTCTCCGGGTCTTCAATAATGCGCGCCGACAGGCCGAAGACCTGCGCCACCATCTCCTCGGTCACGATGTCTGAGGGCGCGCCCGCGGCCATCACCAGCCCGTCTTTGAGCGCAACCATATGGGTGGCAAAGCGGCAGGCCTGATTGAGATCATGCAGCACCGCCACAATGGTCCGCCCTGCCCCGCGCAGCTCTTCCAAAAGCTCCAAAAGCTCCATTTGATGGGCAATGTCGAGATAGGTCGTCGGCTCGTCCAAAAGCAATATCGGCGTTTCCTGCGCCAGCGCCATGGCGATCCAGACCCTCTGGCGCTGCCCACCTGATAGCTCCGAGACCATGCGCTCCGCATGTGGTGCCATCGCCGTCGCTTCCAGCGCGCGCGTGATGGCTTCTGCGTCCTCTTTCGACCATTGCCGCAGGAAACTCTGATGCGGAAACCGCCCCCGCGCCACCAGATCGGCGACCGTAATTCCGTCCGGCGCGGTGAGGCTTTGCGGCAAAAGCCCAAGCTTGCGGGCAAATTCGCGCGGCGCATAGCGGTGAATGTCTCGCCCGTCGAGCGTCACCTGCCCCGAAACCGGCGACAAAAGCCGTGACAAGGCCCGCAAAAGCGTCGATTTCCCGCAAGCATTCGGCCCGACAATCACGGTGAAGGACCCATCCGGGATCGCCAGAGACAGGTTGCGGGAAATCTCCCGCCCGTCATAGGCCAGCGTGATATTTTCAGCCTGCAAAGCGTGCGACTTTCTCATGGCATGTCTCTTTAGTCCGAGTCTTTCTGTCGGTATTGCATTGCGGAACGCATTCTGCAATATCAACCCGACCCTTTCCAGTGAGTCAGCACTTACCTGCGATCGTCTCAAGCCCAAAAGAGCCTTCTCCAATGACAGTTTTCCGCATGAAACGCCGCAATTTCCTTTGCACGCTTGCCACCCTTCCGCTTTTGACGCTCAGCGCACCCCTCTCGGCTGAGGACGCCGACTGGCCGCGCGACATCGTCCATGACACCGGCACTTTGACGCTCGATGAAGCCCCAAAGCGCGTGGTCTCCACCTCGCCCAGCCTCACCGGGCTTTTGCTGGCCATTGATGCACCGCTGATCGCCACGGCGGCCACCACGCCGGGGCCTTTGACGGACGAAGCTGGCTATTTCACTCAATGGGCCGAAATCGCGCATACACGCGGCGTTGAGAGCCTCTATCCCAACCGCGACTTCGACATTGAGGCGCTGATCATGACCGACCCCGATCTTGTGATCGGTTCTTCGACCGGCGCCGACAGCCTCCTGCCTTATCTCGCAGAGGTCGAGGCACAGGGGTTGCCGACGCTGATCCTCGATTATGCCGTCATGAGTTGGCAGGACATGGCGCGCAGCCTTGGGCGTGCCACGGGACATGAGGCGAATGCCGAAACCGCTATCGCGGATTTTGAAACCCGCGCGAGAGAGGCTGCGGATCAGCTAAAGCTCAACGGACGTCCCGTCACCATCGTCGGCTATGACATCGCGGGCACCTATTCCATCGGGCGCAGAAAAAGCTCTCAGGCCGAAGTGCTCGAAGCGCTTGGTTTCACCATTGTCCCCTTGGCCGAGAGGTTCCAAAGCGCCGTCACCCGTGTGACCAATATGGATTTCATCTCGCGCGAGACCCTGAGCGCAGCCATCACCGAAGACACCGTCATCTTGCTCAGCGGCGATGACAGCGATGTCGCGGCCTTCCTGAACGATCCGCTGCTGGCCAATCTGCCCGCCGTGCAAAAGCGTCAGGTCTATCCGATGGGCCCATCGTCCTTCCGTGTCGATTACTATTCCGCGCTCGAAATGATCGCGACGCTGGAAACCGCCCTCTCGCCCGAATGATGCACCCTTCCGCCCCTCTCCGTCATCGGATAACGCCTCTGGCGCTCACGGCAGCCATGCTATGTGCGGCAGGCGTGCTCAGCCTGATGACCGGCGCGCGGGCCATTCCCCTGAGCGATATCCTGCAATCGCTCATCGCCTATGATCCGACGAACGATCTGCATGTGATCATCCACGCTCTGCGTCTGCCGCGCACCGCTCTGGCGCTTCTGGCCGGGGCCGCTCTGGGGATTGCAGGCGCCTTGATGCAGGCCGTGACACGCAATCCTCTGGCCGAGCCGGGGCTTTTGGGGATCAACGCAGGCGCCGCCGTCGCGGTGCTTTTGGGCGTGAGCCTCTTTGGTCTGACCCGCATCGACCAGTATCTCTGGTTCGGCATTGGCGGCGCGGGGCTTGCCGGGGTTGCCGTCTTTCTTTTGGGCCGTGGCCATGACGCGGGCGTGGACCCGGTGCGGCTTGTGCTGGCCGGGGCCGGGCTATCGGTCATGCTCGGCGCATTGAGCGGCATCATCGTCATCAATGCGCCCTCGAACGTCTATGAAGACTTCCGCCAATGGGGCGCGGGATCGGTCGAAGGGCGCGGCGGGCCGGTTCTGATCGCCCTCACCCTGTCGCTCGTCCTCGGAGGCGCACTTGCCATCGGGATCGCTCCCGGCCTGAATGCGCTGGCTCTGGGCCGCGATGTCGGACGGGCTTTGGGCGCGCGCCCGGTGCTGATCTGGAGCCTTGCCTGTCTTGCCATCATGATGCTTGCGGGGGGCGCCACCGCCGCCGTGGGGCCCATCGGCTTTGTCGGGCTGGTCGCGCCCCATATCGCCCGGTTGTTCTCCGGGCCGGATTATCGCTGGATTCTCCCCTATTCCGCCCTGACCGCCGCGCTTTTGCTGCTTCTTGCGGATATTCTCGGACGCGTCCTTGTCAGCCCCTCCGAAGTCGCGGCGGGCATCGTGGCGACCATCCTCGGCGGGCCGTTCTTCGTCCTGAGCGTCCGCCGTTTCAAAATGGTGCGGATCTGATGCGGCCCCCTGTCCTCTCCTTGGGTCCCGTCACCCTTGCGCTGCATCCGCGCGCCGTGATCGTGACAGGGATGTTGCTCGCCGCCATCCTTGGTCTGGGCGTTCTCCTGCTCACCACGGGCAAGATGCCCATTGGTCTCGATGACTTTCTGGCCGTGCTTCGGGGCCAAAGCAATGACAGCGCAGCCGCCAAGGTACTCTGGCGTATCCGCATCCCGCGTGTGCTCACCGCTTGCCTCGTGGGCTTTGGCCTCGGGCTTGCGGGCGCTGCGTTTCAGACCGTTTCGCGCAATCCGCTTGGCTCCCCCGATGTGATCGGTTTCACCACCGGGGCCGCGACGGGCGCCATCGTACAAATTGTGATGATCAACTCTGACCCGCTTCGCATCGCCGCCATGTCGATGCTGTCAGGCCTCGTGACGGCCTTTGTCGTCCTCATGCTGGCGCGCAAATCCGGGCGTTCCGAGGGCTATCGGCTGGTGCTCGTCGGCATCGGTGTCGGGGCGACGCTATCGGGCGTCAATACGGTGTTTCTGGTGATGGGCGATCTCGATCAATCCATCGCCGCACAGCTTTGGCTCGCTGGTTCTCTCAACACCCGCACCTGGGCGCATGTCTGGCCCGCAGCACTGGGTCTCTTCGTGTTGGCCCCTGTTGTGCTGGCCCTCTCACGCAGACTCGCCCTCTTCGAAATGGGCGATGATGCGGCCGCCGCCCTCGGCGTTCCGGTCGAGCGCACCCGCATCACCGCCATCCTTGCCGCCGTCGGCATGACCGCGATTGCGACCGCCGCCGCAGGTCCGATCAGCTTTATCGCACTGGCCGCGCCGCAACTGGCGCGTCGTGTGAGCGGCATGGCGCATATTCCCTTTTTCGCCGCGGGCCTCATGGGGGCCGGCCTGTTGCTGGCCGCTGACCTGATGAGCCAGCGTATGCCAACCGGATTGAACCTCCCCGTCGGGCAGATGACCGGGCTTTTGGGCGGTGGCTATCTTTTGTGGGTGCTGACGCGGCGTTCACGGTGAGGAGACAATCGGATGACACAGAAACCTCTGCATATCGGCATGACGCTTGCCCCGACATGGCTGTCCGGTGAAGGCTGGCGACGGCCCGACAGCGGTATCGAGGGCCTGTTGAGCTATGACTATTACATCGACATCGCCCGGCGCGCCGAGGCCGCCAAGCTCGATTTCGTCTTTCGTCCCGACGTTTTGGCCGTCAACAAAGCCCTGATGGGCCAGGGTGGCGGTATGGGCGGCCTCGATCCGACGCTTTTGTTGGCAGCCATTGCGCATGCGACCGACAGGATCGGGCTTTTGACCACCGTTTCCACCACCTTCTATCCGCCTTATATCCTTGCCCGGATGATCATGTCGCTGCATTGGCTCTCCAAGGGCCGTGCGGGCTGGAACATTGTCACGGCGCTCGATGGGCAGAGGAACTTTTCCCTCGACGATATGCCCACGCCCGAGGATCGTTATGCCCGTGCCGCCGAGGTGACCGAGATCGTGCTCAAGCTCTGGGCGAGCTACCCGCGTGACGCCATTCTTCAGGATCGCGACAGCGGGATGATGGTGGATCCTGAGTTGGTACAGCCGATCCATCATGAGGGGGTCTTTCACCGGGTCGAAGGCCCCTTGGGGACCCCGAACATGGGGGGAGGCGACTATCGCATTCCGCTGATTCAGGCGGGGGCCTCGGAGACGGGGCGTGATTTCGCGGCGCGCGTGGCCGATGCCACCTTTGCCTCGACCCCCGATATGGAGGCGGCCGTTGAGTTGCGCCAAGACCTGCGCCGCCGGGCCAAGGCGCATGGCCGAAGCGAAGGGGCCGTACGACTCATGCCGGGGCTGAGCCTGTATCTGGCCGACACCGAAGCCGAGGCCCGCGATCTCTACCGCGCCACCCATGCGCGGGCGGATGAGGCGCGCAAATTTGCCAATATTCTGGAGATGACCGGGCTCGACCTACGCGATTGGCCAAAAGACCGGCGCATTCGGACCAATAATCTGCCGCCCCCGCCCGCCAAGGTCCGCTCGCGCACCCATGCGGGTCTCTTGCGGCGCGCCATTGAGCGCCATGAGCCGACGGTGGGCGATCTTTTGCGGATGCCCGAAGTCATGGGGTCGGCGCATTGGCAGGTGATCGGCACCGTCGGGCAGGCGGTGGATGAGGTGCGCAGATGGCGGGACGCGGGCGCGCTCGACGGGTTCATCCTGTTCCCCGGCGGTTCGGTCGATTGCATGCATCTCTGCCTTGACGCTCTCTGCCCCGCACTCAGCGAGGCGGGCCTGCTGCGCCGTGACTATCACGGCACAACATTCGCCAGCCATTTCGAGACCCCTTAAGCCTCAGCCAGTTCTTTCATCGCTGTCCAATAGGTCGCGGCAATGCTCTCGGACTTGTCCAGGCCACGTTCGACAAGGGCCGTGCGGGCCGCGATGGCCTCTGTCTTTTCGGCCGCAAAGAACACATAGCGATCCGTTTCCGGGATCGGCAATTTGTCCAGCGCCTCAAGCGGGGTTTCGCCGTCAGAGCGCATCACCCAGCGCACAGAGACGCCCGGCGGATGCGCCAGATCCTGAATATCCCCGCGCTCCGGCACGAACAGCACCGCCTCGCCGCGTGTCTCCTCTGGCAAAAGTTCGAGAAAGCGTTTGATCACAGGCACGGCGGTTTCATCGCCGATAAAGCCCTGCCATCCGGCGAGGTTCACCTTGCCGCTGCCGCCCGGTCCCATGATCACCATATCGGAGCCCGGCCGCACTCGCTCGCACCACTCCGTCACCGTGCCGCCCTCATGGCGGAACACGTCGAACGCGATCCGAGCGGCCTCGCCATCGGTTTCGATGTTGCGCGTGGTATAGACAGGCTTGTGCCAGGCCGCAGTGCCGCCCGGCCAATGCGTCACGCCCTGCGCGTCCACATAGGGCCATCCCGCCCCTTCGGGACCGAACAACAGCCGGAAGTGAAACCCGCCCGAGCCGAACCGCGCAAGCTGATCGCCGGACATGGTCACCCGCATATAGGAGGGCGAAAGGCGTTCGACCTTCTCAATCGTCACCAAGGTCTGGTTCGCCGGGCGCGCGGCGGGTTTGACCCCTTGCCAATCCGGGGTGACGCCATAGCCTTTGAGCTGTTCGCTCAAGACATCGCGCATCATCTGGAGATTGCCGTCATTGCTCGCCTCAAGCAAAAGCTGTGTCCCCTCGCCTTCGGCACTCAGGAAAATCCGGGCGACCTCCAATGTGATCTCAAGCGTTTTGTCGTCTTCGGAAACCGGGCATTCAAATTGAGCGGCGGTTTTGCGAAACCCGGCAAAGGCTTGGGCGGGGGCAAGCGGAAGAAAAGTGGTGGTCGTGGTCATGAAAGGCCCTCGTTTCTTTGATCTGTACCATGATCCGGAGAAACAGGCGCAGCCACCTCTTGAACATCGGTCAAGATGCTATGCCGCCCCAGCGGAATCATCATCGGTTGTCCGCTGACGGGATCGGTGGCGATCCGGCTGGCCAGCCCGAATATATCGCGTAACATTTCGGATGTCAGAACTTCTTTTGCAGGGCCGGGGCGATAAATTTCAGTACTGCCGCATGTAAGGTGCAGCTCCCCTTGGGACACCTCTGCGTTTCGACTATAGCTTCTCCCGGAGGGCTTCGTAAGGCGTCTTTCCACCGTGGACACCATGGGCTAATCCCCCGAAAATTATGGGGGGGGAGATCAAAGTAGAATTTTCTCGAAAAATGGCAGTGGGGTTTCTAAAGCAAACCGAAGGCGGCGTGCCGGTTGCTAATCTGTGCCACGAGCATGGGATGAGTTCGGCGAGCTTTTACAAATGGCGCTCGAAGTATGGCGGCATGGATGCTAAAGCGTTTCGACTTTAACTTGATCTATCACATAAAGTCGAAACGCTTTAATCATCCCGCAACGCGCTGATTTTATTGAAAGCATGGTGCGGGTGGAGGGACTTGAACCCCCACGCCTTGCGGCGCCAGAACCTAAATCTGGTGCGTCTACCAATTTCGCCACACCCGCGTGGCGGTGCAGATAGCAAAAGGATCACGCGGGGAAAAGAGGCAATCTGCATTCGGAAGCCCGCAAAAGCGTCCCGACCACAGAAAAGTCTGTTCGTTAACACATTCTTGACTTAATCTCCCTAGCATATCGAGGCAGTGATATCCAAAGGCCCTGACATGACCTATAAAGGCAGCGGGCACGATCAAGAGCATGGCAATGGGCGCAATTCGTCCAAGCGGCTCGACGTGCGAGACATTTTACCCAATCACGACAAGGGCTTGCTCCTTGGGACCAAGGTCATGACCGCCGATGGCGCTCTGCCGGTTGAGTATCTTGAGCCCGGCGACCGGGTGATCACGCGGGCGGGCATGCGCACGCTTTTGGACATCGACACGCCCTCGCCGAAACGGTTCAAACTGTCGTTTGAGCGCGAAGAAGTCATTTACGCCAACGGCGTGATGGTCATGAGTGAGACGGGTCGCCCCTTCGCGATGTGAATTCAATGTGATCTGTAAGCCACAGGTTTAAGACAAAAAAGCCGCCCTCCGAGGCGGCTTTTGTTTTGAGTATTTATCGCACAAAGGAAACACAGAGCCGCGTATCAGAGCCCCAAAGCGCGGAAGACTTTTGGCAGCTCTTCCGGCAAATCCTCTGCGATCAATCCGGGACCGAAGCTGCGGGCAGCCTCGACATGGAGCCAGGCGGCACTCTCCGCAGCATGGTGCGGCGCAAAGCCGCGCGCCATGAGGCCGGTGATCAGACCGGCGAGCACATCGCCGGAGCCAGCGGTCGCAAGCCAAGGCGCGGTGCGTTCATAGACGGCGGCTTTGATCGAACAGCGTCCATCGGGGCTGGCGATCACCGTATCGGGGCCCTTGAACAACACCGTGCAGCCCGCGCATTTGGCGGCCTCGCGCGTGGCGTCCACTTTACTATAGGCCGGACCTTTGACGGGCGGCTCGGAGAGCTTGGCGGCGATGTCGGGGAAAAGGCGTTTGAACTCGCCCGCATGGGGCGTGAGGACGCATCTGTCGTGGAGCAACTCAAACCCCGCCTCGCTTTGCGCCAAAGCGGTGAGCGCGTCGGCGTCGAGCACGGTGGCGCGTTTGGCGGCGAGGATATGAGGCAGGAATTCCCCGGCGCGCTCGATGCCAAAGCCCGGGCCAAAACAGAGCGCATTGATGCGCTCGTCCGAGAGAACACGGGTGAGGATTTCCGGCGTGTCGATCTCGGCGAGCATAATGGCGGTGATCTGGGCGGCGACTTCCGTGACGGCCTCATGCGGGGTGCCGAGGGTGACGAGCCCCGCGCCGACGCGCAGGGCTGCACGGGCAGAGAGGCGCGCGGCACCGGTTTTGCCGGAAAGACCGGAGAGGATCAGCGCGTGACCGTGGGTGTATTTGTGGTCTTTCGGATCTTTTCCCCAAAACAAAAGCGGCTGCACGAAGGATCTGTTATCCTTCACAATAGGCGACATGTGAACAAGACAGACCTCGGGGCGACGGACAATCTTGGCGGCACGGCCAGTCTTCTTACCGCTTTCATCGAGCATATCCCTGCGCGAATTTTCACGAAAGTCCTGCACACCAATATCAACCACATGCAGCTTGCCGCAAAGGGATGGGCCATCAGCTGAAAAATGACCGCATTTCGGGCTATCAAAGGTAACGGTCAGCGCAGCAAAGCCGGTCCCACCGAACGGATAACGCGAATGAGGCAGTTGACTGAGTTGAATGGGTAAGTCAGCCAGCGCCGGATTTGACGGTTGCGCCAAAACCTTGCCGCTATCGAGGCATAACCCCGACGGACAGTCGACGCATACTATTTTATCGTAGCGATCCCCATTTGCCCCGGCCAATTGCAACATTGCCGAGAGAGCTTCACCACTCAAAGCGCGCGACAGCCCAGTCCCGAACAAAGCATCCACAACGACATCGCAGTCACTGCGCCTAAATTCTCGCGTGTTCAGCGGAGCAACCTCCCCCAACGGCCCCCACCGCTCATAATTCGCCTTCGCATCCGGCGGGAGTTTCTCGGGGTCGCCGTAGAGGAACACCTCCACCTCCCAGCCGCGTTGTTTGAGCAGGCGCGCAATGACAAACCCGTCGCCGCCGTTGTTTCCGGGACCGCAGAGGATGACGGCCTTATAAGAAGAGTGCGCCAGCTCGGGCCATTCGTCGAAAACCGCCACGACGACGCCCTGCCCGGCACGTTCCATGAGCTCCAATCCAGTGACCTCGCCACTGTCGATCGCCGCCTTCTCAATGGCGCGCATTTGCGCAGAGGTCAGAATCTCCGTCATCGCAGCTCTCCCCGTCCCATCGTCACAACCGCGTCTGAAGACGCTGGATTAACGGCGCGCATTTGTGCACTGGTCAGCAATTCTGCCATTTTTTGCCTCAAAAGTTTTCAAAATGCCCTTTTTAAGATCGCGAAGCTCAAATATTGTGCAGACACATGCGAATCCTGTGGGCGTTTTACGTGCCCTCAGGTTAGTCGATTGTGACCGCATAAGAGAAATGGTCTGACAGTCAGCGAATGAATTTAAGGGAGTCGAAGATCCATGAAAAAGATCGAAGCTGTGATCAAGCCTTTCAAGCTCGACGAAGTGAAAGAGGCGCTGCAAGAGATCGGCGTACAGGGTCTTTCCGTGGTCGAGGTGAAAGGGTTCGGGCGCCAGAAAGGCCACACGGAACTGTACCGCGGCGCGGAATATGTGGTGGACTTCCTGCCGAAAGTGAAAATCGAGGTCGTCCTTTCCGACGATCAGGTTGACGGCGCCATCGAGGCGATCGTGAGCGCGGCCAAAACCGACAAGATCGGCGACGGCAAGATTTTCGTATCGCCCGTCGAACAGGCGATCCGCATCCGCACTGGCGAGTCTGGCGAAGACGCGCTGTAAGGGACGGCGCGAGGCGCGGGTCGCAGGGCGACTTGTACGCGCGTCTTTCGTCACAAACGCAATAACTCAACCAAAGGGATAAGGTCGAATTATGAGCATCCAAGACGTTCTCAAGACCATGAAAGACGAAGACGTCCAGTACGTCGACGTCCGTTTTACCGACCCGCGCGGTAAGCTGCAGCACGTGACGCTGCGCCACACCGAGGTGGACGAAGACTTCTTCGAAGAAGGCTTCATGTTCGATGGCTCCTCCATCGCTGGCTGGAAATCGATCGACGAATCCGACATGAAGCTGATCCCGGATCCGGCTTCTGCTTACATCGACCCGTTCTACGCCGAGAAAACCCTCTGCGTGCACTGCACCGTGGTTGAGCCGGACACCGGCGAATCCTACGACCGCGACCCGCGTGGCTGTGCGCAGCGCGCTGAAGCTTACCTGAAGTCCTCCGGCATCGGCGACGCATTCTACTGCGGCCCGGAAGCTGAATTCTTCCTCTTCGACGACGTGCGTTACGCCGTGACCCCGAACAAAGTGGGCTACGAGATCGACGCAGACGGCGCAGCTTGGAACACCGACGCTGAGTTCGAAATGGGCAACCTGGGCCACCGCCCGGGCTACAAAGGCGGCTACTTCCCGGTGAACCCGTCCGACGACGGCCAGGACATCCGCGGCGAAATGCTGACCACCATGGCGAACATGGGCATGAAGGTCGACAAACACCACCACGAAGTGGCGACCTCCCAGCACGAGCTTGGCATGATCTTCGGTGAACTCACCGAGCAAGCTGACAACCTGCAGAAATACAAATACGTGATCCACAACGTGGCTCTGGCTTACGGCCGTTCCGCGACCTTCATGCCGAAGCCGATCAAAGGCGACAACGGCTCGGGTATGCACGTGAACATGTCGATCTGGAAAGACGGCAAGCCGCTCTTCGCTGGCGACAAATACGCCGATCTCTCCGACGAAGCTCTGTGGTTCATCGGCGGCATCCTGAAGCACGCGAAAGCGCTGAACGCCTTCACCAACCCGTCCACCAACTCCTACAAACGTCTGATCCCGGGCTTTGAAGCTCCGGTTCTGCGTGCGTACTCCGCTCGTAACCGTTCTGGCTGCGTGCGTATTCCTTGGGCGGAATCCCCGAAGGCGAAACGTGTGGAAGCCCGCTTCCCCGATCCGTCCTCCAACCCGTACCTGTGCTTCGCTGCCCTGCTGATGGCTGGCCTCGACGGCATCAAAAACAAAATCGATCCGGGCGCTGCTTCCGACAAAGACCTCTACGATCTGCCGCCGGAAGAACTGGCCGAGATCCCGACCGTCTGCGGTTCGCTGCGTGAAGCTCTCGAAGAGCTGGCAAAAGACATGGACTTCCTCACCGCAGGCGACGTGTTCACCAAAAGCCAGATCGAAGGCTACCTCGACCTCAAATGGGAAGAAGTGTACGAATACGAGCACACTCCGCACCCGGTCGAGTACCAGATGTACTACTCTGTCTAATCGACAACGGTTTTCAGAATTTGGAAAGGGCTCCCTCTCGGGGGCCCTTTTCTTTTGGTGTATGGAGTTTTTTTAAATGCCGCCTGCCCCGACGGGGCTTCAGCCCCCCAGTTCGCGCTTGAAGCGGAATTTCTGGGCGGCGAAAGCCGGATCGATCTCACAGCGCTCCGCACGGATTTGCGCCCAGATCAGCCCGGTGAAAATCAGCGTGCCGCCGATGATATTGCCAATGAGCGCCGGAAGCATGAAGCCGAACACGCCTTCGGCCACCTCGATATGATCGGTCAGCATCAGCAGCACCGCCTCACTGGTCCCCGCGATCACATGGGAGAAACCGGCCAGCGCGATCAGCCATGTCACCAGCACGATCAAAAACAGTTTGGCGGACCCGGCATTGGGCATCATCCAGACGAGACAGGCGACAAGCCAGCCCGCCCCGATCCCGAGGAACAGAGTTTGCCAAAACCCGCCTTCGACGCCGTGTTCAGAGATGGTGATAAGGGCGTCATAGACTTCGGGTTCGGTAAAACGGATATGATAGACCGCCATGGCGAAAGCTGCGGAGCCCGCCAGGTTGAACAGCAACACGATACCCCAGAGCTGCATGAGGCGGGTGAAGACGCGCGGGGTCGGTCGGGTCAGGACCGGCACCACCGCCGTGATCGTGTTCTCGGTGAAAAGCTGCATCTTGCCCATGATCACAATCACGAAGCCGATGGCATAGCCGAGGTTTTCCACCAAAGGCCGCCAGCTCGCGTCCGGCAGATAGGCATGGAACAGCGCCTTGCCCAGAACCGAAAATCCAATCGCCAGCCCGGCGATCATGGCCGACATCGCCAGCGAGGAATTCGGACGCTGCAATTCTTCCGCACCTTCGCGACGGATCACTTCGAACACCATCGGCGCGGCGATACTGGAGGCGTCTTCCAGCACGTCTTCCTGCTGAGCGCCTTCCTTGGCCTTTTGTGCCCTCGCGTTCTGAGTTTTACTGCGCGGCGAGCCTGTGCGTTGCGGCTTTTTCATGCTTGATCCTTATGTCTGCTCAGGCCAATGCAGCCTTTTCAAACAACGCAAAAGCACCTGTCCTGTTCCGACATATTTCCACGTGGCCCTGATTGCGCTAGGTCTCGCCCATGACCGTTTCGCTCCGCCCGCATCATCTCCTGTGTCTTATGACCTATGTCGGAAAAGGCTATTCGCCCGCTTTCGTGGCGGGATACGACCGGATTGTCGAACGGCTGAAAGCCGGGGAAGAGATCGAGATGACCGACGGCCCGGACGACATCTGCGCCCCCATCGCCTGCGATCTCAAAGAGCATTGCCACGGCAGTTCCGTGATCACGCGCGACGCTCTGGCGGCCCGCGATGTGGGGCGGCTTTTGGGACAGACGCTCGGCGCGGGAGACAGGCTTGTCCTCGATGAGGAGACCCGCGCCGCTTTGAGGGCCGCATTCGCCACCGGCGAGATACGGAAGGCCTGTCAGGGCTGCGAATGGGACGGGCTTTGCACTGCGGTCGCGGGAACGGGCTTTCCCGGTGTCAGGCTGGCATGAGACGCTCTCCGTCGGCGACCTCACAGTTGCCTACATCACAGTTGCCTACATCACAGTTGCCTACATCACAGCCGTTTACTTTTCGTTAACCTTTATTAACATCTGACCATCGGATATTTGTTGAGTTGGTTATGAAACACATTTTTCTCGCGATTTTTCTGCTCCTGCCAAGCATCGCCCTGGCAGACAACCGCCCCGCCCCAACCCTGCAAGGGGTGGATTTGTGGCAAAGCCTCCTCTCGGAACATTCGGGACAGACCGCACAAGGCGTACAAATCTTCAACGCGTCCTGCTGCAAGGTCTGTAGAAAGGGCTACGCCTGCGGCAACAGCTGCATCAGCCGGGACAAGTCCTGTCACCAACCTCCGGGATGTGCCTGCGACGGCTGAACCGCGAAACGCTCACGTAATCTTTGCGCGGACCTTTGACGCGCCATTCGGCCGACCAGTCAGGCCAAGTCGAGAAATCGTAGCGGACCGCATAGGCATCCGGGGCGCAGTCGTGATCGGCGCGCGGCGATGGATCATTCGGGTTGAACGCGTGAAAGAACCGCCCGTCGTCAAAGAACACCGCAATCCCATCAGGGGTCGGGCGCCAGAGATAACAGCGCTCCGCCTCGAAAGACCGCGCCGCGCCGGGCAAGGTCAGTTGTCCGGTCTCGACACATCTGAGTCCCGCTTCGTCCGGCTCGAAACGGCAGGTTCCGCTTAGATGCCCCGTGCCACCGGCGAGAGCATCCTCGATCCGGCGGGAGAGGCTCCATGCCCCGGCAAAGTCAGTGAGCGTGATCATCGTCCGACTTTAGCGCATTGAGACGCTGGAGCGCGAGACGTTCCACGAGAACGGCACTGTCCCGGACGGCCTGCACCTCCTCAGAGGTCCATTGCCGCCGGTGCTGATTGACGGCCGAGATGCCGCCAAACGCGACGCCATCGATCCGGCAGGGCACGCCGATATAGGCCATGATCCCCATTTGGGACACGGCAGCGCTGTCCTTGAACAAGGGATGTACCAAGGTGTCATCGACGATAATCTCATGATTGGTTTCAACCACAAGATTGCCGATGGTGTTGCCCGAGATCATCGTCTGCTCGATCTCTGCGCCGACCAGCTTCCCTGTATGCGTGAAGACCTTCAGGATTGATCCGCTGTCCCCAGAGACAGCGCGAAAGATGCCGACCCCGGAGGGCTGGATCAGCCCATGCAGGTCGGACGCAATCTTTGCAATGTCAGGGTCACCGTATTCGAACACGTTTCGTCTCTGGGGAAGGACTAAGAGCAACTCATCTCCTTTCTCTGTCAGGTTCCACCGCATCCGCCAAGGTTTTTCTGAGGCTCCTCGCGCAAGTTTGAGGCGCAGACTTGCGCGCAAGCCCCCTTCCTCGTAAGAGACGCGCGACGCGTTCTGTAATCGAAAGGCCTGCCGATGATCCCCCGTTACGCCCGCAAAGAGATGGTCGACATCTGGGAACCAGCCACGAAATTCAAAATCTGGTACGAGATCGAGGCGCATGCCTGTGACGCCCAGGCCAAGCTTGGCGTGATCCCGCAAGAAAATGCGGATGCCGTCTGGAAAGCGAAAGACGTCGAGTTCGACGTGGACCGCATCGACGAAATCGAAGCCGTGACCAAACATGACGTCATCGCCTTCCTCACCCACCTCGCCGAACATGTCGGCTCGGAAGAGGCCCGTTTCGTCCACCAGGGCATGACTTCCTCCGACGTGCTCGACACCTGCCTCAACGTCCAGCTCGTGCGCGCCGCAGACATCCTGCTCGCCGATCTCGACAAGGTGCTCGCCGCTCTCAAGACCCGCGCGCTTGAGCACAAATTCACCGTCCGTGTGGGCCGCTCCCACGGCATTCACGCAGAGCCCACCACCATGGGCCTGACCTTCGCCCGTTTCTACGCCGAGATGGACCGCAACAAAGCGCGCCTGCAAGCTGCCAAGGAAGAAGTCGCCACCGGCGCGATCTCCGGCGCTGTCGGCACCTTCGCCAACATCAACCCGGCGGTCGAAGAGCATGTCTGTGAGAAAATGGGCCTCAAGCCCGAGCCGATCTCCACACAGGTGATCCCGCGTGACCGTCACGCGATGTTCTTCGCCACCCTCGGCGTCATCGCCTCCTCGATCGAGAACGTCGCCATCGAGATCCGCCACATGCAGCGCACCGAAGTGTTGGAAGGTGCGGAATTCTTCTCCATGGGCCAGAAAGGCTCCTCGGCGATGCCGCACAAGAAGAACCCCGTTCTGACCGAGAACCTCACCGGTCTCGCCCGTCTCGTGCGCATGACCGTGGTTCCGGCCATGGAAAACGTCGCCCTCTGGCACGAGCGCGACATTTCGCACTCCTCTGTTGAGCGCGGCATCGGTCCGGATGCGACCGTGACCCTCGACTTCGCCCTGAACCGCCTCGCGGGCGTTGTTGAGAAAATGCTGATCTTCCCGGAAAACATGCTCGCTAACATGAACAAGTTCCCGGGTCTGGTGATGTCCCAGCGTGTGCTTCTCGCCCTCACCCAAGCCGGTGTGTCGCGCGAAGATGCTTACTCGATGGTTCAACGTAACGCGTTGAAAGTCTGGGAAGACCGCGTCGATTTCCGTGAACAGCTGCTGGCCGACAAAGACGTTGTCGCCGCGCTGGGTGAAGACGGGATCAATGCGAAATTCGACATGGATTACCACACCAAACACGTCGACACGATCTTCAAACGCGTGTTCGGCGAATGATCTGAGGCCCTCGGGCCCTGAGAAAATCACCGATTCTGTGATACAATCTCCCGGAAGCACCACGCTTTCGGGAGATTTTTCATGTTGAAACGCACCCTACTCATCGCCGTCCTGCTCGCCCCCCTCGCAGCGCCCGTGGCCGCCGCCTGTCTCGAAGAACACAAAGTCTCGTCCTGCGCGGAAGGCTACACTTGGGACCAAGACACCGGCACCTGCGTCGAGCAAACCGTCGGTTAAACCACAGCCAGCTCCGACAATTTCGGAAAAATCCGCTCCGCAAGTCACCTCCCGTTAAGCCTCATCCGCCATGCTGAGGCACACGATGACGGAATCGTGGACGAGACGTGGACGGAGTGGCGCAAATGAATGACATGGGACAGCTGCCCGATCTCGGCGAGATCGGTGGGAGTGAGTTTGGCGATTTCGCCATGCCCCCCGCCGCCTCGCCGGTGTCCCGCATGCCCGCGCGCCTGTCGAAAAAGGCGAAGGCCGCCATCATCGTGAAATTGCTCGCGGCGCAGGAGGTGAAGCTTCCCCTCACAACCTTCCCCGAAGAGATGCAGGTCGATCTCGCGCATCAGCTGACCGAGCTGCGCTATATCGACAAACACACGCTGAGCGCCGTGGTCGAGGAATTCCTCGAAGAGATCGAGGCCATCGGACTGTCCTTTCCCGACGGTTTGGAGGGGGCGCTTAAGGTGCTCGACGGAGCGATCTCCGCCACCACCGCCTCGAAACTGCGCTCCAACGCAGGCTTCACTCTCACCGGCGATCCGTGGCAGCGCATCTCGGAGGTGGACATCCCGCGCCTGCTGCCCATCCTGCAACAAGAAAGCGTCGAGGTGGGCGCGGTTCTGCTCTCGAAACTCAAGGTCTCGAAAGCGGCTCAGCTCATGTCCATGCTGCCCGGAGAGCGCGCCCGCCGTGTCGCCTATGCGATCTCGCTGACCTCCGGTGTCTCCCCGGAGGTGGTGCAGCGGATCGGTATTTCTCTGGCCGCCCAGCTTGACGCACAACCCTCCGCCGCCTTCCCTGAGGAGCCGCCCGAACGGGTCGGCGCGATCCTCAACTTCTCCTCCTCGCTCACCCGCGACGGCGTTCTTGAAGGATTGGACGAAACCGACAAGGAATTCGCCGAAGAGGTGCGCAAGAACATCTTCACCTTCGCCAATATCGCCACCCGCATCGACCCGCGCGATGTGGCGAAAGTGGTGCGGAGCGTCGAACAGGACGTCTTGATCAAAGCGCTGGCGGGCGCCACGGGAGACGCCGTCGCCTCAACAGAGTTCATCCTCACGAACATGTCGAAACGCATGGCCGAAGGGCTGCGCGAGGAGATGGAGAACCTCGGCAAGGTGAAAGACAGTGATGCCGAAGACGCGATGAATGCGGTCGTCGCGGGCATCCGCGATCTGGAGACGACGGGAGAATTGTTCCTTTTGACGGGCGATGATTGACGCGGAATGAGCGCCTGCTTTGTCGCGGACCCGGCTTGCGCGCCGCCATATGGACAAAGCCATCCTCCGCCAATAACGTCGCCGGATGACATGGTTTACCCGCCTGCCCGCGCACTCTCGCGGCATCCTTTACCTGCTGATTTCCGTCACGGTTTTCGCCACGATGGATATGACCGCCAAGCTGTTGGGCGAACGCCTCAGCCTGCCGCAAGTGCTCTGGGCGCGTTACGGCGGGCAGTTGTTGGTCCTCGTTCTGATCTTCGCGCCGCGCCTCCCCCTCGCACTGCGGACAGAACACCCGTGGCTTCAGGTTCTGCGCGCCATGATGCAACTGGCCGCGACCGCCTTTTTCTTTGCCGCGCTGAAACACCTCGGGCTGGCCGAGGCCACGGCGATCATGGAATTGTCCCCGGTGCTGATCACCTTGGGCGCGGCGCTGTTTCTCAAGGAAAAAGTCGGGTTGCGGCGCGGTTTCGGGGTCGCCGCCGCCCTCATTGGCGCAGTGATCATCATCCGCCCCGGCTCTGACGTGTTTTCCGCCGCCTCGCTCTGGCCCTTGGCCTCGGCGGCCTGTCTGGCGATCTACGCCATCGCCACACGCCACATCGGGATCAAGGAAAGCCCGCTCACCGGCCTACTCTACTCCGCTCTGATCTGCACCGCCGCGCTCACGCTCCTCCTGCCCTTCGCTTGGGTGCCTCCCGACGCGGGAAGCCTTGCCCTGATGGCCCTCATCGGCGTCTTGGGCACAATCGGGCAACTCACCATGATCCGCGCCTATGCGGTG
The DNA here is from genome assembly GCF_054788345.1 of Celeribacter sp. ULVN23_4. Lineage (NCBI taxonomy): Bacteria > Pseudomonadati > Pseudomonadota > Alphaproteobacteria > Rhodobacterales > Roseobacteraceae > Celeribacter > Celeribacter sp. ULVN23_4. The sequence goes on along the minus strand of NZ_JBTVYO010000002.1, from coordinate 106,359 downwards.
ACCGAGGCCTCGGCCATCGCGCCCATCTCTCACCTCGGCCTTTTGGCCGCCTCCGGTTGGGGTCTTTTGGTGTTCGGAACGGCGCCGGACCGCTGGACGATTGTCGGTGCCCTTGTGATCGTGACGGCTGCGATTTATGTCTGGCACCGAGAACGCAAAAGCGGCACGGACAATTCCGTACCTGAAGAGATGGGCCAGCCATGAAAATCAAACGCGGTGAGATCGAGGGCACTCTGGGCCAGTATATCGGCAACCTCGCCACGCGCGGCCTGCTGTCTGTCGCCCTTGCCCTGCCCTATCGCACCCGCGTGCGCGGCATGGGCTGGTTCATGTCCCATGTCTTCGCGCCTCTGGCCGGCTACTCGAAACGGGTGCGCGCGAACCTCAATCACGTCATGCCGGAGATGCCGGAGGCGGAGATCAGACGGCTGATGCGCGCGGTGCCCGACAATGCCGGGCGCACGCTGATCGAGATCTATTCAGGCCCGGAATTCATCGCGAAGATGAAGGACATCCATTTCGACGGACCCGGCGCGGAGATCCTGCGCGAGGCCCGCGACAACCGCCGTCCCGTGATCCTGCACACCGGCCATTTCGGCAATTACGACGTGCCGCGCGCCGCGCTGATTGCGCATGGCTATGATGTCGGCTCGCTCTACAATCCGATGAAGAACAAATTCTTCAACGAACATTACGTGAAGGCCATCGGCACCATCGGCCAGCCGCTTTTCCCGCGCGGGCGTCGTGGTTACGCCCAGCTTTTGAAACATCTCAAATCCGGCGGGATGATCGGCTTTCTGTCCGATGTCTACGTGCATCAGGGGGCGATGCTGTCCTTTTTTGGCAAACCCGCGCGCACGGCGCTCTCTGCGGCGGAACTGGCGTTGAAATACGACGCGCTTTTGGTGCCGATCTATGGCGTGCGCCAAGAGGACGGGCTGCATTTCAAAGTGCAGATCGAAGAGCCGATCCCGCATACGAGTGCAGAAGAGATGGCGCAGGCGCTCAATGACAGCCTCGAAGCCATCACGCGCGCGCATATGGAACAATGGTTCTGGATTCACCGGCGCTGGAAACCGGAGCGGTTGGCCAAGCAACTGGCGGCTTTGGAAAAGGCGGAACGTCAAGCGATGGAAGAGACCGACGCCGACTAAGGCTCACTCGACGCGTGCGGCAGCGAGGATCGGGCCGGGACCACCCGGCGTTGCGGCCTGAAGGATCACCGCGATATGATCCTCCCCGACGGCCTCTGTACTCAGAGCCAAGGGGGCGCGACCATCCCAATCCGTCAACGGACGCCAATCGGTCACCACATTGCTGTAATCGACAACCCGCCCGGCATTTTCGCCGCGTTCAATCTCAACCCGCTGATGCGGGTCATACCGCACGATTTGCAAACGCATGTTCGGGGGCAGCGGGCCTTCCGGTACGGCTGTGATCGACACACGCTCACCATCGCGGGCGACCGAAAGATCGACCGGTGCGGCGGGCGCGCTCATGTGGCGCAGCACCATATCGGCGAGACGCATGGGTTTGGCCCCAACGAGAAATTCAGAGCCCTGTACGATGATCTGCGGCGTGTAGATCGTGCGTTTGCCAATGGCATGGGCATAGGATTTCTGGCGCATCGTGAATTGCGGCTGCGCGAAGTCGTCACGCCAACCGATATAGTCCCAGTAATCGACATGCAAAGACAGCGGCAAGACGCCCGGACGGGTCGCCAGCTCGGTCATCATGGCATCGGCCGGGGGACAGGAGGAGCAGCCCTGAGAGGTGAAAAGCTCCACCACGACAAGCGATTTTCGAGCCGGTTCTTGCCCTGTTTGGGCGGCGACAGGGGCCGTGCTAAATCCAAAAGACAGACATGCGGCGACCAGCCCCCCGGCGAATGCGCGGGCGGAACGAAAATGGGTCAAGGCTGCCAGAATCTGTGTCATGGTTGCTCCCTTTGTTGCACTACAGGTGTAAGCCGCCTGCCCCCTTGAGACCAATCAATGATTTGCGAGCCGCTGTTACAAAGCACGCTATCCATGCAACAATATCACGGTCGCGGGCCATCTTCCCGCCCTCGGAAACAACTGGTGCGCTCAGCACGCCTCACCGGATTAAAGCCCCACCAGTCGCGGCCTCTTTTGCCGGAATGTGCAGCACGGCACACTAAATTGTGTACCACTGTATACAAAAAATCGCAGCAGCCCCTTGAAGGACTCAGTGAAAAGCGGCACATACAGAAGCAGCAAAACCCTGTTCATAACTTAGGGAGGCCACCCAATGACTGTTGTAGTCGGTCAAGACACTGCCAAAACGCGCCGCGAACTCGCGGTGAACGGCAAGAAAATCGCTTATTATTCAATTCCCGCAGCACAGGACGCCGGTTTCGGCGACTTCTCGAAGCTGCCTGCATCCTTGAAAGTCGTTCTTGAGAACATTCTTCGCTTTGAAGACGGTGGATTTTCCGTCTCCACAGACGACATCAAAGCCTTCGCCGAATGGGGCGCTCAGGGCGGGAAGAACCCGCGCGAGATCGCCTATCGCCCGGCCCGTGTTCTGATGCAGGACTTCACCGGCGTTCCCGCCGTTGTGGACCTCGCCGCGATGCGCGACGGCATCTTGGGCCTTGGCGGTGACGCCGAAAAGATCAACCCGCTGGTGCCTGTCGATCTTGTGATCGACCACTCGGTGATGATCGACGAATTCGGCAACCCGCGCGCGTTCCAGATGAACGTCGACCGCGAATATGAACGCAATATGGAGCGCTATCAGTTCCTCAAATGGGGCCAGACCGCATTTGAAAACTTCCGCGTCGTGCCGCCGGGAACCGGCATCTGTCACCAGGTGAACGTCGAATATCTGGCGCAGACCGTCTGGACCGACACGGACCAAGACGGCGTTGAAGTCGCCTATCCCGACACGCTCGTCGGCACCGACAGCCACACCACCATGGTCAACGGGCTTGCGGTTCTCGGCTGGGGCGTTGGCGGGATCGAAGCCGAAGCCGCCATGCTCGGCCAGCCGATCTCCATGCTGATCCCCGAGGTCGTGGGTTTCAAACTCACCGGCGAAATGGTCGAAGGCACCACCGGCACCGACCTCGTGCTAAAAGTCGTGGAAATGCTCCGCGCCCACGGTGTTGTCGGCAAATTCGTCGAATTCTACGGCGACGGGCTCGACAAACTGCCGCTCGCGCAGCGTGCGACGATTGCCAACATGGCACCGGAATATGGCGCGACCTGTGGCTTCTTCCCGATTGATGCGGAAACCCTGCGCTATCTCGAACAGACTGGCCGCGACAAAGATCGTACCGCGCTTGTCGAAGCCTATGCGAAAGAAAACGGCTTCTGGCGCGGTGCGGATTACGATCCGATCTATTCGTCCACCCTGCATCTCGACATGGGCACCATCGTTCCGGCCATCTCCGGCCCGAAACGCCCGCAGGACTATGTTGCGCTGACCTCTGCGGCCTCCGCCTTTGCGAAAGTCGTTGCCGATTACCGCGGCATCGACGTCTCGGACGCCGCGAAAGACATGCTTGAAGAAGGTCCGGCAGCCACCAAATCCGTCGAGATCAAGAAATCCCAAGCCGTCAAAGGCAAGGATTTCGACCTGCATGACGGTTCCGTCGTGATCGCCTCAATCACGTCCTGCACCAACACCTCGAACCCCTATGTGATGATCGGCGCAGGTCTCGTTGCCCGCAAAGCGCGCGCACTTGGCCTGAACCGCAAGCCTTGGGTAAAAACCTCCCTCGCGCCCGGCTCGCAAGTCGTGACCGAATATCTTGAGGCGGCTGGCCTGCAAGAAGACCTCGACGCCATCGGGTTCAACCTCGTGGGCTATGGCTGTACGACCTGTATCGGCAACTCCGGTCCCATCGCGCCCGAGTTCTCCGAGGCCATTGCAGAGGGCGATCTGATCGCCACCTCCGTGCTCTCGGGCAACCGCAACTTCGAAGGTCGGATTTCGCCGGACGTGCGCGCCAACTACCTTGCCTCCCCGCCCCTCGTCGTGGCCTATGCAATCGCAGGTGACATGAACATCGACCTGTCCTCCGAGCCGATCGGTCAGGACAAGGACGGCAATGACGTCTTCCTGAAAGACATCTGGCCGACCAATGAGGAAATCGCGGAACTGGTGGACAAAACCGTGACCCGCGAAGCCTTCCTCAAGAAATACGCCGATGTGTTCAAAGGCGATGAGAAATGGCAGGGCGTCGAAGTCTCCGGCGGCGAAACCTACGACTGGCCGCCAGAGTCGACCTACATCCAGAACCCGCCCTATTTCCAAGGCATGTCTTCGGAAAAAGGCTCCATCAAAAACATCGAAGGCGCGAAAGTGCTTTTGATCCTCGGCGACATGGTCACCACCGACCACATTTCGCCTGCGGGCTCGTTCAAGGAAAGCACCCCTGCGGGGAAATTCCTCACCGAGCACGGTGTGCCTGTGCGCGAGTTCAACTCCTACGGCTCGCGCCGCGGCAACCACGAGATCATGATGCGCGGCACCTTCGCCAACATCCGCATCAAGAACGAGATGCTCGACGGGGTCGAAGGCGGCTACACCAAAGGCCCGGATGGCGCACAGACCTCCGTGTTCGAAGCCTCGATGGCCTACCAAGAGGCGGGCACGCCTCTGGTGGTCTTCGGCGGCGAACAATACGGCGCTGGCTCGTCGCGGGACTGGGCCGCGAAGGGCACCGCGCTTTTGGGCGTCAAAGCCGTGATCGCGGAAAGCTTCGAACGTATCCACCGCTCCAACCTCGTGGGCATGGGCGTGGTTCCGTTCGAATTCACCGGCGGCGACACCCGCAAAACGCTGGGCCTCAAGGGCGATGAAACCGTCACCATTCTGGGCCTCGACACGGTGAAACCGCTTGAGACGCTCGACTGTGCGATCACCTATGGCGATGGTTCGACCAAAACCATCAAGGTCAAGTGCCGCATCGATACCGCACCGGAGATCGAATATATCGAAAACGGCGGCGTGCTGCATTACGTGCTGCGTAACCTCGCGAAATCGTAAGCAAAACGCCCAGAGATGATGCGAAAGCCCCGTGGCAACACGGGGCTTTTGTTTTGAGTGTTTGCACATGCGAAAAGCGCCGCTACGGTATTTTTGACCAACAGGAGTATGTGCGATGCGATGGCAGATCGGGCTTGTTGCCCTCGGACTGGGTCTTATGAGCCAAGGCGCCGTCGCCTTCACATATGATTATGATCTCGAAAGCGAACAGGCCTGCCGGATGCTCAACGCCAATAAGGCGCCGCAAGAGACCATCGCGACCTGCACCACAGCCTTTGAAAAGAACCAAGACCCCGACCTGCGCGCCATGGCGCTCACCCAGCGCGGGGTGGCCTATCGCCAGCTTGGTCAAAACGGTAAATCGCTCAAGGATTTGCGCGCGGCCAAGCGGTTGGACGCCAAGCCGAACACGCTTCGGATGCTCGCCTGGACATGGCATGAGCTGGGCTATGACAAGACCGCCGAATGGATTTACACGCGCGTGTTGAAACAGGATGACGCCGCGCAGGGCTGGTTGTCGCGCTGTGTCGTGCGGATTGATCTGGAGAAGAACGCAGAGGCCGCCGAGGATTGCCACGCCGCCCTCTCGCGTGATCCCGCAAGCGAAGATGCCGCCTATTTCGGCTCACTGGCTCTGATAAATCTCGACCGCCCGGCGGACGCGTTGGACATGGCGAACGCGGGTCTGGCGCATCATGACAGCGCACGGTTACATCTGCAAAAGGCAATGGCCTTGGCGCTCACCGGACAGATCGAGGCCTCTCGCACATATGCCAGCGCCGAACAGGCGCGATTCCCGGCAGAGCCGGGGTTCGGCAAGCTTTTGATCGTGCTCGAAGACTACTAACGCCTTGAAACCACGCCGGTTTGCCCTCAATCGGCAAGCCGGATCGGACGTTCCTCCAAGGCCGCCGCCTGCTCAGGTGTCAGCGACGCAGGCTCCACCACTTGCGTGTGGATGGTAAAGGCCACCGCGCGCGTTTCAGGCAGGCGCACAAGGCTTTGGCGCTCAACCCGGATGTATTTCGACGTGCTCATTCCGTGGCGCAACTCGCCCTCTGAGCGCGGATCGCACAAATGCGCATCCGAGCGCGACGCCGTGCCCCGCATCAGCCCCCGCCCCACCTGCACGCCGTTCATCATCCGTTGCACACGGGCGGCGAGATCGGGGGTGTAGACCTCAATCGGTTTGTGAATACGCAACATCGGTTTCATGAATTTCTGCGGCAGACGCCAGCCAGACGGGAAACACAGCACCCCGCCGGTGAGTACGCTTTCATCGGTCTCGCCGGAGGGATCGGGCTGCATCAGACAGATGTCACATTGCAAAAGCCGCCCCATCATGTGCATCGGCTGGTCGCGATCCAGCGGAACGGTGACGCCATCGGGGCGCGTGATCTCTGTGTCCGACAGATCGAACCCGAGCCCCGGCAACAGCTCAAGAAGCATGTCGAACAGTTCAAGCGCCGCCGGACGGGCGCTCTCGTCGAGGGCGACGACCTCCTCAGGCGTCTTTGAGATCAACCGATCACGCAGCGCCATTTGCGCCGCATAGGCCGTGTCAATTTCAAGCCAATCGGTCAGCTCGAACGGGATCACCCCAGGCAGCCGCGCCGTGCGCGGGTCCGCCCATGGGGCAAAGCTCAATTTTGTCTGTAGAATCGGGTCCATGGAGAGAATGCTGCGTCGGTTTTCAGGACGCGAAAAGGGGCCAGATCGGCGCATCCTTGAGACCAGCTATGTAACCCGCATTTACCCTTTGAAAATGTCGTCCAGCGGCGGTGCGGTGAGCGTAAATTGATCATCCGAGCCCACATACTGATCACCATGCAGACGCGCGATTGGCTGATACACCTCCGGATTCACGTAGCGGCCCTGAGAGTCGAGGCAATCGCGGCGGACATGCATATGGACGACCTCACCAATGGCGAGCACTCTATTGGGCCAATCGATCAACCGTTCGGTCCGACACTCAAAAACACAGGCCGCGTCCTTAATGCGCGGCGCGGCGATGGCGGTGCAGGCTTCGGTCTCGACACCCGCAAGCTCCAACTCATCGACGCCCGTCGGCACGGACAGACCCGCAATCAACATGGTTCCAGACAAGGCCATATCGACCATGTGAATGGCGAACTCGCCCGTGCGCCGGATGTTGGCGGCGGTGTCTTTCTCCTGCCCCGGCTTGGAAGCAATGCCCAGCACCAAAAGCGGCGGGTCTGACGACATCACGTTGAAAAAGCTCATCGGCGCGGCGTTAAACGATCCGTCCGGATTCACCGTCGTCACCAGCGCGATGGGCCGTGGTCCGACGAAATTGGTCAGCAAACGATAACGATCGCGCGCGGGGAGTTTGGTGAAGTCGAAATGCATTTTCTCTCGTCAGGCTGATGGAACCCGATCACAGAAGCAGAAGGCGGTGCGAAAGGCAATCAGCCGAAGCCGCCCCCGCTTCGCTTTCTAGGTGGGCTCACAACACCGATTGCACGGCTTCCGGCGGCCGCCCCAAAGCGACGCCTTTTTCGGTCTCCACAACGGGCCGTTCCATCAAACGGGGGTGGCTTGCGATGGCGTCCAGAATGGCGTCCGGATCGGATTTTGTGGTGACCCCCAATTCCTTCGCCTCGGCCTCTTTCGCCCGCAAAAATGCGCTGACCGGCAGGCCCGAACGGCTCACAAACTCCGCGAGTTTTTCGCGCGAGACAGGAGTCTCAAGATACAACACAACCTCCGGTGTAAACCCTTGAGATTCTAACAACTTTAGAGTTTCGCGTGATTTCGAGCAGCGTGGATTGTGATAGATTCGAACCATGATTTACCTCTGTTTGGCCCCGTTTTTGTGCTTCAAATGGGCCGTAAGTTGCTCAGAACAAAGCCGAAACAGAATGTTTCCAGCGCATACATGTAAAAGTGATGTTTGATTAACTCATATCGCTTATTACTCGCGGCATGAAATGGTTCTTTGACGATATCCCACTTCCGGCAACCGAACTCTTGCTGCTCATGGCTTTTTTCATCCTCATGGCGATGAATGGCTGAGACAGGGCTTTAGAGCCGTTGCTTCTCAATGGGGTTGCTTCTCAATGGGGATGCCCGTCACTCTCATGCCCTTGCCCTCTAAGATTGCCGCTCTCTGACCCTGGATGAGCGTAGCTCATCATCTTCCTGAAAACTCTAACAGTTGAATGGGGCCTGCCCCGGGCGTATCCTCTTAGGGATTTTGCGATTGGGGAGGACACAATGTCCGATAAGAAACAAGGCTTTGACACCATTCAAGTACACGCAGGGACCGCACCGGACCCGGCCACGGGCGCGCGTCAGGTGCCGATTTACCAGACCACCGCCTATGTGTTCAAAGACGCCGACCACGCCGCGCGGCTCTTCAACCTCGAAGAGGTCGGCTATATTTACTCGCGCCTGACCAACCCCACCGTTGCCGCCCTGCAAAACCGCGTCGCAGCGCTTGAAGGCGGCGTCGGCGCGGTTTGTTGCTCCACCGGCCATGCGGCGCAGATCATGGCGCTTTTCCCGCTGATGGCACCGGGCAAGAACATCGTCGCCTCCACCCGGCTTTACGGCGGCACACTCACGCAATTCACCCAGACCTTCAAACGCTTCGGCTGGTCCGCGACATTTGTCGATTTCGACGATTTCGACGCCGTGCGCGACGCCATTGACGAGAATACGCAGGCCATTTTCTGCGAAAGCCTTGCCAACCCGTCAGGCGCAATCATGGACCTCGACGCGCTGGCCGAGATTGCAAATACCGCAAGCATTCCGTTGATCGTCGACAACACCTCCGCGACGCCATACCTGTGCCGCCCTATTGAGCATGGCGCGACCATCGTCGTGCATTCGATGACGAAATTCCTCACGGGCAACGGCACGGTGATGGGCGGCGCGGTGATCGACAGCGGCAAGTTCGACTGGGCCGCCTCCGGCAAATTCCCCTCGCTGTCCGAACCGGAACCCGCCTATCACGGGCTGAATTTCCAAGAGACCTTTGGCGCGTTGGCCTTCACCATCCACGGCATCGCCGTCGGCCTGCGCGATCTTGGCATGACGCTCAACCCGCAGGCGGCGCATTACACGTTGATGGGGATCGAGACCCTGTCGCTGCGCATGCAGAAACACGTGCAAAACGCGCGCGAGATTGCCAACTGGCTCGAAGGCGACGACCGGATCGAGGCGGTGACCTATTCCGGCCTGCCCTCCTCGCCCTATTACGACCGCATGACGCGCATCTGTCCGCGCGGCGCCGGGGCGCTGTTCACCGTGGCGCTGAAGGGTGGCTATGATGCCTGTGTTGAAACAGTCTCGAAGCTTGAGCTGTTCTCCCATGTGGCGAACCTCGGCGACACCCGCTCTCTGATCATTCACCCCGCCTCGACGACACACCGTCAATTGGCGCCGGAGGAGCAGGTCAAAGCGGGCGCGGGTCCGAACATCCTGCGCCTGTCTATCGGGATTGAGGACGCGAACGATCTGATCGCCGATCTGGATCAGGCTTTGAGCTAAACACCTCGCAGCATCAAAAATGCAAAACCCGCCGAGTTCCGGCGGGTTTTTCTTTGGCTGGCCGCAAAGCTTCGTTCAGACACCAAACAAAGTTCGCATTGCGATCCCGTCCTCAGGCGTTAACCTTAATCAGATTAACCTTAACGCCGATCCGGATGGCGATCGGCGCGCACAAGCTTACCGTCAGACCACAAGGGACGGATCACTCCGCCGCCTTGGCAAGCTCCGGCTTGATGTATTTCTCTGCAATCTCTGCGGTGATCGGGCCGGCGAAACGGTAGGCGATCTTGCCCTCACCGTCGATGATATAGGTCTCCGGCACCCCGTAGACGCCCCATTCAAGCGCCGTGCGGCCCGGCTCATCCTGTGCAATCGCCGCATAGGGATTGCCCAACTCACCGAGGAATTTCAGCGCGTTGGCCGCCTCGTCCTTGTAGTTGATGCCATAGATCGTCACGCCTTCATCGGCCAAGACCTCAAGCTGCGGATGCTCGACCCGGCAGGGCGCACACCACGAGGCCCAGTAGTTCACCAGTTTGACCTTGCCATCGCGCAGCATGTCGTCGCTCAAAGCCGGCAGGTCGCCCAGAGGCGTCACTTTGGTGATGGACGGCGCGTCGCGACCGATCTGGGAGCTGGGTAATTGCTGAGCATCTTCGCGCCCCATGCCGAACATGAAAAGGCCCGCGAGCCCCGCGAAAAACACCAGCGGCAGGGCCACAAGAGGATTGATCTTAGCCATGATTGCGGCGCTCCTCGGCCTCTTTCAACAGACGTTTCATTTTCGCAGAGCGCGCCAGAGAGCGCCAGATGAGCGCGGCCAGAAGCAACAGCGTCACCCCGTAGGCCATCAAGACATCGCCCGCATATTTCCCAAGATCCGGCATCATTGCTGCGCCCTTTCCCGCATTTCCAAAGCGTGCAGACGCCGCGCCCGGATTTCCGTCCGGGTGCGCAAAAGCACAAGCGTGATGAACAACAGGACAAAGCCCGCAATCGCCACAAGAGCCGGATACCAATAGACGTCAGCGACATTTTCCTTGGCATCCAGAGAGAGTGAAGCGCCCTGGTGAAGCCCTTGATTCCAAAAGAGAACAGCATAGCGGGAGAGGATCGCAAAGACCGAACCCACAAGGCAGAGCACAGAGGTCAGATCGGCCGCCGTGTCCGGGTTATCGATGGCCTCCCAAAGCGCCATATAGCCGAGATAGAACAGCAAAAGGATCAAAAACGAGGTCAGCCGCGGATCCCATTCCCAATATGTCCCCCACATCGGCTTGCCCCAGATCGCCCCGGTGAACAGCGCAATCAGCGTCATGGTCATCCCAATCGCGGCAGCGGATTTCGCAGCCAGAGCGGAGACATGGTGCCGCCGCACGATCCAGATCAGCGAGGCGACAAGCATCATCGCCCAGATGTTGATCGCCATCATCGCGGAGGGCACATGGATGTAGAAAATCTTGACCGTCGCGCCTTGGCGATAGTCATCGGGGGTGAAGAAAAAGCCCCAGATCAGTCCGAAGGTGAAAATCACCGCCGCCAGCACCGCGAAATACGGCAGTGCCCGGTCGGTCCACCACATGAACTTGCGTGGATTGGCCCATTCCCAAAAGGCGTTCCAATTGATGGCCATAAGCTGTCTTCTCCCCAATAATCCGCGCCAGCTTAGGGGCAAGCGCGGTGATCCTCAACTCACCTTAAAGCGACACGAATGGCGGCCGCTGCGGCAAAGGGCAGCAAGGCCACGGCCCCTGCCGTGATCCCCGCCTGCATCGCCAAAGGCGTGCCGACGAGAAAGCCCCCGGCCCCGCGCCGCACCACTTCTGCGCCGAAAATCAGTGTCGGAATGTAGAGCGGTAGCACGAGAAGGCTGAGCAGCAGCCCGCCGCGTTTCAGCCCCACGGTCAAGGCCGCCCCGAAGGCCCCGATAAAGGACAGCGCGGGCGTGCCGATCAGAAGCGTCACGATCAGCCAGCGGTAAGCGGCGCTGTCGAGATGCAGCAGAAAGCCAAGCGCGGGCGCAGCGATCACCAGAGGCAGGCCGGTGGTGATCCAATGGGCGAAGGCCTTCATCGCCACGACGCCTTCAAGCGGGATCGGTGCGGTGGCGAGCAAATCGAGAGAACCGTCCTCGAAATCCAGCGCAAAAATCCGGTCTAAAGACAGGAGGCAGGCAAGCAAAGCCCCGACCCAGAGGATACCCGGCGCGATGGATTGCAGCATCTCCCGGTTCGGGCCCACGCCGAAGGGCACAAGGGTCACGAGGATCAGGAAGAAGCCGAGGCCAAGCCCGAACCCACCGCCGGACCGAAAGGCCAGTGTAATGTCACGCCAAAACAGCCGGATCATAGGAAACTCTCGTCAAAGCTCGTGTCGAAATCATTGCGCACCACATCCATGCGCGCCTTGAAGGGCGTCACATCGAAGACGGTTTCCTCAAAGCCGAGGTGAATATGGGTGGCGATCACCGCCGCCCCACCCGCATCGACATGGGCTTTCACCGCATTGCCAAACAGCTCGACTGAGGCCACATCAAGCGACACGGTCGGCTCGTCCAAGACCCAGACCGGACGCCCCGTCACCATCAGCCGCGCAAGGCCGAGACGGCGCTTTTGACCGGCGGAGAGGTTCCCGGCGGGACGATCACGCAGGGCTTTGAGATTGAAATCCCGGAGCGCGGGCGCGATGTCATGACCGCCATAGACCCCGGCCCAGAAGGTCAGGTTTTCTGTGACGCTCAGCGTCGCTTTCAGGCCATCGGCATGGGCGGCATAGGCCACTGCATCGGGGGCGGCCTCCACGGTTCCGGCATAGGGCGGCTGAAGCCGCGCCAGCGTGCGCAGCAGCGTCGTTTTACCAATGCCGTTCGGCCCCCGCAGCACAAGGATCTCCCCCGGCGAAACGGTGAAATTCAGCCCTTCCAGGACCGGCATGCCGCCGCGTGCGACGGTGAGATCATTCACGGAAATCAAACTCATGGGCGCCTGTTTATCGAGATTCGGAAATAATGATCTGACACGGATCAAACCGGCAGCAAAGCCACCGCGACACGGCGCCCCTCGGACGCCAAGACGTTATAGGTCCGCGCCGCCGAGGGCGTCGCCATATGCTCAAGGCCCAGACCGGCCTCATCCAAAGGCGCGCGGAAGTCTTTCGGCAGATGGGTCATCTCCGGCCCGGTGCCGACGATCACCACATCGACCTGCGCACGGATGTCCATCAGCGCCTCTGTGTCGCTGTATCCACCCCAAGGGATCACCCGATCCCCGCAGATCAGCACAGCGCCTTCATAGGCCTTGCCTGCGACCCGGAACATGTTCGGACCATAGCCATCGACCGGCACGGCGTCCTCGAACGGCATCTCATTGAATTGCATGGGGCCCTCCCTTGGCAAAAAGGCCCGCGACACGCGCGAGCCTCTTCATTGCAGTCAAAATACTCGAACCGAGCCGCGCGTCAAACCGCACTGCCATCGGCTTGAATGCCTTTTGCCGGTTCTTTCTTGTCCCAATCGCGTTTGACGCCGAGCCACAACAGGATGTTGGAGGCGACGAACACCGACGACCATGTCCCGACCACGACACCGAGGGTCATCGCGAAGACGAAGCCACGGATCACATCGCCGCCCAGTACCAGAAGCGCGATCAGCGCGATCAGCGTGGTGCCGGAGGTCATCACCGTCCGCGACAGCGTCTCATTGATCGACATGTTCAGAACGCCAGCCAGATCGAGTTTCTTGTATTTGCGCAGGTTCTCACGCACCCGGTCGAAGACGACCACGGTGTCGTTGAGCGAATAACCCACGATGGTCAGAAGCGCCGCGATGATGGTCAGGTCGAACTGGATGCCGAAGAGCGCGAAGACCCCGATGGTGATCGCCACGTCATGCACAAGCGCCACCACGGCCCCCAAAGCGAACTGCCATTCGAACCGCAGCCAGATGTAGAACAGCACGGCGACGATCGCGGCGGCAACGGCCTCGACCGCGGTCCAGATCAATTCGCCCGACACTTTCGGACCAACGGATTCGACGCTGGGGAAGATGATCGTCGGATCGACCGATTTCAGCGCGCTTTCAACGGCATCGACGGTTTCTGGCGTGATCGCCTCGACATCGTCCTGCGCCTGAATGCGCACTTGGGCGACGTGTTGGTTCTCTGCGAAATTCGGATCATAGACTTCGGTGATCGACACATCGCCAAGACCCAGCGTCGAGAGCGCGGCACGATATTCGCCGACATCCACGGCGGATTCGGACTGGGTCCGGATCGTTGTGCCCCCCTTGAAGTCGATGCCGAAATTGAGCCCCAGCGAAATGAAGGACACCAGCGCCACCACGACCATCACGGCCGACAAGCCGAAGGTGATCTTGGAGCGTTTGAAGAAATCGATCGCAGTGTCGGCGGGCACGAGATGCACGCCTTTGAGCGTCCAGCCCTTGCGGTTCTTGCGGCCGTACCACATCACGACCATCGCCCGCGTCACGTAGATCGCGGTGAAGACGGAGGTGATCAGACCCAGAGCCAGCGTCACGGCAAAGCCTTTCACCGGGCCGGAGCCCATGACGAAGAGGATCGCAGCGGTGATGAAGGTGGTGATGTTGGCGTCCACAATGGCAGAGAGCGCTTTTTCATAGCCAAGTTCGATGGCGCGGCCCGTGGATTTCGAGTTTTTCAACTCTTCACGGATGCGCTCGAAAATCAGCACATTGGCGTCCACGGCCATACCGACCGTCAGCACGATCCCCGCGATCCCCGGCAGCGTCAGTGTTGCGCCGATGGTGGACAAAAGCCCGAACAAAAGCCCGACATTGATGATCAGCGCGATGTTGGCGAAGAGGCCGAACAGCCCGTAAGCCGCAGCCATAAAGATCAGCACGGCGGCAAAGGCAACCGTGGTCGCGACCTTACCCGCCTCGATGCTGTCGGCACCGAGCTCCGGCCCGATGGTGCGTTCTTCGAGGAAGTTGATCTTGGCCGGAAGCGCACCGGCACGGAGCAGCACGGCCAGTTCTGTCGATTCCTCGACAGAGAAAGAGCCGGTGATCTGGCCCGACCCGCCTCGGATCGCATCTTGAATACGCGGCGCGGAAATGACTTCGTTATCGAGCACGATGGCAAACAGCGCGCCGACATTGGCCGCCGTGTAATCGCCGAACTTGCGCGCGCCCGTCGGGTTGAAGCGGAAGGTGACAGAAGGCCGTCCGTTCTGGTCAAAGGCGGGCTGGCTATCCGTCAGCTCGTCGCCGGACACCACGGCGGTCTGTTCGAGAATATAGTAAACGCCCGGCTCATTGACCGACGCCGCGAGGAAGTTGCGCGCGCCCGGCGCTTCATTCGGGTTGGTCGTGCGTCCGACAACCGGGTTGAAGGTCAGTTTCGCGGTGGTGCCGATCAGCGATTTCAGCTCGTCGGCAGACCCGATCCCCGGCACTTCGATCAGCACACGGTCATCGCCCTGACGCTGGATCGTCGGCTCGCGGGTGCCGACCTCGTCCACACGGCGACGGATGATCTCGAGCGATTGCTGCATGGTGCGGTCATCCGTTGCGGCTTTTTCCGCCTCGGAGAGCTGCACGGTGATCACGTCATCGGTGGCGGAGACATCAATGTCCTTCTCGCCCGCCGCCGTCAGCGACACCACAGCCGTGCCAAGTTTGCGCACGGAGGCCAGCGCGGTTTCCATGCCCTCGGGTTTCGAGATGCGCACCCGCAGCTGCCCGTCCGGGGCGTCGATGCGGCGAATCGTGCCGACCGTGTCACGCTCATCACGCAGCGCATCGCGCACATCCGGCCAAAGCGCATCCATGCGGGAGGCATAAACGTCAGAGACCTGCACCTCGCCGAGCAAATGCGCCCCGCCCCGCAGGTCGAGCCCGAGGTTCACCAAGGAGGACGGCAGGAAAGACGGCCAGGCATCGCGCGCCGCAGCCCGCTCCGCCGTTTCGCCCGACTTCTCAATCGCGGCAATGGCGTCGTTATGCCCCTCCACACGGGGATAGAACGCATTGGGCAGCGCGGCGAGAAGACCGAGGGCCACAAGCCCCCAGATGACGATCCGTTTCCAGAGAGGCATTTGCAACATGAGAATGTCCTGAGACGTCTTTATAAATGGGAAAGGCCCGCATCTATGGCGGGCCTTGGAAGCTTGCGCGGGCGATCAGGCGTCCGCTGCGGGTTCGGTTTTGGAAACCACGTTGGTGAGAGTCGCTTTCTGGACTTTCACTTTCACGCCTTCGGCGATCTCAACCTCGACAAAACCGTCTTCGCGCACTTTCGACACTTTGCCGAGGATGCCGCCAGCGGTCACGACCTCGTCACCGCGACGCACGGCTTCGATCATCGCCTTGTGCTGCTTCATTTTCTTCTGCTGCGGACGGATCATCAGGAAATACATGATCGCGAAGATCAGGATCAGCGGAAGAAACGACATAATCGGGTTGGGGGCGCCAGCGGCACCTGCGGCCTGCGCATAGGCGGGGGTCACGAACATCTGTTGGTCCTCTGTGTCACTGGGGACGGCCCCTCGCCACCCCCTAAAGTCGCCGCGCACCCTATAGGCGCTCTCAGGCCTTGTCCAGCCAAGCCCGCCCCGTTGTTTCGGGTACTCACGCAGCTGTTAAAAGCTTACTTAAACCGCCCGCCGCGCTCGATCACTTCGATCTTGTAGCCGTCCGGGTCGGTGATGAAAAAGAACTTCGCCACCCGCGTCCCAGCCGGGGCGAAATCGACGATATGTCCGGGCGTGAGACCGGCGGCCTCCATCCGGGCATGCTCGGCCTCAAGATCGCTCACGGAAACAGCGAAATGGCCGTAGCCATTGCCCAGATCGTAAGGCTCTTTCGTGTCCTTGTTGATGGTCAGCTCCAGTTCAAACTCGGAAAGCGGGTTCGACATGTAGATCAGCGCGAAATCCGGAAAATCGAGCTTCTCCGCCACGGCCAGCCCAAACGCCGCCTCATAAAACGCTACTGAACGCGCCTCGTCTAAGACGCGGATACAGGAGTGAATGGCTTTGGCGGTCATGGCGGTGGTCCTCGGTTGCTCTTTTGCAGATACATGTGGCCATCCTGCGCCAAGAGCAAGGGGGCAAGGCCGATTCACCGAAATCCCCCTTCCCTCCTCTCTCCCCCTGTTGCATAACCGCGCCGAAACCAACCCACCAACCGAGGACCAGACCGATGCATGACATCAAGGCCATTCGCGAAAACCCCGAAGCGTTCGACGCTGCTATGAGCCGCAGAGGCTTGTCCGGGGTATCTTCCGGCCTGCTGGCCCTCGACGCCGACCGCCGGGCCAAGATTGCTGCGGCAGAAGAGGCCAAGGCGGAACAGAACAAAGCGTCCAAACTCGTGGGCGCGGCCAAGGCCAAAGGCGACGAGGCGGAGTTCGAACGTCTGCGCGCGCTTGTGGCCGACAAAAAGGCCGAGATCGCCCGTCTCAATGACGAAGCGAAAGAAGAAGACGCGCGTCTTGCCGACATGCTGATGTCGCTCCCGAACGTGCTTTATGATGACGTGCCGGTCGGTGCGGACGAGGACGACAATGTCGAGTTCCACCGCTGGGGCACGCCGCGCACATTCGATTTCACACCGAAAGAGCATTACGAGCTTGAAGGCGTTAAAGCGGGCATGGATTTCGAGGCGGGCGCCAAGATTTCCGGTGCGCGTTTTGTCGTGCTCAAGGGCGCGGTCGCCCGTATTCACCGGGCGCTGGCGCAGTTCATGCTCGACACCCATGTCGACAAGCACGGTCTGTCCGAGGCGATCACCCCGGTGATCGTGCGCGAGGAGATGATGTACGGCACCGGCCAATTGCCGAAATTCGGCGAGGACAGCTACAAGACCACCAACGGCTGGTGGCTGATCCCGACCGCTGAGGTGACGCTGACCAACCTCGTCAATGGCGAAACCGTCGAAGAAACCGCCCTGCCGATGCGCTACGCCGCCCATACGCAATGTTTCCGCTCGGAAGCGGGCTCTGCGGGCCGCGACACCGCCGGGATGCTGCGCCAGCACCAGTTCGAGAAGGTCGAAATGGTCTCCATCGTCCACCCGGACGAGAGCGAGGCCGAGCATGCCCGCATGACCGAACAGGCGCAGAACATTCTCGAAGCGCTGAACCTGCCTTACCGCACCATCAAGCTTTGCGACGGCGACATGGGCTTTGGCATGAAACGCACCCATGACCTCGAAGTCTGGCTTCCCGGTCAGGACAAATATCGCGAGATTTCCTCCGTCTCGACCGCTGGCGATTATCAGGCCCGCCGCATGAACGCCCGGTTCAAACCCAAGGACGGCGGCAAGCCGGAATTCGTCCACACGCTGAACGGCTCCGGCCTCGCGGTTGGCCGCTGCCTCATCGCGGTGCTGGAGAACGGTCAGAACGCCGACGGATCCGTCACCCTGCCCGACGCGCTGTCGCATTATCTGGGCGGCAAGCTGACGCTGACCGCAGACGGCACGCTGATCTAAGCTCCTTTGCTGAAAAATACTCAATCGAAACGGCGCCCTTTGCGGCGCCGTTTTTCGTTCTATATCTGCGGCATGGACCAAAATCGCATGACCGCCCTCCTCACCCTTCTCGCCGCGCTGGCCTTTGCCATCGCGGGGCCCCTTCTGGCCCCTGACTTTAGGGGCTACGACCCGAACGCCTTCCCCATCCCGCAGGGCGACGCGCCCGTGGGTCCGGCAGGCTATGCGTTCTCAATCTGGGGCGTCATCTATCTCTGGCTCATCGTCTCCGCCGCTTTTGGCCTCGTCAAACGGGCGGACGCACCCGACTGGGTGCCGATGCGCCCGCCGCTGCTCCTCGCTTTGGTGATCGGCACGCCTTGGCTGACCATCGCCACGATGAACCCGGTGATCGCGACCGTGATGATTTTTCTGATGTTGGTGCTGGCGATGATCGCGATGGTGCGCGCGCCTGTGCTTGATCCTTGGCTCGCCCGCATGCCCGTCGCGCTGTTCGCAGGCTGGCTGACCGCCGCCTCCTTTGCCTCACTGGGCTATATCGGCGCGGGCTATGGCGTCGTCATGGGCGATGTCGGCTGGGCCTATCTCTGCCTCGTCGGCGCGCTGGTCGTCGCGATTTACGGCACGCGCCTGCGCCCCGACGCGCCGTTCTATCCGCTCGGCACGGCTTGGGCCTTGATCGCCATCGTGGTGAAAAACTGGGGCAGCGAATGGGGCGTCGCAACGCTCGCCGGGCTTGGCGCGCTGGTCTTGCTGGGACTGAGCGCCAAGGCTCTCACCCGACAGAACACACCCGCTTGAGCAGCGCTTCATGATCGCGGACCATGCGGAACCCGTCTGAGATGGCCTTTTTCGCCTCGTGGAAATCCAGCACCGTCATATCCGACAGCTCCGCCGACAGCATGACCTGCGGCGGCTCCCCCGCCATCCGCGCACGGCGGATGTGATCGGTCATGATGTCGATTGAGACGGAAAGCACGTCGAGATAGCCCGGCGCGGGCGGTGTATCCGGGGTTGAAGCTGTCGGCCAAAGCCCCTTCAGCGCCTCCGGCAAACGCTCCTGAAATGCGGCAAGACTTGCGCTCCCCGTCTTCGGCTCCGGCGCATCCCAGAGCATGCCATCGAGCCGGGCGTTCGGGTTCACCGCGATGATCACATCCGCCCCCATCGCCCGCGCCAAGGACACTGGGACAGGGTTCACCATGCCGCCATCCAAGAGCCATTTATCCTGATGATAAAGCGGCGAAATGATCCCCGGCAAAGCGGCAGAGGCGCGCACGGCCATGTTCAACGGCCCGTCTTGCAACCACACCTCGCGCCCGGTTTCCAGATCGGTGGCGACGGCGGCGAAATCGTGATCCAACTCCTCGATCCGCTCCGGCAGGCCGAGCTTTTCCATCAGGCTCATGATCTCGCGCGCCTCGACCAGACCGCCGCCGGAAAACCGCAGATCGACCAGCGACAGGAAAGAGCGCCGCGTGATCGAACGCGCCCAGTCTTCAAGCGCATCGAGACGCCCGCCCGCATAGGCCGCGCCGGCCAGAGCGCCCATGGAGCAGCCCGCGATGACATCCGGGCGAATGCCGATCTCGTGCAGCGCGCGCATCACGCCGATATGGCAATAGCCACGCGCGCCCCCGGAGCCGAGGGCCAAGCCGATTTTAGGACGTTTGCCCGAATGTTTGCCCGGATGTTTGACCACGGATCTCTCCTTCCAGCGCCTTTTGAGCAACCTGAGTGACATTCTGGGACAAAACCCGCGTCGTGGTCAAAAGATCATCGAGGCTCATCCAATCCAGCGCCGCCGCGTCATCGGCGGCCATGGCCTCCCCGGACACATAGTGACAGGCCACGGCCATCAGGAGGAAATGATGGTCCGGCAGGATCAGCTCGACATGATCGATCACCTCACCCGGCTTCGCAACCACGCCGGTTTCCTCGAAAAGCTCCCGCACAGCCGCCTCCGCCAGCGTTTCGCCAAACTCCACATGCCCGCCCGGAAAACCCCATGAGCCGCGCGCGGGGGCTTTGCCGCGCTCGACCATCAGGAATTTTCCGTCCTTCCGGCACACCGCAAGAACCGCAAGTTTCGGTCTGCCGCTCATTCCGCAACCTGCCGTTTGGCGGAGCGTTCCAAGAGCGGTTTGAGATATTTCCCGGTGTGGGAGACCTCGACCGCCGCCACCTCTTCGGGCGTGCCCGTCGCAACGATCCGGCCACCGCCATCGCCGCCTTCCGGGCCGATATCGATGAGATGATCGGCGGTCTTGATCACGTCGAGATTGTGTTCGATGACAACGACCGAATTGCCCTGATCGACCAGCTCGTGCAGCACTTCGAGAAGCTTGCGCACATCCTCGAAATGCAGACCCGTGGTCGGCTCATCGAGGATATAAAGCGTCCGGCCCGTCGAGCGTTTTGACAGCTCTTTCGACAGTTTCACCCGCTGCGCCTCGCCGCCCGAGAGCGTCGTCGCCTGCTGCCCGACCTTGATATAGCCAAGCCCCACACGCATCAGCGCATCCATTTTCTCGCGGATCGAGGGCACGGCTTTGAAGAACTCCTGCGCATCCTCGACCGTCATGTCGAGCACGTCCGCGATGGATTTGCCCTTGAACTGAACTTCAAGCGTTTCGCGATTGTAGCGCTTGCCGTGACAGGTTTCGCATTCCACGTAAACGTCTGGCAGGAAATGCATTTCGATCTTGATCACCCCGTCGCCCTGGCAGGCTTCACAGCGCCCGCCTTTGACGTTGAAGGAGAAGCGCCCCGGTTTATACCCGCGCGCTTTCGCCTCCGGCAGCCCCGCGAACCAGTCGCGGATCGGGGTAAACGCGCCCGTATAGGTCGCCGGGTTCGACCGCGGCGTGCGGCCGATGGGGCGTTGGTCGATGTCGATCACCTTGTCGAGATGCTCGAAGCCCTTGATCGTCTCACAGGGCGCGGGCGTTTCCCGCGCGCCGTTCAGTTTCATCGCGGCGTTCTTATAGAGCGTCTCGATGGTGAGCGTGGACTTGCCCCCGCCCGACACGCCGGTGACGGCAACGAATTTGCCCAGCGGAAACTCGGCTGTGACCTCCTTGAGGTTGTTGCCCGTGGCCTTCACCACTTTGAGCATCTTGCCATTGCCTTTACGGCGCTCAGAGGGCACGGCGATTTCGCGCGTGCCGACAAGATACTGCCCGGTGATCGAGGCCGGGTCATTCTCGATCTCTTCCGGCGTCCCCTTAGCGACGACCACGCCGCCATGCACCCCGGCGCCGGGGCCCATATCGAAGACATAATCGGCCTCGCGGATCATGTCTTCGTCATGTTCCACAACCACGACCGTATTGCCCTGATCGCGCAGGTTCTTCAGCGTGCCGATCAGCCGGTCGTTGTCGCGTTGGTGCAGGCCGATGGAGGGTTCATCGAGCACGTAAAGCACGCCCTGAAGACCGGAGCCGATTTGCGAGGCGAGGCGAATACGCTGGCTTTCCCCGCCCGACAGGGTGCCTGCGTTGCGCGACATGGTCAGATATTCGAGGCCGACATTGTTCAGGAAGCCAAGGCGCTCGCGGATTTCCTTGACGATGGCGCGGGCGATCTCCTGTTTCTGCGGGCTGAGCGTGTCCATGACACCATCGATCCAGAGATAGGCCTCCCGGATGGACTTTTGCACCACCTGCCCGACATGCAGCCCGGCAATTTTCACCGCCAGAGCCTCTTCGCGCAGGCGATAGCCGTGGCAGTGACCACAGGGGCGGTTGTTCTGGTAGCGCTCGAATTCCTCACGCACCCAATTGCTGTCGGTCTCGCGGTAGCGCCGTTCCATGTTGGGGATCACCCCCTCGAAGGTGCGCTCGATCTCATAGACCCGACCGCCATCATCATAGCGGAACGGGATCTCTTCTTCGCCGGAGCCGTAGAGAAAGACCTTCTGGATTTTCGGATCGATGTTCTTCCACGGGGTCGAGGGTTTGAACCCGTAATGTTTCGCAAGCGCTTCAATGGTTTGCAGGAAGTACGGCGTCTTGCCCTTGCGCCAGGGCGCGATTGCTCCGTCGGCGATCTTGAGGGCTGCATCCGGCACCACGAGACGTTCGTCAAAGAACAGCTCAACCCCCAAACCGTCACAATGCGGACAGGCTCCGAAGGGCGCGTTGAAGGAGAAGAGACGCGGTTCGATTTCCGGAATGGTGAAGCCGGACACGGGACAGGCGAAGTTTTCGGAGAAGGTGATACGCTCCGGTTCGCCCTCGCCTTCGCGCGGCGCGGTCTCAAGGATCGCGATCCCGTCAGCAAGATCAAGCGCCGTGCGCAAACTGTCCGCCAGCCGGATCTCAAGCCCCTCGCGCACCACGATCCGGTCCACCACCACATCGATATTGTGACGGAATTTCTTGTCGAGAGTGGGCGGCTCATCGAGGTCGTAAAATTCCCCATCCACCTTCACACGCTGGAAGCCCTGCTTGCGCAGTTCCAGAAATTCCTTGCGATATTCGCCCTTCCGATCCCGCACAATCGGCGCGAGGAGATAGCTGCGCGTGCCCTCCTCCAACCGCATGGTGATGTCCACCATGTCCTGTACCTGCTGCGCCTCGATGGGCAGGCCGGTGGCGGGAGAGTAAGGCGTGCCAGCGCGGGCAAACAGAAGACGCAGATAGTCGTAAATCTCCGTCACCGTGCCGACGGTGGAACGCGGGTTTTTCGAGGTGGTCTTTTGCTCGATGGAAATCGCGGGCGAGAGGCCGGAAATGTGGTCCACATCCGGCTTGCCCATCATGTCGAGGAACTGGCGCGCATAGGCGGACAGGCTTTCGACATAGCGGCGCTGGCCCTCTGCATAGATCGTGTCGAACGCGAGCGAGGATTTGCCCGACCCGGACAGGCCGGTGATCACCACCAGCTCGTCGCGCGGGATGTCCACATCCACATTCTTGAGGTTATGCTCGCGCGCGCCGCGCACTTCGATGAATTTCAACTCGGCCATTGAGGGCACCCCACTCGGATTCATGCTGACATATCTAGTAGAGCCGCGCGCGTGATCCAACAGGAAATTGAGAACATATCAAGAACGAGCGCAGGAAGTGCTTGGATTTTCACCGATCACGGCTTTGGGACAGGTTCCCTGCCCTTTTCGGTGATTTCGTCACAGACGCCCCATTGACCTCCGCCTAGAAGAAGAGCAATCACAAAATCGAATGACTGCATAAGGTAGACGAACATGTTTGGATTGTTTGGCGGCGGCTCGAAAATTTCCGTCGAAGATGTAAAGGCCGGTTTGGCCAAGGGCACGACCGTGCTTGTGGATGTGCGCGATGGCACGGAATTGCATATGTCCGGCACCGCGAAAGGCGCGATCCATGTTCCGCTTCAGGATCTGAAAGCGAAATGCGATCCGAAATCCCCGTCCTGCATCAAAGAGATGAAAGACACCAAGACCAAGAAAGTGCTCTACTGCGCCTCCGGCGCCCGCTCTTCCGGCGGTGTGCGCCTGCTGAAATCTCTGGGCCATGAAGATGTCCAGAACCTCGGCGGATTGCACAACTGGGTCTCCGGCGGTGGCGAATTGGTCAACGTCTAAGGCTTTGTGGCAGAACGCCAAAACGACAAAAGCGGCCCTTTTCGGCCGCTTTTTTGTTCTGATGCCAGACGGGCAAACCGTCAGTCGAGCGTTTCGGACACAGTGCCTTCGAGCTTCGCCCCATCGGAGCGCGTCGTGGTATTGGCCGAGGTTTTGTCCGGCCCCATGTACAGCGCGCGCCGCGCCGTGAAACGGCCCGCGATGAAACGCATGAATTCTGTGACACGCGGCACATGGCGCAGATCGGGATGGGTCAGCACCCAAATCGGCGTGTGATCCGACAAGGCAATGCCCGGAACCCGCTCAAGCGCCGGATCAGAGTGGCCCAGAAGGTGCGAAGTGCGCACCATGCCAAGCCCTTGCCGCGCGAAGGCCATCGCGGAAACCATGTCATCGGTCTTGATCGCGGCCTTACAGGGCGGAAGCTCCGAGAATATCCCGGCAGACGCAGAGCTGAACCACGTCGAAAACGCGATATAGGGCAGCGCCGTTTCCGTGTCGGTGCGGTCGAGCACATGTTTGTATTCCTCGATGAAGGCCGGAGAGGCGAACCAGCCCGCACGTTGCGGCGTCACCATCCGTCCCCAAAGGCTTTCCTCGGGAGATTGCGTCACCCGGATCGCCACATCTGCCTCGCGCCGGTGCAGGTTCAGCACCTCGGTCGCGCCCAAAAGCTGCACATCGATTCCCGGGTGCAGCTTTTTGAATTCAATGACATCTTCGGCGAAGTGATCTTCGGCCATCAGTGGCGGGATGGTGATTTTGAGTTCACCTTCCTCCGTCTCATCACGGGCCGCGAGCGCCATGTCGAGCGCCACCATGCGCGCTTCGACCTCTTCGGCATGCGCTATGGCCACCTGCCCCGCTTCGGTCGGCTGAAGGCCTGAGGCGAGCCGGGTGAAGAAGCGCACACCGGCGGCATCTTCGGCCTTGGCAAGTTGGCGCGATACGGTGGCATGGTTCACACCAAGGATGCGGGCAGCGCCCGACAGCCCGCCTTCGCGCGCCACTGCAAGAATGTATCTAAGAGAATCCCAATCCGTCATGTGCGTCAGATTACATGACCTACATTTATGCACAAGAGGGGCGCAGATAATATCACCCATCACACATATTGATATATGAGGGGATGACCCTGTGCGGGAAAACGGCCCGACGTGGGGCCGCTTTCTTATGCGTTGATTCAGAGTGATCCGATCAGATGTGCAGCGCGCGCTCGTAAGCTGCGAGCACCGATTCATGCATCATTTCCGACATGGTCGGGTGCGGGAAGACGGTTTCCATCAGGTCTTCCTCGGTGGTCTCAAGCTGACGGGCAATGACATAGCCTTGGATCATCTCTGTCACCTCGGCACCAACCATATGCGCGCCCAGAAGCTCGCCGGTCTTGGCGTCGAACACGGTTTTGACCAGGCCCTCGGCCTCGCCCATCGCGACAGCCTTGCCGTTGCCGATGAAGGGGAACTTGCCGACTTTCACGGTGTAGCCGGCCTCTTTCGCCTTCTCTTCGGTCAGACCGACGGACGCGACCTGCGGATGGCAATAGGTACAGCCCGCAATCGAGTTCGGCTTGATCGGGTGCGGGTGTTTCCCGGCGATCAGCTCGGCAACCATGACGCCCTCATGCGACGCTTTGTGCGCCAGCCACGGTGCCCCCGCGATGTCGCCGATGGCGTAGAGCCCGTCGACGCCGGTGCGGCAATATTCATCGGTGACGACATGGGTGCGGTCGATTTTCACGCCCGCTTCTTCAAGACCAAGCCCTTCGACATTGCCGACGATGCCCACGGCGGAAATCACCGTATCGAATTCCATGGTCTCGGTCTTGCCGCCCATTTCGATATGCGCGACGACGCCTTTGCCCGGCGTGCGGTCGAGTTTCTTGACCATCGCCTTTTGCAGGATTTTCATGCCCTGCTTTTCGAACTGCTTCTTGGCGAAGACGGAAATGTCCTTGTCCTCGACAGGCAGCACGCGGTCCATGACCTCGACCACGGTCGTGTCGGCGCCCAGCGTGTTGTAGAAGGAGGCGAATTCGATGCCGATCGCGCCGGAACCGATGACCAGAAGCTTTTTCGGCATCCGGGCGGGTTTCAGCGCGTGACGGTAGGTCCAGACGAGATCGCCATCGGCCTCAAGCCCCGGCAGCTCGCGGGCCCGCGCACCGGTGGCGACGATGATGTCTTTCGCGGTCAGGGTTTCGATGCCCTTGTCGGTTTTGACCTCGACCTTGCCTTTACCGGCCAGCTTGGCGTCTCCCATGATCGAGGTGATCTTGTTCTTCTTGAACAGGCCTTTGATACCGCCGTTCATCTGCGCCGCGACGCCGCGCGAGCGCTGTACGATTGCATCGAGATCGAAGCCCACCTTCTCAACGGAGAGGCCGAATTCTTTTGCGCGGTGCATGTTGTGGAACACTTCGGCCGAACGCAGCAGCGCCTTGGTCGGAATACAGCCCCAGTTCAGGCAGATACCGCCGAGGTTTTCGCGTTCCACACAAGCAACCTTGAGGCCAAGCTGGGCAGCACGAATGGCTGCGACATAGCCGCCGGGGCCTGCGCCGATCACGACGAGATCAAAAGAAGTGTCAGACATGAGGGGTCCTCCCGAAACCAAATTTAGTTTGACGCTAAACTATCTGGGGAGTCGGAGCAACGACCCGTGAGACTTCACAGGCGAAAGGCTGCGTCCCGCTCAACGCATAGCTTGAACGGGAAACGCATGCCTCGCAATTTTATCCTGTCAATTCAGAAGCTCAGGCCGCCACGGACTGCATCTCACGCAGGAGCGCGCCATAGCCACCGCTCTTGAGGAAGGCCAATTCATGCGCGGTCGAGTGCCGGGACAGAGCCTCGTTGCGATAGGGGAAACGTCCGAAAAGGCGGATCACTTCGCGATGCACCTGCGCATGCAAGAGATTGTCTTCTTCGCCTTTGAGCCGTTCGAACATCAACCGAACACAGCGTTCCTGATCCGTCAGGCATTCCGAATGCATCAGCGGCATGTAGAAAAATTGCCGTGCAGGCGCATCAATCCGGTGATCCCAACCTTTTTCCAACGCCGCTTTCGCGGCAGCAAGCGCGGGACGATCCGAGGCAAAAGCTTTGCCCGTTCCCCGGAACATATTGCGCGGCATCTGGTCATTGAGGATGATGTAGGCCAGCGCGCCCGACGGGTAGGTCAGCCAGAGCGAATAGGCCCCCTCCTGCGCTTTCTCCCATGTCGTGAGAAAGGCATCACGAATGCGCTGATCCAGCGCGTCATCCACACGATACCAATCCGCAGGGGAAAGTTCATCGAGCCAAAAGGCCAAAATCTCATCAGGGGACTTTTCGTCGCCCCGGCTCTCAGTCTGTGCGTGCGCCATCTGCTTCGCTCCTTTTGACGGCAATTCGTTACTGAATCGTTACAAAAGGCGAGGGTATGCGCAAGTTAATTATCCGCGACACTAGGTCGCTTTTTCACTTGTTGCCCGAACACATCATGAAATTGCATTACGTCGCAACGCTCTCCGGATCGTCTTCCGCGAGTTCAATCGCCACCTCCTGCGCCACCTCAGCGGCCACAGGCGTCGTCGAGGGCATCACCGGCACATAGCTGGCGCTGTCTTCCACCGAAACGGCAGCCCGGCGCGTCATCCGCCAGAGCGCATAGAGCGCGACGCCGCCCATCAGCACGATCTGGAACAGCCAATAGCCACGCGGGCCAGCCACGCTCATCAGCCAACCTGCAATCAGCGGACCGCCGACAGCCCCGACCCCGTTGATGAAGATCAGCCCGCCAGAGGAGGCGGCCATATCTTCGGGGGCGAGATAGTCGTTGGTATGGGCGATCAGCAGGGAATAGAGCGGGCTGGACATGCCACCCGCGATGAACCCGGCCACCAAAGCGAAAATATAGCTCCCGGCGAACATCGTCCCGAACACACAGGCAAACGCCCCGACGGCCGCAGCGGCAAAGATCACCCGGCGACGATCCGAGTGGTCCGACAGCCAGCCAATCGGCAATTGGAACACCAGAGCGCCCAGATAGATCGCCGCAACGAACATGGAAATCTGCCCGAGGGAGAAGTCCGCCTGCCCGCCGTACACCGCCGCCATGGCCATTTGCGAGGCGAAAACACCACCCATGAGGAACATGCCGACACAGCCCAGAGGCGAGGCTTTGAACAGCTGGCGCAAGGTCATCGGTTTCGTCGTCTCAAACGCCGGTGTCGGCGCGACCGACAGAAGGATCGGCGCGAAGGAGATGGACACGAGCACCGAGGGAATGATGAACAGCACGAAGCCGGAGGGATCGCCCTGCGCCAGAATCCATTGCGCGAGAATGATGCCGAGCGTTTGCACCAGCATATAGGCCGACAACACCTTGCCGCGCATCTCGTTGGTGGTCGAATTGTTGAGCCAGCTCTCCGCCGTCACATAGACGCCGGAGAAGCAGAAGCCGAGGCCAACACGCAACGCCGTCCAGACCCAGGGATCGGTGACCACAGGGAAGAGGATGAGGGCAGCAGAGATAAACGAGGCGAGCGCCGCAAACACCCGTACGTGGCCAACACGGCGGATGAGCAGAGGGGCCGCTTGGGAGCCGCCCAGAAAGCCCGCGAAGTAACCGGACATGACGATGGAGATTTCCAACGTCGAAAATCCTTCGGCGACACCGCGCACACCGAGCAACGTGCCCTGAAGACCGTTGCCGATCATCAGAAGAAGAATGCCGAGCAGCAGCGGCGAGGTATTGGCAAGTACATAACGCATGGCGCAGACCCTAGGGGGATTCGAAAGCTGAGGAAACCAGAAGGCTTGGGGCGGCCTGCCCATGTCCAAACCGGCTTCGCATTCCAAGTCGCGTTAAGGTTAATCAGATCAAGGTTAACACTTTAAGAAGGTGGCGGACGGGCCGAGGAAGACGGCCCTTAAGTCATGCCTCTTGCGGCAACAGAAGAGACGCATCGCCATAGGAGAAGAAGCGATACTGCTCCATCACGGCATGGTCATAGACCTGCATCATCCGCTCCCGCCCCATCATCGCCGACACAAGCATCATCAGCGTGGATTTCGGCAGGTGGAAATTGGTCATCAACGCATCCGCCACCCGGAACTGATAGCCCGGCTTGATGAAAATATCCGTGTCATCGAGGAACGGCGCGATCACGCCCGGCTCCGGCGCGGCCGACTCGATCAGACGCAGGGCCGTCGTCCCGACCGGGATCACCCGACCGCCGCGTTGTTTCGTGGCGTTGATCTCTGCGGCAGCCGCCTCAGATACCTCGCCCCATTCGGAATGCATCTTGTGATCTTCGACATCATCGACCTTCACCGGCAGGAACGTCCCTGCCCCGACATGCAGCGTCACATAGGTGAACTCGACGCCCTTCTCGGCCAGCGCCTTGAGCAAGGGTTCATCGAAATGCAGCGATGCGGTCGGCGCGGCAACGGCGCCGAGGTTCTTGGCCCAGACCGTCTGGTAATCCGCCTTGTCCTGCTGGTCCGCCTTGCGCTTGGCCTCGATATAGGGCGGCAGCGGCATGGAACCCGCCGCGTTCAGCGCCTTGTCGAAATCCTCGCCCGAGAGGTTGAAGGCCACCACAGCCTCGCCCTCGTCCTTGGCCACCAATGTGGCGGACAGTTCGTCGGAGAACCGGACGACTTCGCCTTCCTTGATCTTCTTGAGCGGCTTGATCAGCGCCCGCCATTGGCCGGGTTCGGATTGCGGCTCCAGAAGCGTGACCTCGATCTTGGCTTCCTGATAGCCCTGCGCCGTATCGCGCCCGCGCTTTCCGGTGAGACGGGCGGGCAGCACCTTGGTGTCGTTCAGCACAAGTCGGTCGCCGGGCCGAAACCAGTCCACAAGATCGGTCACATGACCATCGACAATGCGCGATGGCGTCGCCACCAGCAAACGCGCGGAGGAGCGCGGCTTGGCGGGACGTGTGGCGATCAGCCCCTCGGGCAGATCGAAATCGAAGTCGGACAGTTTCATGAAAACGCCTCGGGTTTGTTACTGATCCCCGGCGGGGGCCTTGCGGAAGATCTCACGCAGGGCGCCAGGGGTGAAAAGAGACAGCGGGTTAACCCCAACAGCCGGTTGTTTGGCAGGCCCCGTCAGCGTGTAGGTGAAGCCGAAAAGGCCTTCTCCTTTGCGCGACACAACCTGTCCCAGAGCGTTGATGAAATAGACGGGCGACACTACGCCCTGCATATCCACCACCCCGGCGGCGCTGTCATAGAGCCCTTCCATGGAAATGCCAAGCGAGGGCCCTTCTGCGGTGCCGCCCTTCACCGTCAGCCGCCCCGGCTTCATGACGAAATCACTCTGCACATGGGAAAACAGAATGCCACCGCCGCCGGTCATCTGTTCAATGAGACCGACCACAGAGATCGCCGACAGCAGTTCGGCCAAGGACGGGGCAGACAGCACACGAATATCATCGATGACCACCCGCCCGTCATAACTGCCCTCTTCGGAGAGCGCTGTCAGGGAGAGGTTCAACGCCCCGCCCGTCGCGCGTTCCAGCAGGCCAGAGGCGGACACGATGGCCCCGGCATCTTGCGACGTGGCGGTGATGGTCGGGCCGTAGACGCCCGGACGCACTGTGCCAGTGAGCGCCGCCTTCCCGTTGAGTTTCCCGGCAAACGATCCGGTGACCCCGTCCGTGCCCGCCGAGAGCCGCGCCGAGAACCCGTCAAGCGTCTGCCCGTCTGCGATACGCAAGCGGTCGAGTTGCACATCGATGGGAATATGCGCACCACCATTTCCACGGCCGCTCCCGTCGCCGTTCGACCCGCCACCACGCCCGCCGAGCGTCGCGCGCTGAAGGTTCAAGGTGCCGCCGGAGACTTCCACCTTCACGGGCTGGCCCACGCCTTGCCCCACAAGAGAGAGCGGCACATCGAGCCAATCACCAAGCTGCACCCGGCCAAAGCTCAACCGATCGAACTGCCCCTCTGAGGTCAGGGTCAAACGCCCCTGCGTCGCCTTGAGCCCCGCACCCGAAAGGCTGAACTCGGTGATCTCAGGCTGCGCACCCGCAGTCCCGACGATGTTGAAACTGCCCTTGGTGCCCGCAGGCTTGCCCCAGCCAAGCGGCGCGAAGGACAGACGCAGACCGGACAGATCGGAGGTCAGCGTGAACTTCGGCGGCTCCCCTTGGCGCAATGCGACCGAGAGATCGCCCCAAGCCTGCCCCGCGACCATCCCGTCCGGCAGCGCGATGCGGAAGGTGTCGAGCATGTTCTGGTCGATGAGCGCCCGCCCCGTGATGTCGGACATGCCACGATGGTCCGGGCCGAAAGCTTTGCGCCAAAGCCCGGCCATCTTAGCCATCCCGACCCGCGCCTCGCCCGCAATCGACAAGCCGGAGGGATCAACGATGAGCCGCAACAGATCAGCGGAGAGCACCTGCCCCGGCATGAGTTGATCGGAGGACACATCCGTCAACCGTCCGTTCAACAGATAGTTCACATCCGATGGCATCACCTTCGCGATCAGCGGAAGCGCGATCTGCCCCTGTAGCTCGGCCTGCCCCTGCGCCACATCCGGCCCGAAAGGCGCGGCTTTGAGGATCGAGAACGGCGGCTCAGCCATAAGCGACATCCCCGCCTCGATGCTCGACGCGGTTTGCAGGCCGATCTCAAGGCGTGCCGGTTTCTCGTAGATATCCGGAATGCGCAGGGTCGTCCCCGCGACGTCAATTCCCCCGCCCGAAGGCGGCGTGATCGTACCGCCCGCCATGGAGATCGCCATGGCAGGACCGAAAATCGCGCCATGCCCCCACCCGCCCTGCACCGGCGGTTGGGTTTTCATGAAGCGCATGTCGAGATTGTCGAAATCCCAATCCAACGCCAACACTGGCTGGCTCTTCCCCGGATTGAACCGCAGGGCGAGATTGAGATCGTGATAGGTCGCGTTTTGGATATTCGTCGCCATCCAAGCGCGGGTCTTGGCGACGGCAGTGGGCGGCCAGAGCGCCATCAGTTGATCATTGTTCATCTCATCGACAGAGAGGTCCAGCCCCGCATTCCAACCCTCGGGCGTGGCCTCCGCCCGCCCTTTGCCGCGCAGCCACAGATCGGGACCGTCTTGGTTCACCTGCCCAAGATCGAGCTGGCCGATATTAAGCCGGAACGGGTCGAGCTGAAGCTTGGCGTCCACCATGGCGTGATCGAACACCAGCGGCGCATCGAACAGCCCTTCCGGCGCGACCTTCAGTTCAGAGAACTGCCATTGCCCCGTAAAGCTCTGCGGCCAGTTGTTTTCGAAATCACCCAAAAGCACCTGACCGCGCCCGCTCATTTCCAAGGCCTCAGTGGACAGGGTCAAGTCCGGAAAATCGATCCGTTCCTGCTCAGGATCATAATCGAAATAGCCCTTCGCCCCCTCAAAAGCGACCGGCTTTGCGCCTTCGCCCGCCACGATTTGCCCCGGCGCAATCGCGAGCGTGCCGGAATATTGCGACAACTGCCCCTCGCCGTCGATCTCTGCCCGCATGGAGGCCGACAAGGGCGCGTCGACCACAGACAAGAAGGACAAGGCCGGGCTTTGAAGGGCGAAGTCGCGGGTTGGCGCATCCTGCATTTCGAGCGAGATCGACGTCTCCAGAGAGCCCTTGGCGGAAGAGAAACCAAGCGCAAGCCGCGCCAGATTTTCAGTCCCATTGAAAAGCTCAAAATCCAAAGCCATATCAATGTACTGAGCGTTGTTCTTCAACACGATCGACGCGTCTGTCGCTTGCCAGATCCGGCCGGAATGGGCGTCTTCTAGAGACACCGTCAACTCGCGCGCCTCAACGCGGGTGATCTCCGACAGTGGCTGGGTGGAAAAAGCTTTGTCGATAGCTTTCAGAACCTCGATCCCTGATCCCGCCACGCCCTGCGCGCCGCCGAAATCGAGGGCGAACGTGCCATCGGCGCGGCGCCGTACGGTGATTTGCGCCCCGGACAGACGCAAGGTGTCGGGCTGCAACCGGCGCGCCTTCAAGGCCTCTTTCGACAGCACCGCGCGCAGCGTGTTGAGACGTCCGATCTCCGCCCCGGAGCCGTCGATGATCCCGACATTATGCGCCGTGACACGCGGCACGAAATTGCGATCCACCAAGACGACCAACTGACCGATGGAAATCTCCGGCCCGTCGAGTTTGTGGTTGATCCCAGCCTCGATCCGGCTCGTCACCGCATCCGGCAGAGTGATCACCCGCCCGGTGAAGGCAAGAACCGCCAGCCCCGCGAACAGCGCCAGCACAAGCGCGAGCGCAACCGTCCAGATCCCGATCTTATGATGGGTCTTCAAGGGTTTGCGCTCTCGCCGTTCGGGCGGTGCGTCTTGATTTTGAGGCGCGTCAGACAAAAGGGGCTCGTGATTTTTCCGATAGGCACGACAGTCGGTTTCATCTTGTCGTAAAGCGGCCTAAAACGAAACCCGACCCGCGTGCAACTCACGAATAGTTCTGAGAAGGAAAAGACCATGATTGAGCAAGGCGTTCCGGCCCCCGATTTTACCCTGCCCCGCGATGGTGGCGAGACGGTGACTTTGTCCGACCTGCGCGGGCAGAAAGTCGTGCTGTATTTCTATCCGAAGGACAACACGCCGGGCTGCACCACGGAAGCGCTCGATTTCACCGCGCTCAAAGATGAGTTCGCGGCGGCAGGCGTGGCCGTTTTCGGGATTTCCAAGGACAGCGTGAAAAAGCACGAGAACTTCTGCGCCA
Source organism: Celeribacter sp. ULVN23_4 (assembly GCF_054788345.1). Lineage (NCBI taxonomy): Bacteria > Pseudomonadati > Pseudomonadota > Alphaproteobacteria > Rhodobacterales > Roseobacteraceae > Celeribacter > Celeribacter sp. ULVN23_4. The sequence continues at coordinate 73,080 of NZ_JBTVYO010000002.1, read as the reverse complement.
AACATGCGCTCGGCATCCCGCTTCTGTCCGACGAAGAAGGCAGCGTTTGCGAAGATTACGGCGTCTGGGCGGAAAAACAGATGTACGGCAAGACCTTCTGGGGCATCGTGCGCGCGACCGTCCTGATCGACGAGACCGGTACAATCGCCCAAGTCTGGCCGAAAGTGAAAGTCACGGGCCACGCCGCAGAGGTGCTTGAGGCCGCGAAAGCATGAGCCTGACGCTTGCCCGGATGGCCGAAGAGGTGCTGCGCACCGCCGACGGCCGGGAGAAAACAGCGCTGTCGCACAAATACGCCGCGATGTGGCGCGACAGCCGGGCGGCGGGCACACCGATCGAGATCGGCACGGCCCAGCCGCCGATGCAGCCCGCCCGCCCCGACCGTCCCGAGCTTTTGAGCCCGCGCGATGTGCCGAAGCGCAAACCCGGCAGCCCGGAAGGGCGCAAGGCGATCCTGCATGCGATTGCACATATCGAACTGAACGCGGTGGACCTGCACTGGGATATCGTCGCCCGCTTTACCGATCTCGACATCCCGCTCGGCTTCTACGACGACTGGGTGAAATCGGCGGATGAGGAGAGCAAGCATTTCAATCTGGTCTGTGACCGGCTTGAGGCGATGGGGTCGTTCTATGGCGAACTGCCCGCGCATGCTGGCATGTGGCGCGCCGCCGAGGACACCGCAGAGGACATCATGGGACGTCTCGCGGTGGTGCCGATGGTGCTTGAGGCGCGCGGCCTCGATGTGACGCCGGGGATGATCAAGATTTTCCAGAACGCCAAAGACCCGGAGACGGTCGCGGCGCTTGACGTAATCTATGCCGAAGAGGTCGGCCATGTCGCCTATGGCGCCAAATGGTTCAACTTTCTCTGTGGCCGTCACAGCATTGATCCGAAAGAAGAATTCCACGCCCTGATCCGGCGCTATTTCCCCGGTGGCACCAAGCCGCCTTTCAACGAGGAAAAGCGCGCGGAAGCGGGCATGCCGCCGGATTTCTATTGGCCGCTGGCCGATGAATTGCCGCCTGCTTGGAGCTAAGCGGAAACGAGGCTGCGGCGGGCTGTCGCCCCTCGGCTGACGCAGAGAGAAATGTGAGCGCAAACATAGGCAGAAAACCGCCCAAGTTTCAAGCTTTCTGGCTGAAATCTTCTGTCCCTTCCCCGCGTCCGGGCAAAAGCGTTGCCCCGACTGGCTCGCTTCGCTAACAGAGGTCAACCGCTTTCAGGTCGCTGGACATGGGGTCTGCATCAGACAGATCGTCCGAAGGGATCGGGTCGACACACAAGACGTCCCCGATTGTGTAAAAGGTGCAAAGCGGAACGAGGGAACGGGAATTGAAAACGGCTACGACAAGACGATGATCAGAAGGCTCAACCACCTGCTTGAGCGCAGATTCCCCGAACGCCGGGTGTTTCTGCGGTCCGACAACGACACGCGCTATCTCCGCATCACGCCGATCACCCAGTTGGTGGCCATTACGGGCACATCCGTCTTCGCGGTCTGGATGATCATCGCAACCGCGATCATCCTCATGGACAGCATCGGCTCGGGGAACCTCCGCGAACAGTCGAACCGCGATCTCGTATTGTTTGAAAACCGTCTGGCCGAACTCGCCAATGAGCGCGACATGCGCGCCGAAGAAGCCGCCGCCGCGCAGGATCGTTTCAACACCGCGCTGGCGCAAATTTCCTCGATGCAGAGCCAATTGCTCGCCTCCGAAGAACGCGTGCGCGAATTGGAAAAAGGCGTGGACGTAGTGCAAACCAACCTGCGCAACGCCCTCAAGGATCGCGATGCGGCAGAAACCGACAAGGCCCGTTTGATCGCGCAACGCGACGGGGACGCGGCGAATGCTGGCGGCATGAGCGCCGAAGAGGTCGCGACCACTGTGGACGTGCTCTCTGCGGCTCTCTCCGACACGGCTGCGGAACGCGACGAGATGGTGATGTCCGCCCATCAGGCGATGCAGGTCGCCGACAATCTCGAAATCGATCTGAAACTGATGGAAGAGAAGAACGACCGAATCTTTTCGCAGCTTGAAGACGCTGTGACGATCTCCGTCGCGCCGCTCGACAAGATGTTCAAATCTGCGGGCATGGACCCCGATCGCCTGATCGAGACGGTCAAGCAAGGCTATTCCGGTCAGGGCGGTCCTCTGACCCCGATCACCTTCTCCACGAAGGGCGGGATCATGGACCCGGATTCGATGCGCGCCAATGCGATCATCGACAAGATGGACAAGCTCAACCTTTACCGCATCGCCGCGCAGAAAGTGCCTTTCGCCCTGCCGCTGCATGATGCCTACCGCATGACCTCTCCCTTTGGTCCCCGTTGGGGCCGGATGCATGAGGGACAGGACTTCGCCTCCGCCTATGGCACGCCGATTTATGCCACGGCGGATGGTGTCGTGACCTTCGCCGGATGGAGTTCCGGCTACGGTCGCCTCGTCAAAATTCAACACGACTTCGGCATTGAGACCCGCTATGGTCACCAATCCCAAATTCTCGTGAAAGTGGGGCAAAGGGTCTCGCGTGGCGAACAAATCGGTGCTATGGGGAATTCCGGCCGCTCCACAGGCACGCATCTTCACTATGAAATCCGTGAGAACGGAAAGGCCGTCAATCCGATGAATTACATTAAGGCTGCCCGCGATGTTTTCTAAAAGCAGAATCAACGAACCCGGCCCGAAACAGGGCGATGACGCAAAGAAACCCGAGGCGGCTGCGACGAAGCCCCCTCTTCCGAAATCCACGACGCCCGATTTCGCGGCCTCTTCGGCCAAGCCGAAACCGCCGGCTTCCGTGCTCTCTTCCGACCTGACGGTCACGGGCAATCTGAAGACCTCTGGCGACATCCAGATCGAAGGCACTGTCGAGGGCGACATCCGTGCGCACCTTCTGACCGTTGGCGAAACCGCCACGATCCGCGGCGAAGTGATTGCCGATGATGTTGTGGTCAATGGCCGCATCGTGGGCCGCGTGCGCGGCCTGAAAGTGCGCCTGACCTCGACCGCAAAGGTCGAAGGCGACATCATCCACAAAACCATCGCCATCGAGAGCGGTGCGCATTTCGAAGGTTCCGTGCAACGCGCCGACGATCCGCTCGCCACTGGCGCGAAAGCCGCTGCGAAGCCGACCGCCGCTCCGGCCGCAAAAGCCGAATAAGCGTCGCATCAGCGTTTTTGAGAGGCGGTCTTCGGGCCGCCTTTTTTCATGTCTGATTTCAGACTTGATCCGCCCCGCCGCCTTCGCCATCGTGCGATGAGACAACCCGGAGTCCCCATGCCCGCCGAAGCCCTGCGCCAGCTTGAGAAAGTCAAAAACCTCTATCTCTCGGATTTTCGCATGGGGCGGTTCGATGAACGTCGCCTGACGGCGATTTTCGACGAGGGCATTCCCGGCGAACCGGGGCCCGCCCAGACCGGCAGCTCGGTGATTGACGACATGCTCGGCCCGGTCTCCGCCGTCGAGGTCCGCCCCGGCTCGCGCCGTTTCACCCTGCGCTTCGACGAATACGTGTCCTTCAAGATCACCGACGAAAGCCAGATGAGCGCTGAGGGCAACGAGACCCACGCCAGCCTGTTTCGCGAAAACCCTTCGGCTGTGTTCCTGCGCCATGTCAAACAGGGGCTGCACTGGGAAGACGACCGCATCCCGCTCTATCACTATTGCGTCGTGGCGCTGAACCATGTGCTCGAAGTCGTCACCTCCCTGCCCCCGGATGCGGAGATGCAGGTGCTGACGGAGGCGGATTTTTCGGAGTAGAGGACGTGCCATAGTTTCTCCAGATTTAGGGACTAGGCTACCTCACAACCGCGTTCGACATTTTTAAACGACAGACTTTATCCGATGAAACGCATTGCAGCTCAAAACCCCAAACTCATGACCGTGGGGTTCTATGTTATCACTCTCATCAGCCTCGCGAACTATGCGCTTCATGGTCTGGGCTGGACCGCACTGTCAGACGCCCGCCTTATGTTTCTCAAGAATCTTTTCTTTGCAAGCGACGCGGCCATCCTGAGAGATCATCAAACCCTTGATCGCTGGATGATGCCATATACCGAATACCTGACAGTCTTATTTAGCCTCGCAATCCTCGTGATCTTGCTCACTTTCTTTCTCTTTTTGCGCGTGATTGTGTTCGGCGTTCTCTCCTTCATTTTTCCGAAAGTGTCCGCCCGTTCCGCAGAAGAAACCAAGATTATTCTGGCCCTGCTCATGGGCACGACGATTTGCTTTGCGCTGCATTTTGTCCTGCCGATCCCCCGCATGTCAGGGCATGACGTTCGCATCGGAGGTGGCTCCTATTGGTTTGCCGCCGGATTAAGCACAATTATATGGTGGGGCATGGGCGCAGTCGCTTTCATTGCAACCTTCTTCCCACGTTTTCTCGGCCATCCCAACGCACGCACCTCTTTTCACGCGAATTGAATCTTGCCTCCTCGCGCCCCCTCCGCCATGGTCACGCGTCACGACCCGGAGGCTCCATGTCCAAATCTCCCGTGCCCACATCCGGCCTCACAGCCCTGAAAGCGGGCAATCTCAAGGGTGCGCTCCTGATGGTGCTCGCCATGTTCTGTTTCTCGCTTGAAGACATGGCGATCAAATCGGTCACCGCGCATTTGCCCGTCGGGCAGGTGCTCACGCTGTTCGGATTGGGCGGCATGCTGGTCTTCGGCATCCTCACCGCGCGGCGGCGCGAGCGGTTGCTCCATCCGGTGTTGGCGGAGCGTGTCATGCTGATCCGTGCGGTGTTCGAGGTGACGGGCCGGGTGTTCTTCACCCTCTCGCTCGCCCTTACCACGCTGTCCACCACCTCCGCGATTTTGCAGGCGACGCCGCTTCTGGTCGCCGCCGCCGGTGTGGCGATCTTTCATGAGCGCGTGAGCTTCGGTCGCTGGGCGCTGATCGCCGTCGGGTTTCTCGGTGTGCTCCTTGTGATCCGTCCCGGGCTCGACGGTTTCACGCCGCTCTCTATCCTCGCCCTTCTCGGCATGATCGGCTTTGCGGGGCGCGATCTCGCGACCCGCGCCGCGCCTGCCGTGCTGTCCTATGCCCAGCTCGGCCTCACAGGCTTTGCCGCTCTGGTGCTCTCCGGCGGGCTTCTGACGCTTTGGAGCGGCGGCTGGCTTGTCCCGTCTCTGACAGACATTGCCGCACTGGCTCTGGCCGTCGCGGTCGGCGTCGCCGCCTATACCGCGCTCACCATGGCGATGCGCATGGGCGAGCTGTCCGTGGTCACGCCCTTCCGCTATGTGCGGCTCCTGTTCGCGATGATCCTCGGCGCGCTGGTCTTTAGCGAGCGCCCGGATGCCTTGGAGCTTGTGGGTGCCGCCGTGATCGTCGGCACGGGCGTCTTGTTGATGCTCACCGCCCGGCGCTGATCAGCGGATCAGGTCAGCGCCCGCCGGTACAGATGCCATGTCGCATGGCCGAACACCGGGAGCACGATGAAAAGCCCGAGGAACAAAGGCAGCATCGCGAGAAAGGTCAGCCCGGCGATCAACGCGGCCCAGATCAGCATCACCCCGAAATTCTCCCGCACAACGCGCAGCGAGTAGAGCATCGCGGTGACGAAATCGACCTCCCGCTCCAAAAGATGCGGCAGGGACGTCACCGTCAGCGAGAACAGGATAAAGGCCAGAACGCCCCCCATCGCCAGTTCCACCGCGATCATGGTGAGCCCGTTGGGGGTCAGGAACACTTCGTAAGACGAGCTGATATTGGTCATCACGGACAGCCCCATGAACAGCGCGAAGACCATATGGGCGAGGAAGGACCAGAACAGCACATAGATCACAATGATCGCCCCCATCCACGGGATCTGCCGGTCCCGTTCGGCGGCCACCGAGCCAAGAATCTTATACCAATCAAGCGGATCGCCCCGCTCCAACCGCCGCGACACCTCGTAGAGACCGACGGCGGCGAAAGGCGCGAAAAGCGGAAAAGCCAGAGACATCGCAAAGGTCCAAAGCACCGTCCCCGCCCCGAACACCACGAACGCGAGCCCGATCACCACATAGACCGCCGCAAAGAAACAGCCGAAACCCGGCGTTCGGCGAAAGTCAGACCAGCCCGCCAGAAGGGCCGCCCTCAGATCGGCCAAGCTCAAACGTGCCACATCGGGCAACGGCGCCGCCGCTGTGATATCTGTCATTGAAATTTCCTCCCCGAAATCTCCTCCTGTCCGGGCATGTCGCCCGTCGCCCCTCAACTGGAGGACAAAATGTCGCACCCTGTCAAGAAACAGCCCCGCCGCAGTGCAGCGGCAGGGCCAGAGATTTTGAACCCGATGAAGGGGGCGAAATCAGAGCGGTGTACGGCTCAAAAGATAGGACAGCGGCACCATCGTCACCGTCGCCGCACGATTGCCGAGCGACCATTCCGCCAACGCCTGAAGCGTCTCTGCGCGCGAGCGGCCAAGCAAAACGACGGTCTTGCCGGTCCCCGCCTGAAACGCCGCCTGATCGAGGAAGCGCTTGATCGCATCGACATCCTGGCCCTGCCCGTCGAGATCACGGAACACCAGAGCGGCGGGCGCTTTCGCGCGGTCGGCTTCCTGTTCCATCGCGTTCAGACCGCGCGGGAAGCTGACAAGCCCACGCCCGGTCTGGCGCGCCGTGGCGACCACCTGGGCGGCGACCTGACGCGAGGTTTGGAAACTGCCGGACGGCACATCGAGGAAGCCGATCGAGACCGGCACAAGATCGACAGCTTCCGACAAGGTCACGGCCGCATCCTGCGGCGTCGCCCCGTCCGGCAGGCCGACCATAGCCATGACCTCAAGCCCCTGATTGCGATAGGCCATCGCACGATCCCCGGCACGGGCGCCAAGCGCATCGACGGCGAAAGTCACCGGGAACGGTAGACGCGTAACCTGTGTGTCCTCCGGACCCAAGTCTCCGATATCCATCAAGATCACGCTCATCACCGGCCCCGGCGGGGTATCGGTGTAATTCGCGGAATAGGCCAAAAGCGCCGGGAGATCTTCGGCCACCACGGTCGGGGTCTCTTCTTCAGCGGGCGCGTCAGAGGAAATCGACGGCAGGCGCGAGGACACGCGATTGTCCGAACGCTCCGTGAAAGAACCGACTTTCTGGCCCGGCATAGCTTCGACCTCCGGCCCGTCTTCAAGCGCGGCCTCCGGCGCGGCTTTCATTTCGGCCCCATCGAGCGCCGTCTCTTCCGGTGCCTCTGAGGCTTCCGGGGCGGTTTCGACGCCTTCGGGCAAGGCCGGGCTATCCGGCAGGTTTTCTTCCGCCAAAGGCAGGCTCTCGGCCGCATCTGCCTCCGGTTCCATCGCGAGTGGCGGCGGCACGATCTGGCTGCTTTCCGGTGTCACCACTTCGCCCATATTCTCGCCCTCTGGCGCGTCCAAAGCGCCCGGTTGCGCGATCTCAGGGGCTCCGGCCACCTCTTCGCTCACCTCAGGCGTGGCGTCTGTTTCGGCCTCGGGCGCCTGCATCTCGGTCTGCGCCCCGGAGCGATCCGGCTCCGCAGACGGCATATCCGGCGTCACATCAGCCGTTGTTTCGTCGGCGCCAACCTCCGGCGCGGCGGGCGTTGCATCCGAGACGGTCGGAACCAGCGCAGGCGTCAGATTGACAGGCGGCGCAAGCTCGTTGGCCAGCGTTAGAATCCCGAAGCCGACAATCGCGCCCCAGATCACACCCGTGAGAATTCCACGCACCATTGCGTACTCCTTGCCTGTCCCGTGATGCCTGTTGCATCTTCTTCGCCAGAAATTGCTGACGTTTTAGCCCTCTTAAGACCAAGGCATGCCCTTGACCCTCTGCGGCCCTTGTGAACATGTATAACGCGGCTTAAAGGCGGGATCATCCCCCTTTGAGCGCTTTGCCGCCGCTCTCGCGGTTCCCCGTGACGGGCGGCCTGTTTTTCCGGCGCTTTCGCCTGTGACAAGGACTGCACCTCATGCTGCTACTGATCGATAACTACGACAGTTTCACCTATAATCTCGTCCATTACATCGGCGAGCTGGGGTGGCAAGCGAAGGTGGTGCGCAACGACGCCTTGAACGTGCAGGAAGCCATGGCGCTGCGCCCCACGGGCATCGTGCTCTCCCCCGGCCCGAAAACGCCGACCGAGGCGGGCATCTGCGTGCCGCTGATCCATGCCGCCGCGGAAGCGAAAATTCCGCTCTTCGGCGTCTGCCTCGGCCATCAGTCCATCGGCGAGGCCTTCGGCGGCGACGTCGTGCGCTGCCATGAAATCGTTCACGGCAAGATGGGCGAGATTTATCACGAGGGCAAAGGCGTCTTTGCCGGCCTGCCCTCGCCGCTTCTGGGCACGCGCTATCATTCGCTGGTCGTGGACCGCGCCACCCTGCCCGACTGTCTCGAAGTCACGGCAGAACTGAAAGACGGCACCATTATGGGGCTGCGCCACAAGGAGCTGCCCATCGAAGGGGTGCAATTCCACCCCGAGAGCATCCGGTCCGAACACGGGCATGAGATGTTCCGCAATTTCCTGAGCCAATTGAAAGAGGACGAACCGGCATGAGCGATGCGATGAAACCCCTGATTTTCGCGGCATCCGAAGGACCTCTGAGCCGAGCGCAGGCCGAACAGGCCTTCGATCTGCTGTTCAAAGGCGAAGCCACCCCGGCCCAGATGGGCGGCTTTCTCATGGCGCTGCGTGCGCGCGGCGAGGCCGTGTCGGAATATGCCGCCGCCGCCAAGGTGATGCGCAATCACTGCGTCCATGTTTCCGCCCCCGAAGGCGCCATCGACATCGTCGGCACCGGCGGCGACGGGCTTGGCACGCTCAACATCTCCACCGCTTCGGCCTTTGTCGTCGCGGGCGCAGGTGTCACCGTGGCCAAACACGGCAACCGCAACCTCAGCTCCAAATCCGGCTCCGCCGATGCGATGTCCGTCAACGGCATCAACGTCATGGTCGGCAAGGATGTGGTCGAAGAAGCGATCAACGAGATCGGCATCGGCTTCATGATGGCCCCGATGCACCACCCGGCGATGAAATACGTCGGTCCGGTGCGTGTGGAGCTTGGCTGCAAAACCATCTTTAACATCCTCGGGCCGCTCACCAACCCGGCGGGCGTCAAACGTCAGCTCACCGGCGCGTTTGCCCCCGACCTGATCTGGCCGATGGCGGAAACGCTGCAAATGCTCGGCTCCGAGAAAGCCTGGCTGGTCTATGGCCATGACGGCATGGACGAGGTTTCGATCACCGGCGCGACCTCTGTTGCCGCGCTGGAGAACGGCGAAATCCGCTCGCTCGAAATCCACCCGGAAGACGCAGGCCTGCCTGTCCACCCGCTCCGCGACATCCTCGGCGGCACGCCGGAAGAGAACGGCGTCGCGATGCTGAACCTTCTGAAAGGCGAACTCGGTGCCTATCGCGATGCGGTTCTGATGAACTCCGCCGCCGCTCTGGTGGTGGCTGACAAAGCGAGCACCCTCAAAGAAGGCGTCGAGATCGCCTCCGAGAGCATCGCCTCCGGTGAAGCGCTCAAACGCCTCGAAGCTCTGGCGGAGCTGACCTCCCGCCACTGAGTTTCCTTTGTGCTTTAAATACTCGCGGCGCGCCCTCCCCACAGGGCGCGCCGTTTTCTTTTGAGTATTTGCCGCACAAAGGAGACGAAAAAGGGGCCCGAAGGCCCCTTTCCTGTTTCAGATCGAACCGGGATCAGTTCGTTATGATTTCCGGCCCCATCAGCGTTGTCGGCAGGAAGGTCGAGATCGCTGGCACATAGGTCACGAGGATCAGGAAGACGAAGAGGATCGCAAGGAACGGCAGAGCTGCGCGGACCACGGCCATCATCGGCATCCCGGCCACGCCGGAGGTCACGAAGAGGTTGAGACCCACCGGCGGGGTGATCATGCCGATCTCCATGTTCACCACCATGATGATACCGAGGTGGATCGGATCGACGCCCAATTCGATGGCGATCGGGAACACCAGCGGCGCGACGATCACGATGAGACCCGAGGGCTCCATGAACTGACCACCGATCAGCAGGATGACGTTGACCATGATCAGGAACATGATCTTGCCGAAACCGGCCGAGAGCATCGCTTCCGCGATCTGCTGCGGGATTTGTTCGTCGGTCAGCACGTGTTTCAGGATCAGCGCGTTGGCGATGATGAACATCAGCATGATCGTCAGCTTGCCCGCATCGAACAGCGTGTGACGCGTGTCCTTGTGGAAGAAAGCGGTGATCAGCGCCTGCGGTTTCTTGAACAGCGCCACAGGTCCGGTGCCGTCACGATCCGCCAGCGGCCCCATGTCACGATAGATGAAGGACGCAACGAGGAAGGCGTAGATGGACGCCACGGCGGCGGCTTCGGTCGGCGTGAAGATCGCACCGGTGATGCCCGGAATGCCGTAGATGCCGACCATGATGATGACGATGAGCATCAGGCCCCAGAAGGCTTCGCGGAACGCACGCCCGATCTCGCCCCAACCGGCCCATTCGCCTTTCGGCAGGTTCTTGATCCGCGCGATGACATAGATCGCCAGCATCAGCATGGTACCTGCCAGAATACCGGGGATGACACCGGCAAGGAACATCCGGCCCACGGAGACGTCAGTCGCGGAGGCGTAGACCACCATCACGATGGACGGCGGGATCAGGATGCCCAAGGTGCCCGCGTTGGCGATGACACCGGCGGCGAAGTCCTTGGTGTAGCCCATCTGGCGCATCGCCGCGATGACGATGGAGCCGATGGCCACAACGGTCGCCGGAGAGGAGCCGGACAGGGCCGCGAAGATCATACAGGCGAAGACACCCGCGATCGCCAGACCGCCGTGGAAGTGGCCGACACAGGCAATCGCAAAGCGCACGATGCGTTTGGCCACGCCGCCCGTGGACATGAAGCTGGACGCGAGGATGAAGAACGGAATGGCGAGGAGCGTGTAGTGCCCGGCCATCGCTTGGTAGAGAGACTGGGCCACCGACGCCAGAGAAGTGTCGGAAAAGACCAGCAGGAAGATCATGGAAGACAGGCCGAGAGAGACCGCGATCGGCACACCGATCAGCAGCAGGCCGATGACCATGACAAAAAGAAATACGACGTCCATTGTTATTATTCCTCGTATTCGCCGTGCGCCACGCGCTCGACTTCGTCTTCGGCCTCATGCGAGACGATGAGACTGGATTGTTTGCCCGTGACAATGCGGATCGTGGCCTGCACCACGCGCAACAGGATCAGCGCCGCAGAGAAGGGAATGATGAAATAGGGAATGACGCGCGGCAGCTTGTCATAGGTGTCGCCATAGTTGATGGCATCCTCCAGCCAGCGGAAAATCCCCAGCATCGGCACCTGATCGGTGACGTAGAAGGCCCGATCGCGCACGTTCTCGGTGAAACCGAGCGGGAACCAGCGGCCTTCGGTCGGCTGCAACGCGGCAAAGGGGGCCCAGTAGTCCCAGGCGCCTTTCATCAACAACCCAGCATAGGCCAGACAGGCGATGGCGGAGATGATGGCGAGCACCCGCTGACCGCGTGACGGCAGGATGTTGATCACCGCGTCGACGCCCAGATGCGAGGTCTTTTTGAACCCGTAGGAAATCCCCAAAAGCACGAGCCATGCGAAGAGGATCAACACCACTTCGAGACCCCAGATCAGGGAATGGTTGAATACGTAGCGCAGCACCACGTTGACGAAGGTGATGAGCGTCATCACACCGAGGATCGAGGCGATGATATTTTCTTCGAGCGCGTCGAAGAACTTCGCCAATGGCGTTTTCGGCTGATTTTCCTGATATTGTGTCATGGAGATAGACCCCTATTGTCCCTCTTTGCCCCTCCTCGCGAAGCGGCGACATCCGGGCCTTTCCTTGGGCCGGATGTAGGCAAGGCCCCCTATGACGAGGGCCCTGCCATCTCATTCACAAAAGCACTTAGTGCTTGGCGTTGATTTCCTGAGCCAGCGCGATGTTGTCGGCGCCGACGTCATCCGTGAACTTCTCCCAAACCGGCTTCATCGCATCGACCCAGTCCTGACGCTGCTCCGGCGTCAGTTCACGGATCACGCCACCGGCGTCGAGAAGCGCCTGACGGTTGTCGGCATCCACTTCGCTGATCGCGGCGTTGCGCTCGACGGTCACCTCGTGGAGGATGGTCGCAAGCTGGTCGCGGATGTCGGCGTCAAGCCCTTCCCACCAGTCAACAGAGGTCACAACCATGTAGTCCAGAAGACCGTGGTTGGTCTCGGTCACACCGTCCTGCACTTCGAAGAACTTCTGGCCGTAGGTGTTGGACCAGGTGTTTTCCTGACCATCGACAACGCCGGTTTGCAGCGCGCCGTACACCTCGGAGAAGGCCATCGGCTGCGGGGATGCGTCGAGCGCGTCCATCTGAGCGACGAGCACGTCGGAGGGCATCACGCGGAATTTGAGGCCTGCGGCATCTTCCGGCTCAAGCAGCGGCTTGTTGGCAGAGAATTGCTTCAGGCCGTTGTGCCAGAATTCGAGGCCCAGAAGACCGCGGCGCACCATGGCCTCTTTCATCGATTGACCGGCATCGGAGTTCTGGAACTCTTCCACGGCATCCATGTTCTTGAACATGAACGGCAGGTCGAAGATGCGGAACACTTTGGTGAAGGTTTCGAATTTCGACAGGCTCGGCGCGGCCATCTGAACATCGCCCTGAAGCATGGCTTCGAGCACCTGGTCATCGTTGTAAAGCGTGGAGTTCGGGTAGACCTCGACGCAGACCTTACCGTCCATCTCGGCATTCACACGGTCGGCGAACAGCTGGGCTGCGATGCCTTTCGGGTGTTTGTCGGTGTTGGTGACGTGGCTGAACTTGATCACCATTTCGCCGTCATCGCAGCCAGCGGATGCAAAAGCGGTGGTCGCGGTCACGGAAAGCGCCAGAGCGGTGGCGGCGGTCGTCAGAAATTTCATGGGTGTCCTCCCTGTCATGAAATCATATGTCGGTTCCGGTGGCGGGACGTTTCGGGCCCGTCTCACTCGAAAGAGAGGAAACAAATTCATCCCCACCCCGACAAGTATTCCTATGCGAAAGATGAAACTTTCTTGAAACTGCAAGAAATTCAGCTGCTTACGGGAGGACAAAAACGCATATCAGCCATGCGCCCCACGCAAGTGTGCGATTCTCCGCACGCACGAAAATTACGTGTGTGCGGAAAGTCGCACAGTCCGACTCATCACTGGATGACAAAGCCGGATTTCAACCCCGTCAGTGGCGCGCGTTGATCTCCTGCGCAGCAGCGATGTTTTCAACACCCACCTCGTCCTCGAACAGTGTCCAAACGGGTTTCATGGACTCGACCCAAGCCTCGCGTTGCTCCGCCGTCAGTTCACGCACCACACCGCCGGCATCGATGATCCCCTGCTTGGCTTCCATGTTGACGCGCTCGGATTCGCCGTTCCGGGCCACAGTCACCTCGTGAAGGATGGTTGCGAACTGCGTGCGCACATCTTCGGGCAGGCTGTCCCACCAATCGACCGAGGTCACGACCATATAGTCCAGAAGCAGATGGTTGGTTTCCGTCACCCCGTCCTGAACCTCAAAGAACTTTTGGCCGTAGATGTTGGAATAGGTGTTCTGCTGCCCGTCCACCACGCCGGTCTGAAGCGCGCCGTAAACCTCCGGGAAGGCCATCGGCTGCGGGTTGGCCTTGAGCGCACGCATCTGCTCGATGATCACCTCGGCAGGCTGCACGCGCATTTTCAGCCCCTCAAGATCCGACGGCATCAGAACCGGTCGGTCCGCCGTGATCTGTTTCAGCCCGTTGTGCCAGAACTCAAGGCCCAAGAGCCCGCGCCGCACCATACCCTCTTTCATCTCCTGCCCGGTTTCCGAGTTCTGGAACTCGTCCACGGCGGCGATATTCTTGAACATGAAGGGCAGATCGAAAATGCGGAACTGTTTGGTAAAGGTTTCGAATTTCGACAGGCTCGGCGCAGCCAGTTGCACATCGCCCTGCAACATCGCCTCAAGCACCTGATCGTCGTTATACAGCGTGGCGTTCGGATAGATCTCCATACAGGCCTTGCCGTCCATTTCCGTGTTCACCCGGTCCATCAACAGGTTCGCTGCGATCCCCTTCGGGTGTTTGTCGGTGTTGACGATATGGCTGAACTTGATGACGATCTCGCCCGGATCACAGGCCGCCACAGCGGCACCGGCAGACGAAAAGATGGCGCTGGCCGCCAGCGCGCAGGTCAGAAATTTCATGATGTTACCTCCCTAAGGTCTCCCGGAAACACATCCCGTCCGGATCGTCCGCAGGAAATCGATTACCCTAGGGCAACGCAAGGTATCGGGTGATACTTTTGCAGAACGCAAAAGGTGTTAGTAGTGATAACGCATCTGGGCAATTTGCAGCGCCTGCGCCGCACCAGAACCGCTCCCCCGATACACCAGTCGGTCCTCGCACGTGATCCGGCGCGACCACCAGCCCTTTAGATCGCCCTTCAAAGGCTCAGGTTTGCCGGTGCCTTGAAAGGCATGGCGCTGACATTCCTTGATCAACCCGTTCACGCGCGCCAACACACGCGGATCGTTCGCCTGCCAGTGAAGGTAATCCTCCCAAGCTTCATCGGAGAAAACGTGTTTCATCGTCCGTACCTTACGCGTGCCTTACGGTTCGATCAGGTCGCGTTCGGTCCCCTCATCCGCGTCGAGCTGAACCATAGAGGCATGAAGACGTTTCGCGTTCTTCGGCGAGGACAAAAGATGCAGCGTTTCCTGGATAGAGGCCCAGTCCTCGGCAGAGCGCACGTCGCTCATGTTCATCACGGCCATTTGGGTGTCTTTCGAAAGCAAACTTATGCTCTCTACATATGCCTCAAACAATATGTACAAAAAATTGTACAAGCCAAGCGTGCGGCCCGTTTATCGATACTCCTCCGCCCGCACCCCATGCCGGGCGAGCTTGTCGTAAAATGTCTTGCGCGGCAGTTTGAGGCCTTTCGCCGCCTCGGTCGCGTTGCCCTTGTGGCGCTGCAAAGCTGCCATCAGCAAGGACCGCTCCACCTGCGCCAACTGTTCAGCAAGGCCAAGCTCCTCCTGTGCCTCACCTTCCGTGAGCCCCATCGCAAAGCGCATCGCCGCGTTCATCAGGGAGCGCGCGTTGCCCGGCCAGTCCTGCGCCATCAGGCGGGAGATGACATCCGGGGTGATCTCCGGCACGGGCAGATCGCTCTGCTCGCAGGCGATGTTGACGTAATGGCGGAACAGCACCGGAATATCCTCCGGGCGCTCTCTGAGCGACGGGATCCGGATCACCGCCGCCTCCAGACGGTAGAAGAGATCGGGCGAGAACCGCCCCTCCGCCGCCTCGACCGACAGGTCCGCATAAGTCCCAGCAATGAGCCGGGGCCGGTCATGGGTTTCTAATAACTCCAGCAAGGTGAACTGCGCCGGACTGGTGAGCTGGGCGATCTCATCGAGAAACACCGAGCCGCCCTCCGCTTGCTCGAACGCTTTCGTCAGCATGTCCGGCGTCATCGCGGAGCCGGAGAATTTCAGAAACGGCGCCATTGATCCGGCCGACAGAAGGTGCACCACCTCGGCCATCTTCGCCGTGCCCACCCCCGGCTCACCGGTCACCAGCACATCCGAGGCCGACCGCGCCACCGTCCGCGCCGCATCGCGCATCTTCACCGCAAGCTCCGAAGTGCCGCGCAAAAGCCGGGCAGCGGCGTCGCCTTGTTCGACCTGTCGCTTGAGCCGCCGGTTCTCAAGCACCAGCCCGCGCGTTTTAACCGCCTTCTCAACAACGGCTATCAAGTCTTTGGGGGCGCAGGGTTTTTCCAGAAAGTCAAACGCCCCCGACGAAATCCCACGCACCGCCATCGGCACATCGCCTTCGCCCGTCAGCAAGATCACCGGAAGCTCCGGATCGACCTTCTGCGCGAATTCCAAAAGCGCGAACCCGTCCTTACCCGGCATCCGAATGTCGGAAATCACCACGCCCGGAAAGTCGCGGGAGATATGGTCCTTGGCCTCAATGTAACTGCCCGCCAAGGTCGGTCTGAGATCAGCGAGTTCCAACGTCTGCCCCAAGGCCTCGCGCACGGAGGCGTCGTCATCCACCAGCAGAACCCTGTCAATATGCGCCATCACGCCCCTCCTGTCCGGTCAGATTGGCCGGCTGCAATTCCACGGTAAAGATCGCCCCGCCCTCGGGCCGGTTCGCGCCTCTGATCCGTCCGCCGAAGCTTTGCACCAGCCCGTAGGAAATCGACAGGCCGAGCCCCATGCCCTGCGCCGCGCCGACCTCTTTGGTGGTGTAGAACGGATCGAAAATCTTCTCGGGCTCGGAAATCCCCGCCCCTGTGTCCGCCACGGTCAACCGAGTCGGCGTTCCGGGGACACATTCAATCGTGATGCGCTTTTCACTCGGCTGGCGCGTCTCTTGGGGGCCGTCTTCCAGCTCCATCGCCTCGGCACTCGCCATCGCATCCACCGCATTTGAGAGAAGGTTCATCACCACCTGCTGAAGCCGCACCTCGCCGCCACGCACCCAGACCTGCCCCGTCGGGTTCCAGTCCAGCGTCACCCCGGCGCGCGACATCTTCGCCTGCGTCATTTCCAGAGCCGCCTCAATCACCGACGTCAGCTCGATATTGCTCACGGTTTCCGGTTCCTGCCGGGCGAAGGCGCGCAGGTTCTTGATGATCCGCCCCATGCGCCGCGCCAGTTCCGATATGCGCAAAAGGTTGTCCCCCGCCTTCTCCGGATTGTCCCGTTCCAGAAAGGCCTGCGCATTCTCGGCAAAGGAGCGGATCGCCATCAGCGGCTGATTGAGTTCGTGGGAAATCCCGGCGGACATCTCGCCCAGCGCCGAGAGTTTGCCCGCCTGCACAAGATCGGCCTGCGCACGTTTGAGACGCGCTTCGGCCTCGTGGCGCTCATGCACCTCATGCTGCAATTCGCGGTTGGTCAACTCAAGCGCTTCGGTCCGCGCCGCAACCCGCGCTTCAAGCCGGGCATTGGCCTCCGCCAGCGTCCGTCTGCGCTCCATCGCGAAGAACAGGAACGCCGCAAAGACCAGCGCCAGAGCCGCCGCCATCCCGGCCTGCAACCCCGCCAGCGCAATCACCGGGCGGAGGTCCAAAAGCAATTCGGCGGTGAGCCCCACCACCGGCAAAGGTTTCGTCAGATGCAACGCGGGCGTCGGAATATAAGGCCCCATGTCATGGGTCCAGATTTCATGCCCCGCGATCCCATACGCGCCCCGAACCGGCAAAGGCCCGCCAGAGCCACCCTTGAGCACAAGCTCGGAGCGGTTGGCCACAAAGACCACGCCATAATCGTCGGTGAAATAGATCGCAGAAGGTTCCGAGGGCCAGCCCCATTCCAGCAAGCCCACATCGACAGAGACCAGCACGGCAGCGATCGGCGGCCCTTCCGGCGAGAACACGGGGGCGGCGAAAAGATAGCGTCTGCGATCTTGCTGATCGACGAAATGCGCGATGCCCAAAGCCCCGTCCATTGCCCGTGACAGCGCGGCCTGCGCGCCTTTCGGCAGCTCCATCTCCCCCGCCGCGCCCAAAACATCGTCCGCGCCGGAGACCACCAGCATCGAGGAGGCCCCGGTCTTGTCCAGCATCCCTTGCAACAGGTCTTCGGCCATCTCGGCGGGCACGCCCCCACCCTGCGTCATCTCAAGAACCGTCGGGTGATCGGACAGGAACACCCCCAATTCGCGGTAGCGTTGCAGGCCCGTGGTCAAACGGTCGGCAGAGAGCGTCAGATCAGACGTGCCCCGCGCCGCCGCCTGATCAAGGGCCGCGCGAAAGGAAAAGGCAAAAACGCCAAGTCCAAAAATCACCACGACCAAAAGCCCCGCCAATGCCCTCAGCAGGCGGCGGCGGGGAGCGTGGCGGTCGGCTTCGGCGGAAGCCCCACCCGAAAGAGGCAGGTCTTGTGACGTCATCGTGCGAACTCTAGAAACTCCCGCTTGCAAAGGGAAGCGCTTGCGATAAATCTCGCGGCCATGAAACGCTTTACCCTCTCCCCGCAAGATCCTGCCTTCGTGCAAAACCCCTATCCGTTCTACGACCGGCTTCGGTCTGGAGGCGATATGGTCTTTTGGGACGATCTGAACCTTCCCGTGGTGGCGGGCTATGACGGGGTGTCGATGGCTCTGCGCGACAATCGCTTTGGCCGGGAGGCGCCCGAGGGGTTCGAACCCGATATTCCGGAGCGCCTGCGCGCCTTCTACGACATCGAAGACCATTCCATGCTCGAACTGGAAGGCGACCGGCACAAACGCCTGCGCTCTCTGGTGCTCCGCGCCTTCACCTCGCGCCGGATCAAAGCCTTGATCCCCGATCTCGAAGAGATCACCAACGATCTCATCGACCAGTTCCCGCAGGACGGCGCACCCTTCGATCTTATGCCCGCCTTTGCCAAAATGGTCCCGGTGCGGATCATCTGCCGCCTTCTGGGTGTCCCCGAAGAGATGAGCGAACAGCTACTCGCATGGTCCAACGCCATGGTCGCGGTCTACACCCCCGCGCGCACGCCGGAGATCGAAGAGGCCGCTTCCAAAGCCGCGACCGAGTTCTCCGCCTTCATGCGCGGCTATGTGGAAACCCGCCGCACACAACCCGCCGATGACCTGATCACCTCGCTGATCACCGCCGAGGAGGAAGGCGAAAAGCTCACCACGGATGAGCTGATCACCACCTGCATCCTGCTGCTGAACGCCGGGCATGAAGCCACCGTCCACAGCCTCGGCATCGCGGTCAAAACCCTTCTCGAACAAAACACCCCGCGCGATTTCCTCGCGGAGGACAAGATCGACGGCACCATCGAAGAACTGCTGCGCTTCGATCCGCCGCTGCACCTGTTCCAGCGCTGGGTCTATGAGGACACCACCTTCCTCGGACAGCCGCTCAAACGCGGGGACAAGATCGGGCTGCTTCTGGCCGCCGCCAACCGCGATGAGGACGGCTGGGACAATGCCAATCAGTTCGACCCGCGCCGCAAGGTGAAACAGAACACCTCTTTTGGCGCAGGCATCCACTTCTGTGTCGGCGCGCCGCTCGCGCGGCTTGAAATGCGTGTCGCCCTGCCGCTTTTGTTCGAACGCTGCCCCAACATCCAACTCGCCGAGCCGCCGGTCTACGCCGACACATGGCATTTCCACGGATTGTCAAAACTGATGGTGCGGCGCTGATCTCCTTTGTGCCGAAAATACTCGCCGGCCCAAAATACTCAGCCGGCGAAAATGCTCGAAGACCAGACCATGAGTATTTCACGCACAAAGGAAACACGCACAAATGAAACACACATTGCCATCTTCCCTTAACCGCCCCCGCAAGGTATCTCTGCCCCATGGCTAATGTTCTCGACAAAATCAAAGCTTACAAACTCGAAGAAGTCGCCGCGGCGAAACAGTCCGTGAGCCTCTCCGAGCTTGACGCTCAAGCCTCCGTTCAAAGCCCCACGCGCGGCTTTGCCAAGGCGCTGCAATCGGCCTCTCAAACGGGCTATGGTCTCATCGCGGAGGTCAAGAAAGCCTCACCGTCCAAAGGGCTGATCCGCCCGGATTTCAATCCGCCCGCGATCGCCCGCGCCTATGAGGCAGGCGGCGCGACCTGTCTGTCGGTTCTGACCGATGCGCCGTCGTTCCAAGGCTCGCCCGAGTTTCTCAAAGCCGCCCGCGCCGAGGTCTCCCTGCCCGTTCTGCGCAAGGACTTCCTCTATGACACCTATCAGGTCGCCGAGGCCCGCGCCTGGGGCGCCGATGCGATCCTCGTGATTATGGCCTCCGTCGATGATGCGCTGGCCGCCGATCTTGAAGACGCGGCCTTTGGCTACGGCATGGATGTGCTCATCGAGGTGCATAACGCCGAAGAGCTGGACCGCGCGCTCAAGCTCAAATCCCCGCTTCTGGGCGTCAACAACCGCAACCTGAAGACCTTTGAAACCACGCTCGACACCACCCGTGAGTTGTCGAAACTGGCCCCTGAGGATCGCACGCTGGTCTGCGAAAGCGGGCTGTTCACCCCAGCCGATCTTGCCGACATGTCCGGCTATGGCGCGCGCTGTTTCCTCATCGGCGAAAGCCTGATGCGCCAGGACGATGTCGAGGCCGCCACCCGCGCGCTGCTCGCCAATCCGGTTCCGGCGTAAGGGGGCGACATGGCGGAACTCACCCATTTCGACGGCGAGGGCAACGCCCATATGGTCGATGTGTCCGGCAAGGCGGTGACCAACCGTCTCGCCACCGCCGAAAGCGCCGTCAAAATGCGCCCGGAGACGCTGGCGCTGGTGACCCAAGGCACGGCGAAAAAGGGCGATGTTCTGGGCGTGGCGCGTCTGGCTGGCATCATGGGCTCGAAACGCACCTCTGATCTGATCCCGCTCTGTCATCCCCTGCCGATCTCCAAGGTGACGCTAGATCTGGAGCCCGACGAGAGCCTTCCGGGCATTCGCATCCGGGCGACCGTGAAGACCTCCGGCCAGACCGGCGTGGAGATGGAAGCGCTCACCGCCGCCTCCGTCGCTGCCCTCACCGTCTACGACATGCTCAAAGCCGCCGAGAAAGGCATGGAGATCGTCCAGACCCGTTTGTTGCGCAAGGAAGGCGGCAAATCCGGGATTTATGAGCGCACGAAAGAGACTGACTAAATGATTACCGTCGCGGAAGCGCTTGAGAACGTGTTCAAACTGTGCCGCCCGCTTGGCACCGAGCGCGTCGCCCTGCGCGCGGCGGCGGGACGGGTTCTGGCCGCAGATGCGGTGGCGATGCGCGATCAACCGCCCTTCGCCTCCTCCGCCATGGACGGCTACGGCGTCTGCGCCGATCACCCGGCGCTTGGCGACAGCTTCACCGTCATCGGCGAAAGCGCCGCCGGGCATGGCTACGCCGGTCCGATTGGCGCGGGCGAGGCCGTGCGCATCTTCACCGGCGCGCCTGTGCCCGAAGGCGTCATCCGCGTGATCATCCAAGAGGACGTCAACCGCGATGGCGATGTGATCACCGTCACCGAGACCCTGTCCGAGAACCGCAACATCCGGCCCCTTGGCGGCGATTTCAAATCCGGCGACCGCGTCAGCGCCCCGCGCCGCCTCTCCGC
Source organism: Celeribacter sp. ULVN23_4 (assembly GCF_054788345.1). NCBI lineage: Bacteria > Pseudomonadati > Pseudomonadota > Alphaproteobacteria > Rhodobacterales > Roseobacteraceae > Celeribacter > Celeribacter sp. ULVN23_4. The sequence continues at coordinate 52,029 of NZ_JBTVYO010000002.1, read as the reverse complement.
CCAAGACATCAATCTTTTGGCCGCGATGAACATTCCCGAGGTCTGCGTCACCCGCCGTCCCGTCGTGGCCCTGATCGCCACCGGCGACGAATTGGTCATGCCCGGCGACACGCCCGGCCCGTCGCAAATCATCGCCTCCAATTCCTTCGGCCTCGCCGCCATGATCGAAGCGGCGGGCGGCATCGCCCGGATGCTCCCCATCGCCCCCGATGACGAAGACATGCTGGCCGAGACCTTCGCACTGGCCGAGGGGGCGGATATGATCGTCTCCATCGGCGGGGCCTCCGTGGGCGATCACGATCTCGTCGGCAAAGTGGCCGAAAAGCTCGGGCTGGAGCGCGCCTTCTACAAGGTCGCCATGCGCCCCGGAAAACCTTTGATGGCGGGCAATCTGAACGGCGCCGTGATGCTCGGCCTGCCCGGCAATCCGGTGTCCGCCATGGTCACGGCGCAGCTTTTCCTGCTGCCCGCGCTGGCGGCACTGTCGGGCCTGCCTCCGGCTCCCGCTCCCCGGATCAAGGCAACGCTTTTGCAGGACATTACCGCCAACGGTCCGCGCGAACATTACATGCGCGCGGTTCTGTGCGATGAGGGCGTGACGCCCTTCGACAAACAGGACAGCTCCCTGATGTCGATCCTGTCAAACGCCAACGCGCTTTTGGTGCGCCCTGCCGGAGATGCGCCCCGTGCGGCGGGAGAGACGGTGGACGTGATCCGTCTCTGACGGCCTCACGCCCCTCCGACACAAGACTGACAGGCAAAATCCCGTCATCTTCGCGCGTCTCGCGGCCCTACCCCGCGATTTCGGTAACGATGTCTTAACCATGTTCCCCTCTACTCCCTGAAAAAGCGTGCCAAGACGCGTTCGATCAGAACGGGAGAGGAACATTGACACATTTCGGGAACAGCGGTAGAACATTATCAGAACATGCCAAGAAACCCGTCTGGGGACTGACGGATATTGGTGGGCCTGTCGCTTTTGGTCGGAAACACAGGGGTGCGATGGAAACGCAGCACCCCGCATCTTCCGCCAAACTGCGCATCTCTGGGGCAGTCGCTCCGGTTCCGGTCCATTATATCCAACGCGCAAGCGGTGCGACCGCGACCGCTCCCACAGCCGGGCAGACAGATAACATGGCCTGCGCCCCTCGGACGGACACGCCGCAACAGGGGCCAGCGGAGAGGCCAAGACAGAGGAACGAGCCGATGCTGACGAAAAAGCAACTCCAGCTTTTGGAGTTCATCAACACCCGCCTGCAAAAAGACGGCGTTCCGCCCTCTTTCGACGAGATGAAAGAAGCGCTCGACCTGCGCTCCAAATCCGGCATTCACCGTCTGATCACGGCGCTGGAAGAGCGCGGCTTCATCCGCCGCCTCGCGCACCGCGCCCGCGCCATCGAGATCGTGAAACTGCCCGAAAGCCTTGGCGGCGCGCCCTCTGCGCCGACTGCGGGCTTCAATCCCCGTGTGATCGACGGCGACCGCCCGGATCACACCCCGCCCGCCGCGATGGACATCGAAACCGTGACCGCGATCAACCTGCCGATCATGGGCAAGATCGCCGCCGGTGTCCCGATCGAGGCGGTGTCCGACGGCGCGATGAATGTCGCTGTTCCCGGCTCCATGCTCTCCGGGCGCGGCAATCACTATGCGCTTGAGGTCAAAGGAGACTCCATGATCGAGGCCGGGATCAACCACGGTGATATCGTGGTCATCCGCGAAACCTCGCAGGCCAACAATGGCGATATCGTCGTCGCCATGGTCGAAGGCTATGAGACCACGCTGAAACGCTACCAGCGGCAGGGCAACATGATCGCGCTGGAGGCTGCAAACCCGGCGTTCAAAACCCGCGTTCTGCCCGCCGATCAGGTCGAGGTTCAGGGCAAGCTGGTCGGTCTGATCCGCAGCTACTGAACCAAAGCGCCTTTTCCAAACAAGACCCGCCGCACGCACCCCGTGCGGCGGTTTTCGTTTGCGGCGATGGTGGTGAACGGCACCGCGCCCTGATCTCCAAACCGAAAGCGCAGCCCCATCACCTCTGTTAGCAACGCCTTACGAACCTCTCGCGCCGAAACCGCCCTGTCTCCGCGCAGGTCCGGCGTGTTCCAAAGCCGGACACCCGAGGCGGCATAGGCCGTGCGGAGCACGACCGCCTCCCCCTCCTCGGAAATCGCCAGAGCACCACTGTCGCGAAGCAGGCTCAGATCGGCCAAAAGGCACGGTCCCGGCCTTGCCCCTTCCCAGATCTGGTTGACGATCACGAGATCCGCCTCCGCACAGGCATCGCGCGCCGCCTCTTGCCACCCGCGCCCCGTCACATGGCGAATGCTCAGCGGGCCGACGTCCAAAACCGGCATCTGGCGGGCGGCGGCGGCCTCCTGATCCGGAACATCCCCGTCATTTTCCAACCAAACCCCGGCGGCAAACCCGCTGCCGCTTGGTTTCGACAAGGCGCGGCCTTCTAAGGTCATCCGCCCGACCAGCCCGCCATCGTCAGAAATCAAAAGCGCCGGACGCTCTGCCATCGTCCAAAGCCAGAACCCTGCCATCACGGCCACCAGCCCCAGCGATTGCGCGCGCCCGCGCCAGAGGATCACAAACAGAGCCCCGAGCGCGATGAGCGGCAGGGTGGCGGGTGGCGGCGCGGGAATGCGTGTCACCGCACCCTCCCATGACGACACGGTCGCGGCCACAAACAGGATCCAGCGAATGCCCCAGCCCATCACCGCAAGCCCGACCGCTTGCAAGCCCACGGGCGTCAGAACGAGGGCCAGAACGGCAGCGGGGATCACCATCGCGCCCATTAGGGGCACAGAGACCACATTCGCGATCAGCCCGAAATCCGCGATCCGGTTGAAATGCGCGGCGGCGACCGGAGCGGTGGCGATGCCTGCGACTGCCGAGGACAGCACGACGGTGACACTGGCTTTGCGCCAGCGCGGCCAATGCAACATAAGCTGCATCCGACGCAGGATGGAGAACACCGCAACGAGGGCCGTGGTCGCCGCGAATGACATCTGGAACCCCGGTTCGGGCAGAACTTCCGGGTGCAGCGTCAAAAGGATCAGCGCGGCGATGGCCACGGTGCGCAGCGAAATGGCCTGCCGGTCGAGCAACACGGCGATCAACATGACCGAAACCATCACAAAGGCGCGCTCGGTGGCGACATTGAACCCCGACAAGGCGAGATAGAACGCGCCTGCGACCAGCGCGCCAGCGGCGGCGATCTTCTTGATCGGCCATTTCAAGGCCGCGCCGGGGATCAGAGCCAGCCCCAACCGCAGCACAAAGAACACCACCCCGGTCAAAAGCCCCATATGCAGCCCGGAGATCGCCAAAAGGTGAGACAGGTTCGCGCCGCGAAGCGCCTCCGCCGTCTCCTGCGAAATCCCGGAGCGGTCGCCGGTGAGGATCGCAGCGGCGAAAGCGCCGGTCTGGCCGGGAAGTTTGCTCTGCAAATCCTTTGAGAGAACCTGCCGCAAACGATGCACCCAAAGCGCCGGGCTCGGGTCAATCTCGGCGGCGCGCAGCACCGGGTTGCGGGTATAGCCCACCGCACCGAGACGGTCGAACCACGCCATACGCTGAAAATCAAACCCGCCCGGCTCGGTCGGCCCCGGCGGCGGCGACAGATGCGCGGTCATGGCAAGGCGCAGGCCCGGTTCGGGCGTGACATACCCTTGTTCCCCGTGCAGGGAGACGCGCACCCGCGCGGGCGTGCGCAACGGGGCAACGTCATAAAGCACGACCTGATCCAGCGTCAGACGCAGCGCGTCGGAGGCCGAGCGGTCGATCTTGATCACCCGCCCCTCCACCGGGCCGTAATATCGAAATGTGAGAACGGGCTCCGCCACCATATGCGTGCGCAACCCCGCGATGAGAAACCCCGCGAGTGTGATGAGACAGGCCGTCATCACGGGGCGCAGACGCACCGCGCCAAACCGGGACAGAAATGCGGGCAGGACCGCGAGCAGAGCAGCAGCGGCGAAGAGCGCAAGCAACATCGCACGGGACGGCTCGTCACGCTGCGCAAAGAACAGGCCGATCCCGATGCCGTAGAAGACCGGCGTCCAGAGGAACAGCCGCCCATGCTGGCCCTCGATGAGGTCGAGCGGGATCTGTGCGAGTGTCCTGAGGGTGCGCACCCTTGTTTCCCCTTCCGCCTTCCCTTATGCCCGGTGACGAAAATCTTCCGCCATCATGGTTACCAAAGGGTTAATTTCCCATGTCCGACACCCAGCCCGCCGCCAAACCTATTGTCACCCGTATCGCGCCCTCGCCGACCGGTGACATGCACATCGGCACCGCCCGCACCGCATTGTTCTCCTGGCTCTACGCCCGCGGCCACGGCGGCACGTTTCTTCTGAGGATCGAAGACACCGACCGCGTGCGCTCCACGGAAAGCGCGACGCAGGGCATTCTCGACGGCATGGCTTGGCTCGGGCTCGATTACGATGGCGAGGCGGTGAGCCAGTTCGAACGCGCCGACCGTCACGCCGAAGTCGCCCGCGACATGCTGGCGGCTGGCAAGGCCTACAAATGCTTCTCGACGCAGGACGAAATCGAAGCCTTCCGCGAAGAGGCCCGCGCCAAGAAGGAAAGCACGCTGTTCCGCTCCCCCTGGCGCGATGCGGACCCGTCCACCTACCCGGACGCCCCCTATGTGATCCGCGTGAAAGCCCCGCGCAAGGGTGTCACCGTGGTCAAAGACCGGGTGCAGGGCGATGTGACGTTCAAAAACGACCAGCTCGATGACATGATCCTGTTACGTTCCGATGGGACACCGACCTACATGCTGGCTGTGGTGGTGGATGATCAGGACATGGGCGTAACGCACGTCATTCGCGGCGACGATCACCTCGCCAATGCCGCCCGTCAGATGATGATCTACGAGGCGATGGGCTGGCCGGTGCCGGTCTACGCGCATATCCCGCTGATCTTCGGGCCGGATGGCAAGAAAATGTCGAAACGCCACGGCGCGGTCGGCGTGAAGGAATATCAGGCGATGGGCTACCCGGCCGCCGGGATGCGCAACTACCTCGCCCGTCTGGGCTGGTCGCATGGAGACGACGAATTCTTCACCGATGCGCAGGCACAGGAATGGTTCGATCTCGATGGAATCAACAAAGCCCCCGCGCGCTTCGACACCAAGAAGCTCGAAAACATCTGCGGCCAGCATATTGCCATCATGGATGATGATGAAATCTTGAGCGAAATCGAGGGCTACCTCGATGCTGCTGGCGAGCCTGCCCTGACGTCAGAGCAAAAAGCGCTTCTGAAATCCGCGCTCGAAACCGTGAAGGGGTCTAGCAAGACCTACCCGCAACTCCTTGAAAAAGCACGGTTTGCCTTGGTGTCCCGCCCGATCGACATGGACGAAAAAGCGCAAAAACAAGTCGGGTCTGTATCCAACGGTATACTGGAAGAATTGACGCCGCACCTGCAAAGTGCTAGCTGGAACCGCGACGCATTGGAGGAGGCCGTCGGCCATGTGATGGCAGCGCGTGAACTCGGGTTCGGCAAGGTGGCCGGCCCTCTGAGATCCGCACTCGCAGGCCGCACAGCAACCCCAAGTGTGCTCGACATGATGGTCGTTCTGGGCCGCGAGGAAACCCTCGCGCGGATTGGAGATTTCATGGCAGCCGCGTCAGAGGAGTGACCGGGGCGTTCTAGAGACGGTCACGAGCGAAATTCAGACCGGACGTCAAACTCCGGTCAGCACCCGGCAGCTCCGCAGGCGTCAAAGCGCCCTCCCCGGAGACCAAGGGTCAGAATTGGGCCCGTCTATTTAGGACGGGACCTGAGCCAAGACGGTGTCCGGGGTCCGCCCGGGCGTCCGCGTGACCACCAGCGGCTCTTCCGCCGCCTGCAAAAGCAGGACGGGGAGCGAGCCGCCAACCGAAGGAACGACCATGGCAGACACTCAGAAGACTGCGACCCTGACGCTTGACGGAAACTCTTACGACCTTCCCGTCCTTTCGCCCAGCGAAGGCCCGGATGTTCTCGACATCCGCAAGCTCTACGGTCAGGCCGGTGTGTTCACCTACGACCCGGGTTTCACCTCCACCGCGTCCTGCGACAGTGCAATCACCTACATCGACGGCGGCGAAGGCGTGCTTTTGCACCGCGGCTACACCATCGGCGATCTGGCCGAAAAATCGCACTACCTCGAAGTCTGCTACCTGCTGCTCTACGGGGAACTCCCGACCGCCGCTCAAATGGAGAAATTCGAGAACACCGTGACCAACCACACGATGGTCCACGAGCAGATGCTCAAGTTCTACACCGGCTTCCGTCGCGATGCGCACCCGATGGCCATCATGGTCGGTGTGGTTGGCGCCATGTCCGCCTTCTACCACGACTCCATCGACATTGCTGACGCCCACCAGCGCGAAGTGGCCACCATCCGTCTGATCGCGAAAATGCCGACGATCGCCGCGATGGCCTATAAATACACGATCGGTCAGCCGATGGTGTACCCGCGCAACGATCTCGACTACGCGTCGAACTTCCTGCACATGTGCTTCTCCGTTCCGGCTGAGAAATACGAAGTGAACCCGATCCTGTCGCGCGCTATGGACCGTATCTTCACGCTCCACGCCGACCACGAGCAGAACGCGTCGACCTCGACCGTGCGTCTGGCCTCCTCTTCGGGTGCCAACCCGTTCGCCTGTATCGCGGCTGGTATCGCATGTCTCTGGGGTCCGGCACACGGCGGCGCCAACCAGGCCTGCCTCGAAATGCTTCGCGAGATCGGCACCGTGGATCGCATCCCGGAATTCATCGCCCGCGCCAAAGACAAGAACGACCCGTTCCGCCTGATGGGCTTCGGTCACCGCGTCTACAAAAACTTCGACCCGCGCGCGACCGTGATGAAACAGTCCGCCGACGAAGTGCTCGAACTGCTGGGCGTTGAAAACAACCCGACGCTACAGGTCGCCAAAGAGCTTGAGAAACAAGCGCTGGCCGATCCGTATTTCGCTGAGAAGAAACTCTTCCCGAACGTCGATTTCTATTCCGGCATCATCCTCGAAGCCATGGGCTTCCCGACTGCGATGTTCACCCCGATCTTCGCGCTCTCGCGCACCATCGGCTGGATCTCCCAGTGGAAAGAACAGATCGAAGATCCGGCCATGAAAATCGGCCGTCCGCGTCAGCTCTACACCGGTCACGTTCAGCGTCCCTACGTCAACGTCGAAGACCGCGGCTGATCTCTTTCAGCCTTAGGAATTGGAAAACCCGCCGGAAACGGCGGGTTTTTCTTTTGTCGGTCTGGGGCGAGATAAAGCTCAGGCGCTGGCCATCCGACGCCGCCCAAGCCGAATACCGTCCCGCATGTTGAGGCTCAAAAGCGTGAGGTTGGTGGCGCCTGCGATCAGTTCGATCATCTGGATCGTGTAATAAATCGCCCCGCCCTGCCCCTGCATCGCCAAGGGCACAAGGACCAGCGCCGAAGGCAGCAGGACCACCACGCCGTTGAAGGCGATGATCTTCATGCGCCTCTGTTTCGCGGCGATGACCGGCCCGCGCATCTTCTGGCTCAGCCGATTGCCCGAGACCCCGGCGAGAATGAGCATCGGAATGAGTGCCAAAAGCCCCCATGCGATGGTGAGCTTGGTCATGGCGATCACGTATTTATCCCCCATGATCAACGTGATGACCGTCGAACTCCAGTTCGCGGCGATGATCAGAAGCCCCGCCGCGCCGAACAGCGCGTGAAGTTTCGGCAGAAAGGTCGGCACAAAGGTTGGCATGGTGAGTCTCCATATATATAGCTTGCTATTTAATATTGCATAGCTTGCTATATTGTGAAAAACAAGCCCCATGACCGAGACACTTCCACAGCCCGAATTTTCCCGTACCCGTTCCGAAGGCTATCAGGTCAACCTGATGGCCCGCCTTTTCGCCCGCGCGCTCCAGGCCCAGATCAAACCCTTGGGCCTCTCCACCGGCACCTTTCCCGTGCTGCTGGCGCTTTGGGACCGCGAGGGGCAGACACAGAGAGAACTGGTCAAGGAGCTGGGCGTGGAACAGGCGACCATGGCCAACACTCTCGCACGGATGGAGCGCGACGGGCTGATCACACGGCGCGCCCATGAGGCCGACGCGCGGGTGCAAACGGTCTGGCTCACCGATCATGCGAAAGCGTTGGAAAAGGCCGCGACCGAGGCCGCAACGGGCGTCAACGATCACGCCACAGCGGGCCTCACAGACGAAGAGCGCCGCACATTCGCGGCGCTCATGGCTCGGGTGATCAACACGCTTTCAGAGGGTTGAAAGGCTCAGCGCCCCTCATACTTGGGCTTGCGCTTTTCCAGAAACGCCAGCACGCCCTCTTTGAAATCCCGCGTCTGCCCGCAATGGTTCTGCAGCTTCGCTTCAAGCGTCAACTGCTGTTCCAAGGTATTGTCATAAGACGCGTGCATCGCTTCCTTGATATGGCGATAGGCCACGGTCGGGCCTTTGGCGAGATAGGCTGCACGGGCCTGCCAATGGGCCTCGAAATCGGCATCCGGCACCGCCTCGTAGATCATGCCCCACCGCTCCGCCTGCGCCGCCGTGATCTCATCTGCAAACAGCGCCGAGCCCATCGCCCGCGCCATGCCCACGACGCGCGGCAAGATATAGGTGCCGCCCGCGTCGGGCATCAGGCCGATGCGCGAAAACGCCTGCAAAAACACTGCCGAATGCGCCGCGATCACCACATCGCAAGCCAGCGCCAGAGACGCGCCCGCCCCCGCAGCCGCGCCATTGACGGCGGCGATCACCGGCACCGGGCATTCGTGGATCGCATGGAGCATCGGCTCATATTCATCGCGCAGCGTCCGCTCGATATCGGCCGTTGCCGCATCCACCCCGTCGCCGAGATCTTGGCCGGAACAAAACGCCCCGCCCTCCCCGGTCAGCACGATCACACGCGCCGAGCGCCCGCCATCGCGCACCGCATGGGTGATCTCCGCGCGCATCTGCGTGTTCAACGCATTCTTCACCCCCGGACGGTTCAGCGTCACGGTCGCGATGTCATTCTCCAGCGTGAAGCGGATGGTCTCATACAGCATGCGCGTCTCTCTCCCTGTTTGCGCTCAAGATAAGGGCTTGGGCCGCAAAAGGAAGAGAGACGCTCCGTCAAATGCCGCGCTTACAGCCCGAAGACGGCGGAGGGGCGCTCCGGCACCTCCGGATTGGCATGCCTGCGCCGGATGATCTCCCGGATCACCGCCTGCGCCGTGGCGTCGGGTTTCGCCTCAAGCCGGACATAGCGCGAGCCGTCCCGGTTGCGCTCCAACAGCCCGTCCTCGATCAAAGAACGCCGGATTTGCGCGGGATCGCGAAAGGCGGTCATGCTGTCGAACAGATCAGAGATCGCGCGCTCGGTGAACGCTGTGCGCGAGGGCACCTGCGCCCAAAGCGCCCAGAGGCAATGCTGGCGCACCTTGCGCTTGGTCGACCAGCTTTCCAGCAGCCCCTCAGAGCTGAACCGCGCCAAAGCACGGGTGACAGCCCGGCCCTCGACGGGCTCGACCGGATCGCTCCCGGCTTGGGTCGCTTTGAGATGCTGAAAATTGCGATAGCCGCCCGCGCGGGCAATCGCATTGAGCAGAGATTGATGTCCGGGCGCGCCATCGCCCCCGTCGTCAAACTCGGATTTCAGCGCCCGCGCAAAGGCGGACACATCGGGAAGAGTGAGAGAAATGGCCTCACGAGTCATCGGTAGTCTCCGTTGATCGCGTCAGTTGTCGTGCGGGGAGCTGCCCTTGGCCCACGCTGAAAGACGCGCGGATAGACCGGAAGGTTTTGAAAGCGGCAGGTTCAGCATACCCAAAAGGGCGGCAGCGACTCGGTGAACTGCGGACCGTGAGCCAGATATACAAAACCCCGTGGCTTTCTGTCCAGCCACGGGGTTTTGAGTAGTTCAACCAAGAAATAAGGCGATCAGAATTATTCACAATCCCAACGCGGCTGCCGAAAGCCTGTGATTGTATAGCTTCCTGCCGCATTTTTCTTGCCAAATGCCGTGTAAACGCAGGAGGTGCTACTCATGACGCCCGTTGAAATCATACCATAGGTTGTCCCTGTGAAAACAGCACTGCCATTCATGGACCACTGAAAGGCTCGTGTTCCATCAGGCATATCCATTTCATGGCTTGGAGGCCCATAATCGAGAACAGCTTCCTGAATATCTTTCCCCACATAGCTTTGCATGATTTGCGACGCACATGATGAAAGCAAAACGATCACCGCAAGAGCAGTCAAAATTCTGTGCATAAGAATCCCCCTTTTAAAAGTCCTTCAACCTTCACAGACAGCCCACAATGACACCAGAGATTTTTACGCGTTACTCCTGCATCAGGCTTTCCAGCCGGGTCTTTTCCTCGTCGGTCAGCTCAGTGACGACCTCGCTCTCCTGACCACGGCGGCGGATGAAAGTGATGCCAATGCCAAGCGCAAGGATCAGCATCACCGGCCCGGCGATCCAAAGCACCTTATTGGCACCGCTCATCGTCGGTTTCAAAAGGACATATTCGCCGTAACGATCGACGATATACTCCACCGCCTCATCGTTCGTGTCCCCCGCAACAAGGCGTTCGCGCACCAGAAGCCGCAGGTCTTTGGCGAGCGTGGCGTTGCTCTCGTCGATATTCTCGTTGCGGCAGACAAGGCAGCGCAGCCCTTGGGAAATCTCCCGCGCGCGGGCCTCCATGGCCGGATCGGGCAACACCTCATCGGGCTGAACCGCATAGACCGGCGCGGCGGTCAGGAGCGCGAGGGCAAGGAGAAGGTACTTCATTCTGCGGGCACTCCTTTGGGCGCGACATGGGATTTGCGCGCACCGACGCCCACGCGGTAACGACGATCCGAGAGCGAGAGCAATCCGCCCAGAGCCATGATGATCGTCCCGCCCCAGATCCAGTTCGCCAGAGGCTTGATATAGGTGCGCACGGCCCAGCCGCCGTTCGACTGGATGTCACCGATCACGAGATAGACGTCGCGCAGGAAACCGTTGTCGATCCCGGCCTCGGTGGTCGGCATCTGCGCCACCGGGTAGCTGCGTTTTTCGGGATGGAGCGTCGCGACTTTCTTGTCGCCCTCAAAGACGCCCATGGTCGCCATGGTGGTGATGTAGTTCGGCCCCTGCCCGCGCTCGACCTTCTCAAGCGCGATGGTGTAGCCAGCGACGTCAAAGGTCTCGCCCACTTGCACGACACGGATGTCTTCAACGGTCCAAGCGGTCAGCCCGGCGATCCCTGCCATGGTGATGCCAAGCCCACCATGGGCGAGAAGACGGCCCCAATCGGCGCGCGGCAGGCGCGTCAGGCGGCCGAGGTTCACGGTCTTGCCGGTGCGCAGCAGCAGGTCTTGCACAGCGCCCGCGAGAAGCCATGTGCCAAGCGCGATGCCGACCGGCCCCAAGAGCGTTTTCTGGGTCTGGATCGACCAGATCAGCCCGAGAACAGCGAAGGCGAGGATCATCGAGGGGATGAGTTTTTTCACCGTCGCCCCCATCCGCGCGCGTTTCCACGGCAGGATCGCCCCGATCGGCAAAAGGATCGCCAGCGCCACGAAGAAAGGCGTGAAGGCGGAGTTGAAGAACGGCGCGCCCACGGAGAGCTTCCGGCCCCAGAAGGCTTCGGCAATGAGCGGCCAGATCGTGCCGATGAAGACGACAAATGAGGAGACCGCCAGAAGGATGTTGTTGATCACCAGCGCGCTTTCGCGGGACACGAGGGAAAAGACCCCTTTCGCCTGCATCGCATTGGCGCGGAAGGTGAAAAGCGTGAGCGCCCCGCCCATGAAGATGGCGAGGATCAAAAGGATGAACACCCCGCGCTCCGGGTCATTGGCGAAGGCGTGGACCGACGTAATGACGCCCGAACGCACAAGGAAGGTGCCAATCAAGGAGAAGCCGAAGGCCATGATCGCCAGCAGGATGGTCCAGCTTTTGAGCGTCTCGCGCTTTTCGACCACGATGGCCGAGTGCAGCAGTGCGGCGGCGAAGAGCCACGGCATCAGAGACGCGTTCTCCACCGGATCCCAGAACCAGAACCCGCCCCAGCCAAGCTCGTAATAGGCCCACCAGGAGCCAAGGCCGATGCCGATGGTCAGGAAAATCCACGCGGCCAGCGTCCACGGCCGCACCCAGCGGCCCCAAGCCGCATCCACCCGGCCTTCGAGCAGCGCTGCGACGGCAAAGGAGAAGGTCATCGAAAGACCGACATAGCCGAGATAGAGAAACGGCGGGTGGAAGGCGAGACCGGGGTCTTGCAGCAGCGGGTTGAGATCATCGCCGTTCATCGGCGGCATGGCGAGACGCAGAAACGGGTTCGAGGTGAAGAGGATAAAGGCGAGGAAAGCGACGCCGATGGAGCCCTGCACCCCGATCACACGGGCGCGGAGCGACGCCGGGAGATTGCCCCCGAACAAGGCCGCAGCGCCCCCGAACAGCGCAAGGATCAGAACCCAAAGCAGCATGGAGCCTTCATGGTTCCCCCAAACGCCCGAGACTTTGTAAAGCATCGGTTTGAGCGTGTGGGAGTTCTCGACCACCACTTTCAGGGAGAAATCCGAGGTCACGAAAGCATAGGTCAGCGCGCCAAAGGAAAATGCGATCAGCACAAGCTGAACCATCGCAGCGGGTTCAGCGACGGCCATCATGGCGCGATTGCCCCGATGCGCGCCCCAAAGCGGCAGCACCGTCTGCGCGATCGCCACGAAAAAGGCCATGATCAGCGCGAAATGTCCGAGTTCAACGAGCATGGGCTCCTCCCTTTTATCCAGAAACTTCTACCCGTTTGGCGGCGATCCGCCAATGGGCTGCGCGCGCATGTCGCAAGCAAAGCGCAAACCTCGCGCGCGCCCTATTGTGGAAAGGGGCCGATCACAGCCCCTTTCCCGCCTCTTTCCCCCTCGCTTTCAGCGCTCAAAGCGCCAAAAGCACCCCGAAAGAGGCGATCACCGCGCCGAAAACCGGCCAAAGAAATTTCCCACCCGACAGGCCAAAGGTGCCTTGAATCACCGAAAAGTGAAGCACCGCACCGGAGATCAGCAGCGACAGGAACAGGTAAAGCAGAGCGATCTGCGCATTTTGCGCGCCCCGCCAGACCGGGCTTTCGCCGATCTGCAGCGCCCACCACCAGCCAGTCGTCAGCCCCGACCCGGCCCAGCTCAGTGACATGCCCAGCGCCAAGGGCGTTGCCCGCACCTGCCAGAGCCAGAGGAAGGTGGCGGAGATCATCAGTGCCATAAGCGCGATGGCCCCGAAGGCGAGCAAGAGCGCGGGAGCCGTCCCAAGCGCGAGAACCGCCAACGCCAGCGCCGCCAAGACGGTGCCATAGAGTGTGAGAACCTGTTTCATTGCTTCAACATCTCCTTCACGACGGCATCAAGCGCATCCGCCGCCTCCCGGTTGCGTTTGAGCGCGGCTGTCAGCCCCTCACCCAGCCAAAGCGCCCGTAGCGCGGATTTCGCTTTCTCCCACCGCATCACGCACCCCCCCGCGGCAGGCGCTCACGGATCATCGTCGTCATCTCGATGAGCACCTGCGTGTTCTTGTCGAGTACCCGGCGCGTCGCCTGATCCTTTTGCAGATCGCGGTACAGCAGGAAAAACACCATGAGCACCCAAGGCCCGTGTTCCGCCAAAGCGCCAATCAAAGCCTCACTCATCGCGCCCCTCCTTCCACGCGGCCAACGCGGGATTCGGGGCCTCGCTCCCCGGAATATCGACCTGCGCGACGGTCCAGCCTGCACCGGAGGGCAAGCCCTGCCCCTGCGCACCGGCGTCCAACGCGCGCAACGCAGCAATATTGGCCTGCACCACCGGGGCCTGCGCCATGGTCGAGGCGACCGAGCGTTGAAACTCCTGCGATTTCACCTGATAACGCGCGCCGAAGTAAAACGACACGATACTGCCGAGCAGCCACCAAAGCGGCTCCGGGACAAGCGCGATGCCCTGCATCCGGGAAGCAAACCAGATCGGATCGACCATGGCGGAGATGCACAGCCCGATGGTGCCAAACGCCATCAGCGGGCGCGGCACACGGTTGAGCGCGTCCATGAAACGGTCGAAATAGCCCTTCTGCGCCACGGCAAATTCCCCGGCGAATTGCTGCATCGCCGCCGCGCGGTAGCTCGCCTCCCGCGCCCCCGCGTTTTCCTTGTTCTCGAAGAACACCTCCGCCGTGTCCTTGACCACATTGCGCCCGTCGCCGAACAAGAGCTCAAACAGCTTTCCGATGATCCCCCCGCTTACCCCCATGCCGCCACCCGAGCGTCATGTTCGGCCTCCGTCAGGTGATAGCGCTCGGAAATGAACTCCTCGGCGCGGGCGATCCAGCCGCCTTTGCCGCCATCGCGCCGCCGGGCAAATTTGCGCGAACCGGGACGGCGATCCGCCAAAGCGTAATAGTAATTGCGCCGCGCGATACCGTAAGCGTCCGCGAGATAATGCGGCGCAAGCGACTGTGCGATGAAGGCGGCCTCTATGGTCTGCGGTCCGATCACGCCGTCGATGGCGATGCGTTGCCCCATGTCATTGAGAAGCCGCTGCAAAATCCGCACGGCATTGGCTCCGGCGTTGACCGACATGTCGAAGACGCTCGCCTGCAGACAGGGGGGCAATTCGTCGATCCTCGGGCCGTGAAAGTAATGTTCAACGAAAAGATCCCGCGCCTGCGCCCGCGTCAGCCGTTTGACATCTCCCGCATTGACCCGACCGTTGCCGTCGAGATCAAGCCCGAGCCGCTCCATCGTGGCGAGGGTCACACCGTATTTCGTCGCCCCGCCCGGATCGTCGGGGTCGTTCACATAGCCGCCCTCGCGGGCGACAATCTCCATCGCGATTTGCTGTACTGTTTTCATCTGCCTCAATCCCACCAAATTGATGAGATGAGGGTGACGCAAAAAGGTTAACGCACCCGGACACCACCGAACGCGTCTAAATTTACTGTTTGTTTAGAAAACCTTCCCGAAGCGCCTCAGCTTCCCGGCTCAACGTAAACCCCGGTCTCTTTGAGCGAGTCCAGCACCTCTTTGGGCATGTAGGTCTCGTCGTGTTTGGCCAGAATTTCGGTCGCCACAAAGATGCCGCCGACCATGGAGCCGGTGCCGATCATGCCTTGGTTCTCGCCGAAAAGATCAGGTAGCACGCCCTCAAAGGTCACAGGGATGGTCTCGGCCCCGTCGGTCACGGAAAAGGTCACATGGGTCCCTTCGCCGCGCACCAGAGAGCCGTCTTCCACGAGGCCGCCGAGGCGGAAAATCTCGCCCGGACGCGGCGGCTCGGCCACCACTTTGGACGGGTCGCGGTAAAGGTTGATCCCATCACGCATCGCATAGCCGATCATGCCGGTCGAAATCGCAAGTGCGACGGCGGCCACGGCAAACACCTGAATGCGGCGCGTCTTTTTGAGGTTTTTCAAACCGGCCATGGGGTCTCCTCCTCAGCTCCCTTAGGGATGCGTCACGGATACATCGGGACGTTCATGAGACCTGTGGTCTCCGGCAGCCCCAGCATCAGGTTCGCGTTTTGAATGGCCTGACCGGACGAGCCTTTGGTCAGGTTGTCGATGGTGCCCATCACGATGGTGCGGCCCGCAATGCGGTCCTCCACCACGCCGATATGGCAGAAATTCGAGCCACGCACATGTTTCATCGCGGGCACTTGGCCGAGCGGCAGCACTTCGATGAACGGTTCGTTCATATAAGCATCGGCCAGAGCGTAATGCACGGCGCTGGCTTCGCCCTGCACATAGGCGGTGGCGAGGATGCCGCGGGTGGCGGGGATCAGGTGGGGCGTGAACTGGATGCGCACGTCGCGGCCCGCGATCTTGGAGAACTCCTGATCGAACTCACCGAGGTGACGGTGTTTGCCGCCGACGGAATAGCCAAAGGAATTGTCCTCAAGCTCACCGTAGAGAAGGTGCTCTTTCAAAGACCGCCCCGCGCCGGAAACC
The DNA here is from genome assembly GCF_054788345.1 of Celeribacter sp. ULVN23_4. NCBI lineage: Bacteria > Pseudomonadati > Pseudomonadota > Alphaproteobacteria > Rhodobacterales > Roseobacteraceae > Celeribacter > Celeribacter sp. ULVN23_4. The sequence continues at coordinate 36,077 of NZ_JBTVYO010000002.1, read as the reverse complement.
GCCACTTTGAGATCGAGGATGATCTGGTCCAGATCGATGACACCCGCCGCGATCAGCGGGCGCAGCACGAACTGGCCGGTCGCAGCGTTGCAACCGGTGCCCGCCACGAGACGCGCATTTTTGATTTCGTCGCGGTAGAATTCGGTGAGGCCGTAAACGGCCTCTTTCTGAAGCTCCACGGCGGAATGCGGCTTGCCATACCATTTCTCGTATTCGGCCGGATCGCGCAGACGGAAATCGGCGGAGAGATCGACGACTTTCGTGGTCGGCGGCAGTTCCTTGATCACCGCTTGCGAGGTGGCATGGGGCAGCGCGCAGAAGGCGAGATCGACGTTCGCGAAATCGATATCCTCGATTTTGCAGAGCGCAGGCAATTCCATGTGACGCAGATGCGGGTAGACCTCCGCCATCTCCATCCCCGCCTTTCGGTCACCGGACAGGGCCACGATCTCCATCGAAGGATGGGTCGCGATCAGGCGGACGAGTTCCGCACCCGTATATCCGGAAGCTCCAAGAATGGCGATTTTATAGGTCATATCTGTCGTCTCTCATATTGGCCTCGCCCGGCCTTTGATCCGGCTCAAACGAAGGCCCTCAATTTAGAAGGATTCTGGAAGTATCGCAATTGCGACCGCGCGGCGCAGGCCAGTGCCGTGGCCCGAAGCGCCGTCACGCGTTACCGTCACGCTTTGATGAACTCGACTTTTCGTCGCAGAAACTGGGTCGCCCCGCGCGACACTTTCGCCGGATCGCCAGTGGTCAGGAACATGCTTTCCGTCCCCGATCCCACCATTTCCGGGTGACGCGTCAGGTAATCGGCCAGAGAGGAGGCCACGAGTTTCGCTTGCGAATAGACTTTGACGTCTTCGCCAAGCGCCTCCTGGAAGGCCTCTTCCATGATCGGGTAATGCGTACAGCCAAGAATGGCCGCGCCCGGTTTCGGCATCTTGCGTTTGAGCGCATCGACATGGGAGCGCACCAGAGCGTCGGCGAGGATCATATCGCCGTCCTCGATGGCATCCACGACACCGCCGCAGGCCTGTGCCTCGACATCGACGCCGATGGCGCGGAAGGCCAATTCACGTTGGAACGCACGAGAAGCCACCGTCGCGGGCGTCGCAAACAGCGCCACATGTTTCACCTCGACCTCGCGCGGCGGGGAGTTGTCGCCCCACTGGCGCTCGGTCAGAGCTTCGATGAGCGGCACGAACACGCCCAGCACGCGTTTCTCGCGCGGGATCCAGTTTTCCTGCATCCGGCGCAGCGCCGCAGCCGAGGCGGTGTTACAGGCGAGGATCACCAGATCGCAGCCCGCGTCCCAGAGCCGTTCGACGGCGGAGGTGGTCAGATCATAAATATCATCGGCGGTGCGCACCCCGTAAGGCGCGTGGGCATTGTCGCCGAAATAGACGAAAGGCACATCGGGAAGGCGTTTCTCGACGGCATCCAGCACCGTCAACCCGCCCAAACCACTGTCAAAAATACCGACTGCCATCTTAATACCGATCCTTCAGACTCTTGCGGGACTTCCTCGGAGGTTGGGCCGCATGTTTCGCTTCGAATTCGAAGCCCAGCCCGGCCGCAGCCGAAGGCTTTGATGATAGTGAATATGTCTCAGCGCGCAGAAAATCCATAAGCTTTTTGCTGTCACCGCGAAATTCGGCCAGCCGCTCCGGCCCGATTGGCGCGCCGATGGCGACCCGCACGGGCGTGCCGAGACTGCGCCGGAATTCGCGGATCAATAGCCCCATGCGCAAGGTGGCATGGACATGGCTCGCCAGTTGAAACAGCCGCGAATTGGCCCCGTCGAAACAAATGGGCACCACCGTCGCCCCCGATTTCGCCACCATTTTCGCGGTAAACGCCCGCCACATGGGGTCGAGCGGCGGCCCGAGAGGCTTTGCTGAGGTAGAGACCGTCCCGCCGGGAAACACGCCGATACAGCCGCCCTCCGCCAGATAGCGCAGCGCCTCCTTGCGGGTCTCCAGATTGAGCGCCAGCGCCTCTTTCGTCTCGTCAAAGGAAATCGGCAGGATCACTTTGTCGAGATCTTCGGCCCGCCGGAACACCCGATGCGCCAGAATGCGGAAATCGCCGCGCGTCAGCGACAGGATATGGCCGAGCATCAACCCGTCGAGAATACCGTAAGGATGATTGGCCACCACGACCAGCGGCCCCTCGGTCGGGATATTGCCCAAGGCACCGCGCGCCACATCCAGCGTCAGCCCGTAGCGCTCCGCCATCACCGCCCAGAAATCGCGCCCCTCGGCGGCATCGGCGTCATAGCCCTTGGCCCGCTTGATCAGAGCCACGCGCCCGGTGGCATTCTCCATCAACCGGATCAGCACCCGCCCGCTCCGCGTCGCCGCCGAACTGGCATAGGAAATGTCGCGCGCAATCTGACGCGCGTTTAAGCTCTCCTGCGGCAGATGTGGCTCCCCGATACGCATGTGATGCGGACCTCCCGATGCATCTGTGACCATTAAGGCGCGGTCCTTAAGCCTGTTCAACCATCACTGCCCGATTTCTTTGCATTTGCTTCATCTCTCTGCGTCAATTTGTGTTAGCGCAAAGCAACCCCCTTGCGATCAGTGCGAAAACAAAGAATGAAGCGGCCAAAATTCCTCTTCGCGCTATTTGTGCTCTATACTGCCGTGAGGAGGAGAACAGCAGGTGACAGGTATGGATTGGGACAAGCTTAGAATTTTCCACGCGGTAGCGGATGCAGGATCGCTCACGCATGCAGGCGATGCGCTGCATCTGAGCCAATCGGCGGTCTCACGACAGATCCGGGCCTTGGAAGAATCGCTCTCCACAACGCTGTTTCACCGCCACGCCCGCGGGCTGATCCTGACGGAGCAAGGCGAATTGCTGTTCGAGGCGACCCGCGCCATGGCGAAACGTCTCGACGCCGCCGCCGCCCGCATTCGCGACAGCGAGGAAGAGGTCTACGGCGAATTGCGCGTGACCACCGCGACGGGCTTCGGCACGCTTTGGCTCGCCCCGCGCCTGTCCAAGCTTTATGAGAAATACCCGGAGCTGAAGATCGACCTGATGCTCGAAGAGCGCGTGCTCGACCTTCCGATGCGCGAGGCCGATGTGGCCGTGCGCATGAAAGAGCCGTCGCAGGCCGACCTGATCCGCAAGCGCCTGATGAACATCCGCATGCGCCTGTTCGCAACCCCCGAGTATCTCGCTGAACATGGCACGCCGGAAACGATGGATGATCTGACCGCGCACCGCTTGATCTGTCAGAACCCGAACGCCCATCAGGTGTCCGCCGGCGCGCGCCTGATCGAAGAGTTGAACGAACACGACATTCGCTCGAAGCTTTTCGTGAACAACTATTTCGGCGTGCTGCAGGCGGTGCTGAACCATCTCGGCGTCGGCGTCCTGCCTGATTATCTGGTCGAAACCTCTCCGAACCTGGTTCGCGTTCTGCCGGATGTGCAAAGCGGCGAAGTGCCGGTGTTCCTCGCCTATCCCGAAGAGCTCCGTCATTCGAAACGGATCGAGGTGTTCCGCGATTTCATCATCGACGAAATCAACGCACACCGCCGCCTGATGCGCAGCGAAGAAGGCAACGAAAACTCCTAAGCGCCTTCTTTTCCCCGGCTCCCCCCCCTGCCCGAGCCCGGCCCGACAACGTCCCGCTATGAAGGGCCGGGGGGAAGTTATGTGTTTTCTGCATAGCGGCATTGCATCGCATGCGCAGAAAATCCCTTGAACGATTCACAAACTGCACCTAAATGCAGCATCGAAGCCGCTGATTGAGGCAACTCATTGCGGTTTTACCTCCCTGTTGGACTTGGGCCGAGCTTTGCTCGGCCTTTTTTTTGCCTTTTCCAAAAAAATCGGCTTACGCCTGCCCGTCTTGCCTCCTCTGCCCATTGCACCGCCAGCATGGGGGCGCACTCCAGAAGACCAGATGTTAACGCCTTCCCGGCCCCAACATCCCTTTAGCCCCTTTCCCAAAGCCGCCAAACGTCCTAAGAGGGCGCTGAACGACAAGCTGCCGCTTAGGGGACACTCATGACCGAACCCGCCATCACCGAAGAGATCATCGCCGCGCACGGCCTCAAGCCGGAAGAATACGCCGAGATCCTGCGCATTCTGAACCGCGAGCCGACCTTCACCGAGCTTGGCATTTTCTCGGCCATGTGGAACGAGCACTGCTCTTACAAATCCTCGAAAATCCACCTGCGCAAATTGCCCACCGAAGGTCCGCAAGTGATCTGCGGCCCCGGCGAGAACGCGGGCATCGTGGACATCGGCGACGGCCAATGCGTGGTTTTCAAAATGGAAAGCCACAACCACCCGTCCTACATCGAACCCTATCAAGGCGCAGCGACCGGCGTTGGCGGCATTCTGCGTGACGTCTTCACCATGGGCGCGCGCCCGATTGCCGCGATGAACGCGCTGTCCTTTGGCGTCAAAGACCATCCGAAAACCAAACAGCTTGTGCACGGCGTCGTCGAAGGCGTCGGCGGCTACGGCAACTGTTTCGGCGTTCCGACCGTGGGCGGCGAAGTGCGCTTCCACTCTGCCTATAACGGCAACTGCCTCGTGAACGCATTTGCTGCCGGTCTCGCAGACACTGACAAGATCTTCTACTCCGCCGCCTCCGGCGTCGGCATGCCCGTCGTGTACCTCGGCGCGAAAACCGGCCGCGACGGCGTTGGCGGTGCGACCATGGCCTCCGCTGAATTCGACGACAGCATCGAAGAGAAGCGCCCCACCGTTCAGGTTGGTGACCCGTTCACCGAGAAATGCCTGATGGAAGCGACCCTTGAGCTGATGGCCACCGGCGCAGTGATCTCGATCCAAGACATGGGCGCTGCGGGTCTGACCTGTTCCGCCGTGGAAATGGGCGACAAGGGCGGCCTTGGCGTGCGTCTCGATCTCGAAAACGTGCCGCAGCGCGAAGCCAACATGACCGCTTACGAGATGATGCTCTCCGAGTCTCAGGAACGCATGCTCATGGTGCTGAAGCCCGAGAAAGAGGCCGAGGCCCGTGCCGTGTTCGACAAATGGGATCTCGACTTTGCCATCGTCGGCGAAACCATCGCTGAAGACCGCTTCCTGATCATGCACAATGGCACCTGCATGGCCGATCTGCCGCTGTCCACTCTGGCCTCCTCCGCGCCCGAGTACGACCGCCCGTGGGTGCCGACGCCCGCCGCAGAGCAAGTCGCCGACGTACCGCAGATCGACGGGATCGACGGTCTCAAAGGCCTGATCTCTTCGCCGAACTACGCCTCCAAAGCCTGGGTCTATGAACAATACGACACCCAAGTGATGGCCGACTCGATCCGCACGCCGGGTCTCGGCGCGGGCGTGATCCGCGTGCATGACACCGGCAAGATGCTGGCCTTCACCTCCGACGTGACGCCGCGCTACGTGCGCGCCAATCCGGTCGAGGGCGGCAAGCAGGCCGTGGCCGAAGCCTACCGCAACCTCTCCGCTGTCGGCGCTCTGCCGCTGGCGACCACCGACAACCTGAACTTCGGCAACCCCGAGAAGCCCGAGATCATGGGCCAGTTCGTCGGCGCGCTGGACGGGATCGGTCAGGCCGTCGCCTTCCTCGATATGCCGATCGTCTCCGGCAACGTCTCGCTCTACAACGAGAGCTACGGCGAAGGCATCCTGCCGACTCCGACCATCGGTGCCGTGGGTCTCATCGCCTCCGAGGACGATCTGATCGCAGGCCTCGCCAAATCCGGCGATGTCGCCCTGCTGATCGGCGAGACGGAGGGGCTGCTTGGCCAATCCGCGCTCTTGTACGAAGTGTTCAACCGCGAAGACGGCGACGCGCCGCATGTCGATCTCGCTGCCGAGAAGCGCAACGGTGAATTCATCCGCGCCAATGGTGCCCTGATCGGTGCCGTGACGGACCTCTCCGACGGCGGCCTCGCCCTCGCAGCTTTTGAAATGGCCGAAGCCGCTGGCGTGGGCGTCACCCTCGACAGCGACGACACTGCGACGCTCTTCGGCGAAGATCAGGCCCGCTACCTCGTCGCCTGCTCCTTCGATCAGGCCGAAGCCCTCATGGCCGCAGCCGGTCAGGCCGGTGTGCCGATCGCAACCGTTGGCAAGTTCGGCGGCGATGCGGTGAAATTCGGCGCATCCGAGGCCCCGCTTGCGGAGCTGACCGCCACCTACCGCGGCACGTTCGGCGAGATTTTCGGTTAAGCCTGCTTTTTTGTCCCTCCTTTGCTGGACAAATACTCATAGAAAGGCCCGCCCCCTCGCGGGCCTTTTGCTTTAGAAAGACAGCATGACCGACCAGCCAGCGACCGCCCTGCCCGCCCTCACTTCTGAGTGTTCAAACTGCGCCGCGCTGTGCTGCGTTGGGCTGACGCTCGACAAGGGAGATCTGTTTTCCTTCGACAAACCGGCAGGTATGCCCTGCCCCAACCTGTCGGGGCATCTGTGCAAACTTCATGATCAGCTTGAGAACATCGGCAATCGCGGCTGTGTGCTCTACGACTGCGCCGGGGCTGGTCAGCGCGTCACGCAACTGCGCTTCAACGGCGAAAGCTGGCGCGATGATCCGACGCTTCTGCCCGCCATGCTGCGCGACTTCGAGCGGCTCAAACCGCTGCATGAGCGGATGAAGCAACTCGTGGAAGCCGAGGCGCTTGATCTGCCGGAGGCCCTAGAAGCCGAACGCCAGCGCCTGTTGCGCAAATGCGCGCGCCTCTGGGCCGACACCGACAGGCTGTCCGCCGAGTATGACGCGTTTCTCGACGCGCTTGCTGAAAAGCCCAGCTCGTAACCGGCCCGACGGATGTCCGACAGAAGTCCGACGCAAAGCCGACAGGAAAATCGACTGGACAATCGACTGGCAAAATCGACAGGCAAAACCGCTCTCCGCAGCGCCGCACAGCGCCTCCCGTGACTTGAACGCTTGCAGCCATCAGACCCAGAGCTTACATTCAGAACCAACCCGATAACGACGCCCAAGGAGCGCCCTACATGGCCATCACCGCCTCTGACATCGAACACCTGATCCGCGCAGGTTTCCCAGACGCCCAGATCATCGTTCAGGGAGATGACGGCCAGCATTTCGCCGCAGAGGTGGTGGATGCGTCTTTCAAAGGCATGAACCGCGTCCAACAACAACGCGCCGTGAACGCAACCCTCAAAGAACAGCTTGCCAGCGGCGAGCTTCACGCACTGGCGCTGACCACCCGCGCCCCGGAATAAGATAAGCCCGCCGAAGGGCTCCGAAAGGACATTGCTATGACTGCACAAGACACCATCCAGACCACCGTCAATGAGAACGATGTCGTCCTTTACATGAAGGGCTCGAAACTCATGCCGCGTTGCGGTTTCTCGTCGAAAGTGGCGGGCATCCTGAACTTCATGGGTGTTGATTACCTCGACGTGGACGTGCTCTCCGACGAAGAAATTCGCCAAGGGATCAAAGAGTTCTCCGATTGGCCGACCATTCCGCAGCTCTATGTCAAAGGCGAGTTCGTCGGCGGTTGTGACATCGTGATCGAAATGACCTTGTCGGGCGAACTAGACCAGATGCTCGCGGACAAAGGCGTCGCTTTCGACACTGAGAAAGCCGAACAAATCCGCGCTGCGAACGCCTGATCGCGGCACAGCATCCCGCTTAGAAAACGCAAAAGGCGCGTCCTCACGGGCGCGCCTTTGTCATGAAAAGTTAGGTTTTAGAGGATCACGCCCAGCGGCATCACGCCTCGCCAACCGCGTCAGAGACGCCCAAACGCTCCTCGAAGGCCGCCGCCATCGCCTCGGCGCGTGCGGCCATTTCGGCCAGCGTGTCCGTCACCTCAGCGGGCACCACGGGCACTTCGATCTTTTCCGGCTCCGGTTCGGGACGGGCGCGCATCTCTTCGATCAGCGCTTCCTGCGCGCCAAGCTTGCTTTCCAGCGCGCGCATCTGTTCTTCCATGCCTGCCGTCTTGTCGGCCAACATCAAACCGGCCATCAAAAGCATGCGCTCGGCGGGCAAACGTCCGATCTGGCTCGACAAAACCGAGGCCTCGTTGTCCAGAAGCCCAGCCGCGGATTTGAGGAAATGCTCTTCGCCGGCCTGACAGGCCACGTCGAAATCGCGTCCACCGATGGAGATTTTCACTTCGGGCATGGGTTACACCTCCTCGCTCGGGGTCTCAGTCTCACTCGCGATCTCGGCGCCAGAAGCCCGCGTCATCACCGCCTGCAACTCCGTCACGATCGCGTTCAATTCCGTCGCATCGGCACCGCGCGCCACTTTCAGCGCTTCCAGCTCGGCACTCAGTCCGGCGTCGATCAGCGCCGCATTGCCAAGCCCTTCGGCATTGGCGTCGCGCAGCTCTGTATTGTTCTCGCGCAGAACGGCGTTCACATGACGCAGCTTTTGCAGCTCGCGGTCATGATCCATGAGCTGACGGCGCAGCGTTTCCACCTCTTCCTCAAGGGTCGCCACATGGCTTTCCTGACGGTCGTGGATCGCTTTCACCCGCGCCTCAAGCTGGGCATTCATCGACTGCTCAGCGGCCAGAGCGTCGTTCAGACGGCCGACTTCCGCCTCAAGCTCGGCGTTTGCGACTCCCCCCTGATCTTCATCAGAAGACTGCGCCGCCTCACTACGTTCTTCGGCCACAGCCACAGCGCGCCCGATCCGCTCAAGCGCGGCAGTGATACGGGCCTCGAAATCGGAAATCTCGCTCATCGCCACCTACTCACATTCTGCTTATTCACCAAGAGGCCCACCCTGACATGCCCCACCTTTGAACCATGAAAGTCGAAACTTCCTTTGTCCTCAAGGCCGAAGCGCACGGCCCTCATGTCATTTCCTTTGATTCGTGAGCCTATCCCAAAGGATCACGATTACCAACACGCCTCGACATTTCACCCCGTTTTGAGGTCAAAACCGCCCGTCGAGCCCCTCTGGAGGGCCGCACAATGGTCGCACATGGCCCCAAGGGCGGTCTCGCGGCTTGCACTTTGCCGCCACATCGTTATCAGAAGGCCCGAAAGGCCAGAATACGTGGGTTCCGCCGCGATTTTGGCACAATATGGGAGCCTAAAGGAGATCCGCCCGTGGATATCGCAACCCTGCGCGAGACGCACCCCGATCATTGGATGCGTGCCGCCGCCATCCGCACCCTGACGCTTGATGCCGTCGCCGGTGCAAACTCCGGTCACTCCGGCATGCCGATGGGCATGGCTGACGTGGCCACCGTCCTGTTTGGCAAGCACCTGAAATTCGACGCCTCCGCGCCGCTCTGGCCTGACCGCGATCGGTTCATCCTGTCGGCTGGCCACGGCTCCATGCTGATCTACTCCCTGCTCTATCTCACCGGCTACAAAGAGATGCCGCTTGAGCAGATCAAAAACTTCCGCCAGATGGGTGCGAAAACCGCCGGTCACCCGGAGAACTTCCTGCTCGACGGCGTCGAGACCACCACCGGTCCGCTCGGTCAGGGCATTTCCAACGCCGTTGGCTTTGCCATGGCGGAAGAAAACCTGCGCGCCCGTTTCGGTCGCAAGCTGCAAGACCACTTCACCTATGTGATGGCCGGGGACGGCTGCCTCATGGAAGGTGTGTCGCAAGAAGCCATCGCGCTCGCCGGTCGCCAGAAGCTTTCGAAGCTGATCGTCTTCTGGGACAACAACAACATCACCATCGACGGCACCGTGGACATCGCGGACCGCACCAACCAGCCGATGCGCTTCAAAGCTGCTGGCTGGCATGTGCAAGAGATCGACGGCCACGATCCGGAACAGATCGACGCCGCCATCGAGGCCGCCAAGAAGTCCAAGAAACCGTCGATGATCGCCTGCAAAACCCACATCGCTCTGGGCCACGCAGCACAAGACACGTCCAAAGGCCACGGCGCATTGACCGATGCGGATCAGCTTGCCGCCGCGAAAGCCGCCTATGGCGTGAACTGGGGTCCGTATGAGGTTGCCGCCGACGTCAAATCCCAGTGGGAAGAGATCGGCTCCAAAGGCCGCCACGAGCGCGTCGAATGGGAAGCCCGGTTCGAGGAGCAATCCGAGCGCCGTCAGGCCGAGTTCAACCGCGTCTTCGCGGGTGACGCGCCGAAGAAACTCTCCGCCGTGATCAAGGCTTTCAAAAAGCAGATCTCCGAGAGCGCACCGAAAATGGCCACCCGCGCCTCCTCGCAGAAGGTGCTCGAAGTGATCAACCCGATCATGCCCGAGACCATCGGCGGCTCCGCTGACCTCACCGGTTCGAACAACACGCTCACCGGCGACATGGGTGTCTTTGACGAGACCAACCGGAAGGGCCGTTACGTTTACTACGGCATCCGCGAGCACGGCATGGCCGCTGCGATGAACGGTATGGCGCTGCACGGCGGTGTGCGTCCCTATGCGGGCACCTTCTTCTGCTTCACCGATTACGCGCGCCCGGCGATGCGTCTGTCGGCTCTGATGCAGATCCCCGTGACCTATGTCATGACCCATGACTCCATCGGTCTGGGCGAAGACGGCCCGACCCACCAGCCGGTCGAGCACCTCGCCATTTGCCGCGCGACGCCGAACACGCTGACCATCCGCCCGGCGGATACGGTGGAAACGGCAGAAGCCTGGGAAATCGCACTGACCTCGAAGAACACCCCGTCTGTTCTCGTGCTCACCCGTCAGGGCGTTCCGACGCTCCGCACCGAGCACAAGAACACCAACCTCGTGTCCAAAGGCGCATATGTGCTGGCCGAGGCCGAGGGCAAACGTGACGCGATCCTGATCGCCACCGGGTCCGAGGTTGCCATCGCGATGGAAGCCCGCAAGCTCCTGCAAGAGAACGGCATCGGCACCCGCGTGGTCTCCATGCCCTCCATGGAGCTGTTTGCAGAGCAAGACGAAGCCTACCGCCGCAAGGTTCTTCCGGCTGGTCCGGTCCGCGTCGGCATCGAGGCGGCTATGCGCGAAGGCGGCTGGGATCGCTGGCTGCTGGGCGAACGTGGCCGCGAAGCGAAACAGGCTTTCGTTGGCATGACCCGTTTCGGCGCCTCTGCCCCGGCAGACGAGCTTTACGAAAAATTCGGCATCACCGCCGAGAATGTCGTGGCTCAGGTCAAGGCGCTCTTGGGCTGACCTCAACATCTGTTGTGACATTTGAACGCCCGCGCCCTTCGCGCGGGCGTTTGTTTTGGCCCTGCCCTTACGTTACGCTTGCCAGACGACAGTCGCTGGCCTGAAATCAGCGCATGTCTGCCAGCTGTCAGTGAAACCTGCGAGCAGACCGTAACATTAGGGAAGGAGACCAAGATGACGTCAGAGACCACCAAAATGCGCAACCGGCTGACCCCGGTCGTGGCGCTGCTTCTGGGGGCGGCGGTGCTTACAGCCTGCGAGACCACCCCGAAGGAATATCCCGTGAGCCATGAGACCTGTGCGCCCGATGATCCGGTGCAAACGCTCGATGCAAACGATTGCAAACTGCCCGGCATGTAATCCTCCAGAGGACCGCCAAACAGTCGGGGGCCTCAGGGCCCCCGGAATCTGTCCGGCCTGTTATCGCTAACCCCCGTATTTCAGAGATGTTTGCGCCAACATGTTGGCGCTAAACGCTTTTCGAAAATAGCACACGGTCGTATACCGCCCCCAAATTCCCAGACGACAGATTCACGGAGCGGAGACAAATCATGACCATCAAACTCGGGATCAATGGCTTTGGCCGCATCGGACGTTGCACGCTTGCACATATTGCCGAAGCCGGACTGAACGAGATCGAGGTGGTCAAAGTCAACGCCACGGGGCCGATCGAAACCAATGCGCACCTGTTGAAATACGACTCGATCCACGGGCGTTTCGGCGGCACGGTCAACATCGAAGGCAACACCATGGACATCGGCCACGGCCCGATGCAGATGATGTCGACCTACAACCCCGAAGAGCTCGACTGGGAAGGCGTTGACGTCGTGCTGGAGTGTACCGGCAAGTTCAATGACGGTCACAAAGCCAACATCCACCTTGAGCGCGGCGCCCGCAAAGTGCTGATCTCCGCCCCGGCGAAAAACGTCGACCGCACCGTGGTCTTCGGCGTGAACCACCGCGATCTGCGCGAAGATGAGCACATGATCTCCAACGGATCCTGCACCACGAACTGCCTTGCTCCGCTGGCCAAAGTGCTCAACGACGCCATCGGCATCGAGAGTGGCATCATGACCACGATCCACAGCTACACGGGCGACCAGCCGACGCTGGACCGTCGCCACAAAGATCTCTACCGCGCCCGCGCCGCATCCATGGCGATGATCCCGACCTCCACCGGGGCTGCGAAAGCCATCTCGGAAGTGCTGCCGGAACTCGCGGGCAAGCTCGACGGCTCCGCCATCCGCGTGCCGACGCCGAACGTCTCCGCCGTGGACCTGACCTTCCAGGCCGCCAAAGACGTCACTGTCGCAGATGTGAACGAGATCGTCCGCGAAGCCGCCGAAGGCCATATGCGCGCCGTTCTGGGCTATGATCCGGAGCCGAAAGTCTCGATCGACTTCAACCACACGGTCCAAAGCTCGATCTTCGCACCCGATCAAACCAAGGTCATCGGCCGCACCGTGCGCGTGCTGGCGTGGTACGACAACGAATGGGGTTTCTCGGCACGTATGGCCGATGTGGCCACTGCCATGGGCCGGCTCTGATCTGACGCCTTAGGCTCGATTAGCAAGATGCCCTTCGGGGCGGGGGATGAGGAGCCCCCGTCCTGTCACATTTTTTGGCTTAGTTCTGAAGCTCGCAGGCTATCCTGCGGGCACAATTTCGTTTTTTTTGATCTGCCCCCTTTTTTTCTTCACACCCCTGTCGCATTGTGCGCCCAAGACAGACGTTAGTGCGAGACATGACCAACAAAATTGCCCTCGGCCTCGCCATAGTGATTTTAATCGCGCTCGGCCTTGATTTGGGGCTGAACGGCGGCGCTGGGGCGTTGTTTTTGGCCCGAGAATGGCTTCGCCTCATTCATTGGGTCGCCTTCTGGCGCTAGCACCTGTCATGCGGACCTTACTCCAAGGGCCGCAGAATTACTTTCTCCCCACATGAGACATTGGTCCCATGCGGGCATCATACAGAGAAGACTCCTCCGTCTTCTCTACAGCCAAAGCGTCAAGGAGGTGCTGTAATGGCCGTGAAAGTCGCAATTAACGGATTTGGTCGGATCGGACGCAATGTGTTGCGTGCCATCATCGAGTCGGGTCGCACCGATATCGAAGTGGTCGCGATCAACGATCTGGGCCCGGTTGAAACCAACGCACATCTGCTGCAGTTCGACTCGGTCCATGGCCGTTTCCCGTCGGAAGTGAAATTCACCGAGGACACGATCGACGCCGGTCGCGGCCCGATCAAGGTGACCGCCATCCGCAACCCGGAAGATCTGCCTTGGGGTGACGTCGATATCGCGCTGGAATGCACCGGCATTTTCACCGCGAAAGAGAAAGCTGCGCTGCACCTGAAAAACGGCTCCAAGCGCGTTCTCGTCTCCGCTCCGGCGGCGGGCGCCGACAAAACCGTCGTCTTCGGCGTGAACGACAGCGTTCTGACCGCCGATGACATCGTCGTCTCCAACGCCTCCTGCACCACCAACTGCCTGTCTCCGGTGGTAAAAGTGCTGAACGACGAGATCGGGATCGTGAAAGGCTTCATGACCACGATCCATTCCTACACCGGCGACCAGCCGACGCTCGACACGATGCACAAAGACCTGTATCGCGCCCGCGCTGCGGCTCTGTCGATGATCCCGACCTCCACCGGCGCTGCAAAGGCCGTTGGCCTCGTGCTGCCGGAACTGGCTGGCAAGCTCGACGGTGTCGCAATCCGCGTGCCGACGCCGAACGTCTCTGTTGTGGACCTCACGTTCGAGGCGGCCCGCGACACCACCGTGGAAGAGATCAACGAGAAAATCCGCGCTGCCGCCGATGGCCCGCTGAAAGGCATTCTCGGCTACACGGATCGCAAACTGGTGTCCTCGGACTTCAACCACGATCCGCACAGCTCGATCTTCCACACCGATCAGACCAAAGTCATGGAGGGCACCATGTGCCGTATCCTGACCTGGTACGACAACGAATGGGGCTTCTCCAACCGCATGGGCGACACCGCCGTTGCGATGGCGAAATTCCTCTAAGTTACCCTCGCGCAAGAAACGCAGTTATCCCGCGCGAACGGGAGACGGATGCCCCGGAGAAATCCGGGGCGTTTTTTGCATCCCAACCACTCAGAGCCTTGTGCCTTCGCAACCAAATGTTATGTGAACAAACTATAGCAGCGACGCAGTAGAGGCCAACAATGCCGAGTTTCTCGACACTCATCAGCGAATTCATCACCCTTTGGGTGGTGATCGACCCCATCGGCACCCTGCCCGTCTTCATTGCGGGCACGGCGGGGCTTTCGCCACATCTGGCGCGCATGGCCGCCGCACGCGCCGTCATGATCGCGTTCCTCATCCTGCTGGCCTTTATTCTTCTGGGACAGGCGGTGCTCGAAGCCTTGGGGCTCGGCCTCCCGTCCTTCCAGATCGCGGGCGGGCTGGTGCTGTTCCTCTTCGCGCTGACGATGATCTTCGGCGATGGCAAACCGTCGCATGAGACCGCGCAGGTCGAGAAACCGCTTAGCGACCAACGGGCGCAGGCCCGCCGTGTCTCCGTCTTCCCGCTCGCCATGCCCTCCATCGCCTCTCCCGGCGCGATGCTGGCCGTGGTGATGCTCACCGACAACGACCGCTTTTCCGTGGCGCATCAGGCGATGACCGCCTCGATCATGGTGGTCGTTCTGGTGATCACGCTCGTGATCCTCATGGCAGCCCAACCGATCCTGCGCATCATCGGCGACACCGGCGCGGCCATTGTGTCGCGCGTCATGGGGATGGTGCTGGCCGCCGTTGCCGTGGATGCGGTACTTAAGGGCTTTGTTTCGATTGGGGTTATTCCGGCTTTCTGAGCCTCCGCCTCGCGCCGACGCCCAAAAGTCATGCGGTTTGTGAAAAACCCATGCGCAAATCGCATATCGAGCATGGCGAACCGGCATTGGTGTTAGCGCTAAAAAGGGCGCATATCGGGATCATCGAAACGCTTTTGAAACGATTCAGCCCGAAAGGATCGGCACTATGAAAACTCTTGCTTCCCTCGCCTCCGCCGCCCGCAAACGGGCCGCTTACCGCCGTACGCTCGCAGAACTCGACGGTCTGCCCGCCAAGGTCAAAGCTGACCTGAACATTGACGATGTCAGCGCACGCCAGCTGGCCCGCGAAGCCATCTACGGCTAAGTGACGGCGACAAAATCAAATTAAAACCGCACGTGAAAAGCCCCAGTCAGGGGCTTTTTTCATATGTGCAGCCCCAAGATCAGCGAGCGAATTTGGCGAGCAGGCGCTTCTCGACCTCGGGCGTCACGAATTTGGAGATGTCGCCATCGAGACGGGCGATTTCCTTGACCAGTTTCGAAGCAATCGCCTGATGGCGCGCATCCGCCATGAGGAACACGGTCTCGATTTTGTTGTCGAGCGCACGGTTCATGCCGACCATCTGATATTCATATTCGAAATCCGCGACAGCGCGCAGACCGCGAATGATGATCGAGGCGTTCACATCACGCGCACATTGGATCAGGAGGTTCTCGAACGGATGCACCACGATCTCGCAGCCGGTGTCTGCCGCGAAGCCTTCGGTATAGTCCTTGAGCATTTCCACGCGTTCATCGAGCGAAAACAGCGGCCCCTTGTCCCGGTTGATCGCCACACCGATCACCAACCGATCCACAAGCGCGCAGGCCCGCCGGATGATGTCACCATGTCCATGGGTCACAGGATCAAAAGTCCCGGGATACAGGCCGATACGCATAGGGGTCCCTCCTCTTCCTGCTGCGCACGCAACTATATTGCAGGTGCGAAATCAAGAGGATTGGGACGAGAACGCCCCGTTACCCGTCATAATTTTGTTGCCTGACCGTCTCGGACAGGCCCCGGACATCCGAAGACGCCCTCAATGACCCATGATCATGCCTTCAAGCGCGGAGTTCTCCATCGCAAGCTGTTCGAGCCGCGCCTTCACGACATCGCCGATGGAGACGAGGCCGACCATCTCATCGCCGTCCATCACCGGCATGTGGCGGAAGCGTCCGGAACTCATGCGTTCAAGAACTTCCAACGCCGTATCGTCTGAGCGGCAGGAGACCAATTTGCGGGTCATGAAATCGGACACTTTATGGGTCAGAACTTCGCTTCCGGTGCGGCCAAGCTCGCGCACGACATCGCGTTCCGACAAGATGCCCTCCGGATGTTTCGGGTCAGACGCGACGATCACCGCGCCGATCTTACGCACCGACAAAAGTTCAGTCGCTTCGCCAACCGTCATGTCCGGACGGATGGTCACAGTTTCAGTGATGGCCTTGGCCTTCAGAATTTGTCCAACGAGCATGGTTCCTCCCTATTTTTCAACGGGCTGCTGCATCTGCAGCCCTTGTGCTCTCCTATCTCCCTGATCCAAGCCTCTCCCGGTGCACGACAACCTGTCAAGTCTCGCCTTCGAGTTTCTCCACAACCGCTCGCATATGGCCGCTGAAAATGTCGCAGAATCTGGAGAGGCGTTCGATCTTTCTGTCGTCTGCATGGCGCACCAGCCAGAAGGCCCGCTTGAGCCGCAAAGCCTCCGGTAAGACCCGGTGCATGCCCGAAACATAAGGCAGGCAAAAATCATGCACGACCCCGAGGCCGAGTTCCGCACGGATCATATTGAGCTGCACGGATACCGAATTTGACGTGTAATCCACGCGATTGATCCCGATTTCTTCGAGATAATCGAGTTCCTTGTCGAAAATCAGATCAGGGACATATCCCACCATCTTATGTGCTTTGAGATCCTCCAGACGTTCGATGGTCGCGTTCTGACGCAGGTAGCGCCGCATCCCGGCGAGCGAGAGGTGATAGTCCGTGATCTTCTGCACCAAGAGCCGCCCCGAGGTCGGCGCGGACACGCTCACCACAAGATCGACCTCACGCTTCGACAGGCTAAAGAGGCGCGGTTGGGCGATCACCTGCATCTCCAGATCGGGATGATCCTTCGCGATTCGCGCGATCACACGCGGCAGAACGTAGTTGGCGCAGCCATCGGGCGCCCCGATGCGGATCACGCCTTTGAGGCTCTCATCATCCTCATTCGACAGGGTTTCGGAGCCAAGTGTCACCGCCTGTTCCGCCGCCTCCGCATGCGCCAACAGGCGTCCGCCGTCCCGCGTCAGCTCATAACCTTGGGGAGATTTCGCAAAGAGCGAGACACCCAGCCCTTCTTCCAGCCGCGCCACGCGGCGGCCCACTGTAGCCGGGTCGATCTTGAGCAACCGCCCCGCCCCGGACAGGCTTTCCGTCCGCGCGACCGCAAGAAAAACCCTTAAATCATCCCAATTCATATACCGCCCTCGCCCGTTTTGGGTCTCTCGCTTTGACCCTTCGTTTTGCATTATCGCAAAATCTTTTTGAAATCTTCTCCCTTTTACAGACAGTTTCGCAAGACTAATCTACCGACAACTGAACATGGAGGTTCACATGGAAGAGCTCAAACATTACATCAACGGGGAATATGTCGCCGGCACCTCTGGCCGTTTCTCCGAAGTTCGCAACCCGGCCACCGGCGAAGTGATCGCCAAAGTGCCGCTCGCCACCCCCGCCGAGCTGGACGCAGCCGTTGAAAAAGCGGCCGAAGCGCAGATCGCTTGGGCCAAGGTGAACCCGCAGCGCCGCGCCCGCGTGATGATGAAATTCGGTCGCCTGATCGAAGACAACATGGACAAGCTGGCCGAATGCCTGTCCCGCGAGCACGGCAAAACCATTCCCGACGCCAAGGGCGACGTGCAGCGTGGTCTTGAAGTGATCGAAGTGTGCATGGGCGCTCCGGCCATGCTCAAAGGCGACTACACTGGCGACGCAGGCCCGGCCATCGACCTTTACTCCATCCGCCAGCCCCTCGGCGTCGTTGCGGGCATCACCCCGTTCAACTTCCCGGCCATGATCCCGCTCTGGAAAATGGGCCCGGCTCTGGTCTCCGGCAACGCCATGATCCTGAAACCGTCCGAGCGCACGCCGATGACCTCGCTCATGCTCGCTGAGCTGGCGACTGAGGCAGGTGTACCCGCCGGTGCGCTGCAGGTCGTGCATGGCGACAAGGAAACCGTGGACGCGATCCTCGACAACGAGACCATTCAGGCCGTGGGCTTCGTCGGCTCCACCCCGATCGCCCAGTACATCTACGGTCGCGCCGCCACCAACGGCAAACGCGCGCAATGTTTTGGCGGTGCGAAAAACCACATGATCATCATGCCCGACGCCGATCTCGACAAAGCGGCTGACGCTTTGATCGGCGCTGGTTTCGGCGCGGCCGGCGAACGCTGCATGGCTGTCTCCGTTGCTGTTCCGGTCGGCAAAGAAACCGCAGACAAGCTGATCGAGAAACTCGTCCCGAAAATCGAAAAACTCAAAGTTGCGCCCTACACGGCTGGCGACGACACGGATTACGGCCCTGTCATCACCGCTCAGGCGAAAGAGCGCATCGAAGGTCTGATCACCTCCGGCGTTGAGCAAGGTGCAACTCTCGTGACCGACGGTCGCGGCATCAAGATCCAAGGCTATGAGAACGGCTACTTCGTCGGCCCGACCCTGTTCGACGACGTCACCCCGGAGATGGATATCTACAAACAGGAAATCTTCGGCCCGGTTCTGGCGCAAGTGCGCATGGACACCTATGAAGACGCCCTGCAGCTGATCATCGACAACGAGTACGGCAACGGCACGGCGATCTACACCGCCGATGGCGACACCGCCCGTGACTTCGTGGCCCGCGTGAATGTCGGCATGGTCGGCGTGAACTTCCCGATCCCGGTGCCGCTGTCCTACTACTCCTTCGGTGGTTGGAAGAAATCGGCCTTCGGCGATCTCGACCAATACGGCCCGGACGCGTTCAAGTTCTACACCAAGACCAAAAAGGTCACCACGCGCTGGTTCTCCGGCATCAAAGACGGTGTGGCGCTGAACTTCAAAGCGATGGACTAAATTACCTCTCTGTGAGCCGCGTTCGTTGGCCGAGCCTCACCGCTCCAATTCGAACGCCTCAGGCGGAACTCCTCACGGGGGTCCGCTTTTCTTTTGCACAGATCGAACATGGTGCGACACTCTCCGCCAGCCCACCGCCTCCAGCGAAAAGTCCGATTGTGAGTTTGTCACAGACAAGCCATCGGCACAGGCCTAGGCTCAAGCGTGGTTAACCAATGGAGAGTTCCATGCTTAAAAAGAACGTCGGTAGCCTTGACCGTATCCTGCGCATCGTGATCGGCCTCGCCCTGATCCTCGGGTTCTTTCTCAACACCGAAGCCTCGCTGCGCTGGCTCTATCTGATCGGGATCATCCCGCTGGTGACGGGGCTGATGTCCAGCTGCCCGCTGTATTCGATCTTCGGGATCAACACCTGCAAGAAATAATCTGTAGGACGTGACAGATCAGGCAGAATGCGCGAGCGCGTCGAGCGCCTCGCGATCTGTCAGACGCACCATGCCGCGGGCGGTTTCCACCCATCCGCGGCGCTGAAACTCCTGCAACTGACGCGAGATTACCTCCCGCGCCGTGCCAAGTTCTGCCGCCAGTTGCGCATGCGTCGCCTTGAGCTCCGCCGCGCCGCGCGACAGTTCCAGCAGCTTTTGCGCCAGCCGGATATCGACCTTTTGAAAGGCGATTTCCTCGATCACATGGAACAGATCCGTGATCCGGCGCGAATAGGCTGAGAACACGAAATTTCGGAAACTCTGCGAGCGGGCGACCAAATCGTCAAAGACCCGGCGGGGAATGGCGACCGCCTCCACATCCGTCTCGGCAATGCCTTCGGCGCTGTAATCCTCATAGGCGAGAAGGCAGGCGGTGGTCATCACACAGCTTTCCCCCGCATGCACCCGGTAGAGCACAATCTCCCGGCCGCCCTCGGTGGTCTGCTGCACCCGAACCGTGCCATCGAGCAGCATCAGAAGATTTTCGGGGCTTTTGCCCGGACCGAAAAGCACCGTCTTTTCCGGCAGATGCACGATCTGCGACTGGCTCACAAGGCGCTCGCGCACCTTCGGCTCCAATGTCGCCAAACCGGTAAATCGGTCGATCCAATCCATCCTGCACCTCTTTTCGTTACAAGAGGTTTATGTGGTTTGCGTCCGAGCTGAAACAGCGTTTTCCGCCGGTCGCGACGTCACGGCGAAAACACGCATGATTTTGAGCCCGGGATTTCCGGCACTTGGCTCAGAAGCTCATCGCCTCTTCGACAATCTCTGTCAGCAAATCCTCGACCGCTTGCATCGGCCCGTCGGGGTAATCGCGGAAGCCGATGGTCACCTGACCTTCCCGGTCCGCGACATAGATCGAATAGGGGCAATGCACGATATTGGCCGGGTCGGCCTCCATCACCTGCCGCGAGACGACGGCAGAGCAGAACAGAAACACGTCAGCATGATCAAAGATCACCACGTCGGAGCCGACATCCTCGCGCGTGCGCTCAAGCATATCGCCCGTGTGAGAGCGGTAGTCGATCACCAGACCTTTGGAGACAATCGCATCCTCGACAGCGAAGGTGGCATCCTGGAACGTGCCATCATAATCAAAGGTGATCGCCTGCCCCTCCGCGAAGGCAGGCGCGGCAACAGGCGCGGCAAAGAGCGCCAGCACGACGGCTTTGAGGTAATGTGACAGTGACGTCTTCATGGCAAACCCTCCCAAATTTTCCATGCCCAATTCTCCATGACATTATCCTACCATAAAACGGCCCCCGAGGGTGATCCTCGGGAGCCGCCCCCCCCATTCGCGCGGGGTGACCTACTGGGAAACGGATTTGAGGTATTCGATCACGGCGGCTACCTCCTCATCCTTTTTCAGCCCGGCAAAACTCATCTTGGTCTTCGGGAACATGGCTTTCGGCTTGTGCAGATATTCCGCCAGATTTTCCTCGGTCCAGATGAAGCCCTCGGCATGGGCGTCGGTGAAATCCTTGGAATATTTGAACCCTTCGATATGGGTGATCGGAGCACCAACAACGCCATTGAGCACAGGGCCGGTCCGGTTTTTCGCGCCCTCACCCACTTGGTGACAGGCCTTACATTTCTTGAAAACCTTCTCGCCCTCTGCCGCGAGATCGGCATCAAAGCTCATGGCGGCCATTTCCGCAGGGGCCTCTTCGGCAACGGGCTCTACTGCGACCTCTTCGACAGCGGCCACCTCGACCGGGGCCTCCGCCGTCTCCTCTTCCGGGGTCACGTCCAGAACGGTCGCCCGTTTGGTGATTTCGACGTTCTCCTTGCAGTTCTCATAGCAAGCATTCGCCTCGGTGAAGATCGTGTATTCCGTCTCGGGGCGATCATCGACAACAAAGCCCCCGGCGTTCGGCATTTCGACATCGAGGAAATTCTCGTTTGAGAGCACGAAGTCGTCTTCAACGAGATAGTTCGAATAGAGGATGTAGGCCGTGATCGCATAGACATCGTCATCCGAGATGGTCTGCGCAGCGCCAAAAGGCATGGAGCGGCGGACATAGTCATAGACGGTCGACAGGTAGGGCCAGTAAGAGCCGACGGTTTTCAGCGGATCTTTGTCGGCCAGAGTGCCATCGCCGCCCGCAAGTTTCGGCCAGTTGCCGACGCCTTCCGCGAACTCACCGTGACAGACGGCGCAGTTCTCAGAGAAGATCATCTCACCATCTTCGACAGAGCCGGACCCCATAGGCAACCCGTCGCCATTGGGCGAAATGTCGAGGTTCCACGCGGCGATCTCTTCGGGCAGCGCCGCGCGGCCAAGGCCGAACTTTTCTGCGTAGGCCGGCAGCGCCAGAGTGGCGACGAGCGCGGAGGTGATGGTCAGTTTAGGAAGAAACTTCGACATTCTCTGCCTCCCCGGTCGCTTTGACATGCCATGTCTGGATACAGTTGTTGTGATAGACGGAGTTCTCGCCGCGCACCTCGCGCAGTTGCGCTTTCGTCGGCTGGACGTAGCCCGTGTCATCATGGGCGCGCGATTGCAACAGCATCTCTTCGCCGTCCCATGTGGTGTCGAGATAGAAGCGCGTGAGGGCCATTTTCTGACCCGGATTGGCGAGGCGCGCTTTCTCCCATGTCTTGCCGCCATCCTTGGAGACATCGACCCCGGTGATCGCACCGCGCCCGGACCACGCGAGGCCCGTGATCACCAGAGGCCCCTTGCCATGGGTGATCGGCATTTGCGGGCTGGGCGAGGTCACAACGGATTTCGCGTCCATGCCCCATGTCCATTTGCGCGATGTGCCGTCCGCAAGCGTGTCGGTGTATTTCGAGGTTTCTTCACGCGATTCAATGGCTTGCGCGGTCACTTCGATACGGCGCAACCATTTCACCCACATGTTGCCTTCCCATCCGGGCACCACGAGACGCACCGGATAGCCATGCTCCATGCGCAGCGCTTCGCCATTGGCCTTGAACGCGATCATGCAATCATCCAGCGCCTTTTCCATCGGGATCGAGCGCCCGTTCGACGAGGCATCCGCGCCCTCGACATAGACCCATTTGTCCGCCAGATCACCGGCCGCGTCGAGCCCCGCCTCTTCCAACAGAGTGCGCAGGGTGACGCCGGTGTATTCCATGTTGTGGATCATGCCGTGGGTGAACTGCGAGCCGTTGAGCTGCGCCCCCGCCCATTCCATGCCGGTGTTGGCCGCGCATTCGAGGAAATAGGTGTGGTTCACACGCGGGAAGCGTTCGAGGTCTTCGTAGGAAAACACCAGCGGCTGATCGACGAGACCGTTGATCATCAGCCGGTAGTCTTCTTTCTTAAGCTCGATCGCGCCGGAGTGATGCCGCTCGAAAGCACAGCCCTGCGGCGTGATCGTGCCGTCGAGCGCATGGATCGGCGTGAAGTTGATCGAAGAAATCGGATCCGCCGTCAGCCACGGCACGTTGCGGCGAATGACATCGCCCTCGTATTTGATCGGCAGGCCGTAGGGCGTTTCATCCACACCCGCGCCGGTGGACATGGCCCAGTCCTGTTTCTCGGTGATCAGCGGATCGGGACCGTCTTGGGCGGAGGCTTTCGTGGCGGCCAGTCCGACCCCGGTGGCCGCCGCCCCGCGCAGGAAAGCGCGCCGACTTTGTCCGTTCTGGGTGTCACTCATTTTTCGTGTCTCCCTGTTGTGCGTTTCTTGTTCGGATTTCATGTGATCTGGCCCTTACGCGCCGATGACCTTGACGGAGGTGTTCGGTTCGACATGGACCGTGCCCTGTTTGCGGATGTGATCCTCGACCACGTCCCAAATCTGCGGCCCTTCGGTGCCCTCGTTGACCGAGGCCCAGCCTGCGACGACGTAGGTTTTCGCCGGATCGAGCGTTTCGCCGGTTTTCAGAAGCGTCAGCTCCGAAATCCGCTCGCCCTGCGGCTTGGTGATGTCGATGCGATAGCCGAGACCACCCATCCGCACCATGTCACCGCCCTGCTGGTAATAGGGATCGGGGTTGAAGATGTTGTCGGCCACGTCTTCCATGATCGTATGGATGAACTCACCGGTCATCTCGGAGCGGTACGCCTTGCCATAGGTCATCGAAGTGGCGTTCCAGATGTCTTCGCGGGTGATCTTGTCGCCCGGAAGCAAGGACGGCCCCCAGCGCACGCCCGGAGACATGGCAATGTCCGCCTCCCGCTCAGACATGAGCGCGTCACAGATCAGATCGTCCCAAGTGCCGTTGAAATTGCCGCGACGGTAAAGCACGCTGTCGGTCTCGCCGATCACTTCGGACATCGCCTCCTCATAGGGCGCGCGTTGCTCATCGATCAGGGCCGCGACCTCTTTGTCCGGCGCGATCACGTCGGAGAAGATCGGAATGAGTTTATGGCGGAAGCCCATCATCCGCCCGTCGCGCACATCCAAGTCCACACGGGAGACGAATTTGCCGTTCGAGCCGGACGCGATGATGATCGTCTCGCCCACCAGCACAGGTTCAGGCAGCGCGTCATGGGTGTGGCCGGAGAGAACGACGTCGATGCCTTTGACAAGGCTCGCCATTTTCTTGTCCACGTCAAAGCCGTTGTGCGACAGCAGCACGACCAGCTCCGCGCCCATGCCGCGCACCTCATCCACGACCTCCTGCATCCGCTCCGTGCGAATGCCAAAGGAGTATTCCGGGAACATCCAGCCGGGGTTGGCGATGGGCATATAGGGAAAGGCCTGACCGATCACGGCGATCTTCACCCCGCCGCGTTCAAAGAATTTGTAAGGTTCGAAATCCTCGGCGGGTTCATCCCATTCGGCGTCGAAGATGTTCGCGCCCAAAGCAGCAAACGGCAGATCGGCCACCACTTCGCGCACACGGTCCGAGCCGAGCGTGAACTCCCAATGGAAGGTCATCGCGTCGGGTTTGAGTGCGTTCATGACGTTGACCATGTCCTGCCCCTCGGTGTGGTAGCAGGTGTAGGAGCCATGCCACGTGTCACCACCATCGAGCAAAAGCGCATCAGGCCGCGCGGCGCGGATTGAATTGATCACGGTGGCCACACGGTCCAAACCGCCGACCTTGCCATAGGCTTTGCCCAGAGCGGAAAAGTCGTTGTAACTCAGGGCGTAGGCCGAGGGGGAGTTGTCTTCGATGCCGTAGAGCTTACGGAAATCCGCGCCCGTGACATGCGGCACCGCGCCTTTGTTGCCGCCCACGCCGATATTGATCTCCGGCTCGCGGAAGTAGATCGGTTTGAGCTGGGCGTGAATGTCGGTGACATGGATCAGGGAGACATTGCCGAACGTGTCGAACTCCAGAAGCTGATCTTGGGTCAGGCTCTGCTGGGCCGCGAGACGCGCCCAATTGCCGAAACCGGACGCGCCATAGAGGGCGGAGGCGGCCATGGAGACCTGAAGGAAGTCACGACGTGAAAGCATGTGTGTCGCTCCGTAGATGCCGCATAACCCGTCAGGAATTATGCGTAAATTTGAATATATCAGGAGAGAGAACGCCCCGCACGGACCCAACCGGCGGGGCGTATCAGATCAGTTGCGGACAGACGGTCCTTCGACCGAGAGGCCATTGCCGCGGGACGCCACATAAAGCTCTAGCGCCACGAATTCCGGAGAGCCCGTCGAGAAGGTTTCCGCACGAGTGTCGCGAATGCAGCCTTTGAAACGGCTGTGGGCACCGTTGAGCTTGGCATTCTTCAGACGATACGCCGGGAAGCCGTTGATCTGGCCCTGAGACAGGTGGTCGGCACGGATCATATTGCCGTAGTTCTGTTCATGACAGTTGGCGCAGGACAGGTCGAGCTGACCGAAACGCGTGTAATACATGTCCTTGCCCTGCTCCCACGTCGCCTGCGCCGGGCCGTCAATGGCCACGTTCACCGGCATGCCGCGCGCGACAGATGACAGGGCCGCCTCGAAGTTGAGCATGGTGCCGCTGTCGTATTTCTCTTTCTCCGCGCCCATCCGCTCCGTGAGGCAATCGTTGATCTGCATCTGGATGGTGTAGACCTGTTCCTTGTCGTCATTCCACTTGGGATAGGTCGGGCGGACATTGGCGAGGCTTTCGACGCCATCGTGACAATCCATGCAGGACTTGCCCTCCGTTCCCATAACGGTTTCGAACTGCTCCATTCCCGCCTCTGCGCCCAGCATGGCCGGATTGTCGAAGTCGTCCATCTCCATCGCCTGGGTCTCATCGGAGCGGAAGCGCCAGCCGGACATGATCTCGTCGAGATGACCGTCCAAATGGGCGGGGGCCGCCGTCTTGGTCACGATCTCGATCTCGCCGTTGATCACCAGTTCGGCGTCTTCGTCGGCAAAGGCCGGGGCCGTCAGTGCAAAAGCTGCCAGCACCGCAAGAGCCCCGGACCTGTAGCTGTGCGTGTATTTCGTGCTCATACGTTTCTCCTCCCTGGGTATTGCGCGCGCCCCGCCCTCCCCGACGGGACGCGCACGACCTTGGTCAGGCGATCGCGATCGCCTTGGTTTCCTCGTAGACAGAGCCATCGTCGTCGTACCAGGTGAACTTGAACTCACCGGCCTCGGGCACGGTCGCGTCGAATTCGATATAGGGGTTGGTCGAGATCGACGGTTCAAGCGTCACGTCGATCACGGACTGGCCGTTGAACTCGCATGTGAAGCGGTTGATGATCGAGCGCGGAATGACGTTACCGTCGCTGTCCTTGCGCTGCCCGGATTCCATCGGATGCGAGATCAAGGTCTTGATCCCGACCACCTCACCGGCGGAGGCGGTTTTCGGGACTTTCACGCGGGGTTTGACACCAGATGCCATGTTTTTTTCTCCTCAGAAATCTTTGACAATCAGCCGCCGCAGCCGCCGATGGTGACCTTCACGGTCGCAGAGGTTTTGACGAAAGAGCCGTCGGCCATTTTCGCCACCGCGACCACGTCCTGCGTGCCTGCCAGACGAATACGTGTGGAGGCCATCTGCGATCCGGCGAGCGGGCCGAAGTTGAACGTCGCCACGCCCGGCGTGGGGTTGCCCGTCGCAAAGACCGCAATGGCCACTGCACCCGGCGCGTCCACGGAGATCGGAACGGTATTGCCGTTTTCTGCGATTTCCGGAGCGGTCAGGCTGATGCCGCCCTCTCCGATCTCGGCACCCCCGGCAAAGGCGGCGATGGCGTCATCCGCAGCGGCCACGGCGCGCAGGGGCAGCAGAGCTGCGGCGGTCGCGCCGAAACCAAGCGCCAGAGCATCACGTCGTGTGAGATTCATGGTGTTCTCCTCGTTAGAGATAAGGGTTGGCCGACGGACGATCATTCGTCCTTCAGCGTCATGAGATAAGCGACCACATCCTCGACCTGTTGGGCCGAGAGGATCGGGGGAAGATCGGCGGGCGCGGCTTTGCCCGTGTAGGCATCGCCGGGACGGATAAACCCATCAACCTTGTAGAACGCCGGCATCACCGTACCCTCGAAGGTTTCCTTCGCGTTGACAACAAGGCCCCGCAATTCGCCCTCGCTCCAGCGCGATCCCGCGCCATCGAGCCACGGACCAACTTCGCCGTGGAACGGAACGTCCGCATAGGCGTCGGCCGCGTGACAGGATACACAGTTGCCCATCGATTTCGTGGTCAGAATTTTACGACCCTCTTCCGGATCGCCAGGCGCGCCGGTCAGCGACGTTTCGATGGCCCCGTAATCATCGAACTGGACGTCCCCCGGAGCAATTTCCGCCTGCGCTCCCGACTGTGCCGCAACGGCACCGAGCATAAGCGCGGCGAGGCTGATTGCGATGCGTGTCATGTCTCCTCCCAAAAGACTGCGTTTCGTATTCCGCATACCTGCGTTGTACTTACTGCATACCGTAGCGTGCCATTATGTCGCAGGGCAAGAACAAATTCGAATATTCGAATTTTTCTGCGTTGCGGCGCAAAAATCCCTGACATGGCTGCGAAACCGGCCTCATTCACGCACGTTTAGCTTGCCCTGTTCTTGCTGTAGAACCACTTGACGCGCATGGTATTTCTGAAAGGGCTCGTCCTTGTCGTAGCCGTGATCGAGCACCCATTGCATCATGTTGTAGGTGGTCATCCGCCCGAAAGCGCCGGGTACGACAGAGACTGTCGCATCCTTGGCCGAGACGCCTTCCGGCACCTCTTCGGGGAAGTAGAGATTCGTCGGTGTGAACAGCATGCCCCATTTCTGGACCATGTCCTTTTCGGGCAATGCCTCCCCATCGAAATCCGTGACCTCGACATCGCCAAACATGTTGATCTGGATGACGAAGAAATTGTCCTCGATCATCTGCGTGATCTCCGGGTCCTGATAGACCTCCTCGTGCATTTTCTTGCAGTAGATACAGCCGCGCTGCTCAATCATGACCAAGAGCCGCTTGCCCTCGGCATTGGCTTCGGCGAGATCGTCCCGTAGGTCTTTGAACGTGTCGCGCTGCCACGCCGCCTTATGCAGACCGTCATCGCCCATTTCGGCGGCGAGGGTCGGAAAAGCCGAGGCGGCCAGCGTCAGGGCCAGAAGGGTACGTCGTGCGATCTTGAACATGTTACAGGCTCCCGTTTGATCCGATTTTCGAGAAGGCGGGGAAGGTTTCGATCATCCATGCCGCAATCACATTCACCGAGTTGGTGACGATCAGGATCGCGAAGAGGATCAGAAACACCCCCATGAGCTTTTCCACCTTGGGCAGGTGGCGGCGGAATTTGGCAGCGAACTTGAGGAAAGGCTTGATGAAGAAGGCCGCGACCACGAAAGGCGCGGTCATCCCGATGCCGAACACCACCATCATCATCAGCCCCCGCGCCGCCGTTGCCTCGTTTGAGGCGAGCATCACAACCCCGACCAGCACACCGCCGACACAGGGCGTCCAGCCCGCAGCGAAGGCCAGCCCGACGATATAGGAGGACCAGATATTCATATTGGCCGTGTCCCCCGCCTGCATTTGAAACTGGCGATTGAGGAACCCGATGCGGATCACCCCGAGAAAATGCAGACCGAGCACAAACACCAAAGCGGCGGAGGCGATGCGAAAGATGTCCTGATGGCTGCGAAACGCCTGACTGAGGGAAAAGGCCGCCGCGCCCAGCAGGACGAAGACCGTGATGATCCCCAGAGAGAACATCACCGACGAGATCACCGCCCGGCGGCGCGCGCCCGGCGCAAGCTCGCCCTCGGCATTGATCTCCGCCATCGAGGTGCCGGCCATGTACGACAGATAGAATGGAACAATGGGCAAAATGCAGGGTGAGAAAAACACCACAAGCCCGCCCAAAAGGGCCGATAGAAACGTCACGTCGAGCATATAATCCTCCCTGTGCGAATGCCGATCACGGGCCCGTCGCAAGACCGGACTGAGACCGAACGGGGCTCCTCTTCCCCGCAAGACGCATGTGCTGCGCCTTGTTTCATTCACATATTCAGATTATGTTGAATATGTCGCACCCGTCAATCGGTATACAAATGTTGACAAAAATTTTGGTAATCGCCGCGCTTTCAGTCGGAGTGATTCTCCCCGCCTCGGCCATGGAACTGGTCATGGTGGAGCGTCCGGGCTGCGCCTATTGCGCGCAGTGGGACGCGGAAATCGCGCCGATCTATCCGAAGACGCCGGAGGGCGCCTATGCGCCGCTGCGCCGGATCGACCTGCGCGCGCCCTTGCCGGAGGATCTTCAGTTCAACGGACCCGTGGTGTTTACGCCAACATTCATCCTGACCGAGGAGGGTCAGGAACAGGGCCGGATCGAGGGCTATGCGGGGGACGAAATGTTCTGGACCATGCTCACGATGCTGTTGCGGGACCATACGGACTTCGCGCTGCCGGAACGGCCCGCCGCGGCAGAGGGAGACTGCGTCGACAACTGACATCGCATCTAGGGAGGATAAGATGAAATCTTTTAAAATCATGGCGTTAAGCGCAACTCTTCTTGCTGACCCACTTGCCGCGCAAGACGATGGGGCCTTTGTGAGCTTTCAGGTTTTAAAGCCCGAAGTGGCCCAAACCGCCGCCGTGGCCGCGATGGAATCGTGCCGTAAGGCGGGCTATCAGGTGGGCGTCATGGTGGTCGATCGCTTTGGCATTCCGCAGACCTATGTGCGCGATCGTTTCGCCGGTTTGCATGTCTTTGAAACGGCACGGCGCAAGGCCTGGACCGCCGTCTCTTTCCGCACCGACACGCTTTCGCTCGGGGAATTGACCAAGCCCGGAGAGATGATGGCCGGCATCCGGGAATTGACCGAACCGCTCGCTTTGGGAGGTGGTCTTGTGATTGAAGCATCAGGCTCTATAGTGGCGGGGATCGGTGTCTCCGGGGCCCCCGGCCCTGATCTTGATGCGGACTGTGCCCAGGCGGGTATCGACGCTATCATGGACGACATCGCGTTTTAAAACGGACCTTAACCTATTTTCGAGGACACGAGAGGTGGACAAAGTGAATTCGCCTTTGCCGATCATTACGGAGAGCATGTCGGAAGAAGACATGGACGTAATGATGTCAAGCGCCTGCGATGCGTCGCAGCTACTGAAAGCCCTGTCGCATGAGGGGCGGTTGATGATCCTGTGTCATCTCGTGACCGGCGAAAAATCCGTCACGGAGCTCGAAGAGCTGCTGTCCGCGCGTCAGGCCGCCGTGAGCCAACAGCTCGCGCGTCTGCGCCTTGAAGGGCTGGTCACCCCGCGCCGCGAGGGCAAGGCGATCTACTATTCCTTGACGGATGATCGTCCCAAACGCATTCTCGAAGTCATCTACGACATGTTCTGTTCGGCAGATGGCGGCCCGAAAAAAGGCGGCTTGGCGAAAAGCGAAAGCTGATCCCGCCGCCTCATAAGGCGCTGATCACACTCACAGAACATGAAGGGCATAGGGAGGAGATATGCTCGACATGGTTGAACCGGGGCTGCTTGCGGCCCTGATTGGTATGTTCGGCGGGCTGATCCTTGGCCTCGCCGCGCGCTTGGGGCGTTTTTGCTCCATGGGGGCAATCGAAGACGCGCTGTATCAAGGCTCCGACCTGCGCGCCCGGCAATGGGGCGTCGCGTTGGGCGTGGCGCTTCTCGGCACATTTGCTCTGATTGGTTTCGGCCTGCTTGATCCGGCGCGGACCATGTATCTTGGCCTGAAATGGTATCCACTCGCCTCGATCAGCGGCGGGCTTCTCTTCGGCTATGGCATGGCGCTGGCAGGCAACTGCGGCTTTGGCGCGCTCGCGCGTCTCGGCGGCGGCGATCTTCGGAATTTCGTCATCGTGCTTGTGATGGGGGTTGCGACCTACGTCACCTTGAATGGCCCTCTGGCGCAGCTCCGCGTGACCCTGTTCCCGCCCCTGCCCGCAGATGAGGCCATGCCCGGCCTCGCGCATGGGCTTGGTCTGTGGCTTGGCCTGCCTCCGGTCCCGACGGGACTTGTCGCGGGTTTTGCCATGCTCGCTGTCTCACTGTCCTCAAAGGCCTTTCGCGCCAAACCGAACCTCATCTTTTGGGGCGCGGCAGTGGGACTGGCCATCGTGTCCGGCTGGGCGGGCACGGCATGGTTGTCGAACGTCACATTCGAAGCGGAACCGATTGCCTCGCACAGCTTCGCCACCCCGATCGGCGACACGCTGTTCTACCTGATGACCTCTTCGGCCACCTCCCCCGGCTTCGGGGTCGGCTCCGTGCTCGGCGTTCTCATGGGGGCGGCCATCGGCTCGCGGATCAAAGGCCATTTCCGCTGGGAAGCCTGCGAAGACCCGCGCGAGTTGAAACGCCAGATCCTCGGCGCGAGCTTCATGGGGATTGGTGCGGTGGTGGCCTTCGGCTGCACCATCGGCCAAGGCCTCTCGGCCTTCTCGCTTCTGGCCTATTCCGCGCCGGTGACCATCGCCTCGATCATCGCAGGCGCCGCCCTTGGGCTACGCCAGCTGATCTACGGCTTTTCCTTCGCGCGCTGAAAAGGGATCAGCCCCGGATCAACACCTGAAGATCGGCGACATTCGTCCCCGTCGCGCCGATCTGCAACAGATCGCCCGCCGCCTGCAGCCCGTGGTAACTGTCATTGCGCTTGAGCACCTCATTGGGATCAAGCCCGACCGCGCGCATTCGCCCGAGCGTACCGGGATCAACCAGACCGCCCGCCGCATCCGTCGGCCCGTCGCGCCCGTCGGTGCCGCCCGACAGGAACACGTAATCCTTGAGCCCGGCTTCGTCCGCCAGCATCGCGACGCGGAGCGCAAGCTCCTGATTGCGCCCGCCCATGCCGTCGCCGCTGAGCTTGACCGTGGTCTCCCCACCGAACAGGAAGACGCCCGTCTCATCGCTCTCAATCGCACAATCGACAATGACCCGCGCCGCGTCTGACACATCGCCCTCAAGCGGCATCGGAAACACATGCACGCCCTGCGCCGCGCCGCCGCCTGCCGCGCGCGCCATGGCCGCGACAGAGATGGAATTGGAGCCGATCAACTCCACATCGCTGTCGGGCAAGGGGCCAAGATCGGCTTGCGGGCGCGCCAGATAGGCGGAGACGGAATACGGAAGTTTTTCCCATAGCCCAAGGTCTTGCAGAACCTTCGCCGCCTCTTCGCGCGTCCCGATGGGTGAAACGGTCGGACCGGAGGCAATGGCGCGCAGATCGTCTGACACCACGTCAGAGAGCAAAAGCGCCGTGACCTTGGCGGGCGCGGCGGCACGCAAAAGCCCGCCGCCCTTGAGCCGGGACAGTTGTTGGCGCACGAGGTTCATCGTCACGATGTCCGCCCCGGAGGCGAGCAGCAACCGGTTCACCTCCGCCTTGTCTTCCAAGGACACCCCCGCCACCGGCGCGGGCAAAAGCGCAGAACCACCCCCGGAAATCAGCGCCAGCACATCGCCGGTCGCATGGGACAGCACCTCCTCGACACGGAGCGCCGCACGCGCGCCTTCGGCGTCGGGCACGGGATGGCCCGCCGCGCGCACTTCCGCGCCCTCCAGAGGTTTGGCATTTTCGTAATTGGTCACCACGATCACCGTCTGCGCCTTCACATGGCGCATCGCCGCTTCGGCCATGGTCCGCGCGGCTTTGCCGACGGCGATGATGATCGGTTTCTTGAAGGTTTTCCCCTCCAACGCGGCTTCCACGGCATGACCGGGATCGGCCGCCGCCACGCCTTCGAGGAAAATTTCATGCGCGCGGGCGCGCAGCTTCTCGGTCAGGGAGGTATCATGGGTCATGCGCGGATGTTGACACGTTGCCCGTGCGGCGTCCAGCGCCCTTGCCATTCGCAATGGTTGGCGTCAGATTCTGCTGTAAAGGCGGGCACTTCCAAAGCGACGCCCCGCCAATCTTTGCCGATGGAGCCGACCGATGCATGAGCTGCCCCTAACCCGCGAGCTGGTCCTGATCGGCGGCGGCCACAGCCATGCGCTGATCCTCAAACGCTGGGGCATGAAGCCCCTGCCCGGCGTACGTGTGACGGTGATCAACCCCGGCGCTGTCGCGGCCTATTCGGGCATGCTGCCGGGCTTTGTCGCAGGTCACTACGAACGCGACGCGCTTGAGCTTGATCTCTTGCGTCTTGCGCGGTTTGCAGGCGCGCGGGCCATTCTTGGCCGGGCAACGGAAATCGACCGGGACAACCGCTTGGTGCATATCGAGGGACACCCGCCGATCCGCTATGACTACGCCTCGATCGACATCGGCATCACCTCCGCCATGCCGGATCTCGATGGGTTCGCCGACTATGGCGTTGCGGCCAAACCGCTGGAGCGCTTTGCAACCCAATGGGATGCGTTTCAAAACACCGCCCGCCACGGCGAGGTGCTTCCGCATATGGCGGTGATCGGCGGCGGAGTGGCTGGGGCGGAGCTTGCCGCCGCCATGGCGCATCGGCTGGGCGATCTGCCGCAGATGGAACTCACGCTCATCGACCGGGGCGAAATCCTCTCCGAGATGCGCCCTGCGACCCGTCATCGCCTGCTTGAAACCCTTGCTCACCTGCGCGTCACCTTGCGGCCTCAGGCGCAGGTCACGCGCATCGAAGCCGATCAGGTGCATTTCTCCGACGGCAGCAGGCTGAGCAGTTTCTTCACGCTCGGCGCGGCGGGCGCCCGGCCTTATGACTGGCTGACAGAGACGGGTCTCGACATGCAGGACGGGTTCGTCAGTGTCGGCCCGACGCTGCAATCGTCTGATCCTCGGATTTTCGCCGCCGGAGATTGCGCCTATCTGCGCCACGATCCACGCCCCAAAGCGGGGGTCTACGCCGTGCGGGAAGCGCCTGTGTTGTTCCACAACCTGCGCGCCTGCCTCACCGATGGGACAGGCGCGAAACTCCGCAGCTATCAGCCGCAGAAAGACTATCTCAAACTCATCTCCCTCGGTGGCAAAGCCGCGCTGGCCGACAAGGCGGGGCTGAGAACCTCCGGCGCGCTGATGTGGCGTTGGAAAAACCACATCGACCAGAAATTCATGCGCAAGCTCAAAGAGCTGACGCCAATGCAGCCGCCGAAACTCCCCGCACAGGTCGCCGATGGTCTGCGCGAAGAGGTCGAGGGCAAAAAGCCCATGTGCGGGGCTTGCGGGGCCAAGGTGGGCGGCGACATCCTCCGCCGCGTGCTGAGCGAACATCCTGGCGCGGAGCGGCGCGACGTGCTGCATCTGACGGGCGATGACGCCGCGCTTTTGACCCATGGCGACACATGGCAGGTGGCCTCGGTCGATCACCTCCGCGCCTTTGTCGAAGACCCTGTGTTGATGACGAAAATCACCGCGATCCATGCGCTCGGCGATGTCTGGGCCATGGGGGCAACGCCACAGGCGGCGCTGATGACCGTGACCCTGCCGAAAATGAGCACCGCGCTCCAAGAAGGCTGGCTCGCCGAGATCATGGAAGCCGCCCGCGATGTCTTCACCGAGGAAGGCGCGGAAATCATCGGCGGGCATACCGCCATGGGCTCGGAGTTTTCCGTCGGCTTCACCGTCACTGGCCTGCTCGATCAACCGATCACCCTCAAAGGCGCGCGCCCCGGCGATCAGCTGATCCTGACCAAACCGCTCGGCACCGGTGTGATGCTCGCCGCCGAAATGGAGATCAAAGCCAGCGGTCGCGATATGGAAGCCGTCTACGCCTCCATGTTGCAAACCTCCGGCGAGGCCTCCCGCATTCTCAGCAATGCCCATGCCATGACCGATGTGACCGGCTTCGGTCTTGCCGGGCATCTTCTGGGCATTTGCCGCGCCTCCGGCGTTGCTGCCGAAATCCGGCTCTCCGACATCCCGCTCCTGCCCGGTGCATTGGCGCAGTCGATGGCGGGCATGCGCTCGACGATCTACCCGGCCAACCGCGCCTATGCGGCGGAATATCACGGCCCCGAGGGCGCGCGCGCCGATCTTCTGTTTGATCCGCAGACGGCGGGCGGGCTATTGGCCTGTCTGTCCCCAATGCGGGCCGAGAAATGCCTCAGCGCCTTGCGCGAGGCGGGCTATCAAGCCGCCCTGATCGGCGAAATCACCGAAGGCGAGCCGCGCCTGACCGTGTCGGATTAAAGTTAAAACTCTGCCAGAAAGCGCGTGATCCGCCCGGCCGCATCTTCGCGCGCCGCCTCGCTCATGTCGCAGAGATCAAAGACCTGCAGCACTTCGGGACGATGTCGCGCACGGGATTTCTCGTAGCGCGGATCATAATGCAGCGCCATCAGCGCCCCTGCGAGATCGACGAAATTCCCCTGCTCCGCCATGGCGCGCCAAGCATCCACCCGCTCATGCCCTTGCAACGTGATAAGCTGATCCAAACGCCGCTCCATCAGCCCCGCGTCTTCGACAAGATCGGCATAGGCTTCCGACAGATAGCGCGCCCGCGCGCTGAGCTGCGCGGTCACATCGATCCGCGGCGCGGCGCACATGGCGGCCCAAAGCGAGGGCGGCACGACAATATCGCCAATGCGGGAGCTTTCTGCCTCGACCAAGACAGGCCGTTCGGGATCAAGACGCGCCAGCGCCGCCGCGAGACGGCTCTCAAACCCCTTCTGCGCCGGTTGATCGCCCATGCCGCCAAAGATCGACCCGCGATGATTGGCCAGCCCTTCAAGATCGAGCACCTGCCCGCCCCGCGCCGCCACGCGGTGCAACAGATCGGTCTTCGCCGTCCCGGTGTTGCCGTCGATCAGCACCAACCGATGCGGCAGCGGCGCCTCGTGCAACATGCCGATCACGGCCCTGCGCCAGCTTTTGTATCCGCCCTCGACCACCTCGACCCGCCAGCCGATCTGCCGCAGGATAATGGCAAAGGAATTCGACCTCTGCCCCCCGCGCCAGCAATAAACCAGCGGCTGCCAGCCCCCCTCCTTCTCCGCAAGCGGCCCCTCGATATGATCCGCCGCATTGCGCGCCACCAAGGCCCCACCAAGCTTGCGCGCCAGAAAAGGAGATTGTTGTTTGTAAACAGTCCCAACCCGCGCGCGTTCCTCATCGGAAAGCACCGGAAGATTGATCGCGCCGGGGACGTGATCTTCGGCAAATTCCGACGGCGCACGCACGTCGATCACAGTGTCGAACGGGGCGTCGAGAAAGTCTTTAACGGAAGAGAAAGCGATACTCATACGCCCTTTTAACGCCGGATGCGCGGTGGAAACAGAGGGATACGGCAGGGAATGAAAATGGTGCCCCCACACGGATGGTTTATT